>DATJWW010000036.1:0-26273 GCA_035500835.1 Solirubrobacterales bacterium | reverse complement strand
CCGCCCGCCCGCCCCACTGCTCCGTCTCCTGCCAACTGCTCGTCGACCGGCCGGCCCTGTCGAGAATCGCCTCCCGCTGCCCTCGAAAATCTGGTCCGAGATGCGGCGGTCGGGTCGTGATCGAGAAATCGGGGAGACAGGATTTGAACCTGCGACCGCTCGGCCCCCAGCCGAGTGCGCTACCAGACTGCGCCACTCCCCGTCGGGGTCCGCGCATTCTGACGGATCGGAGGGAAGGTGGCTACGCTCCCTCCCGGCGCGCGGCGGTAGCTCAATGGTAGAGCCTCAGCCTTCCAAGCTGATGACGCGGGTTCGACTCCCGTCCGCCGCTTGGCGTCTGCATTTACCCCTCATATATGAGGGGTAAATGCAGACGCTCAGGGTTCGTGGGGGATGCGGGCGATGTCGAGGTCGACACGGGAGCCTTTGAAGGGGACGCCCTCGGCCCAGAGGCGTCGGCGCTGCTCCTCGCCCACCGCCAGGGTGCCGTCGGCGCGGACGACGCGCCACCAGGGGAGGTCGGCGGGGAGCTGCCGGGTCGCGAGGAGGCGGGCAGAGAGGCGGGGTGCGCCGGGTGAGACGTCGCCGTAGGTGCGGACGAAGCCCTCCGGGATCTCGCGGATGGCATCGATGATCTGCTGGTGGCGATCGGAGGCGATGCCTGATTTCTAGCGGGCGCCGGTCGAGACCGTGGGCGGCGCCGAGCAGCTCCTGGCGATGCCGACCGCGACCTCGGGCGGCGGCGCGTCGGCACGGATGTGAAGAAGGCCTGAGAAGCCGCCCGAACGGCTAGTCGGACTGCTCGGTCGGCCGCACGAGGATCTCGTTGATCGCCATGTGGCGCGGCCGGGTGACGACGTAGGAGATCGTGTCGGCGATGTCGTCGGCTTCCAGCCGTTCCATGTCTTCGAAGCGGCCTTTGAGCTGCTCGAGTACCTCGGGGCGGTTGTGGCTCGAGAGCTCGGTGGTGACGGCGCCGGGCTCGACCAGCGAGACGCGCACGTGGCGCCTGGTCACCTCCTGGCGGAGGGCATCGCTGAAGGCGCCGACCCCGAACTTCGTCGCGTTGTAGACCGCGGCGCCGGCCCGGGGGCGACGGCCCGCGACCGAGGAGATGTTGACCAGGTCGGTGACCATCCGCGGCGCTTCGTCGGCGAACCTCAGCAGGTGCGGAAGGGCCGCCTTGGCGACGTAGAGGAGGCCTTTGACGTTGAGGTCGACCATCCGCTCCCACTCCTCGACCGGCGCGTCGAACGCGGGGCCGAGCAGCATCACGCCGGCATTGTTGACGACGGTGTCGAGGCGACCGAGCTCGGCGACGGTGCGCTCGACCAGCGCCTCCGCCTGGGAGCGGTCGGTGACGTCGGACTCGATCGCGAGGGCGCGGCCGCCGGCGTCGCCGATCTCCCGTGCCAGGCGCTCCAGCCGATCGATCCGCCGCGCCGCCACCGCGACCGTCGCGCCTTCTGCGGCAAGCCGCCTCGCGGTCACCTCGCCGATGCCGCTGGAGGCACCGGTGACGAGGGCGACGGTGCCGTCCAGGATCCGGTCGGTGGCCATCGCCTCACACTAGACAACGGCGCCCGGCGACCCGCCCCTCCCGCCGGGCACGGCGATCGGCGAGGATGACGCGGTGCCCTCCGTAGCCGAGCTGACCGAGCGAGAGCTCGACCGCTTCGCCTCCTCCCACCCCCGCTCAGGAGAGCTCCGCGACTCCGCCCGGGAGGTGCTCCTCTCCGGCGTGCCGATGAACTGGATGACGCGCTGGGCGGGCGCCTTCCCGGTCGTCTTCGCGAGCGCCGCGGGCGCCTCGCTCACCGACGTCGACGGCAACACCTACGTCGACTTCTGTCTCGGCGACACGGGCGCGATGGCGGGCCACTCCCCCGCCCCGACGGTCGCCGCGGCCGGGGTGCGGATGGCGCGCGGGATCACGACGATGCTGCCGAGCGAGGACGCCGGACCGGTCGGCGCGGAGCTGACCCGGCGCTTCGGCCTGCGCCACTGGCAGTTCACGCTGACCGCCACCGACGCCAACCGCTTCGCGATCCGGCTCTGCCGGGAGATCACCGGCCGGCCGAAGATCCTCGTCTTCGACCACTGCTACCACGGGTCGGTCGACGAGACCTTCGCTGAGCTCGACGGCGACGGGAACGTGGTCGCCCGGCTCGGCAACGTCGGGCCGCCGGTGCCGCTCGCGGAGACGACGCGCGTGGTGCAGTGGAACGACGCGGCGGCGCTCGAGCGCGAGCTCGCCCACGGCGACGTCGCCTGCGTGCTGGCCGAGCCGGCGCTCACCAACGTCGGCATCGTCCTCGCCGAGCCTGGGTTCCACGGGGCGATGCGGGAGCTGACCCGGGCGGCCGGGACGCTCCTGATCATCGACGAGACCCACACGCTCTGCTGCGGCCCGGGCGGCTACACGGCGGCCGAGGGCCTCGAGCCGGACCTGCTGACGATCGGTAAGGCGATCGCGGGCGGTGTGCCGATCGGCGCCTACGGGATGAGCGACGAGGTCGCCGCGGCGGTGATCGAGAAGACCGTCTGGGAGGCGGCCGACGTCGGCGGCGTCGGCGGCACCCTGGCCGGCAACGCGCTCTCGCTGGCGGCGGCGCGGGCGACGCTGGCCGAGGTCCTGACCGAGGGGGCGTTCGCGCGGATGATCGGCCTCGGCGAGCGCTTCGCCGCGGGCTGCGACGAGGTGATCGCCGAGTTCGGCCTCCCCTGGCAGGCGACCAGGCTCGGCTGTCGGGTCGAGTACATGTTCAGCCCGGCGCCACCGCGCGACGGCGCCGCGGCGGCCGCCGCCTTCGACCCGCCACTCAACGCCCTCCTCCACCTCTACATGCTGAACCGAGGCGTGCTGATGACCCCGTTCCACATGATGGCCCTGATGTCCCCGGCGACGACCGAGGCCGACGTCGACACCCACACGGGCGCGCTCCGAGAATGCGCCGCCGAGCTGACCGCCTGAGGGGCATGAGAGTTCTCCGGGGTCTCATCGGACTGGCGGTGGTACTCGCGGTGGCCGGGTGCGGCTCGGGTGGGTCGACGTCGTCGGAGCCCGCTGTCCTCTCGCGTGGGATCAAAGGCGAAAGCACGACGGAAAAGGCGACGAAGGCGCACCTCTCCGCCGCCGACTGCGCGGCCCTGGCGAAGTTCGTCGAGGTCCGGGCGAAGACGAGGCTGACGCACCGCTCGACCCCCACCCCACCGCTCTCGCGCTGCCGCCTCGAAGGTCCGGGCATCTCGATCAATGTCTATCTCGACACCGGCTTCGCCGCCCACCAGCGGTATGAGAACCGCGTGACCGAGACCGATCAGTTCGGCGTCGGCGATCCGGCCAAGGTCCCGCATCCCGTCCCCGGGGTCGGCGAAAAGGCCGCCTACGAAGCGGGGGCGAACTGGATCCCGTCGCTACAGACCCTGCTCGCGGTGCGCGGCGACCGCTGGGTGACGGTGACGATCTCGGTCGCGAGGTGGTCAGATCGGCGGCTGCGCGACGAGGCGGCGGGGCTCGGCCGCGCCGCGTTCCGCCTCAGCGCCGAAACATGAAAGCGCCGGCACGCGTCCTCGTCCCCTGATGGGCCACCGCCCCAGCTGTTCCTTATGCGCCTCATAGGCGCATAAGGAACAGCTGGGCGATTTAGCGAGTCTGCTTCGCCTCCGGGGACGCCGCCCAGAAATCGTCGATCTTGGTCGCGTCGTGATGGCCCTTGACGGAGACGGCCCAGATCTCGACCGGCTCGTCGCCCTCGTTGCGGTGCGAGCGCGCCGTGCCCGGCGAGACGCGGATCACGGCCGGAGCCGTGACCTTCTCGATGTGATCGTCGCAGCGGAAGGTGATCGTCCCCCTGGCGACGATGTAGAGCTCCTCGATCTCGGCGTGGACGTGGCCGGTCCCCTGCTCGAAGTCCGAGTGGGCAGGCACGCGGATCAGCGTCAGCGCCAGCTGCTCGGCGCCGAGGGCCTCGGTCAGCCGGCGGAACTCACCGGGGACCTCGGTCCCCGCGTAGTGGTCCTCGACATCGTCGGCGCGGACTATCGCGAAGCCGGGCACGCTTCCTACCTGTCGGTGCGGACCTCGGCGCCGTCCTGGGGCCAGCGCACGTGGTAGGAGCCCTCGGCGTCGGTGCGCCGATAGGTGTGGGCGCCGAAGTAGTCGCGCAGGCCCTGGATCAGCCCGGCCGGCCCGTGCTCGCGGCGATAGCCGTCGTAGTAGGCGAGCGAGGAGGTGAAGGCGGGGACGGCGACGCCCTGCTCGACCGCGGCGGCGATCACCCGCCGCCACGCCTCCTGCCCGGAGGCGACCGCGTCCCGGAAGTAGGGCACGGTCAGCAGGTTGACGACCTCGCCGTCGTCGTAGGCGTCCTTGATGCGGTCGAGGAAGCGGGCGCGGATGATGCAGCCGCCGCGCCAGATCGTCGCCATCGCCCCCAGGTCGAGGTCCCAATCGTTGGCCCGCGAGGCGGCCTCCATCTGCTGGAAGCCCTGGGCGTAGGCGACCACCTTGCTCGCGTAGAGCGCCTGCTGGATGTCGTCGACGAGCTCCCGGCGGTCCTCGGTCTGCGAGGGCTCCGGCCCGGCCAGGATCTTGGCGGCGGCAGCGCGCTCCTCTCCCAATGAGGACAGCGTGCGGGCGAAGACCGCCTCCGTGATCGCGGTCAGCGGCACGCCCTGCTCGAGCGCGTCCTCGCTGGTCCAGCGGCCCGTCCCTTTCTGCTCGGCGCGGTCGACGATCTTGTCGATCAGCGGCCCGTCGCCCTGCGGGTCCCGCTTGGCGAGGACCTTCGCGGTGATCTCGATCAGGAACGATTCGAGGTCGCCTTCGTTCCACTCCTCGAAGGTCCTCGCGATCTCGGCGACCTCGAGCCCGGCGACGTTCCGCATCAGGTCGTAGGCCTCGGTGATCAGCTGGATGTCGGCGTACTCGATGCCGTTGTGGACCATCTTCACGTAGTGGCCGGCACCGTCCGGCCCGACATAGGTGCAGCAGGGCGTACCGTCGACCTGGGCGGCGATCGCGGTGAGGATGTCCTCGACCTCGCCGTAGGCCTCGCGGGCGCCGCCGGGCATGATGCTCGGCCCGAGGAGCGCGCCCTCCTCGCCACCGCTGACGCCGATCCCGAGGAAGCGCAGGCCGCGCTCCTCGCATTCCGCGGTGCGCCGCTTCGTGTCGGGGAAGTGCGAGTTGCCGGCGTCGATCAGGATGTCGCCGTCGTCGAGCAGCGGCGCCAGCTCCTCGATCACCGCGTCGACCGGCGCCCCGGCCTTGACCATCACGATGATCTTGCGGGGGCGCTCGAGGGCGGCGACGAACTCCTCGCTCGTCTCGGTGCCGGTGAAGTCCTCCTCCTCCGCGTGGTCCGCCATGAACTGGCGGGTTTTCTCCGGGCTGCGGTTGTGGACGGCCACCGACCAACCGCTGCGGGCGATGTTGCGGGCGAGGTTCGCCCCCATCACCGCGAGGCCGGTGACGCCGATCTGGCTCCGCTCGCTCATCGGCCCGACCCTACCGAGACGGATACGGCGCCCGATCGACACAGAAGCGGCTAGGGTCGGCCCATCCCCTGTTCCGGCGCGCGATCGTCGCCGCCCTCTCGAAAGGAAAACGTGAAGAAATCCCTGCTGATCCTCCCCTTGGTGCTGCTCGCCTCGGCCCTGGCGCTGGCGGCCTGCGGCGGTGGTGGGTCCAGCTCGTCCGGCAGCGGCGAAGAAGCGGCGATCGAAGAAACGATCGAAAAGAGCGCCACCACCAGCGACCCGTCGAAGTGCACCGAACTGCAGACGCAGGCGTTCAACGAACAGGAAAAGGGTGTCTCCGGCGAAGAAGCGACGGAAGTGTGTGAAGAAGCAGCCGAAGAAAAGGAAACGGTGGCCGAAGGCGTGAGCGTCTCGAACGTCAGCGTCGAAGGGGAAAAGGCGACCGCGGATGCCGAAGTCGAAGGCAGCGGCCTGAACGGCCAGACGGTCGAACTCGAACTGGTCGAAGAAGAAGGCCAGTGGAAGCTGAACCAGTTCCTCGGCTTCGCCAGCTACGACAGCGAAGCGCTCGCCGCGGCGCTCGAAGAAGAACTCGAAGGCGAAGAAGGCGTCAGCTCCTCTGAGATCAAGTGCCTGGGCGAGGGCTTCAGCGAAATGTCACAGGAAGAAGCCGAATCGGTCGCCTTCGAAGCGAACATCGAAGTCGTCGAAGAACTGCTGGAAAGCTGCAAATAATTCACATCTGGGCTTAAGCCGATAGGTAGATGGTCCGGGGGTGGAGAGCACCGCCCCCGGACCAGAGCCCTCCCTCCGCCTCGCCCGCATCGGCCTGGCGGGCCTGCTGCTCACCAGCCTGCTCGTCTGTCTCTCGGCGACGCAGAGCGAACTGCTCCTCCCCACCTCGCTGCGACCGCTGCCCGCCTCGCTCGCCGGGCCGCTGGCCGGGCTCGGTCTCGATCTCGACGTCTTCGCCCTGATCGCCGCCTTCGTCGCGATGTTCATCTCCTATGCGCTGGCGACCCGCGCCGCCGAGAAGCTCTCGCCGAAGACGGTCCTGGTCGCGATCCTCCTCCTCCACGCGATCGTCCTGCTTGCGCCGCCCCTCTTCTCCTCCGACGTCTTCAGCTATGCCGCCTACGGCCGGATGGGCGCCTCCTACGGCACCAACCCCTACCTGCACGGCCCGAGCGCGATCCCGCTCGAAGGCCTCCACTCGTTGATCGGCGCCCGGTGGCTGGCGACGCCCAGCGCCTACGGCCCGCTGTTCACCGCGCTCAGCTATCTGCTCGTGCCGCTCGACATCGCCGCCGACGTCACCGCCTACAAGCTGGTCGCCTGCGCCTCGAGCCTGGTGCTGATCCTGCTCGTCTGGCGGGCGGCGAGCCTGCGCGGCCTCAGCCCGGTGCGGGCCGCGGTGCTGGTCGGCCTGAACCCGGTGATCGTCCTCTACGGCGTCGGCGGCGGCCACAACGACCTGATGATGCTGGCGATCCTCGCCGCCGGCCTCTACGTGCTGCTGCAGGAGCGCGAGCGCCGTGGTGGCGCGCTGCTGGTCACCGCGACCGCGGTGAAGCTGACCGCCGGCCTGCTCCTGCCCTTCGCGCTCGCCGGCCGCCATCGCGGCGAACGCGACGCCCGCCGGCGGCTCGCGGTGGGCGCGGCGCTGGGCGCCGTCGCGGTGGCGGCGCTCGCCTTCGCCTTCTTCGGCACCGGGCCGCTGCACCTTCCCGCGACGCTGCAGGGCATCCAGGCCGAAGGCGGCTCCCACAGCATCGTCGGCTTCGTGCTCGCCGCGGTCGGCGTCGACCCGGTGCCGCGGGCACTGAGCGTCGGGCTGACGCTCGCCTTCCTCACCGTCGTCGCCTGGCTCCTCCGCCGGGTCTGGCTCGGCGAGATGGACTGGATCGTCGGCGCCGGCTGGGCCACGGTCGCGCTGCTCCTCACCACCGGCTTCCTCGTCCCCTGGTACGTCGCCTGGCTGCTGCCGTTGGCGGCCCTCTCCAGCGACCGCCGCCTGCTCACCGCCGCGATCTTCCTCACCGGGGTGGGATTGACGACGCTCTAGTCGGGCGCCGCGCGCCGGCGCGCCTCGCCCCAGGCGGTGGCGACGATCGAGCGCGGGCCGCCCCGGTCGCGGTGCTCACAGAGGTAGATCCCCTGCCAGGTGCCGAGCACCGGGAGGCCGGCCCGCAACGGCAGGGTCAGGGACGGTCCCATCAGCGCCGCCTTGACGTGGGCGGGCATGTCGTCGTCGCCCTCCAACGTGTGCGTCCAGTAGGGCGCGCCTTCCGGCACCGCGCGGTCGAGCCAGGCGGCGAGGTCGGCGCGCACTTCCGGCGAGGCGTTCTCGTTCAACGTCAGCGAGGCCGAGGTGTGCTGGATCAGCAGGTGCAGCATCCCCACCTCGAACCCGTCCAGCTCCGGCAGCGCGCCCAGTACCTCACCGGTGACCAGGTGGATGCCCCGCGGGCGCGGCTCGAGCCGGATCGTGCGCTGGACCCACATGCTTACGAGCCTAGGGGGTGGCTGTCCAAGGGTCTGGACAGGCGATCTTGCCCGGTGCTAGGTTCGATTCGTCGTGTCGGACCTGCGCCAGAAGATGAAGTGGGAGGACTGGGTCGTCTACGCACTCGTCCTCGCCGGGATCTACCTGCTGCTCGGCATCCTCTTCTTCTACGCGGGCAAGGAGAAGATCATCGACGGGCATGGCGCCCCGCCGCCGATCGCCAAACAGTTCAGCGGCACCTTCCTCGACACGATCCCCGGCATCGACGCCGCCTGGACGATCCTCGGCATCCTCGAGTCGCTGATCTTCATCCTCGTCGTGATCAGCCTCGTGCGGTTGGAGTTCCTGCCGAACCGGCGCAAGAGCTTCCTCCTCTGTGCGCTCGGCCTGGCGGTCTTCACCTTCTCGATCCTGGCGATGGGACAGAACGTGGTCGGCGAAAACGAAGGCGTCGCCGAGCTCTTCACCTACGCCGGGGCGACCGGCGTCCTGATCTTCCTCGTCCTGCTGATGCCGCCCTACCGGCCGGGCAACTGGATCAGCCGCATCAGCGGCGAAGACAAAGCCGACTAGGGCTCGACGACGACCCCGTCGGCGGCGAGCTCGAGCTCGAACCACTCGGGGCCGTCCAGCTCCACCAGGCGGAAGACGCCGGGGAGCGCGCGCCAGTCGAGCCGGGCGATCGCCGCACCGATCCAGTCGCAGCTCTCGACCTCGATCACGCCGAGGGCTTCCCAGCCACCGACCGCGACTTCCTGGGCGACGAGATAGTTCACGACCATCACAACCCGCCGCGGCGGGAAAGGTCGCGGCAGATCAGTCGGCGGCGGGTTTCTCGACCGCGGGGAACTCGCGCAGAGTCTGCCGCACCAGCAGCTCCAGCCCGACCGCGAAGAGGACCGCGAAGACCAGCAGGCCGAGCGGTTTGCGGAAGGCGGCGACCGGCGCCAGCCAGATCAGCAGCAGGAAGACGACCAGCCCGACGCCGTAGGCTGCCGCGCGCTGTTCGTGGATGTAGGGGGCGGCCTTCTCGCGCAGCCAGACGGCGGGCCTGGTCTGCCCCGCGAGCTCGGCGCCAAGCACGACGAGGATGCCGAAGGTGAGCGCCGAGGCGGCGATCGTCACCAGCAGCGAGGTGGCGATGTCCCAGACGTCGTGGACGGCAGGCTTGGCGGCCGGGTTGGCGACCAGCGAGTCGACCAGGACGTTGCCGCCCATCCCCCTCAGGATCAACGCCAGCAGCCCGGCGACGATGAAGCCGAAGCCGACCGCGCGGAGGGTGCGGCGGCGGCGCGGCCCGGCGATGTAGACGGCGACGCCGAAAAGGACGAGCGCCAGCAGGGTGAGGAAGATCGGCAGCTCGCGGACCACGTGGGCGCCGGTCTGGGCCAGCGAGAGCTGGTCGGACCTGAGGATCGTCAGCTTGCCGGCGTCGGGCGGGATCTTTTCGGCGATCCCGCCGCCGACCCCGATTTCGGAGCTGATCTGGGTGACCAGCGCGGCCAGGTCGAGGGTGACCTCGCCATGTTCGGTGGAGAGCGTCGAGCCGCCGCCGTCGAGGACTTCGAGCAGCCGTTCGTGGGCTTTGCGGTTGGCGGCCTCCCAGAGTTCCTGCACCTTCGGGTTCTCCAGCGCCCGTTCGGCGACTTTCGGCGCCAGCTGGTGGATGCCCCCGGCGACGACGCCGGCCAGCGGCGAGAGCCTGGGCGGCAGCACTTCTTCCAGCTTTTCCTTGGCCAGTTCCCCGGTGAAGACCTGTTCGCCGAGATAGTCGGCGAGCTGTTCGTCGACCGCCTTGCTCTGCAGCAGCTTGCCGCTGGTGTCGACCCAGTTGTCGGTGTTGAGGGCCTGCCGGTTGGCCCAGATCGAGAAGATCGCGACGAAGGTGACGATGCTGCCGATGACGACGAGCGCCAGGGCGATCCGGGGGTGGCCGCGATTCGCCATGGGATCGGAAAGCTATCCCAAACCGGCGGACGGTCCCGACATCACTTCGGCCGCCGCTCAGACCCCTTCGGTCGCCTCCAGCTCGCCGGCCGCGATCGCCCCTTCCAGGCGGGCGTGGTCACGCTCGTTCTGGTCGGCGTAGCGGGCCGCGAACTCGGCGATCGCGGCGTCGAACCTGCCCCCCTTGCCGAGGTAGGCGGCGAGCGCCACGCGGTCGCCGGAGCGGGCGTGGGAGCGGGCCAGCGACCAGGCGCAGGCGCGGGTGTAAGTGACCAGCCCCCGCTCGCTGAGCCGCGAGAGGTCGGCCGAGGCCTTCCAGTCCCAGAGCTGGCGCACGTAGAAGTCGTGCTCGAGGCCGTCGAGGCCGGTGCTGCGAACCCAGCTGAGGAAGATGTCGGTCGCCGCCTGCATCATCCGCTGCCCGCGCACCACCCGCTCGCCGTGGTTCGCGTACTCGCTCGCGCCGAGGTGGGGCTCGAGCACCGAGGCGACCGCCTCCTTCGCCTGCAGGACGAGCGGGTCGCCGGCCCCGTGGGAGACGAAGAGGAAGACCCAGGCGCGGGTGCCGACGCTGCCGACGCCGACCACCTTGCGCGCCATGTCGACGAAGCGGTAGGAGCGGAAGAGGTGCTCGCGGTCGGCATGGAGGCCGGCGGCGTAGGAGTCGAGCAGTGCGCGGATCCAGGCGGCGCGCTCGTCGGGGTCGGTGCTCACGCCCAGCTCCGACAGCGGCGTGAGGAGCGGCGGCGCGCTGGCGAAGCGGAGCTCTCCGTCGACCGTCTCGGTCAGCTTGCGGGCGGCGCGGGCGCTGTCCTTGCGGCGTCCCTTGGCGAAGGAGCGGTCGAAGAGCTCGCGGCCGTCGGCGTCGAGCCTGGTGCCGAAGCGGACGGTCAGCTCGTCGGCGTCGAGGCGCTCGTACCAGGCCTCGAGCATCGTCTCGGCGGCGAATTCGCGCATCCCCTCGCGGTACTGGGCGACCGCGCCGGCGACGATCGCGCGTCGCCGGGCGACGGGGAGGTCGAGCTCCCGGGCGGCGATCTCGATGCTCGCCGCCATCCGCTTCACGTCCCACTCCCAGGGGCCCGGCAGCGTCTCGTCGAAGTCGTTGGGGCCGAAGACGAGCCGCCGGTCGGGCGCCGCGAAGCCGCCGAAGTTGGAGATGTGGGCATCGCCGCAGAGCTGCACCGTGAGGCCGGCGTCCGGCGTCGCGGCGAGGTCGGCGGCCATCACCGCCGCGGCGCCGCGGTAGAAGGCGAAGGGCGAGGCGACCATCCGCCCGTAGCGGATCGGCAGCAGCTCGGCGACCCGCGTCTCGGCCTGGCGGCGGAGGATCGCGACCGGATCCTCGCGGTCGGCGGCGGGCGCCCACTCGGCGTGGGCGGAGCGCGGCGAGGAGGCACGGGCGGCGCGGCCGCGGCCGGCGTCCTCACCGTGTTCGAGTCGGCTGATCCGGGCCACGGCGGAACGCTAGATGATCGCGGCTCAGAGGCCGAGCACCGTCACCGCGACCAGGATCAGCGAGAGGGTCGAGGTGATCGCCACGGTCAACGCCGTCACCCAGTCGACCGGGCCGCGGTTGCGGTGCTCCCCCATCAGCTCCTCGTCGCGCGCCAGCCGCCAGACGAAGAACAGATTGATCGGCAGCAGGAGGCCGTTGACCACCTGGACACCGATCAGCAGCGCGATCACCGGCACGCCCGGCACCATCGCGACGATCCCCGAGATGACGATCATCGCCGTGATCAGCCCGACGAAGACCGGTGCCTCCTCGGTCCGCCTGCCGATCCCCTTTTCGTAGCCGAGGCTCTCGGCGACGACATAGGAGGTGGCGATCGGCAGAATCGCCGCGGCGAGCAGGCTGGCGCCGAGCAGCCCGATCCCGAAGAGCAGCTCGGCGTACTGTCCGGCGAGCGGCTCGAGCGCCTTGGCCGCGTCGGCGGCGGAGCCGATCGAGTGGATCCCCGAGACGTAGAGCGTCGCCCCGGTGGCGATGATGATGAAGGCGGCGATCAGGTCGGCGAAGATCGCGCCGCCGACCGCCTCGCGCGACTCGTTCTGGAGGTCGTCCAGGTTCGCCCCGCGCTCGACCACCGCCGACTGCAGGTAGAGCTGCATGTAGGGGGTGATCGTCGTCCCCGCCATCGCGACGAAGAGGAGCAGGAAGGTCGAGGAGGTGTGGATCTGGGGCTGGACCAGGGCGTGGCCGACTTCGCCCCAGTCGGGGTGGGCGAGGATCGCCGCCACCGGATAGGCGAAGAAGGGGATCGTCAGCCAGATGAAGACCCGCTCGGCGCTGCGGTAGGAGCCGCGGACGATCACCAGCCAGATGCCGATCGCGGCGATCGGCACCGAGACCTGGGCCGGCACCCCGGCCAGGCCGAGCGCCGCGCCGACCCCGACGAAGTCGGAGATGCAGATGCCGAAGTTGGCGACCAGCACGCAGAGGGTGGCGAAGGCCGACCACCGGATGCCGTAGCGCTCGCGGATCAGCTCGGCGAGGCCCTTGCCGGTCACCGTCCCCATCCGCGCCGCCGAGCGCTGCACCAGCGCCAGCGAGACGGTGATCAGGACCATCGCCCAGAGCAGCGTGTAGCCGTACTTGGCCCCGACTTCGGAGTAGGTGGCGATCCCGCCGGCGTCGTTGCCGGCGTTGGCGGCGATCAGGCCCGGGCCGAGCAGCCCGAGGAGGACGATGACGCGGCTACGCCGGGAGCGCAGCCGCCCGCGTACTTGGAGGCGCATCCACGTCAGTCCTCCCCGAGCAGGCCGAAGCGGCGCCGCCAGCCCTTCGGCAACAGGACCTCGAGCACGTCGTCGACGGTGACGACCCCGATCATCCGTTCCTCGTCGTCGACCACCGCAGCGGCGATCAGGTTGTAGTCGGCCATCAGCCGGGCGATCTCCTCGAAGTCGGCGTCGGGCCGCAGGTGGGGGACGTGCTGCACCTCGAGGTCCACCACCCCCGCCTCCGGATCGGCGCGGACGAGCGCCGCCAGGGCGACGGTGCCGAGGAAGCGGTGGCGGGCGTCCATCACCCAGACCGTCGCCAGGATCTCGTCGGGGAGCCGCGAGCGGCGCACCCGCTCCAGCGCGTCGGCGACCGAGGCCTGCCGGTAGACGCTGACGAAGTCGGGACTCATCAGCCCGCCCGCCTCGGCCGGGTCGAAGCCCATCAGCGCCCGGACCTTGCGCCGCGCGCCGGAGGGCAGCAGGTCGATCACCGCCTCGCGGCGCTCGTCGACGAGCTCGGCGAGGAGGTCGGCGGCGTCGTCGGGGGCCATCCGGGAGAGGAGCGCCGCCACCTCGGCGTCGGAGCGCTCCTCGACGAACTCGAGCTGGTGGCGCGAGTCGAGCTCCTCGAAGACGTCGGCCTCGAGCTCCTCGTCGCTGCCCAGCGCCCGCATGATCTCCTCGCCCTCGCCGTGGGAGGCGGCCTCGACCAGATCGGCGATCTGTGCCGGGTGCAGCCTGGCCAGCTTCGGGTGGAGGACCCGCAGCCGCATCGCGGGCACCTCGCCGGAGAACGGCTCGAGGCTCGCCCAGTCGACGAAGTCCCCGGTCCCGATCCGCCCGGCGAGCGCCTTCGGCAGGAGCCGGCGGAGGCCGCCGCGGGCACCGGTGTCGACGCCGACCACCCGCCACCAGCCGTCGAGGCGGGCCAGCTCGACCTCATTGGCGCGGACCAGGCGGGCGCCCTCGACGTTGATCAGCTGGTGGTCGAGGACGTCGTGGCGGAGCAGGACCTCGTCGGGGCGGCGCGCGAACGGCCGCAGGTCGAGTTTCGCCTTGGTCAGGGTCACCGATCCCGGCGCCATCGCCGCGACCCGTTCGGCGGGGACGTAGGAGCGGCGCCCGGCGATCGTCGCCAGGAAACCGGTGATCGGCGGGTAGCCGGCGCCGCCGAGGCGCACGATCAGGTCGTCGACCCGGCCGAGGCGGGTGCCGTCGGCGTCACGCAGGGCGGCGCCGAGCACCAGGGAGAGGTGCAGGACCTCGGGGGGGCGGACCGGAGCCGTGGCGGGCATCGCCTCATCCTAGGTCTCCACACCTCAAGCGGATCTGAAGCGGATAGGTTCTGCCTCGAATGACAGGGATGCGGACATGTGGCCACCGCGTGCGAGCCGGGCTCGTGGCCGTGGCCGCCGCCCTCGCCCTCGTCGTGGCGGGCACGGCGACCGCCGCGGCGGCGGCGATCGAATACCGCCCGTCGGATTTCACCGCCGCGATCGGCCTGACGAGCGGGGGCAAGACCCGCACCGGAACCGAATTTCGCGACTTCACCAACAAGCGGAAAAGGCGCAGCATCGAATACGGCGAAGGCGAGACCGTCTCGAACTTCACCTTCTACGACAAACAGAAGGCCTACTCCTACGACTCGCTCTTCAACAGCTGTGAAGAGGAGGCGATCCCGGCAGGGGTGACGATGTCCGCCGACGTGACCGACGAAGCGGGCCAGGCGGTCACGAACTTCGTCCAGGAAGGGACGCTCGAAGCGGGCGGCGAGGTGCTCGAACGCTGGGTCGGATCGACCGCCGAGGGGACGATCGTGGTCGGGGTCGGACGGCCGCCGGGCCAGCCCGCGAGCGAACCCACCGCGGTGGTGGCGCTCGAGCACGCAGGTGAAACGCTGCGCTACGAGGCACCCTTCACCTCCGGGCAACCGGACGCCTCGGCCTTCAACCTTCCGGCGCGCTGCGCCGGCGCGGGGGGACCGAGCGCGGTGATCGACACCCCGGCGCGCGAAGCCCTCTATCTGCCCGGCCAGGTGGTCGGCGCCGACTTCAGTTGCGAAGCCGAAGAAGGGGGAACCATCGACCCGGTCGAAGGCTGCCTCGGCACCGTCGACGAGGGAGAACCGATCGACACCTCGACCCCGGGCGTGCACTCCTTCACCGTGAGCGCTCACCAGACCAACGGCGAAAACTGGACGGCGACCAGGCAATACAAGGTGATCGGGCCACCGACCGTGACGATCTCCTCGCCGGTCGCAGGCGCCGTCTACCAGCAGGCACAGGAGGTCGCCGCACGGTACGAATGCGATGAGGGATTCGCGGGGCCGTACCTGATCCGCTGCGGCGAAGTGACGCCGCCCGCCATGGGCGTCGATGTCTTCGGCGGCCCGATCGACACCTCGACCGCCGGTCCGCACACTTTCACCGTGATCGCCGAAAGCGCGGACGGGCTGACCGCCCAGGAGAGCATCGCCTACACCGTGGTCGCGGCGCCGGCGGGCACGGCGCCGGCGAGCGGGTCCGTTGACGGCGCCCCGTCCGGGTCAACCGTGCCCCGCGCCATCGGCAAGGTGACGATCCTCCACAAGCCCGGCCACCACCGCGGCCGCGGTCATCGCGGCGGCGGCTACTCCTTCCGCTTCTCCGGCGAACCTGGAGTGAGCTTCGTCTGCAGCCTTGATGGCAGCCCGTTCCAGCCCTGCACCTCGCCGAAGGTCTATCGCCACCTGAAGCGTGACAAGCATGTCTTCAGGGTCAAGGCGATCGGCGCGGACGGAGCCGCCTCACCGGTGACCAAGATCGCCTTCACGGCCGGTCGTCGCCAAACGGGCGCCTCGCGAGCGTCCGGATAGGATCGCCTTTCCATGGCGCGCATCCTCATCCTCGGCGCGGGGTTCGGCGGCCTCGAGTTGGCGACGGAGCTCTCCGACGCCCTCGGCGAGGCGGCCGAGGTGACCGTGATCGACAAGGGCGATGCGTTCGTCTTCGGCTATTCGAAGCTCGACCTGATGTTCCGCGGCGCGGGCGGCGACTCGGTGCGTCTCCCCTACGCCGACTTCGTCAAGCCCGGGGTGCGGCTGCTGCGCGAGACGGTGACCGCGATCGACGCCGAGGCGAAGCGGGTGACCACCGATGCCGGCGTCCACGAGGCCGACCACCTGGTGATCGCGCTCGGCGCCGACTACGACCTGGCGGCGACGCCGGGGATGGCCGAGGTCGACAGCGAGTTCTACTCGGTGGCCGGGGCCGAAAAGCTGGCCGAGGTGATCCCGTCGTTCTCCTCGGGCAGGGCGCTGATCGGCGTCTGCGGCGCGCCCTTCAAGTGCCCGCCGGCGCCGAGCGAGTGCGCGCTCCTGCTCGACGACGAGCTGCGCAGGCGCGGCGTCCGCGACGCCTGCGAGATCACCTTCGTGATCCCGCTCGGCGCGCCGGTGCCGCCTTCGCCGGAGACCTCGGCCGCGCTGCGCGGCGAGTTCGAGGAGCGCGGGATCGAGCTGATCACCGGGAAGCGGATCACGAGCCTCGACCCGGGCCGGAGCGTCGCCGTCCTCGACGACGAGAGCGAGCTCCACTACGACCTCTTCCTCGGCGTGCCGAAGCACCGCGCGCCCGATGTCGTGATCGAGAGCGGGATCTCCGAGGACGGCTACGTCCCGGTCGATCCGGCGACGCTGGCGACGAAGTTCCCCGGCGTCCATGCGATCGGCGACGTCGCCACCGCGGGCGTGCCGAAGGCCGGCGTCTTCGCCGAGGGCGCGGCGCGGATCGTCGCCCAGCACCTCCTCGCGGCGATCGCCGGTGGTGCCGAGCCGCAGCGCCACCTCGGCCAGGGCACCTGCTACATCGAGTTCGGCGGCGGCCGGATCGGCAGCGTCGACATCGACTTCCTCTCCGGGCCGGAGCGGACCGGCGTCTTCAACCCGCCCTCGCCGGAGCAGATGGCACTGAAGGAACGGTTCGGCGCCGACCGTCGCGCCCGCTGGTTCGGCCGCTGACGATCGAGTTCGCGACCAGGGAAAGCTGGCGCCCGGGAGGGGAAAGGGACGCGGCCGTCCCGGCCACGACCCCGGCAGGGTGTGGCCGTGGCCGGGACGGCCGAGGGTGCGGGGAGAGGGCGAGGGATCGGAGAGCTCCGGGGAGAGGGGAGCGTGTTCCTCCACGAAGGCCTGGGATCTGTGACGAAGACCCAGGTAAGTCCACGGTTCCGTGCGTCTTCCTCGTCAGGCCGCCGACGACCGTGCGTAGTGCCCTCCGGATCGGAGGGGAGATGCATGAGGACCGGTGACGTCCCCGGCATCTCTCCGACGCCTTCGTGACCTTCACTGAGAACCCCTCACGTCCCGGGCGTCTCGTGGCGGCCCCACCCAGCCGGGGTCGCCACGAGACGCCCGGGACGCACCTCGGACGGCCACGACGGTCTCGAACCGCGCTGCGGTCGTCCTTTGGCCCGTCTACCGGGCCTTAGGTCGACCGCGGGTCGCGGTAGTCGTCCGCCGCCTGGTGGACATAGGCGAGTAGATCGGGATCTAGGCGGTCGCGCCCGGCGCGGTCGTAGCGGCGGACGAAGAAGGCGCCGAAGCCGAGCCAGAAGAGAAGCCCGACCGCGGTCGCGATCGCGCCCTCGGCGAGCCCGGCGTCGGCGCGCGCTTCGAGGTAGAGGATCGAGCGCACGCCCCCGAGGATCTGGCGCAGCGGGTCGATGTGGCTGATCGCGGCGAAGAAAGAGGGCAGGGCCTGGATCGGTACCGTGCCCCCGGCCGAGGCGAGCCCGACGTAGACGAAGACCAGGAGCCCCACCAGCTGTCCCGGCGTGCCGAGCACGGCGAAGAGCGCCAGCGTCCCGACCGCCACGGTCGCCGCGCAGAACCAACCGTAGAGCCAGAGCAGCAGCGGCTGCGGCGCGTCCATGCCGAAGATCCCGATCGCGACGAGGAGGACGATCGCGACGAGGACCGCGGTCAGCACCGCGGCGATCGCCCATTTGGCGAGAAGCGTCTGCCAACGGCTGATCAACGCAGGCCGGGCCAAGGTCCAGCGCGAGCCGATCTCGGTGGGCGCGAAGCCGAGCACCCCGTCGAGCCCGGCGTTGACGATCGTCGCGCCGATGAAGCCGCACATCATCACCAGCAGCGAGACGTAAAAGGCGCTGATGCCGAGCGCCGCCTTCGGTGGCAGCGGTCGGTACTGGGCGGCTTCGACCTTGATCGGGTCGGCGAGCGCCGCCCGCGCCGCCGGCCCGGCGCGAGCGCCGCCGACGACGAGGAGTTTGCGCCCGAAGCCTTGCGAGATCGCCGCCAACGCCGGATCGAGGACGCCGCTCGCGAGGCTCGTGCCCTCGGTGCCTGCACGCTGGTTGGTAAGGAGGCGGGCGGTCGGCAGCCCGGGCCGGGCCGGGTGGGTCCCGGGCACGCCGACCAGGCGGAGCGCGGCGCCGGTGAAGCCGGGTGGGATCACGAGCGTCGCGTAGGAGGCGCCGCGGTCCATCCGGTCTTCGGCCGCCGCCATCGACTCGACGTGGATCGCCAGCTTGTCGGTGACTTCAGGCGAGCCGAGCAGCGCTCGTTCGAGCTCGACGCCGAGGTCGACCTCCTTGCCCTCGACCTCGCCACCCGCGTCTTGCTGCACGAGCGAGACCGGCAGACCGCTCATATGGTCGATCGGGTCGACCGCCGAGCCGATGTAGAGAGCGGTCATCAACCCGATCAGGACCACGCCGATGATCAGCGGCGGCAGCCAGACGGCTTTCCGATGGAGAAGCTCGCGGGCTCGCAGACGGTTCGGCACAGTGCGGAATTTAAGCGTGCATCAGGAAAAGAGAATTAGAGTGGCGCGCATGAACTCTCCCACCATCTCTCTCAAGAACGCTGTCGCGGCCGCGGCCCTCGCCGCCGTCGCGCTCCTTGCCGTCCTGGCGCTCTCGGGTTCGCCCGCGAACGCCGCCAAGCCGAAGCAGTACGAGTGCCAGCATCCGGTGGTGACCGGCCAGCTCGCGATCAACCCGAAGGGCATCTCGCCGAAGGAAGCCTGCAAGGTCGTCCGCTCGCTGGGCAAATTCCTCAGCACCGACGAACACATCGAAGAACTCTACGAATGCAGGGGCGCGACTTCGAGGACCCCCGGCCGTGCCGTCCTCCTCATGCATGAATTCGAAGGTTGGAAGCTGAAGCTCCCCAAGCCCTACACCTTCATCATGTCCAAACCGGGCCAGTCCTTCCGCGTCGCGGGCCAGGACTTCCCCGTCAACTGCAGCTGATCTGAACCGACCCGGGGGCCGCGCTCAGTCGAGCTCGGCCCCCTCGGTCGCAACCCCCTCGGTCGCCTGGTAGTCGTGGGCGGAGCCGCCCGCGACCGCCATCCTCCCCTTGGCGACGAGGATCGCGTCGTCGGCGCTGCCCGCCTCGATCTGAAGGAAGTGGCGCCTGGTCCCGTCGCCCCCGGAACCGCGCTCCTCCTCGTCGTATAGGTAGACGCCGCCGTTGGTCAGCTGCGCGATCACGCCGCGGGCGAGCTTGCCGCGGCAGGTGACGGTGTAGGTCGCCATCCGCGCAGCCTAGTCGGCGGCGGTGACCGCGGCCGGCATGAACACAAGCCAGGTCGCCAGCGCGAGCGCCGAGGCGGCGAGCAGGACCAGCGCCAGGTCGGCCTTGACGAGGAGTGCCCCGGCGATCGCGCCGCCCAACATCGAGATCACGGCCACCCCGCGGCGCCAGCCTCCTTTGCCGTCGCCACCCGCCAGCGGCGAATCGGCGGCCAGCCCGGTCAGCGTCATCGTCAGCACCGTGGTGCTCACGTCGGGAATTTTCAGTCGCCGCACGGTCGCGTTGCGCACCCCCATCGCGAAGGCGATCAGGGCGATGATCAGGTCGCCGGAGAAGTGGTCCGGGGTGATGTCGAAGACGATCGCGATCGCGGTGGCGAGTGCCGTGACGCCGACCTCGATCAGCATCGCGCGCGAGAGGTGCGCCTCGCGCGCCGGCAGCCTCGCCCCCATCCGCCCACCGACCGTGGCGCCGGTGAGGAAGGCTCCGAGCGAGACCAGCGGCGCCACCACCGGCAGCCCGCCGGTGCCCGCGATCCCGAAGCCGAGCAGCACGATGTTGCCGGTCATGTTGGCGGCGAACACCCGCCCCAGCCCCAGATAGGAGGCCGCATCGATCACGCCGGTGGTCAGCGTCAGCACCAGCAGGGCGCGGGTCAGCGGATGGCGGATCGAATCGGTGCCCGGCACGTCGAGGACTTCGCCGCGGGCGCCCCCTTTCCCCCGCCCCGTTACGATCCGACCCCTCTGGGGCAGTGGCCCAATTGGCTAAGGCACCGGTCTCCAAAACCGGCGATTCCAGGTTCGAGTCCTGGCTGCCCCGCTCACTCTTCTACGATCCGCGCCCATGGCGAGCGGACGCTTCAAATGGGCGGTGCTGATCGCGCTCTGCTCGGGGCAATTCATCATGGTCCTCGACTCGACCGTGATGAACGTGTCGATCCAGAAGGTGATCGAAGATCTCGACACCAAGGTGGCGACGATGCAGCTGGCGATCGCCACCTACACGCTGACCACGGCCGCGTTGATGTTGGTCGGCGGCAAGCTCGGCGACATCATCGGCAGGCGGCTGGCGTTCCGGATCGGGCTGGTGACCTTCGGCGCCGGTGCGTTGATCACCTCGTTGGCGCCGAACATGGGCATCCTGATCCTCGGCTGGTCGATCCTCGAGGCGGTCGGCGCGGCGCTGATGATCCCGGCGATCATCTCGCTGCTCGCCTCCAACTACGAGGGCGCCGACCGGGTCATCGCCTTCGGGGCGATCGGCGGCATCGCGGGGGCGGCGGCGGCCTGCGGGCCGATCATCGGCGGCTGGGTGGCGACGGTCGGCTCGTGGCGCGACGTCTTCGCCGGCGAGGCGGTGATCATGGTCTGCCTGCTCGGCGTCTCGACGATCATCCGCGACGCGCCGCTCGGCCGCGACCGCCCACGGCTCGACGTGGTCGGCGGCCTGCTCTCGGCGGGCGGCCTGGCGCTGGCCGTCCTCGGCATCGTCCAGAGCTCCACCTGGGGCTGGATCAAGCCGAAGGAATCGCCGGCGATCGGCGGCACCGCGATCGAACCGTTCGGGCTGTCGGTCGTCCCCTTCCTGATCGTCGCCGGCTTGATCCTCGTCGCCTGCTTCGCGCTCTGGGAGCGGCGGGTGGCGACCCGGGGCGAAGACACCCTGGTCGACCTGGCGATGCTGCGCCTCGCCCAGCTGCGGGCGGGCCTGGGGACGATGATGGTGATGTTCCTCTGCCTCGGCGGCATCTTCTTCCTGATGCCGCTCTACCTGCAGATCGTCCTCGGCAAGGACCCGCTGCAGACCGGCATCGACCTGCTACCGATGTCGCTCGCCGTCTTCTTCGTCGCGATGGGCGCCTCGCGCCTCTCGACCCGGCTCGCCCCGCGCCTCCTGATCCAGCTCGGCCTCCTCTTCGTCGCCGCCGGCGCGGGCCTCCTGATCCTCACCATCGACAGCACCTTCGACTCGTTCCCCTTCGCCGGCTCGGTCCTCGTCGTCGGGATCGGCCTCGGCCTGATCGCCTCACAGGTGACGAACGTCAACCTCGCCTCCGCCGGCCCCGACAAGACCAGCGAGACCGGTGCCCTGCAAGGGACCGCGCAGAACCTCGGCAGCGCCCTGGGGACGGCGGTGATCGGCTCGCTGCTGCTCAGCGTCCTCACCGCCACCTTCAACCACCGGGTCGAAGGCGACACCGCCCTCCCCTACGGTCCGCGCCACGAAGTCGCGCAGAAAACCAGCCACGGGCTCGCCTTCGTCCCCGCCGAAGAGGCGGCGGGCGCACTGCGGCAGAAAGGCGTCCCCGAGCCGATCGTCTCCCAGCTGGAAGCCAACTACGCGACCTCGCAGGTGGACGCGCTGAAGATCGCGATCGGCGGCGTCGCGGTGATCGCCCTGCTCGGCCTCGGCGTCACCCGACGCCTGCCTTCGAACCCGCTGCGGGCGCCGCCCATCCCGGCCTAGGAGGATCAGAAAAATCGCGTGTGCGACGGCGCCAGGCGACATGACGCACCGACATCCCGGCACGCAACTCGGCGCGCCGGGATGTCGGATGCAGCCGCTCAGCCGACCGGCGCGGCCACCGGCGTGCAGATCGCGGTGATGGTCATGTTCACGCCCGCGATTCCCGCGTAGCCGGTCGCGAACCAGCCGTTGCGGTCGGCGCTCACCGACGATTCGTTGATGTAGGCGTAGCTGGGGCTGCTGGTCGTCGCGCCACCGCCGATCGCCTTCATCCCCGTAGGACAGGCAGCGGTGCCGGAGGTGCCCGCGAAGGCTTCTTTGACCAGCCCGACGGTGACGCTCACGTACTGGACCGTGTGGATGTTGGCGGCGCTGATCCCGGTCAGGGTGCTCTGGTTGATCTGGGTGCCGGTGAGCGACCCGGACTTGACCTGCGCTCCGGTGATCGAGCCCGACTTGATCTGCTTGGCGGCGACCGCCCCCGCCTTCAACTGCGCCGCCCCGACCGCGCCGTTCTTGATCTGCGCCGCGGCCACCGCCTTTGCCTTGAGGCGATTGCCGGGGATCGACTTCGGCTTGATCTGGGTGCCGTCGATCTTCCCCGAGGCGGCGTAGACGGTGCCGCCGAGCGCGAAGAAGAGCGCGAGCAAGGCGACGACGTTGGCAAACGAGAGGTGCTTCCTTAGTCTGGACATGAGGCCTTTCTGATCGGGCGGAGCCGTCTGCGCCGGGTGACCGCACGATCGGCAAGAGTGACTGAACGACGGCAACCTACCGGACCGACTTAGATTTCCTCACCAATGGAGAGCATCCGACCTTCCGGGTCGGACACACGCGGCGAAGATCGATGCGGGCGAGAGGACTCGAACCTCCAAGGTCTTTCGACCACCAGGACCTAAACCTGGCGCGTATTCCAATTCCGCCACGCCCGCGCGATGCCCTCGGGAGGGCTTAACCGGCGGCCAATGCCACGTCGAGTTCAGATTCTATGATCGTCGGGTGCCTGTAGGGGAGGTGAGACCCGGCTATGAGCTGTGGCGTCCGAATCGGGAGAAACCCGGCTCGGTCACGACCAAGTGGGTGATCGTCCTGCTTCTGCTGCTGACGGCGGTGCTCTCCGCGGTGATCACGGTCGGCGGCTGGTCGGTGATGGACGGCGGCGACGGGACCGGCATCGTCTGCGCGGTCTACGCGATCCTCTACGCCTTCTTCGCCTTCCTCGTGGCGCGCTGGCGACGCGGCATCCTGCCGCTGGCGGCCGCCCTGTCGATGATCCTCGCGATCTTCTGCGCGGTCGGCGCCGACAGCTGGTTCGCCCGCGACAAGACCGGCTTCACCGAAGCGTCGCTCTCATCGTCGACCGTCGGGGTGCTGGTGATCGTCCTGATGATCGTCCAGCTGGCGGTGATCGTCGCCGCCCTCTACGGCTTCAACCAGGCCTGGAACGTCGAGGAGGAGCGACCGATCGGCAGCGGCGAGGACTACGGCGCCGGCGCCGGCGCCTCCCCTCAGCCCGCCTGACCCCGCCGGCTGTTCCTTATGCGCCTCATAGGCGCATAAGGAACAGCTGCGGAGGATGCCGGAGGAGGGACTCGAACCCTCAAGCCCGCAAGGGCAATCGATTTTGAGTCGATCGCGTATGCCAATTCCGCCACTCCGGCGCGGGTAGCGATGGAACTGTAGAGCGGCCGGCCTCAGGCGGGCGTGACGGGATTGCGGCGCGTCGCGAATTCCCGACGGCCGTCGGCGGCGAGCGCGAAGCGTCGGATCAGGTCCTCGCGCAGCTCCCCCGGCTCGACGATCGCGTCGATGACCAGCTCCGAGGCAAGGTGCAGGAGGTCGATGTCGGCGGCGTACTCCTCGCGCCGCTCGGCGACGAACGCGGCGCGCTCGGCCTCGTCCTCGATCGCCTGGATCTGGTTGAAGAAGACGGCGTTGACGGCGGCCTCCGGTCCCATCACGGCGATCGAGGCGCCGGGCAGGGCGATGCAACAGTCGGGCTCGAAGGCCGGGCCGGCCATCGCGTAGAGCCCCGCCCCGTAGGCCTTGCGCACGATCACCGAGATCTTCGGCACCGTCGCTTCGCTCACCGCGCTGATCATCTTCGCGCCGTGGCGGATGATCCCCTGGCGCTCGACCGCGGTGCCGATCATGAACCCCGGCACGTCGGCGAGGAAGAGCAGCGGCACGTTGAAGGCGTTGCAGGTCTGGATGAAGCGGGCGGCCTTGTCGGCCGAGTCGACGAAGAGGACGCCGCCTTTCTGGCGCGGCTGGTTGGCGACGACGCCGACCACGCGGCCGTCGAGCCGCCCGTAGCCGACGATCAGCTCTTTCGCCCAGCGTTTGTGGACCTCGAGAAAGGACTCGGCGTCGAGCAGCGAGTCGAGCACGTGGCGCATGTCGAAGGGGAGCGTCTCCTCGGCGGGGACGATCGCGGCGATCGGCGTCGTCGAGGCAGGCTCGGCGGGCGGCGCGGGCGGCGGCTCCTCGCGCCAGTTGCGCGGCATGAAGGAGAGGTAGCGGCGGGCGAGGTCGATCGCCTCCTCGTCGGACTTCACCAGGAAGTGGCCGCAGCCGGAGACACCGGTGTGCATCCGCGCCCCGCCCATCTCCTCCAGCGTCACCTTCTCACCGATCACCATCTCGGCCATCCGCGGCGACCCCAGGTACATCGAGGCGTTGCCGTCGCGCATGATCACGACGTCGCAGAAGGCGGGGATGTAGGCGCCGCCCGCGGCGCTCGGCCCGAGCAGCAGGCAGACCTGCGGCACCTGGCCCGATAGCCGCACCTCGTTGTGGAAGATGCGCCCCGCACCGCGCCGGCCGGGGAACATCTGCACCTGCTCGGTGATCCGCGCCCCGGCCGAGTCGACGACGTAGACGAGCGGGACCTGCAGCTTCAGCGCCCGCTCCTGGATGCGGAGGATCTTCTCGACCGTCTTCGGCCCCCAGGAGCCGGCCTTCACGGTCGGGTCGTTGGCCATCAGCGCGACCGGCCGCGAATCGATCCGCGCCAGACCGGTGAGGACGCCGTCGGCACCGAGGCCGTCCTGCTCCCAGTTGGCGAGCAGCCCCTCCTCGGCGAAGGAGCCGGGGTCGACGAGGCGGGCGACGCGCTCGCGCACCGGCAGCTTGCCCTGCTCGGCGGTCTTCTCGCGGTGGCGCTCCGGGCCGCCGGCCAGCGCCGCGGCGACCGCCTCTCCGAACTCGGTCATGCGCGCAGCCTAGTGGGACTGGCCGGCTGACCAGTCGACCGGCCCGGCATGCAGCACGTGGGCGCCGAGCGGCCGGCCCAGCACCTCCTGCACGGCGCGCGAGGCGGCGAGGAGGGCGGCGAGGTCGATCCCGGTCTCGATCCCCATCTCGTGCAGCATCGAGACGACATCCTCGGAGGAGACGTTGCCGGTCGCGCCGGGCGGGAACGGGCAGCCGCCGAGCTCCCCGAAGCTCGCCTCGAAGGAGCTGATCCCCTCCTCCAGCGCGGCGAGCACGTTGGCCAGCCCCTGGCCGCGGGTGTTGTGGAAGTGGGCGGTCAGCTCGACCCCGGTGAGGCGCTCGCGCGCGGCGGCGAAGAAGTCGCGGACCTGGCGCGGGTTCGCCATCCCGGTGGTGTCGCCGAAGGCGATCTCGTCGCAGCCGGCGGCGATCAGGCGCTCGGCGATCTCGAAGACGCGCTCGGCGGGGACCTCGCCCTCATACGGGCAGCCGAAGGAGGTGGCGATCACGGCCTCACGGCGGAGCCCGGCCTCGCCGGCCACGGCGAGCGAGGCCTCCAATCCGGCCAGCGACTCGGCGACCCGGCGGTTGACGTTGGCACGGTTGTGGGACTCCGAGGCGGAGAGGAAGACGCTGACCTCGTCGAAGCGGTCGCGCAGCGGCAGGGCGCGCTCCAGCCCACGCTCGTTCGGGATCAGGACCGAGAAGGAGACGCCGGGCCGGCGCTCGATCCCGGCTAGCACATCGGCGGCGTCGGAGAGTTGCGGGATCACCTCGGCCCGCACGAACGAGGAGACCTCGATGCGCGGCACGCCGGTCGCCGAGAGCATGTCGACCAGGCGGATCTTGTCCGCGGTCGAGATCGTCTCCGGCTCGTTCTGGAAGCCGTCGCGAGGTCCCACCTCTCGCATCGAGACCCGCTGCGGCAGCTCCGGCGTCATGACCGGGAGCTTAAAGAAGGCGCACCGTCAGGGCATGCAGCGACGGAGGCGATCGAAGCGGACCGCGGCGGCGGTCGCCAGGACGTACTCGTCGATCCGGACCAACAGCCCGGCCTCGACCAGGGCGTCGATCGCCCGCGTCGCCAATGCCGGTTCGCCGATCCGCGCCGTCACCGCGACCGTGCGCAGTTCCGAGGGCCGTTCTGTGAGCACCAGCCGCAGGATGATCGCCTGCGCCTCACGCTCCCGATCGACATCGTGGACGACCCGCAGCCGCACCGGCCGAGGCTTGATCCGCTTCGCCTCCGCACCCGCGTCGCGAAGCCCTGTTGCGTCTTTCTCTTCAGTCTGTACGAACATATGTTCGTAGTGTGGCACCGTTCCCGGCGGAAAACCGAACGCCCCCGGGTGCGTTCGCAGTTCGTTCCGCAAACCCGAA
>DATJWW010000035.1:0-30765 GCA_035500835.1 Solirubrobacterales bacterium | reverse complement strand
GTCGCCGGACACCAGCTGGTCCTCGCCTCCTCGGGGCCGGGGCCGGTCTCCTCCGGTCCGATCCTGGGCTTGGGCGTCGGCTCCTTCACTTCGGAACCGACCGCCCGCACGATCACCGCACAGGGCTCGACGCTGACGCTGGGCCAGACCATGGCCCAGGGCTTCGACGAAGCCTTCGCCAGGCCGCTCGGCAGACCCGACTCCTCGTTTCAGGCGGGGGAAGTACTGGGGACGGTCTCCTATACGGCGGTGGGGGAATAGGGGCGGCGCCGCTCGGGGGCGGACGGTGCGCGGCACCTGAGGAGATGAGGATCGCGCCCGACGACAGCCGCAGGACCCTGCTCGCCGCACTGCGCGCCCGTCGGCCGGAGATCGACCGCGCCGTCCTCTCGCGGGTGCGGGCGATCGGCGAGGCGGGGGACCCGGGCGACGCCGAGTACCGCGACGGGCTGCGTCGCGCCGTCGAGGCCGCGATCGGGCACACGATCGACTCGATCGGCCGCTCGGAGGACTCGCCACTCCCGGTGCCGTTGGCCCTCCTCACCCAGGCCCGCCTCGCCGCACGACGACGGCTGCCCCTGGAGACGATGCTCCGCCGCTACCTGGCAGGCCATGCGGTGCTGGTCGACTTCGTCGCCGGGGAGGCCGTGCGGCAGGGCGTCCCGCCGGCCCTGATCGGGCCGACCCTCCGCTCGCTCGCCACCCGGACGGATCTGACCGTGGCGACGATCAGTGCGGCATACGTCGAGGAGCAGACGGCGGAGCGCCCCTCCACCCCCGACGCGCGCCGGGCCGGGCTGGTCCGCCGCCTCCTCGGCGGCGAGATGGTCGACCCGGTGGCGCTCGACTACGACCTCGATCGCTGGCACCTCGCGCTCGTCCTGCGGGGTGGAGGCACCCATGCCGCCCTCGACGCTCTCGCCGGGTCCGTCGATGCCTATCGGTTGACCGCCGCCGACGAGGACGACTCCGTCTGGGTCTGGTTGGGCTCGCGGGAGAGGATCGAGCCGCGATCGGTCGCCGCGGCGATGTCGATCGGTCCGTCCGATGATCTCCGCATCGGGATCGGCGAGCCGGGCAGGGGGCGGGACGGCTGGCGGCTCACCCACGAACAGGCGCAGGCGGCGCTCTCGGTGGCGATCCGTGGGCCGCAGGTTGGCGCTCGCTATGCCGACGTTTCCCTGCTTGCCTCTGCCGTCGGCGACGAGCTGCTCTCGACCTCACTACGTCGGCTCTATCTGGAGCCGCTGGAGGCCGAGCGAAATCGCGGAGAGGTACTGCGCGAGACGTTGCGCGCATATTTTGCCGCGCAAGGAAACCTGTCCTCCGCGGCCGCAGCACTCGGAGTGAGCCGAAAGACGGTGAATAGTCGACTGCGAACTGTTGAGAAACGGATCGGGTTTCGACTCAGCAAGTGTGGTGCCCCGCTTGAGCTCGCTGTTCAGATGGCTTACCTGTTTGAAAACGCCGCGAACAAGGCCGATGAGCGTCAGCTATTAAATGCCATTGAGTAGTTGACCAACGCGAGGGAAGCACAGTGTGTAGTCACCTGCTGCCGCAGAACCCAATCTGGTCCCCTCTGGAGAGGCTACCTCAAACGATGCTTTGGGTCTCCAAATAACTATCGACTTCCCTGTTCTGGGAGAAGGAGACCTATAGCATGAAAAGAGTAATTTCGAAACCTATGAGCGTCGGGGCCTTGGTTGCCGCGATGCTTGCATTCGCGCTGTCGGCAGCCGCTGGTCCTGCAATGGCGGCGACTCAGCACTGGGCCACCACCGCTCATCTGCCTAGCGGCAGTCCGCAGTCATTCACCGCCAAGGCCGATAGTCCCATCCTGCTTGACTGGGAACTGGGGGGAGCGCGGGTAAGTATGGAATGCGAAACCGTCACCAGCACAGGCTCGGTCGAGAACCAATCAGGTGGCAGTGCCGGAACCATGAACACCGAATCGCTCTCGCTTGGCGAATGCTACATAGCAGCAAAATATTGCACGCTGAAAAATCGATCGATCCCCTTCGGATATGTCAAAAGCGAACTTTATGAAAAATCGGGCGAAGATCGCATTCGATATCTCGTCTATGGAACCTCGACCGTGGTGATCGAAAGCTCCGGCGGCAAATGTAACTTGGCCGGCAAAGAATATCTTCTTCAGGGCACCTTCATCCTTGGTGAATCCTCGAATGGTGAAGGCGTGTATCAAGTTAATTCAAGCGAATCAAGCCTCACCTTGATGGGAGACGAACTTGCTGTCGTGGGTAATTTCGGCTTCGTCACGCCGACCAAAGAATCTCTCGTGCTGTCCTCAGTGAACTCACCTGGCGCTCCGGAGTGGTACTACGACAACCTTGGCTGGAGCGACTTGGCGGCCGGTGAATCAGCGACCGTCTCCAGTAGCGAAATGTCGCTGAAAGTTGTGAGTGAACCACTCGGAACGAAGGCTGAAATCTCCTGCGAAGGCCCGAACGACAGGTTCACGGGCTCGCTTGAAAACCCGGTGGGAGGCAGCGCGGCTAAGGGCAATGCCATCATCACCTTGGATGAATGCAAAGTGTTGAATGCCGGAAAAGAACGGATATGCAACGTACAGCCTGTTGTCTCGCATGAATTGTCGGGTGTCGCGATCGAAGGCGAAGGAGGCTCTCAAGAGATCAAATTCTCTCCGGTGAGCGGGAGCGTCATCATCACGTTCGTTGTGGAAAACGGCGGTGGGGCTAAAAAATGCGGCCTCAGGGCGAGCGACCCGATAGAAGGGAAGCTTGTCACGGTGTCGGACGGCAAGGGCTCCTTCGAACTATTCGGTGGGGAACTCATGACGGGCCTCTTCCCGGCAAGCCTCACCGGCGCCATGCGGCTCGAAGCAGAAGGAGGGGAATTCCTGCGCCTCCAAGCCTAGGGCGCGGGATAGCAAAAAGGGAGTGCGCCGGGCCGGTATCCGGCTCGGCGCCTCTCGAGACGTTCAACACTGATGGTGGTGCAATTCGGCGCTATCATCGACGTCGGGGCCAGTTCGGCAGAATCAGTGTGCGCATCGTGGTGTCGCTCTGTCTGCCGGTCAGGGAGAGTTGGGGAGCCGACGGAGTATGGGCCACGCGAAGACGAAATTGCTGTTCCTTGCGCTGTTCTGCCTGCTCGGGGCGCCTTCTTCAGCGCTTGCCTCCTTCGGCATAAGCACCTTCACCATCGCGGCCCGCAACGCTGACGGCACGATCGACACGACCGCTGCCTCTCACCCGTTCGCGCTCGACATCCACCTCGCGGTGAACCGCCTCGAATCGGGCGAACCCGACGGTGTGATCCGCACGGTCCAGATCGACCTGCCGTCGGGCCTGTTGGGCAACTCGTCGGCCGTCCCCAGGTGCCCGCCCGTCGACTTCGACGGCGGCCATTGTGACGGCGCGACCCAGATCGGCATCTTGCGTGGGGTGGTCAGCGGCCTCGGACCGATCACGGTCCCTGCCTATAACTTGACGCCCTCACCTGGCCAAGCCGCCGCCTTCGGCAGCTTGATCGAAGGCATTCCCTTCGTCGATCGACTCGATCTGCGCGGCCCCGGCAATTCGTCTCGCCTCGGCATCACCCTGCCCAATGAACCGGCGATCGTCGACGTCGAAGAGGAAATCTGGGGCGTACCCGCAGATTCGCGTCACGATTCGCAGCGAACCTGCAACGGCACCTGCACGATCGGTACCCCAGAGCCGTTCCTCACCCTTCCCGCTTCCTGCACCGAACCGATGCGCGCGACTCTCACCGCGACCTCCTACGGCCCGCCGCCGGCCACCGCTGTCGCGACCGCGGTCACGCGTGGTTCGGGCGGCGACCCACAGGCGCTCCTCGGTTGCCAGGACGTCCCCTTCGAACCGAGGTTCTCCGCAGCGACCGAAGCGGCGGCCCTGGCGCCGACCTCGCTCAAGGTCGATCTCGAAGTGGCACAACATGAAGGGGCCGAATCGATCGGTGCGGCACCCGTGGCAGGACTCAAGATCGTCTTGCCGAGCGGGGTCGCCCTCGATCCGTCTGCCGGCTCCTGGCTCGGTGGCTGTTCAGCGGCGCAGATCGGGCTCGAAAGCTCGCCCGGGGTGGAGCCCGCCGTCTTCGACGAAAGCGGAGCCGAATGCCCGGTGGCTGCTCGGCTCGGCTCGGTCACGCTGCAGACGCCGCTCGTCGACCACGAACTCGGCGGTGCGATCTACCTCGCCGAGCCCGGCGAGAATCCCTACGGTGCCCGCTATGCCTTCTACCTGGTTATCGAAGACCCGGCCACCGGCACGATCCTGAAGATCCCCGGGCGCCTCGACGCCGACCCGAGCGACGGTCGGCTGACGGCCACCCTCCCTGAACTGCCGCCGCTTCCGTTCGGCAAGCTCGAGCTCGAATTCTCGCGGGGTCCTCGTGCCCCGCTCGTCGCACCGCCGAGCTGCGGGAAGTACTCGACCGAAGCAACCCTCACTCCCTCGACCGCGCCATTCGGGGCCCCGGTGACGCGAGGTTCCATCTTCAGCATCTCGACCGGTCCCCAGGGCACCGCGTGCCCGCCCCCCGAAGCCCAGCGAGGTTCGGCTCCCTCTTTCCAGGCGGGGACCGAAAACCTGAGCGCCGGCAGCGATGCCGCGCTGGCGATCAAGCTCTCCCGCAAGGACACCGACCAGCACTTCGGCTCCTTCGAACTGACCCTGCCCCCCGGCCTGGTCGCCGATCTGGGCACGACCCCGGTCGGCACCGAGGTCGGCAGCGCTCGCGTGGAAGCAGGGGTCGGGCCCGAACCGCTGCGGCTCGGTGGAGGGGTGTATCTGGGCGGTCCATATGAGGGATCGCCGTACAGCCTCGAGATCGTCGTGCCCGCCCATGTGGGGCCCTTCGACCTCGGCACGATCGTCGAGCGGGTCGCGGTCGACGTCGATGTCGCCACCGCCCAGATCAGCGCCCGCGCCGATCCGCTGCCGCAGATCCTCGAAGGCGTGCCCCTGCAGCTGCGTGGGCTCCGCATCGACCTCGACCGTCCCGGCTTCATCCGCAACCCGACCTCCTGCGAACCGATGGCGATCACCGGGACGGCGACGACCAGCCTCGGCCAGACGGCGCCGATCTCCTCCTCGTTCCAGGTTGGTGAATGCGCCAAGCTCGCGTTCGGGCCGAAGCTGTCCCTCAAGTTCTCGGGCGCACTCGGCGCCAACGGCCACCCCGCCGTGCGGGCCACGCTCCGCACGAACCCGGAAGGTGCGGCGCTGAAGAGCGCGTCGTTCACGCTCCCCGCCGGTGAGCTCCTCGATCTCCATCACGTCCGCGAGCTGTGTCCGCGGGACGCCCCGGTAGGGCAGTGTCCGGGGAGCTCGCGGCTGGGATCGCTTCGCCTCCAAAGCCCTTTTCTCGATGCCCCGCTCGAAGGCCCCGTCTATCTGCGCGTCCCCGCCCGGCGCGGCCTGCCCGATCTGAGCGCCGAACTGCACTCCGGCGGGCTGAGCTTCGTGCTCGGGGGCCGGACGACCGGCTCCGGTGGGCGCCTCGGCGTCAGCCTCGAATCCCTACCTGACATCCCACTCTCGAGCGCCGTCTTGAACCTCGCGGGCGGGCGGCGCGGCATCGTCGTCAACAGCAGCTCGCTCTGCGGCAAGCGGGGCTCCGCGACGGCGAGCTTCAGTGCCCACAACGGTATGAGCCGCAGACAGCGCATCCGTCTCCAGACGCAAGGGTGCTGACGTCGTCGGTGTCAGGGGACTACCTGCTAATATATGCTCATGCTTGAGCGTCGCCTCCAGGTGTTGATCGACGACGAGCGTCACGCTCGTCTCACCGAGGCAGCCCGGGAGCGGGGAGTCTCTGTGGGAACCGTGGTCCGGGAGGCGATCGACCGCGGGCTCGGCCCTGCCGCCGGCCGCCGTGAGGCCGCCGGCCGCAGGCTTCTCGATGCCCCCGACATGGAGGTCGCCGGGATCGCCGAGCTGAAGGCGGAGCTCGACGAGCTGCGCGCCCGACGCGCGTGATCGTCCTCGACACGACGGTCCTGGTCTACGCAAAGAGCACCGAGCATCCCCTCCGCGGACCCTGCCGCGAACTGGTCGCGGCAATCGCTGCCGGTGACATCGCGGCGACGACCACCGTCGAGGTGATCCAGGAGTTCGTCCATGTAAGGGCGCGTCGCCGGGATCGCATGGACGCCGCGGCCGTCGGCCGCGACTACGCTGAATTGCTTTCGCCGCTGACCCGCGTCACGGGCGAGCACCTTGAGCGGGGACTTGTGTTGTTCGAGCGTTCCTCACATCTCGGGGCTTTCGACGCGGTGCTGGCAGCGACGGCGCTCGACGTGGGCGCGACCGCTCTGGTCTCCGCCGACGATGGTTTTGCCGAGGTGGCCGACCTCCCGCATGTGACGCCGGACGCCACCGGCGTCGTCTCTCTCCTCGAGTAGACCCCGATCCGGGTAGGTCGCCGGCCTCGCCCAACCGAGATAGGCAGGTATTCCCCAGAAAACTTTCCTTGCCTTCAGTAGCGCCGTGTGCTTACATCGCCCCTCAAGGAGGGGAGGGGAACGATGAGGGGACGGCCTCGCCGAAAAGAGCAGGAGCGGGCCGTCGTCACGCTTGCCGTGACCGTCGCGGTCGTCGCCGTCCTCGGCGTGATCGGGCTCGGCGTCGAGGGGCATCTGCGGCCGACCTCGCTGGCGATCGGGGGTACCTCGTCGGCTCATGGCGAAGAGCTCGCCAAGGGGCACTTCGGCGAGTCCTCGCCGTTCGTGGTCCTGCTTCGCGGCCCGGCCGGGGAAATCGAACGGCAGGGGCCGAAGCTCGCCGCGCTCCTGCGTCGCGAACCGGGGGTCACGGTGATCTCCCCCTGGGACGACGCCGCCGCGGCGCGGAAGCTCCCGGCGCCCGCGCCCGGGACGCCGCCCGGCGCCCGCTCGAAGGCGCTCCTCCTGCTCGACTTCCACCGCTCGCTCGCCGACGCGATGCGGGAAACGGTGCCGCAGCTGGAAGCGACCCTCGCCGCCCATGTGCACGCGCCGCTGGAAGCGATCCAGTCGGGCTACGCGACGATCTCGCGCGCCCTGCAGCGTGAATCGCTCTCCGCTGCGGAGCGGGCCGAGCTGTTGGCCGCGCCGCTTCTGCTGCTCATCCTGCTGCTCGTCTTCCGCTCGGTCCTCGCCGCGCTGATCCCGCTCGCCTTCGGCGCGATGACGGTGCTCGCCGGCCGCGGCATCCTCGTCTTCCTCACCTCGCTGATGCCGATCGACGCGCTCTCGCTCGTCGTCTGCACGATGATGGGCCTCGCCCTCGGCGTCGACTACTCGCTGCTGATCGTCTCGCGCTTTCGCGAGGAGCTGGCGGCGGGCCGCGCGCCGGCCCGGGCCGCGGCGCTCACCCGGCGCAGCGCGGGCCGCACCACGGCGATCGCCGGCGGCACCCTCTTCCTCTCGATCTTCCTCTCCGCCTTCTTCCAGCCCGGCACCCTGCTCGTCTCGCTGGCGGCCGCCCTGGCCGTGGTCACCGCGCTCGCCGTGCTGATCGCCTGGGTGGCGCTGCCCGCCCTGCTCACCCTCCTCGGCCCTCGGATCAACGCCGGCCGGATCGGTCGCCTCCATCTCGGCGGCGGCTCGCGGGTCGCCCGCGCCGCCGCGAAGGCCCTGCGGCGGCCGGCGTTCGCGGCGCTCCTCATCGTCGTCCCGCTGCTCATCCTGTCGGCGCCCGCGCTCGCCTTCGACACCGGCTCGCCGGGCATCGACGAGCTCTCCTCCTCGAACTCCGCTCGCAAGGACTCGGAAGCGATCGCCGCCGCCGTCGGCGCCGGCTGGCAGGCCCCCTTCATCCTCACCGTGGTCTCGCGACGCGGCCCGATCACCACCCGCTCCGGCCTCGGCTTCCTCGCCGCGACGCAGGAGCAGATCAGACGGATGCCCGGGGTGAGGACGGTGATCGGCCCGGCCGCGATCGCCTCCGCGGCGCAGCCCCTGCGGTCCCTGGCCGCCGACCTCGAACCCGGTGGCTCGGCCACGTCGGCGCAACTCGCCCACCTCGGCCCACGGCTGCGGGAGGTCACCGAAGCGGTCGCCGAGCTCCGCAGCGGCCTCGCCGAAGCGTCGGCCGGCAGCGAACTGCTGAGCGAGGGCTCGACCCGCGCTGGCGAAGGCGCCGAACTCATCACCGGCGGCCTCGCCGGGGCCGACGAAGGCGGCCGCGAGGCCTCGGAAGCCCTCGGCCGCCTCGCCTCCGGCTCGAAGGAACTCTCCGACGGCCAGAAGGTCGCCGCCGCCGGCGCCTACAACCTCTCGCTCGGCCTCGGCAGCCTGCTGCCCAACCTCACCGCCCAGGGCCTGGGGCGCGCCGACAAGCTCGCCAGGCGCCTGGAAGCGCAGGCCAAGAACGACTCCGGCGACGCCGCCGCGGCCCACCAGGCCGCCATCCTCGCCTCGGTGCTGGCGGCCGATCGCGAAGAACTCGCGCGGCTGCGCGAACAGGCGGCGACGCTCGACGCCGGCCTGGGGAAGCTGTACTCGGGCGGCCGGCGCCTCCACGGAGGCTCGGAGCAGCTCGCCGACGAAGGCCGGCGATTGAGCGGCGGGCTCGAAACGCTGCACGCCGCGTCCGAACGTCTCGCCGTCGGCCTCGGGGAACTGACCGTCGGCATCGAAGCGCTCAGTGGCGGCCTCTCCGAAGGCTCCGCGCGGGCGGAGCCGCTCGAACAGGGGCTCGAGAAGGCCGAACGCCGCGTCTCGAGCGCCTCGGCCCGGCTGCGTGGGAAGCTGGCCCACCTACACGCGGTGTCGCCGGGGCTCTTCGAATCCGGCTTCCTCGCGATGGCGGCGATCGACGGCGCCGACCCGACCCGGCGCTCGCTCGCCGCCGAGGTGATCGACCTCGACCGCGGCGGCACCGCCGCCCGCTATCTGATCGTGCCGGACGCGGGATTCAACTCGGCTGGGTCGCGCCGCCTCGGCTCGGAACTCGACGCCCTCGCCGCCTCGATCGAAGCGCGGCCAGGCCATGTCGCGGGCGTCAGCGGCGGCGCCGCGGTCCTCAACGACTACGGCTCGGCGACGAAGGCCCGCCTGCCGCTGGTGATCGGGTCGATCGTGCTGATCACCTTCCTGATGCTCATGGCGCTGCTCCGGGCGCCGCTCCTCGCCGCCCTCGCGGTCGCCTTGAACCTGCTCTCGGTCGGCGCCGCGATCGGCGTCGTCACCCTCGCCTGCCATATCCCGGCCGGCTATCCGCTCGGTGGCCACTCCTACATCGACACGGTCGGCGCGGCGGCGATCTTCGGGGTCACCTTCGGCCTCTCGATCGACTACGCGGTCTTCCTCCTCGCCCGCATGCGCGAGAGCTACCGGCGCGACGGCGACAACGCCGCCGCGATCCGCTTCGGGCTCGACCGCACCGCCGGGGTGATCACCGGCGCCGCCGCGATCATGGCGGCGGTCTTCGCCTCCTTCGCCGTCGCCCCGGTCGCCACCGTGAGCCAGATGGGGCTGGGGCTGACGGTCGCCGTCCTGCTCGACGCGACCGTGGTGCGGATCGTCCTCTTGCCGGCGCTGATGCTGCTGATCGGCGACCGGGTCTGGAGCACACCGGCCTGGCTCGACCGGCTGCTGCCGACCCCGGCCGGCTCGACGCCGCGGACCGTGGAGGCGACGCGATGAGCGCCTCGCCGAGGGGAGCGTGGTCGACGGCGATCGCGGCCGCGCTGCTGCTCGCGGTGACGGTGGGGGTCGCCGTCGCGAGCGCCGCCGAAGAACCGACCCGGACCGAATACGTCGCCCGGCTGGAGCAGATCTGCAGGCCCGGTTCCGACGCGACCGAACGGGCGGTCAAGGGCGTGCGCGCCGATGTCCGCGCCGAACGGCTCAAGGTCGCGGCCGGAAAGTTCGCCAAGGCCGAGCGCATCTTCTCCTCCACCGTGCGCTCGATCTCGGTCGTCCCCCGGCCGGCGGCCGACCGCATCACCCTCAGGCGCTGGTTCGCGGCGCTCGGCAAAGAGGAGATCTACCTCGGGCAGATGGTCGACACCCTGCGGGCCGAAGACGTCGCCGGCTTCGAGCGGGTCTCGGCCCGCTTCATCCACGAAGGGAACAAGGCGAACAACGCCGTCGTCTCCTTCGGCTTCGACTACTGCTCCTTCAAGCCGTCGAGGTTCCAGTGAGCCCGCGCACGATCCGCAGGACGTGCGTCGGGTCGTCGATCCTCCTTCTGGCCTGCGCCTGCCTGGCGGCCGCGAGGGCGGGCGCCGAGCGCACCGGTGGCGACGGCGTCGTCGTCTCGCTCGACGGCTCGATCCACCCGAACCGCCTGCCCCGCGACCGTCCCGCCCCGGTGTCGGTGGAACTGAGCGGGACCGTCGGCGTCGACGGTGGCGGCGAACCGCCGCGCCTCGATCGCATCGAAGTCGCCTTCGGCGTTCACGGGGGGCTCGACACCGCCGGGTTGCCGCTCTGCCCGCGGGCGCGGCTTCGCAACGCGACCCAGAACCAGGCGCGCGCCCGTTGCGGCGCCGCCCTGGTCGGGCATGGCACGATCGAAGCCGAGATCCCGCTGAACCCCGAAGAACCGGTGCTCGCGCGGGCGAGCGTCCTCGCCTTCAACGGTCGCTCGCATGGGCGGCCGGCGGTCTGGGTCCACGCCTACTCGCCCTCGCCACCGGTCTCCTTCGTCCTCCCCTTCTATCTGCACAGGATCGACGACGGCGCCTACGGGACGCTGATGCGGGCGCCGGTGGCGGCCGCGCTCGGCAGCTGGCCGCGGCTGCGCTCCTTCCGCATCACGCTCGGGCGCCGCTACCTGTCCCACGGCGTCCGCCACAGCTACCTCAGCGCCCGCTGTCCGCTGCCGCCGCGCTTCCACGTCCTTGCCGTCCCGATCGCCCGCGCCACCTACGCGTTCTCGCCGCGGCCGACCCTGTCCACCACGATCCTACGCAGCTGCCGGGTGAGCGGATGAGCCCGGCCGCGACCCTCCTCACCTCCCGCCGCGGCCGATCGGGGCAGGCCGGCTCCGCCCGCCTCTTCCTCGACGCGGCCCGCCGGTATTGGCTCGACGTCTTCCCGGTGGTCAGGTCGGCCCAGCGGCGGCTCCTGGCCCGCGCCGAGGCGATCCCCGATCCCCTCCTGCGCGCCGACGCGCTCACAGCCCACCGCGACAAGGGGTCCAACTCGGAGGGCCTCGCCGCGCTCGCCGTCCTCGCCCCGCCGCAGCATCGCGCGTCGGTCGCCCGCAGCCTCGTCGCCTACCAGCTGATCCTCGACTACCTGGACGGCGTCTCCGAGCGCCCCAGCGCCGACCCGCTGGCCAACGGCCTCCAGCTTCATCGCGCCTTCGAGGTGGCCCTCGATCCCAAGGCCGACGAGGAGGACTACTACTCGCTCGCCGCCGCCCGCGAGGACGGCGGCTATCTGGCGGAGTTGATCAGGACATGCCGGGAGCCGCTGCTCGACCTGCCCTCCTATCCCGCGGCGCGCGAGGTGGTGCTGCGTCAGGGCCGCCTCTGCCGCGAGTCGCAGGCGCTGAACCACGCCCTCCGCTTCACCGCCGTCGAGGCGGAGCTCGACGCCTGGTCGGAGCGGACCGCCGCCGAGGTCGGCCTCGAGCCCGGCTTCGAGTGGTGGGAGCTGATCGCCGCCGCCGCGGCCTCGTCGCTCTGCGTCGGGGCGCTGCTGGCGCTGGCCGCGACCCCCGGTGTCGAGGAGGAGGATGCCTGCCGGGTCGAGTCCGCCTACTTCCCCTGGGCCAGCGGCCTCAACGCGCTCCTCGACTCCCTGGTCGACCTCGACGAGGACCCGGAGGGGGCCAGCCACCTGCGTCGCTACCAGTCCCGCGAGCACGCGGTCGAGCGCCTGCAGACGATCGCGACCGGGGCTCGCCGGCGGGTCGCCGAGTTGCCCGACGGGCGTCTTCACGAGCTGATCCTGGCGGCGATGGGGTCGCTCTACCTGGTCCACGAGGAGGCCTGGCGACCGGGGCGGGAGCCGGTCTCGCTGGCCGTCTACGGTGCGCTCGGCCCGCTCGCCCGGCCCGCCCTCGCGGTCCACCTGATGCGCCACCCCGGGCGCGGCGGCCGTGCCGTCCTCGCCGCCGTCAGGAGCACGCGCAGGCGTCGGTGAAATAGATTCGCGGTTGGAGGCTGATGACGGATACGACCGCAGAGGAGGAGCGCCGCCTGCGTGAGGCGCTGCTCGACCTGTGCGTCGAGCGCGGCTACGCCGACCTGCGGCTCGAGGACGTGCTGGAGCGCGCCGGGGTGGACGCGGCCGCCTTCCATCGCCACTACGCCGATCTCGACGCCTGCTTCGCCGCGGTGCTCGGCCAGGCCTACGGCGAATTCTTCGAGCGCGCCCAGGAGGCGGTGGCCGGGCAGACGGGCTGGCGCGACCGGATGCGCGCCACGGCCTACGCGCTGCTCCGCTTCCTGCGCGCCGACGAGCGGGTCGCCCGGCTGGCGGCGGTAGAGGTGCAGCACGCGGGGGAGGGCGCGCAGCAGCTCTTCCTCGAGACCTTCAACCGCCTCGTCGACCTGATCGACGAGGGCAGCGCCGAGGCCGGCGGGCCCGACTCGCCGAGCCGCGCCACGGCGCTCGGTGTCGGCGGCGTCCTCTTCGCGCGGCTCCAGGAGGCGGTCGCCGAAAGCGAACTGGGACTGGGGGAGGAGGAGATCCCACAGCTGATGTACGCGGCGGTCTTCCCCTATCTCGGCGCCGAGGCCGCCGACGAAGAGCTCCGCATCCCGCCGCCGGCCGCCTGACGACATTCGCGTTCGCAGTTTTCGTCGGATAGCGAAGAGAAGTGCGAACGCGCTTCGGGTCAGCGGCGGCCGGCGCGCCCGTTGGCCACCTCGAGTGCCCGCTCGGGCCCGACGAACCCGACCAGGGTGATGTAGGTGGCGAGTGGGACCACGGCGCCGATGCTCTCCGGGCCCTCGCGGCGCAGCTGCTCGCGCATCAGCGCGTAGACGGTCGCCGCGATCGCCTCGGAGCTGATCGCGGGCGCCGCCGGGTTCTCGGCGAATCCCGGCGCGAGCATCTCGGTCAGCGAGTCGATCACGCGGTCGCGCCGCGCGCAGGCGAGGGGCCCGGCGCCGTAGACGCCGGCGAGCGCCAGCTGCGCCATCGCCGGCTCCGCCGCGAAGTAGGCGCCGATCGCCTCGTAGAGGGCCCGCACGCCCTCCTGCCAGTCGCCGGCGCGGCGGGCGGCCGGGACGGCCAGCGCCGTGATCTGCGCCCCGCTCATCTCGAGCGCCCCGAGGACGGCGTCCTGCTTGTCGGAGAAGTGGGCGTAGAAGGTGCTGAGCGAGATCGAGGCCTGGGCCGCGATCGCGTCGGTGCTGGTCCCGCCGTAGCCGTTCGTGGCGACGACCTCGGCGACCGCGCTGGCGATCCGTTCGCCGGGGGTGTAGCCGCGAAAGGTGGGGCCGGCGGTCCCGCGCTGGCGCCGCGGTGCCTCGACCGGCCCGGGCGGGGACACGACGCCGAGCGCCCAGCGCCAGAGGTCCGGCGCGAGGGCCGGGAGCTCGCTCTCCTCGCCGCGCAGGAGGCGGGTGTGGATGAGCTTGCGCAGGCCGCCGATCAGCACCCGGGTCAGGGCCGGGTCCGGGGTCCCGGGCAGGTCCCCGAACCCGCGCTCGATCGCGACGGCCAAGGCCTCGACGGCGCGGTCGGCCGCCTCCTCGCCCGGCTCGCCCGCGGCGTGCAGCTCGACGAAGCAGACGCGGGCGGCGGCCGGTTGCGAGCGCAGCAGCTCGAAGAAGCCCTCGAAGACCTGTCGAGGTTCGCCCGAGCCGTCTCGCCGATCGCGCGGCCCGGCCGCCTCGAGCGCCGGTTCCAGCAGCTCCGAGACCGCCGCGACCAGGCACTCCGACTTGCTCGCGAAGTGTCGGTAGAAGGCGCTGCGCGAGACGCCGCTGAGGGTCAGCACGTCGGCGACGGTCGCCGCTTCGTAGCCCTTCTCGGAGGTGACGGCGACGATCGCGCCGAACAAGCGCTCGCGTTGATTGCGCGCGACCTCGTCAGGGGGCGTGCCGCCACCTGGATAGAGACGACGTCGTCTCAGCTCGGAGGCCTCGCCCCACGGGGTGGCCACCGTCGCGTACGCGTCATCACGTTCGATCAAGCAGCACCCGTCTCCCTCCGGCCCCGAGTGCCTCCCGCAACGCGAGTCTACATTCGGATGCCTCTGCCTCCGCCCGAATCTTAGGTGCCCAACCCTATCTTCAGAAAAGATACCTTGCCATGAGGCTTGCGATGTGATTTCCTCTGCCTGGGCTTGCTCGGAGAGACACCGCTCGGCACCTGTCCACCCATGTGCCGAGGATCGGCGATCGCGACGCTCCCTGAGTCTCGACGCCGAGCATCGTCCGGAATCCCAAACCGGATGGTCCGAATCAGTGAGCGGTCCTGGGCGTCGGGAGGTCAACCCCCTCTCGGCGCCCACCCCTGTCCACGGCCAGAACGCCGAACATCATCTTGGTACTCTCGCGACCTGAGCAGGCAGATCGACGGGAGGACTCGGTTTTGGGGGCAGCAGGCGGCGGCGGCACGCAATTTAGAGATGGTGGGGGGGCAGTCGCCTTCGATCCACGAGATCGGGCGGCGTTCGTCACCGGTGTCCTGGAAGACTTCGGCCGAAGCCGGATGAGGGTCGATGGAGCCGTCGTCGGCCTCATCCTCCAGCGGGTTCTCGTCCCGGAGAGGGAATGGGTGAGGGGCTTGGAAGAGGAGCTGTTCGAGCCTCGGTTCGTCAAGGCCAAAATCGACCAAGGGCTCGAACTGGCAGCTGAGTGGGCGAGAAGTGCGGGAGAGCGGGAGGTCGACCTATCTCTGGCTGAAGTGGTGTACGAGGAGATCCGCAGGCAGCGCATCGAATGTGAATTCCCCTTCACGTGCTGAGCCGACCGGCCATCGGTGGCGACGAGGAGAAGCGGGAGGCGCTGCGCTCCGTCGTCAACCTGGCCCGGCTGCTGCTGTCGCTGGCGGTCGGGACGATCGTCCTCAGCGCGACGCTGTTGCAGACCATCTACGTCGGCCGTTGCCTTCTCCTGCTCGAGATCGCCTGGCTCCTCCTCGGCGTATCCCTTTTCTATGGCTATCGGGTCCACGCGCGCTACATCACGCAGCTGAACAGATCGGAACTGACGGTCACGGGGACCAAGATCGAAAGGTTCAGTCGCAACCAGGTCCTGTCCATCGCCGCCGGCCTGATCCTGTTCGCGATCTTCGTCGCGATCAACATCGACTCAGGGCCGCAGCTCGCGGTCACCCGCCTCGAACTCGGGCCCGGTGCCCGGTACGTCACGGTCGACGTCGACTGTCGGTCGGGATCGGACTCCGGATGTCGCGGTGAAGTCACCCTCAAGCCCGCCCGCGCCGCCGTGGGACGGCACGAGATCGGTCGCGCCGTCTTCGCCGACGAAGCCGATGGCCCGCTGAAGGTGCGGGTGCCGCTGGGGCCGACCGAGGGCAAGGGCCTGTCGGCGGGCAAGGCGCAGCGGTTGGAAGTCGAAGCGGCGGCCACCGGCAGGTTCGGCAACCAGACCGAATCGGCCGAGACGCTCCTGCTCAGACGGCCACGGCGGCCCGTGGTCCACGTCGGGCAACACCACACGCAAGGACATCATCAGCACGCATAGGATGGGCGGCCTGATGGCCGACGGCTCGCCGATCCCGATCCTTGGCGGCACCGGCGCGCTCGGCGCCGGGCTGGCGACGCGTTGGGCGATGGCGGGGATGCCGGTGATCCTCGGCTCGCGCTCGGCCGAGCGGGCGGAGGCCGCCGCCGCGGCGATCCGCGAGCAGGTGGACGGGGCCGACGTGCGCGGGATGGAGAACGCGGATGCCGCCGGGCAGGCGGAGGTCGTCTTCCTCACCGTCCCGTTCGCCGCGCAGGCCGACAACCTGAAGAACCTGCGCGAGGCGCTCAGGCCGGGGCAGATCCTGGTCGACTGCACCGTCCCGTTGGCGACCGCGGTCGGGGGCAAACCGACCCGCTCGATCGCCGTCTGGCAGGGCTCCGCCGGTCAGCAGGCCCAGGAGATGGCGCCGGACGGCGTCACCGTCGTCTCGGCGCTGCACACCGTCGGCGCCCCGACCCTCTCCGACTTCGATCACAAGCTCGACGAGGACATCCTGGTCTGCGGCGACAAGAAGGCCGACAAGGCGAAGGTGGCGCGGCTGATCGAGCTGATCCCGGGCCTCCGCGCGGTCAACGCCGGCTCGCTCGAGATGGCGCGCATCGTCGAGCAGCTGACGCCGATGCTGATCTCGATCAACGGCCGCTACAAGGCCCACGCCGGGATCAAGCTCACCGGCCTGCCCGACTCGGGTCACTGGGACTGAGCACTCGCGGGCGCAGCGCCGCGGTCGTGCGCAGTCGGAGCGAGCGCCGCCAGAGCCCGGCCGCGTAGGCGGCGTGGTCGAGCGCGCGGAGTGCCGCCGTTGCGGGCGCATCACGCGGCGCGCGCCGGCAGAGCGGCAGCGTGTCGGCGAGGAAGGCGGCGAGGAGCAGGCGGCGGGCGCGCCGCGAGGGCCCGGCGGCGAGCAGGGCGAGCGGCAGCCACTCGCGGGTCAAGGCGCGGGCCAGATGGCGGGCCGCGGTGACGTGGCCGCGGAGGGCGACGTCGGCGAGGGCGAGGCGGCTGTCGCGGTCTTCGCCGCGGGCCGCGACCACGGCCAGGGAGGTCGCCAGCGCGGGGGGGAGGGCGAGCGGGCCGAGCGCCAGGACGGCCGCCCAGACCGCGGCGGCGTGGGGGCCGACGGTCAGCGGCGCGGCTAGGTCGCCGTGGCGGAGCGCCAGGTCGGGCGCCGCGCCGCCATAGCCCGCGCGCTGGCGGGCCATCGAGGCCGGCGTCGGCCGCGGTTCGTGGCTGACCTCGCGGGCGGGCGCATAACGGGCCAGCCGGCCGGCGACGAGGAGTCGCCAGACGAGGTCGACGTCCTCGCCGTAGCGCAGGAACTCGTCGAAGCCGTCGACCGCGAGCAGGGCGTCGCGCCGGCCGAGCAGGGCGGCGCTCGGCAGGTAGGCGATGCGGCGGTCGGTCCCGACCAGGCTCGGGTGCGGGCCGAGGTCGAGGGGGGAGGCGCGCTCCTCATAGCGGGCGAGCGCCGAACCACCGGGCGCGCTGCGCACCCGTGGCGCGATCAGCGCCAGTTCCGGGTCGGCGACGAGCAGGGCCGCGAGCCCGGCCCGCCACCCGGGCGCGACCGTGCAGTCGGCGTCGAGGAAGGCGACGATCTCGGTGCGGGCGGCGCGCAGCCCGGTGTTGCGCGCCCCGGCCGGCCCGCGCCGGCCGGTGTTGGCGATCACCCGCGCTCCTGCCGCCGCCGCGCGGGCGCCCGAGCCGTCGCCCGAGCCGTCGTCGACGACGATCACCGGCCCTTCGGCGGCCAGCGTGCGGACCAGCCGGCCGAGCGGCTCGCCGCCGTCGAGGACGGGGACGACGGTCGTCACCTCGGGCTCGGCGGCCCCCGGGTCGGGCAGCGGATGGAGCAGGCCATGGCGCTCCAGCCGTCTCACCAACGCCTCGGCTTCGCCGCCGCCGGGATCGCCGGCGAGGACCGCGTCGAGCGCCGCCGCGCCGGCCTCGCTCAGCCGGACCAGCCGCGGCGGCGTGCCGCCGACCAGCAGGCGCCCGCCGTCCCATCTGTGCACCGAGGGGTCGAGCTCGAAGCGGCGCGGCGCGGCGCTCATCGTCCCGACGGCGGGTCGAAGCCCGCGGCGAGCGCGCGGAAGCCGCGGTCGAGGAGCTCCGACAGGTCTTCCTCGGGGTGGGAGACCCAGCGGCCGAAGGCGGCCATCGCGGTCCCCAGGGCGGCGTAGGCGATCGCCTGCGGCACGAGGTCGTCCGGCGCGCACCCGAGTCGGCCCGCCGCCCACTCGGCGACGACCGCGCGCCACTCGGCGTAGCGGAGCGTCGAGTGGGCCTGCAGGGCCGGGGTGCCGGTGATCAGCGTCATCCGGATGCGCAGGCCGGGGAGCTGGTCGGCCTCGTAGCTGTTGGACTCGACCACCCCGTGGCGCAGCGCGTCCATCAGCGCCTCCTCGCCGGCCTCGGCGAGGCTGATCCGCAGGCGGTCCATGACCCAGTCGAAGTCGCCCCAGGCGATGTCGTTCTTCGACTCGAAGTAACGGAAGAGGGTGCGGCGGCCGACCCCCACCGCGGCGGCGATCTCCTCCACCGAGGTCGCTTCGAAGCCGTCCCGGGCGAAGAGCTCGAGCGCCACCGCTTCGATCTCCTCGCGCGTGGTGCTGGGCGGTCGTCCGGGGCCTGTGGGAGTGGTGGTGGACATTTTGACACTCGGTGCGATAATCTCAGGCGCGTCGCCGTCGAATCAAGAACCAGGGAGGTTCTCATGTCGCAGCCGAAGCCCGATCCCACTCCCGCTCCGGAGGTCGTCGAAGCGACCGCCGAGGAGCTGGTCGAGGCCGATCTGTTGGTCGAGGACGTCTCGATCGACGGTATGTGCGGCGTCTACTAGGCGCCGTCCCAGGCGAGAAGAGATGAGCGCCGAGATCGAGCTCAGCGGCCGCTGGCGGCTCCACCCCCAGGTCGCCCTGCGGCCGGAGCGGTTCGGTGCCCTCGCCTACCACTTCGGCAACCGCCGGCTCTCGTTCCTGAAGAGCCGGCGGTTGCTGGACGTGGTCCAGGGCCTGGAGGCGGCGCCCGACCCGGTCTCCGCCTGTCGCGTCGCCGGGGTCGAGGAGGACCAGCTGCCGGGATACCGGCGGGCGCTGGCGACGCTGGCCGAGTCGGGGATGATCGTCCCCGCCGAGCGTGGAGCCTTCCCGTCGCATGGAGACGGAAAGTCTCCACAGGAGGTCGCGGCATGAGGCTGGTCGAGGAGTTCGAGCTCGGCCTCGACGCGCCGATCTGCATCACCTGGGAGCTGACCTACGCCTGCAACCTCGCCTGTGTCCACTGCCTCTCCTCGAGCGGCCGGCGCGACCCGCGCGAGCTGACCACCGCCGAGGCGAAGGGCGTGATCGAGGAGCTCGAGCGCATGCAGGTCTTCTACGTCAACATCGGCGGCGGCGAGCCGACCGTGCGCAAGGACTTCTGGGAGCTGCTCGACCACGCCGCCGCGCACCACGTCGGGGTCAAGTTCTCGACCAACGGCAGCCGCATCGACGCCGCCGCCGCGGCGCGGCTCGCCGCCTCCGACTACGTCGACGTCCAGGTCTCGATCGACGGCGCCACCGCGGCGGTCAACGACGCGGTGCGCGGGCCGGGCTCGTTCGACACCGCGCTCGGCGCGCTCGAGCGCCTCGCCGCGGCGGGCTTCGAGAAGCCGAAGATCTCGGTCGTCGTCACTCGCCACAACGCCGGCCAGCTCGACGACTTCAAGGCGATCGCCGACCGCTACGGCGCGCAGCTGCGGATCACCCGCCTGCGCCCGTCGGGGCGCGGCGCCGACGTCTGGGACGAGCTCCACCCGACCGCCGACCAGCAGCGCTCTCTATATATGTGGCTGCTGGAGCACGGCGAGGAGGTGCTGACCGGGGACTCCTTTTTCCACCTTTCCGCCTACGGGGAGCCGCTCCCTGGCCTGAACCTGTGCGGGGCGGGGCGGGTGGTCTGCCTGATCGACCCGGTCGGCGACGTCTACGCCTGCCCGTTCGCGATCCACGACGAGTTCCTCGCGGGCAACGTGCGCGAGCCGCGCGGGTTCGAAGGGGTGTGGCGGAGCTCGGAGCTGTTCACCGAGCTGCGCCGGCCGCAGTCCGGCGGCGCCTGCGAATCGTGCGGCCACTACGACGCCTGCCGCGGGGGCTGCATGGCGGCAAAGTTCTTCACCGGGCTGCCGCTCGACGGCCCCGATCCCGAGTGCGCCCTCGGCCATGGCGAGGGGCTGCTGGCGGCGCGCGGGGCGGAGATCCTGATCCCGGCGCCCGCGGTCGACCACTCGCGGAAGCGGCCGCCGTCGCGCGCCTGCGACGAGGACCCGCTCGCCGACTTCTGGGCGACGAGCGCCGCCGCCGAGGTCTGAGATGGCCAGCAGCGCCGAGTGGTTCGAGTCGGTCGAGGAGGCGCGACGCCGCGCCCGCAAGCGGCTGCCGTCCTCGGTGTTCGCGGCGCTCCGCGCCGGGGCCGAGTCGGGGGCGACGCTGGCGGACAACGTCGCCGCCTTCGGCGAGCTCGGCTTCGTGCCGAGGATCGCCACCGGCCAGGCGGGCCCGCGGGAGCTGGCGACGACCGTGATGGGGCAGGAGGTGGCGCTGCCGGTGCTGATCTCGCCGACCGGGGTGCAGGCGGTGCATCCGCACGGCGAGCTCGCGGTGGCCCGCGCCGCAGCCGGCGCCGGGACCGCGATGGGGCTCAGCTCGTTCGCCTCGAAGGAGCTCGAGCATGTGGTCGAGGCGAACCCGAAGACGTTCTTCCAGGCCTACTGGCTGGGCTCGCGCGAGCGGATCGAAGCGGTGCTGGAGCGGGCCCGGGCGGCCGGCGCGGCGGGGCTGATCGTGACCGTCGACTGGACCTTCGCCCACCGTCGCGACTGGGGCAGTCCGGCGATCCCGGAAAAGCTCGACTTCAAGGCGATGGCGGCGTTGGCGCCGCAGGCGCTGCTGCGACCGCGCTGGCTCGCGTCCTACCTGAAGAGCGGCGAGCTGCCGGATCTGGCGACGCCGAACCTCCGGCCGGAGGGCGGGGAGTCACCCACCTTCTTCGGCGCCTACGGGGAGTGGATGATGACCCAGCCGCCGTCGTGGGACGACCTCGCCTGGCTGCGGGAGACGTGGGGCGGCCCGTTCATGCTGAAGGGCGTGACCCACCCCGACGACGCGCGGCGCGCGGTCGCGATCGGCTGCGACGCGATCTCCGTCTCCAACCACGGCGGCAACAACCTCGACGGCACGCCGGCGACGATCCGCAACCTGCCCGGCGTGGTCGAGGCGGTCGGCGGCGAGATCGAGGTGCTGATCGACGGCGGCATACGCCGCGGCTCCGACGTCGTCAAAGCGCTGGCCTTGGGCGCCCGCGCGGCGATGATCGGCCGCGCCTACCTGTGGGGGCTGGCGGCGAACGGCGAGGCGGGCGTCGCCAACGTCCTCGAGATCCTGCGGGCCGGGATCGACGAGACCCTCCACGGGCTCGGCCGCGAGTCGATCGACGACCTCGTCCCCGAGGACGTCCTGGTGCCACCCGGCTTCACGCGGCGATGAGCGCGGCGCGGCTGGAGGGCGCGACCTGGCCCGAGGTCGAGGAGTCGAAGGGGGTGGGGCGCACGATCCTGCTGATCCCGCTCGGCGCCACCGAGCAGCACGGGCCGCACCTGCCGCTCGGCACCGACTCGGCGCTCGCCGTCGCCCTGGTCGAGCGCGCCGCGGCGGGCAGCCCGGGCGCGGCCGTCGCGCCGGTCCTGCCCTACGGCGCGAGCGGCGAGCACCAGGATTTCCCGGGGACGCTCTCGATCGGGGCGGAGGCCACCGAGCGCGTCTTGGTCGAGCTCGGTCGCTCGGCGACGGAGACCTTCGACCGGATCGTCTTCGTCAACGCCCACGGCGGCAACGCCGCCCCGCTCGCCGCCGCGGTCGCCCTCCTGCGCGAGGAGGGCCGCGACGCACGGGCCTGGTCCCCGCACTGGGGTGGCGACGCCCACGCCGGCCGCACCGAGACCTCCCTGATGCTCGCCCTCGACGAGCTCCGCCCCCCGCCGCGCGGTCGACCCTTGGCCCGTTGCGAGGGCCAAAAGACGACCGCGGTCCGGGAGACGGGCCAAAGGACGACCGCGGTGCGGGCGGAGCTCGCCGAGGCGGGGAATGTGGCGCCGCTCGCGGAGTTGCTCGACCCGCTCCGGGCCGAAGGCGTGCGGGCGATTGCGCCGAACGGGGTGCTCGGTGACCCGGCGGGCGCGTCAGCCGCGGAGGGCCGCGAGCTGCTCGCCGCCGCGGTGGACGAGCTCTCCGAGATGCTCGCCGCCTGGCCGGTGGAGGCCTCGCGATGAGCCGGGTTGCGATCGTGACCGGCGCCGGCCGCGGCATCGGCGCCGCGACCGTGGCGAAGCTGGCCGGCGACGGCTGGCGCGTCCTCGCCGTCGACCGCGGTGCCGACGATCCGCGCCTCCCCTACAGCCTGGCGAGCGCCACCGACCTCGAGGCCGTCGCCGCGACCGCCAACGAGGCGGCCGCCGAGGAGCGGGTGCGAATCGCCCTCGCCGACACCACCGATGCGGACGCGATGGCCGCGGTGATCGCGTCCGCCGAAGGGTGGGGCGAGCCCGAGGCGATCGTCGCCAACGCCGGCGTGATCGCCGGCGGTGTCCCCGCCTGGGATCTCTCGCCGGCCGCGGAGGACGCGGTGGTCGAGGTCTGCCTGCGCGGTGTGATGCTCGCCGCCCGGGTCGGCATCCCGGCGCTCCTGCGCCGTCCCGAGCCGCGCGCCGGCCGCTTCGTCGCCACCGCCTCGACCGCCGGCACCCGCGGCCTCCCCGGCCTCGCCGCCTACTGCGCCGCCAAGGCCGGCGTCTCCGGCTTCGTCCGCGCCCTCGCCGCCGACCTCCACGGCACCGGCATCACCGCCACCGCGGTCGCGCCCGGCTCGACCGACACCCCGATCCTCGCCGAGAGCGCCCGCCTCTACGCGCTCGAGGCCGCCGCCGACTTCGCCTCCCAGCAGCCGATCGAGCGCCTGATCGAGCCTGCCGAGGTCGCCGCCCTGATCGCCTGGCTCTGCGGCCCCGGCGGTGCCGCGGTGACCGGGGCCACCCTGCCGATCGACGGCGGCCTCTCGATCTGAGCCGCCGCCCGCCATAGCATCGGGGCATGGCGATCCAGCGGATGGACCATGTCGGCATCGTGGTCGAGGACCTCGCGGCGGCGATCGGGTTCTTCGTCGAGCTCGGGCTCGAGGTGGAGGGCGAGGGCTCGGTCGAGGGCGAGTTGGTCGACCGGATCGTCGGGCTCGAGGGGGTGAGGACCGACATCGCGATGCTGCGGACGCCGGACGGGGTGCGGCGGCTGGAGCTGGTCAAGTTCCAAGCGCCGCCCGCCGTCGAGGAGGACCCGGCGGCGCCGGCGAACACAACCGGCCTCCGTCACATCTGCTTCGCGGTCGACGACGTCGAGGACGTGGTCGCCCGGCTCCGCGGCCGGGGAGCGGAATTGGTCGGCAAGGTGGAGACTTATGGGGAGATTTACAAGCTCTGTTACGTTCGAGGTCCGGCAGGGATCATCGTCGAGTTGGCGGAGCCGCTCGGCTGAAAGGGAGGGATGATGGAGGGGAACGGGTTCGTCAAGGCGGTCGCGATCGCCGTGGGGGTCTTGAGCCTGGCGCTGGTCGTCGGCGCGACGGCCTTCGCCGCCGAAGTGAGCCGCACCGAATACAAAGAAGCGGTCGAACCGATCTGTCAGAGCAACGCGAAGGCGAACGAAAGGCTCCTCAGCAACGTCCACAAGGAAGTGCAGGCGGGGAAGTTGAAGACCGCGGGGGCCAAGTTCACCAAGGCCTCGACGGAACTGAAGCGCACCCTGCGTGAACTGGAAGGCGTGCCACGCCCGGTCGCCGACGAAGCGCGCCTCACCAAGTGGTTCGGCCTGATCAAGACCGAGGCCGAACTGTTCGCGACGGCGGGGAAGAAGCTGAAGGCTGGCCAGAAGGCGGCCGCCGAGCATGTCGTCGTCCAGCTCACCCAGAACGCCAACAAGGCGAACTCGGCGGTGCTGCCGTTCGGCTTCCACTACTGCCGCTTCGAACCGGCGAAGTACAGCTAGAGGGTCAGGTCGCGGTGCTCCGGTGATCGAGCCGTTCGTCGAGGTCGGCTGGGTCCAGGAGCACCGCGACAAGATCGTCCTCGCCGACTGCCGTTGGTACGTCGACGGCAGCTCGGGGCGCGCCGCCTATGAGGCGGGGCATCTGCCCGGCGCGATCTTCGTCGACCTCGAGACGGCGCTCACCGGGCACGACGACCCGGCCGCCGCGGGGCGCCACCCGCTGCCGGAGCCGGAGGCCTTCGCCGCGGCGATGGAGGGGCTCGGGATCGGGGACGGCGACACGGTCGTCGCCTACGACGACGCGGGCGGGGTGATTGCGGCGCGGCTGGTCTGGATGCTGCGGGCGACCGACCACGAGGCGGCGCTGCTCGACGGCGGCCTCGCCGCCTGGTCGGGTGCGCTCGAATCTGGCCCCGGATCGTCTGACTTCGGTCGCGGCGGGTTCAGTGTGCGCCCGTGGCCCGCGGAGCTCCTGGCGACGATCGACGAGGCGGCGGAGGCCGCGTCCTCTGGTGCCGCCGTCGCGATCGACGCCCGGCCGCGGGACCGCTTCGCCGGCGCTCCCGACGAGCTCGACCCGCGCGCCGGCCACATTCCCGGCGCCCGCTCCGTCCCCTGCCGCGAGAACGTCGACGCCGCCGGGCGCCTGCTGCCCCCCGCCGAGCTGCGCGCCCGCTTCGACATCGACGACGCGAGCGAGGTCGTCGCCTACTGTGGCTCCGGCGTCACCGCCTGCCACAACCTGTTGGCGATGGAGGCAGCCGGGCTCGGCCGCGGCCGCCTCTTCCCCGGCTCTTGGTCGCAGTGGAGTCGCGACCCCGCCCGCCCTGTACAGACCGGCGAGGGCGCATAGGGCCGACCGGATAGGTTCTAGAGACCGAGAAAACTTCAGCCGCGAGGAAGTCAGATGAGCGATTACGCAGTGGTCAATCCCGCCACCGGAGAGACGGTCAAGGAGTATCCGACGATCAGCGACGACGCGCTGCGCGCCGCGATCGGAAGCGCCGACGACGCCTACAAGACCTGGACCCCCGCGACCACAGTCGCCGCCCGCGCGGCGCTGATCAAGAAGGTCGGCGACCTCCATTCCGAGCGGCGCGAGGAGCTCGCCGCGATCATCGTCCGCGAGATGGGCAAGCCGGTCGAGCAGGCCCTGATGGAGGTCGACTTCTGCGCCGAAATCTACGGTTTCTACGCGGACAACGCCGAGGAATTCATGGCTGACGAGCCGATCAGGCACTTCGAGGGCGAGGGCACCGCGATCGTGCGCCGCAGCCCCTTCGGCACGCTGCTCGGGATCATGCCGTGGAACTTCCCCTACTACCAGGTGGCGCGCTTCGCCGGGCCGAATCTGATCGTCGGCAACCCGATCCTGCTGAAGCACGCGCCGCAGTGCCCGGAATCGGCCGAGGCGATCCAGCAGATGTACGACGACGCCGGCTTCCCGGCGGGCACCTACCAGAACATCTATGCGACCAACGACCAGATCGAGTGGGTGATCGGCGACCCGCGCGTGCACGGCGTCTCGGTCACCGGGTCCGAGCGGGCGGGCGCCGCGGTCGCCGAGATCGCCGGCCGCAACCTGAAGAAGGTGGTGCTCGAGCTGGGCGGGTCGGACCCGTTCATCGTGCTCGGCGCCGAGGACATCGGCGCGGTCGCCGAGCAGGCCGCCGAAGCGCGCCTCGACAACACCGGCCAGTCCTGCAACGCGGCGAAGCGGTTCATCGTCGTCGACGACCTCTACGACGGTTTCCTGGCCGGGCTCAAGGAGCAGATGGAGGGGGCGAAGCCGGGCGACCCGACCGCCGAGGACACCGCGGTCGGCCCGCTCTCCTCGACCACCGCGGCCGACCGGCTCGAGGACCAGGTAAACCGCGCGATCGAGAACGGCGCCGAGATCGTCATCGGCGGCAAACGCGACGGCAACTTCTTCGAACCGACGATCCTCACCGGGATCAAGCCGGGCGACGAGGCCTCCCAGGAAGAGTTCTTCGGCCCGGTCGCACAGGTCTACAAGGTCGGCTCCGAGGAGGAGGCGGTGGCGCTCGCCAACGACACTTCCTACGGGCTCGGCTCCTATCTGATGACGACCGACAAGGAGCAGGCCGAACGGGTCGCCGACCAGATCGAAGCGGGGATGGTCTACGTCAACCTGGTCGGCGCCGACAGCCCCGAGCTGCCCTTCGGCGGCTTCAAGCGCTCCGGCTTCGGCCGCGAGCTCGGCAGCTTCGGCGCCGACGAGTTCGTCAACAAGAAGCTGATCCGCGCCGCCCCCTGAGGCGGCGGGCCTAGCCTCGCTTGCGGGCGCGCCAGACTTCCTCGCAGGGATAGCGGCGCGCCCAGTCGGCGTCAGCCCAGGGACGGTCGGAAGTTGCGCCGACCGGCGGGCGGACTTCGATCAGCTGCTCGACCGTGAGGCCGCACCCGTCGAGCAGGGCGATCATCCGGCCCGGCGGCAGATGAAATTCGACCGAGGAGTCGCCTGGCCATTCGACCCGATGCAGGCCGAAGAGCGGGCGCAGCAGCACGTCGCCGAGGGGCTCGTTCTCGTCGTCGGGACCGCAGAGGATCGATAAGACGGAGTTGACGAGGAAGACCAGCTCGCCGCCGGGGCGCAGGAGGCGCGCCGCCTCCGGGATCCAGCGGAAGGGATCGCACCAGATGCTCGCCCCGTACTCGGAGATCGCGATGTCGAAGGACGCGTCGGGATAGGGGACCTCCTCGGCGTTGCCGTGGAGCAGCGGGAAGTCGAGGTCGTGCTCGGTCTGCAGGGCGCGCGCGGTCGCCAGCTGTGCCTCGCTGTTGTCGATGCCGACCGGGCGGGCGCCGCGGCGCGCCAGCCAGGCGGAGACGTAGCCGGTGCCGCAGCCGAGCTCGATCGCGTCGCGACCCGCGAGCTCCGCCGGCAGCATGCCGACTTCCGACTCCGGCACCTCGAAGACGCCCCAGACCGGCTCCTCGCCCGCCCACTTCCGCCGCCCGTCGGCGACGTAGTCGGCCGCCAGCCCGTCCCAGTAGGTGCGGTTGCGCGCGACGTGCTCCGGCAGCTCGGTCACGTGCAGAGCGTATGCGTAGGGTGCCCGACATGGGTTCACCCGGACGCGGCCGGCGTGTCGTCATCGCCTACTCGCTGGTCGCCGCCGCGACCCAGATCCTCTGGCTCACCTACGCGCCGATCGACACCTCGGCGGCGCACCACTACGGCGTATCGACCGGCGCGATCGGCTGGCTCGCCGAGATCTTCCCGCTCCTGTATGTGGTGCTGGCGCTGCCCGCGGGGCGGCTGCTCGACGCGGGCTTCCGCCCGGCGCTGGCGAGCGGCGGGGCACTGGTCGCGGTCGGTGGGTTGCTGCGCCTCGGCGGCCAGACCTTCGCCTGGGCGATGGCCGGCCAGGTCGCCGTCGCCGTCGCCCAGCCGCTGGTCCTGAACGCGGTCGGCAAGCTCGCCGCCGACTATCTGCCGGAGGAGGACCGCCCGGCCGGGATCGCGGTCGGTGCCGGGGCCGGCTTCGCCGGGATGCTGCTGGCGCTGGTGCTCGGCCCGACCGTCGGCGGGCACGGCCACATCGTGCGGCTGCTGGCGGTCGAGGCGGCGCTCGCTCTCGCCGCCGCCGCGGCGCTCGCCTGGGAGCTGCGGGCGCCGGCGCCGAACGAGGGCGAGGCCGAGAGCGCCGCGGTCGAGGGCCGCGCCGTCCGCCGCCTCTGGTCGCTGCCCCCGATGCGTGTCATGGCCGGCCTCGTCTTCGTCGGCTTCGGCGTCTTCGTCGCCGTCACCACCTGGTTGCAGACGCTGCTCGAACCGGCGGGCGTCTCCGAACAGGGCGCGGGCGCCCTCCTCGTCGGCATGCTCGTCGCCGGCATGGTCGGCTGCGCGATCCTGCCGCCGCTGGTCGACCGCCGCCGCGCCGAGCGCACCTTCATGCGCGCCGCGCTGACCGCCGCGATCCTCGGCCCGACCCTGCTCGCCCTGCTCACCCCGGTCGCCGCCCGCGCCGTCGTCCTCGCCGCGATGGGCTTCGTCCTCCTGCCCGCCCTGCCGATCATCCTCACCGCGGCCGAGCGCCTCTCCGGCCCCGCCCTCGCCGGCACCGCCGGCGCGATCGTCTGGCTGGCGGGCAACCTCGGCGGCCTGGTCGTCGCCCTGGTAGTCCAGGCCCTCGTCCACCACCCGACAGCGGCCTTCCTTGCGATGGCGATCGTCTCGATCCCGGCGATCCCGTTGGCCGAGCGGTTCGGGGTCGGCCGGGTCGCCGAGCAGGCCTGAACATCCAGGGAGGTCTAGGGTGTTTCTTCTTCGGCCAGACGGAGCAGCCTCGACGTCTTGATGCCGAGCGCTTCCGCGACAGCGGACAGCACGTTCAAGGTCGGGTTGCGAAGCCCGCGCTCGATCCCCGACAGGTAGGTCCAGTGCAGGTCGGACGACTTGGCGAGCATCTCGATCGTCGTTTCGCGCTCGACGCGCAGGCGTCGAACCACCCTTCCGAGCTGTTGGGGACTCGGCAGGCCTGCGCCGCCGCTTCTACTCACCACGCTCGCGGGTTCCCTGCGCATCACCGCGGGCGATCTCCTCGGCCCGCAGGACAAACCGTGAGATCGGGACGCCGAGGTTCTCGGCCAGCGCGCCCAGCGTTTCCCAGGTGAGGTTTCTCCCGTGGTTTTCGGCCCGGTTCAGGTGGGCCGGATCCACGTTCGCCTCCCGCGCCAGCGTTTCACCCGGGACTCCATCTTCCTCGCGGATCTCCGCAATCGCCCGGCCAAGCTGCCGTATGTCAGGGACCGGTGCCTCCAAGCGACCTGAGCATTGCGCGCCCAGGCCTCCGACGCCATAGCCTAAAGTCTATGACTGGTTCCGAGAGGTCCGAAGATCGGCGCTCGGACCGAGCGTAAATCGAAAGCGCATGGTGGTGGCAGTGGGGCGAGCCTCGAATCGGTCGCGATTGGTGGCGTCATGGACGGTGGGGTGAGTGAGGAGAGGTCGAAGCCGTTGCAGAGGGCTGTCGAATCGGCGGTCCTGGGCCTCGTGATCGAACGGCACCCGCAGCCCCTCTCCCGCGCCGAGCTCCTTGCCGAGATGACCGCCGTCGCGCGCAACCCGGGCCGGGTCGCCGAAGTCGAGGCTGCCATCGTGGGGCTGATCGAAGTCGGCCTCTTGGCACAGGTGGACGACCTGCTCCGCACCACGCCTGCCTCACTGCGCGCAGGGGAATTGGAACTCGGCCTGTGATCTACCCTTCTGAGCCAAAGCGTTTGATGAATCCCCATCGGAAAACTTTTCCCGATTTGAACGACGATCTGATCGCCGAGGTGACCCGCAGGCTTGCCGTCGCCGCTCCCGGTGCGAAGGTGGTCCTGTTCGGCTCGCGGGCGCGGGGCAATCCCCGGCGCAACTCCGATCTGGACCTGCTTGTGATCGAGCCCGGTGATGTCGATACCCCTCGTGCCGAGTCGGCGCGGTTGCGCCGGGAGCTGCGCGGTCTCGGTGTCGGGTTGGATCTCCTGGTGGTAAGCGCCAGGCACGCTGAAGACTGGGGACACTTCGAGGGCTCGTTGCTGAACGAGGCCCTCGCCGAGGGGCGCGTCCTTGTCGAGGCCTGAGGGCCGGGACCGGGCGCGCATCCTCGCTCGCAAGGCGCAGGGGGACGCCAAGGCGATGCGTCGTCTCGCCTCCGATCCTGAGATCGATGACGAGGCGATCGGGTTCCACGCCCAGCAGGCGATCGAGAAGTGGCTGAAGGCCGTGATGGCGGCCAACGACCTTCCTGAGGAACGGAGTCACGATCTCGGCTTGCTGCTCGAAATCCTGGCGACGCACGGGATCGACCCGCCGCCGGGGGTCGAATGGCTGGACGATTTGTCGATCTACGCCGTCCCGATGCGTTACGACGAGTTGCTTGACATCGAGCCGCTCGATCGCGATTCCGTTGTGGCCTTGGTCGCCGAAGTCGGCGACTGGGCAGCCGCCCTCATTCGGGCATAGCGGGCCGATGAACCTGCTCCAGGCACTTGCCGTCCTCGCCGCGGGCTTTGCCGCCGGCGGCATCAACGCGGTCGTCGGCTCCGGCTCGCTGATCACCTTCCCGGTGCTGCTGGCGGTCGGCTTCGCGCCGGTGACGGCCAATGTGTCGAACTCGGTCGGGATCTCCCTCGGCAACGTCAGCGCCTCCTGGGGATACCGGCGTGAGCTGGCCGGACAGCGCGGGCGCGCCCTGCTCGGCGGGGTCGGGACGGCGCTCGGCGCGATCACCGGCGGGGTGCTGCTGCTGACCCTGCCCGAAGGCGTCTTCGAAGCGGTGGTCCCGGTGCTGATCCTCCTTGCCTGCGCGCTGATGATCGCGCGGCCGAAACCGAAGCTGAGCCACGGCTCGCTCAGCCACCATCGCAAGATCGCCCTGGTCGCCACCGGTCTCGCGGTCGGTGTCTACGGCGGCTACTTCGGCGCCGCCCAGGGCGTGATCCTGCTCGCCGCCCTGCGCTTCCTGATCCCCGACGACCTGCAGCGGCTGAACGGGCTGAAGAACGTGATGGTCGGCATCGCCAACGGCGTCGCCGCGATCCTCTTCGTGATCGTCGCCCACGTCGCCTGGGACGCGGCGGCGCTGGTCGCGGTCGGCTCGATCAGCGGCGCCCAGGTCGGCGCCCGCTACGGCCGCCGCATCCCCGAAGGGGCGCTGCGCTGGACCGTGGTCGGGGTCGGCGTGATCGTCGCCATCGTCCTGATCGTCACCTGACGGTCGGTTCGGGGCCTCCGGGGGCGGACTGGGCCGGCGCCCGGAGGGGAAGGGACGCGGCCGTCCCGGCCACGACCCCGGCAGGGTGTGGCCGTGGCCGGGACGGCCGGGGTTGCGGGGGGTGGGAGGACGACGGGCGTCTGGAAGATGTCGGGAAGGTCGCTCTTACGCCTGTGTCCTTCAGGCGTCTGAAAGACGTGACCATGGTTTGACCCTGCTATAGCGAGGTCAACTCACGCAGCGCATCCCAGGACCTCGATCCCGGACCTCGGAGGGTCAGAAGTGTGACGTCCCCCGGAACCCTCGTGACCCCTCACGTCCCGGGCGTCTCGTGGCGGCCACACCCTGCCGGGGTCGCC
>DATJWW010000034.1:0-130143 GCA_035500835.1 Solirubrobacterales bacterium | reverse complement strand
CTTCCTCGGCGCCACCGCGATCCGCCCCGGTGAGTACAACGTGACGGGGACGCTGATCGCCGTCGCCTTCAACGCCGTCTCGATCTCGGGCCTGCTGCTGGCCGGGGTCGCCGACTGGGTGCAGCCCGTCTACATCGGGGTGACCCTGATCGTCGCCGTCGCGATCTCCACCATCCTGCGCAAGCGGAGGACGGGGAGGTGAGCGGCAACGGGAAGGTCAACGGCAGCCGCGCCTTCGTCGGTGTGGACGTCGGTGGAACCCACACCGACGTCCACGTCCACGTCGGCTCCGACGAAGCGCGGGGCAAGGCGCTCACCACCTACGACGACTTCAGCCGCGGGGTGTTGGACGCGCTCGAGGTCGCCGCGGAGACGCTGGGCATGCCGCTCGACGACCTGCTCTCCCGCACCGACCTGCTGGTCAACGCGACGACGGTCGTCACCAACGCGGTCACCCAGCTGCGCGGGTCGAAGGTGGGCGTGCTGACGACATCCGGGTTCGGCGACGAACTGCGGTTCGCCGGCGGTCCCCGCCTGCGGGTCGCCGACGACCACGTGCAGACCAATGTCCCCGACCTCGTCGACCGCCGCGACATCATCGAGATCGACGGCCGCATCGACCACGCGGGCAAGATCCTGGTGCCGCTCGACGAGGAGGCGGTCCGCGAGGCGGCCCGTCACCTGATCGAGGACCGCGGCGTCTCGGCGATCGCGATCTGCTTCCTCTCCAGCTACCGCAACGACGCCCACGAGCTGGCCGCCGAGAAGATCATCAAGGAGGCCTACCCCGATATCTTCACCACGCCCTCGAGCGGGGTCAGCGGCGTCCGCGGCGAGGCGGTCCGCTGGATGACGGCGGTGCTCAACTCGTTCGTCTACGAGGACGCCGAGAACTTCCTCGCGACGCTCAGCACCAAGCTCACCGACGCCGGGCTCTCCGGCCGGGTCGCCTTCTTCCAGGGCCTCGGCGGCGGCATCTCCAAGGAGCGGGCCGGGCGGCTACCGCTGGCGCTGCTCGGCGCCGGCCCGGCGGCCGGTGCCACCGGCTCCAACCAGCTGGCGCGGACGATGGGGCATGGCCGCGTCCTGGTCGGCGACATGGGCGGGACCAGCTTCGACACCGGCCTGATCTACGACAACGTCGTCCACGTCGAGAAGGACGTGACCGTCGGTCGCTTCAAGACCGCGATGCCGCTGGTCGACGTGATCTCGGTCGGTGCGGGCGGCGGCTCGATCGCCTGGATCGGCGAGCGGGGCGTGCCGCAGGTCGGTCCCCGCAGCGCCGGCTCGACCCCCGGGCCCGCCGCCTACGGGAACGGCGGCACCGAGCCGACCGTCACCGACGCGATGGTCGCGATGGACCTGATCGACCCCGACAACTACCTCGGCGGTCGCCTCCAGATCCGCAAGGACCTGGCCGAGGCGGCCCTGCAGGAGCAGGTCGCCGAGAAGCTCGACTGGTCGGTCGAGGACACCGCCGCCGCCGTCTACGACCTGGTCGTCGCCAACATGGCCAACGCGGTGCGCGAGGTGTCGGTCGCCCACGGGTATGACCCGCGCGACTTCGTCTTCTACGCCTACGGGGGCACCCTGCCCTGGTTCGCGGCGGAGATCGCCCGCACGCTCAGCATCACCAACGTCCTCATCCCCAACAACAGCTCGGTCTTCTGCGCTCGCGGCCTGCTCGCCTCCGACTTCGTGCTGCGCTACGACCAGACGATCCAGACGGGGCTCGACTCCGAGGAGGCGCTGGCCCGGATCAACGCCCACTACGAGGAGATGATCGAGACCGGCCGCGAGGAAATGCGGCGGGAGGGCTTCGACGACGACGACATCGTGATCAGCCGGACGATCGACATGCAGTACGGCGGCCAGGTCCACGCGCTGCCGATCGCGATCGACGACCGGCCGATCGGCGCCGACGACGTCCCCGAGCTGCAGGCCCGCTTCAACGAGACCTACGAACGCACCTACGGCGCGGGCACCGCCTGGCCGGGCGCGATCCCGCAGGCCCTGAACGTGGCGATCACGGTCAGCGGCCAGATGGCCTCGCATCACCTCACCGAGTACCCGCCGGCTCCGACCGACGCCGAGGAGATGCTGAAGGAGGAGCGCGAGGTCTACCTCCCCTCCCGGCACGAACGGGCGACGGTGCCGATCTACGACGAGGCGAAGTTCAGCCCCGGCAGCACGGTCGAGGGGCCGGCGGTGGTCGAGGCCGTCGACACGACGCTCTACGTCCCGGAGGGGACCACGGCGGAGCGAGACAAATTCCTGAACGTGCTGCTCACGGTAGGAGGGAACGACTAGATGACGACGCAGACCGCCGATCCGGTTTCGATCGAGATCCACCGTAAGGCGCTGGAGAACATCACCACCGAGATGGCGATCGCGCTGACCCGCACCTCGGGCTCGCCGGTCGTCTACGAGGTCCAGGACTTCGCCACCTGTCTGCTGGACACGGCGGGGGACCCGCTGGCGATGTCGGCGACGGTCCTCTTCCACGCCGGCTCGTCGATGCTCGGCACGCTGGCGATCATCGAGGCGCTCGACGGCGTCACCCCGCAGGAAGGCGAGGGCTGGATCGTCAACGACTCCTTCACCGGCGGTGCCCAGCACCAGGCCGACGTCGCGATCATCATGCCGACCTTCTACGAAGGGGACCACGTCGGCTGGGCGTTCACCAACGTCCACGTCCTCGACGTCGGCGGGGTCGGCATCTCCGGCTTCGCGCCGGGCGCCAAGACGGTATTCGACGAGGGCGTCCGCTTCCCGGCGACCAAGGTGATGCGGGACGGTGAGCTCGACTCGGAGTGGGAGCGTTACCTCCGCGCCAACGTCCGCATCGCCGATCTGGTGATCAACGACCTGCGCGCGATGATCGCCGCCAACAACGTCGCCCAGCGCAAGCTGGTGGAACTGATCGACCGCTTCGGGCTCGAGGACTACACCGAGTTCTGCGAGATCAACAAGACCCTCACCGAGGAAGCCTTCCGGGCCAGGATCGGGCGCCTCCCCGACGGCGTCTACGAGACGTCGGAGTGGCTCGAGTACGACGGTCAGAACAAGGCCGAGCTGATGGAACTGCGCTGCCGGATGCAGATCGACGGCGACGAGATGAAGTTCTCCTTCACCGGTTCGCCGCAGACCTCCGGCTTCGTCAACGGCGCCAAAGGCGTCGTCTACGGCGCCGTGATGGTCTCGATCCTGACCTCGCTGGGGTACGGCGACATGCCGTTCAACGCTGGCCTCTGGCGCCCGATCGAGATCGACCTCGGCGAGCCCGGCTCGATCGTCAACGCGCAGCCTCCGGCGCCGGTGACCAGTGGCCACGCGGCGTGTGGGGTGCGGGTCAGCCGCGCCGTCAAGGAGCTCCTCGGCCAGGCCTGCGGGCTCAGCGAGGACCCGGTCCTGCGCTCGCGGGTGGCCGCCCAGGCCCACGACTCGATCGTCCTCAACCCGCTGGAAGGCATCGGCCACGGCGGTCTGCCGACGGTCGTCTTCTTCATGGATCTGACGACCGGCCACGGCGGCGGCGCGCAGAGCATCTTCGACGGCCAGGACAGCTACGGGCTGACCTGCACGCCGGGCGTCGGCCTGCCGAACATCGAGACCAACGAGGCCCAGCAGCCCGCCCTCTACCTCTGGCGACGGCTGGTGCCGCAGTCGGGCGGCCCGGGCACCTTCCGCGGCGGCCAGGCGATCGACCTCGCCTACTCCGTCTACGAGACCGACGTCCTCGAGGGGGCGATCTGCTGTGGCTGCGCCGAGACGCCCGCCCACGGTGCCGCCGGCGGCCTGGTCGGCGCCGGCGCCGGCTGGAACGCCTACTACAAGACCAACCTCGCCCAGCTGCTCGAGGAAGGGCGCCAGCCGCTGGAGTCGGCGCTCGAGGGTGACGCGCCGGTGCAGAAGTCGAACGAGGGGCGGTTGGAGCTGCAGGAGAACGAGGTGATCCGGATGCGCGGCGGCGGCGGCGGTGGCCTCGGCGATCCGCTCTTGCGCGAGCCCGAGGTCGTCGCCAAGGACATCCGCGACGGCTACGTCACCGCCGATCATGCGCGCACCGTCTACGGCGTGGTCCTCGACGACGACGGCGAGCTCGACGCGGAGACCAGCGCCGGCCTGCGCGCCGCGCTGCGCCGCGAGCGGATCGGCAGCGACCCGACCGCCGAGGCGGGCGCCCCCGCCGACGCCGGCGTCTCGGTCGTCCTCCACGAGGACGGCGAGCACTGGGGCTGCGGCTACTGTGGCGACGCGCTGACGGCGACCAGCGAGAACTGGCGCGGCGCCGCGGTCTCACGCGAACGGCCGCTTGCCGACGCCTTCGAGGAGCTCGACATGATCGTCCGCGACCGGCTCGAAGAGCCTCGCGTGATGCTGGCCGAGCGCTTCTGCCCGAGCTGTGCCGGGCTGCTCACCGCCGACCTCTTCCCGGAGGGCTTCGCCGGTTACCCGGTGCCGCGCCTGGGGACGCCGGAGGTAGAGCCGCTCGGGGTGCCCGCTTGAACCCCGCCGGCAAGGTCGCCATCGTCGCCGGCGGTGCCTCCGGGCTCGGTGAGGCGACGGCCGTCGCGCTCGCCGAGGCCGGGGCGACGGTGGTCGTCCTCGACCTCAAGCCGCCCGCCGAGGAGCGGCCGGGGATCCACTTCCAGGCCGCCGACGTGCGCGACGCCGAGCAGGTCGGGGCGGCGATCGACCACGCCGCCGGGCTCGGCGAGCTGCGGATCGCGGCCTGCTGCGCGGGCGTCGCCGCGGTCGGGCGGATCACCCGCAAGGGCGAGGCGCACGACCTCGCCGAGTTCCAGCGGGTGATCGACATCAACCTGGTCGGCACCTTCAACGTGCTGCGCCTGGCGGCAACCAGGATGTCCGGATACGAGCTCGACGGGGAGGAGCGCGGGGTGCTGGTCGCGACCGCCTCGATCGCCGCCTTCGAGGGCCAGATGGGACAGGTCGCCTACGCCGCCTCGAAGGGCGGCATCGTCGGGATGACGCTGCCGATCGCCCGTGACCTGGCCGACCTCGGCATCCGCTGCGTGGCGATCGCCCCCGGCCTGTTCGAGACGCCGCTGCTCGGCCAGCTTCCCGAGGAGGCCCGCGCCGCGCTGGCCGAGACGATCCCCAACCCCTCGCGGTTGGGACGGCCGGCGGAGTTCGGCTCGCTCGTCCTCAACGTGGTCGAGAACCCGATGATCAACGGCGAGACGCTGCGGATCGACGGCGCCCTGAGGATGGCCCCGCGCTGATGGAGGCGCCGGTCACCAACCTGACGACGATCCTCGCCCGCCACGCGGCCGACCCGCTCCGCCGCGGTCAGCTCGCCGTGTCCTGCGCCGGCGAGGAGCGCACCTTCGCCCAGCTCGAGGAGCGCGCCCGGCGGCTCGCCGGCGGGCTGCGCGCCGCCGGGCTCGAACCGGGGGACCGGATCGCGGTGCTGATGCAGAACCGGATCGAGTGGGTCGAGCTGCTCTTCGGGATCGCTGCGGCGGGCGCCGTCTGCGTGCCCGTCTCGATCCTCCTGCGGGCCGGCGAGATCGGCTACATCTGCGGCGACTCGGGCGCCACCTGGATCGTCGCCGACGAGCGCAGCGTCGACCTCCTCACCGAGCTGCCGGAGGCGGTGCGGACCGCGATCATGGTCGGCGCCGGCGACGGTCCGGCCGGCCTCGAGGCGCTCGCCTACGAGTCCCTGATCGAGGCGGAGCCGCTCGCCGGCGACGGGCCCGGGCGTGACGATCTCGCCGTCATCTACTACTCCTCCGGCACCACGGGCAAACCGAAGGGGGCCGCCCACACCCACGCCGGCGTCCTCTGGAACGCGATCGGCCAGGTCGTCGACGTCCGCCTCACCGCCGCGGACGTCTACCTGCTGGTGCCCTCGGTCTCCTGGGCGGCGGGCTTCAACAACCTCTTCCTCGCGCTGCTCTGGGTCGGCGGCCGCTCGGCGATCCTGCCGACCGACGAAACGTCGATCGACGACACCGTCACCAACCTTGAGGCCGCGGGCGCGACCCACGCGATGCTGGTTCCGACCCTGGTACGGCAGCTGCTCGCCCGTCCCGACCTGCTCGAGCGGATGCGGGGCACGCAGCTGCGCTGGATCCTCTGCGGCGGCGAGCCGATCGCCCGCACGATGATCGACGCCTGGGACGAGGCCCTGCCGGAGATCCAGCTGGCGCAGGCCTACGGGATGTCGGAGTTCCCGACCCTGGCGACGATCCTGCGCCCCGAGTACGGGCGCTCCCACGCCGGCACCGCCGGCCAGGTGACGAGCCAGACCGAGATGGCGGTCCGCACAGACGAGGGCGAGATCGTCCGCAGCGGCGAGGGCGAGGTGCTGCTGCGCTCGCTGGCGGTGATGCGCGAGTACTACGGCAAGCCGGAGGAGACCGAGCGGGTCTTCGCCGACGGCTGGTTCGCCAGCGGCGACCGCGGCCGGATCGACGAGGACGGCTTCCTCTCGATCACCGGGCGGGTCAAGGACATGATCATCTCCGGCGGCCTCAACGTCTACCCGCGTGAGATCGAGGAGGTCATCTACCGCCTCCCCGACATCGTCGAGGCCTGCGTCGTCGGCGTCGCCGACGAGCAGTGGGGCGAGGTCCCTGCGGCGGTGATCGTCTCCGAGAAAGAGGACTGGGACGGCGCCGCGGTGATCGCCCACTGCCGCGAGCACCTCGCCTCCTTCAAATGCCCGAAGCACGTGATCGTGCGCGTCGACCGGCTGCCCCGGAACCCCTCGGGGAAGGTGCTGAAGCGCGAGGTCGCGCCCTGGGCCGAGCGATACCTCGAAACGTCCAAGCCCCAATCAGCGGAGGTCCCCAATGCCCATTGACTTCTCGGTCGAGCCCGAGTTCCAGGAGAAGCTCGACTGGATCTCGGAGCTGCTGCGCGACGAGATCTACCCGCTCGAGGTGCTCGACCTCACCCATGCCCAGCTGCTCCAGATGGTCGCGCCGCTGCGCGAGCGGGTGGTCGCCCAGGAACTGTGGGCGCCGCACCTCGACCCCGAGCTCGGCGGCCAGGGCTTCGGCCAGGTGAAGATGGGGCTGATCCACGAACTGCTGGGTCGCTCCCGCATCGCCCCCTTCGTCTTCGGCTGCCAGGCGCCGGACTCCGGCAACAGCGAGATCCTGGCGCTGAACGGCAACGACGAGCAGAAGGCGCGCTGGCTCTACCCGCTGCTCGACGGCGAGATCTACTCCTCCTACGCGATGACCGAGCCGACCGCCGGCGCCGACCCGACGATGCTCTCGACCCTCGCCGTGCTCGACGGCGACGAGTGGGTGATCAACGGCGACAAGTGGTTCATCACCAACGCCTCGATCGCCGACTTCTTCATCATCATGCTGGTCACCGAGCCCGACGCGCCGCCCCACGCCCGCGCCTCGCAGATCATCGTCCCCGCCGACACGCCCGGGGTGCGGGTGGTGCGGGAGATCGGGACGATCGAGGACCAGCACCCGCAGCCGGGCGACTGGGACAGCCACGCGGTCCTCGAGCTGCGCGACGTCCGCGTCCCGGCCGGCAACATCCTCGGCGAGCGCGGCACCGGCTTCGCCCAGGCCCAGCAGCGGCTCGGCCCGGGCCGCATCCACCACGCGATGCGCTGGATCGGCCAGTCCAAGCGGGCCTTCGACATGCTCTGCGAGTGGGTCCTCCACCGCCGCGCCGCGGGCGGTGTGCTGGCCGAGAAGCAGACCATCCAGAACTGGATCGCCGATTCCGCGGTGGAAATCGAGGCGGCCCGGCTGATGACCCTGAAAGCGGCCTGGATCATGGACACCCAGGGCTCCCGCGCCGCCCGCCGCGAGATCTCGATGATCAAGTTCTGGGGGGCCCGGATCCTCCACGACGTGATCGACCGCTCGCTCCAGGCGCACGGCTCGCTCGGCTACTCGAGCGACATGCCGCTCGAGCAGATGTACCGCTACGCCCGCGCCGCGCGGATCTACGACGGCCCGGACGAGGTGCACCGCGCGACGGTGGCGAGGCAGATCCTGCGCGACTACGAGCCGCCCGCCGACGGGGTCCCGACCGAGCACGTGCCGACCCGCCGGGCGGCCTCGGAAAAGCGCTTCGAGCAGATGCTGGAGCAGGTCGCCGCGAACGCGTGAGTGCGGGGCGATGCGATCACTGCAGGTAGCTGATCTCGGAGGGCCCGATTCGCTGCGGCTGGTCGACGTGCCGGTCCCGGCCGACGGCGATCAGGTCCTGGTCGACGTGCACGCGGCGGGGGTCAGCTTCCCCGACCTGCTGATGACCCGCGGCGAGTACCAGCTGCACCCGGAGCCGCCGTTCGCACCCGGCACCGAGGTCGCCGGGGTGGTCAGGGAGGCCCCCGCCGGCAGCCGCTGGCGGCCCGGTGAACGGATCAGCGCCTACACCCCGTGGGGCGGCTACAGCGAGGTCGCCGCGGTCGCCGAAGCGGCGATCGTCGCCCTCCCCGACGAGATCGACTTCGTCGACGGGGTGGCGCTGATGAACAACTACCAGACCGCCTATTTCGCGCTGCGGGTGCGGACCGATCTGCGGCCCGGCCAGAGCCTGATCGTCCACGGCGCCTCCGGTGGGGTCGGGATCGCCGCCGTGCAGGTCGCGCTGGCGCTCGGGGCGCGACCGATCGCGATCGTCCGCGGCGCCGAGAAGGCGGAGTTCGTCGCCCGCTCCGGCTGCGCCGACGTGCTCGACCTGGAGCGGGTCGAGAACTGGGTCGAGGCGGTCCGCGAGCTGACCGGCGGCGGCGCCGCGATGGCCTTCGACCCGGTCGGCGGCGAGCGCTTCGCCCAGTCGCTGCGGGCGATCGCCCCCGGCGGCAAGGCGCTGGTGATCGGCTTCGCCGGCGGCGAGATCCAGCAGATCCCTTCCAACCACCTGCTCCTCAAAAACGTCGACGCGGTCGGCGTCGCCTGGGGCATGTACCTGGTCCACGAACCGGAGCTCCTCGGCCGGATCGGCATCGAGCTGGCGGCCCTGGTCGCCGACCAGGGCCTGCGGCCGCTGATCGGCGCGACCTTCCCGCTCGCCGACGGCGCCGCCGCCCTGCACCAGATGAGCGATCGCCAGGTGCTCGGCAAGAGCGTCCTGCGGGTGCGCTGATGGCCCTTCCCTTCCCACAGCAAAGCGAGACATCTCCGGCCCCCGGTCGGGCGAGGAAAGGCAGTCCATGGGAGCTCTAGATGGAATCAAGGTCGTCGAGCTGGGCGGCATCGGCCCCGGCCCGTTCACCGCGATGATGATGGCCGACATGGGGGCCGACGTGGTCCGCATCGACCGCCGCCCGACCGGCCTCGAGCAGGAACACCAGGTGGCCGAGCTGGACCTCCTGCAGCGCAGCCGGCGCTCGCTGATCCTCGACCTCAAATCCGACGCCGGCCGCGAGACGCTGCTGCGCCTGATCGACGCCGCCGACGCGCTGATCGACCCCTACCGGCCCGGCGTCGCCGAGCGCCTCGGGGTCGGCCCCGAGGTCTGCATGGAGCGCAACCCGCGTCTCGTCTACGGGCGGATGACCGGCTGGGGCCAGGACGGCCCGCTGGCCAATGTGGCGGGCCACGACCTCAACTACGCGGCGCTGGTCGGGCCGATCGCGGCGATGGGCAGGCGCTCCAGCCCACCCGCCCCGGCCCTCAACCTGATCGGCGATTTCGGCGGCGGCGGCATGCTGCTCGGCTTCGGCATCCTCGCGGCGCTGCTCGAGCGGCAGCGCTCCGGCCAGGGCCAGGTGATAGACGCGGCGATGATCGACGGCACCGCCCAGCTCTGCGCCAGCATCATCGGGATGACCCACATGGGCGCCTGGAAACTTCAGCGCGAGAGCAACATCGTCGACGGCGGTGCTCATTTCTACGACTCCTACGAGACCGCCGACGGCAAATTCATCACGATCGGTTCGATCGAGCCGAAGTTCTACGAGGAGCTGCTGACCCGGCTCGGGCTCGACCCGGAGGAGTGGCCGAACGAAGAGCCGTCGCGCTGGCCGGAGCTCTCGGAGCGGATCGCGGAGATCTTCAAGACCAAGACCCGCGACCAGTGGACGGCCGAGCTGGAAGGGACCGACATCTGCTTCGCGCCGGTCCTCGACTTCGCCGAAGCGCCGGAGCATCCCCACCTGAAGGCGCGCGGCACCTACGTCGAGGCTTTCGGGCAGATCCACCCGGCCCCGGCGCCGCGCCTCAGCCGCACACCCTCGGAGATCTCGGCGCCCCCCTGCGTCCCCGGCGAGCACAGCCGCGAGGTCCTCTCCGACTGGGGTTTCGACGGGGCGGAGATCGACGCGCTCGAGGCCGACGGGGTGACCGTGACCCGGGAGCGCGACACCTCGATCAAGATGGGGGCGCACGCGCCGCATGGCTAGCGACACCCGCACGGAGCCCGCGCGGCTCGATCGCGAGATCCCGATCGAGTCGCTCGCCGGGCACTTTCGCGAACGGCTCGGGGCCGGTGCCGAGATCGTCGCCGCGACGATCGCCAGCGAGGGGATGTCGGACGACACCTGGATGGTCGACGTCGAGGTCGACGGCACCCGGCACGAACTGGTCGTCCGTCGCTACCGCACCGGCGGCGCGCTGCGCGAGGAGACCGATCCCGAACGGCACTTCCGCATCCTCGCCGCCGTCCCGCCCGAGATCGCCGTCCCCGAGGTGCTCTGGTACGAAGCCGACGGCGAGGTCGCCGGCGGGCCGTTCTTCGTGATGCGCCGGGTCCCCGGCCGGGTGGTCGTCCCCTGGTCGCCGGAGGGGCGCCGCTACCTCGCGGAGGCGGGCGCCGGCCCGCTCGGCGAGGAATTCATCGAGATCCTGGCGCGGATCCACGCGATCGAATGGCGCGGTGGCCAGCTCGCCTTCCTCGCCGACGAAGAAGCAGGCTCGCCCGACGACGACGGCACCCGCCGGGTGGCGGCGATGCGGGACGTGGTCGAGCGCTACCAGGTCGAACCGGAGCCGGTCCTGGTCGACGCGCTGAACTGGCTCGAACACAACAAGCCCGCCCAGCAGCGGACCACGGTGATCCACGGCGACTACCGCAGCGGCAACGTCATCTTCGGCGAGGACCGCATCAACGCGGTGCTCGACTGGGAGTTCGCGCGGATCGGCGACCCGGCCTCCGACCTCGCCTGGCTGCTCGGCCGGACGAACCGGATGGGCTCCGACCTCGCCTGCTACATGATGGAGCGCGAGCGCGTGCTGGAGCTGTACGAGCGCCACGCCGGCTGGGTGCCGAGCGAGGAGAGCCTGCGGTTCTGGGAAATCCAGAAACTGCTCTTCAACACCGGCCTCTGGATGAGCGGCGAAGCCAACTACCTGCGCGGCGAGACCGACGACCTGACCCTGGTCCGCTGGAGCTACACGCTGCCGAACATGCGGCGGATGGTGCTCGACGCCCTCGAGGAGGCATCGTGATCCCGCCCGAGCGCGCCCTCCGCGACGTCCGCGCCAGCCTCCGCGAGCAGGTCCTGCCGGCGGTCGGCTCGACCCACGGGAGGACGATCCTCGCCGCCGCCCTCGGCATCCTCGATGCGGTCGCCGGCCAGGTCGAGCGCGGCTCGGCACCCGCCGTCGCGACGGTCGCGGAGTTGCTGCCGGCGGCGCGCGGTTGGGAGCGCGCCCTGGCCGAGGCCGCGCCCCGCTCCGCGGCGCTGGTCGCGGTCGAGTGCGGCAAGGCGGAGGCCGCCGCCGATCCGGGCGCGGCGCGCGAGGCGATGCTCGCCGCCGCCGAGCGCACCGTCGAGGCGGCCTGGGCAGAGCTCGAGCCGCCGCGCCGCGACGAGCTTCTGGGCGAGGTCAGGCGCCTGGTCAGGGCCGATATCGAAAGACAACGAGGAGGAGAAGGCTGATGAGCGAGGCGACCCAGGAGGAGACCGAGGTGGTGCGCGTCGAGCGCCGTGACGGGGTGATGATCATGACCCTGAACCGGCCCGAGGCGCGGAACTCCCTGAATCTGGCGCTGACCCGGGCGCTCTCCGACGCCTTCGACGAGCTCGACGCCGACCCGGAGCTGAGCGCCGGTGTGGTGACCGGCGCCGGCAAAGGCTTCTGCTCGGGCATGGACCTGAAGGCCTTCGTCGCCGGCGAGAACGTCTGGGAGGGCGAGGCGGACGATCGCGGCCTGCGTCGCATCGTCACCCGCGCCGCCCGCAAGCCGCTGCTGGCGGCGGTCGAGGGCTTCGCGGTCGCGGGCGGCTTCGAGCTGGCGCTCGCCTGCGACGTCCTCGTCGCCGGCCGCTCGGCGAAGTTCGGCGTGCCCGAGGTGAAGCGCTCGCTGGTCGCCGCCGGCGGCGCCCTGCGGCAGCTGCCGCGCCGGGCGGGCCCCGGGGCGGCGATGAAACTGGCCCTGACCGGCGACCTGATCGACGGCGAGCGGGCCTACGCGATCGGCCTCGTCGACGAGCTGACCGAGGATGGTGGCGCGCTCGACGGGGCGGTGGCCTTGGCCCTGGCGATCGCCGCCAACGGGCCGCTCGCGGTGGCCGCCACGAAACAGGTCCTGCGCGAGGGGCCGGAGCTCTCCGACGCCGACTTCTGGGCGCGCCAGAAAGAGATCTGCGACCCGGTCTTCGCCTCCGCCGACGCGATCGAGGGCTCCAAGGCGTTCGCCGAGAAGCGGGCGCCGGTCTGGACCGGGAGCTAGCTCCGTGGCCGCGGCGCAGACGGTCGGCGATTTCTGGGACGAGCGCGTCGCGGCGACCCCCGACGCGCCGTTCCTCGTCTTCGCCGGCGCGACCGAGACCTACGCCGAGTTCGACGCGGCGATCAACGAGGTCGCCAACGGGCTCCTCGCCGCGGGTGTGCGGGCCGGCGACAAGGTCGGTCTGATCCTGCCCAGCGGCCGCGACCTGCTGCTGATCGAGCTGGCGCTGCTGAAGCTGGGTGCGGTGATGGTGCCGATGATCGACACCCTGACCCCGGCCGAGGTCGCCTTCGTCGTCGAGGACAGCGAGGCCTCGCTGGTGATCGACGATGCGGCGAAGGTCGGCCGCGGCCCGGCCGAGCCGCCGCCGCGTCCCGCGCTCGACCCCCTCGACCCGATGGCGATCATGTACACGTCGGGCAGCACCGGCAAACCGAAGGGGGTCGTGCAGCCGCACGCCGGCTTCCCCTCGGCCGGCCGGGCGGTCTCGGAACGGCTCGGGCCCGGCGCCGAGGAGAACTACCTCTGCACGATCCCGCTCTTCCATACCGCCGGGTTCCACATGCTGGCCGCGGCGGCGATCGCGGCCGGCGCGCGCCTCACGGTCGTGCCGAAGTTCAGCCGCGGCGAATTCTGGGATCAGGTCCGCGCCACGGGCGCCACGGTCGGGATCCTGATGCCCGCGCAGCTGGCGATCCTGATGACCTCGCCGCCCGACCCGCGCGACCGCGACCACCCGCTGCGGCTGGTCGCCAGCCACATCCGGCCCGAGGAGTTCTGCGAGCGCTTCGGGGTCGACGTGGTGACGATCTGGGCGATGACCGAGGTCTCCGGCATGGGCACGGTCAGCGAGCCCGGCGCCGCGCGCCACGTGGAGAAATACATCGGCACGCCGATGCCGCCCGAGGCCGAGGTGAAGGTGATCGCGCCCGACGGTGAGGAGGTGGCGCCGGGCGAGCTCGGCGAGCTCTGCTACCGCCATCCGCACGCGATGCTCGCCTACTACCGCAACCCGGAGGCGACGGCGGCGACGCTGGTCGACGGCTGGGTGCGGACCGGCGATCTCTGCGCCATCGACGGGGCGGGGGGCGTCTACTTCCACGGGCGGATCAAGAACGTGATCAAGCGGGCCGGGGAGAACGTGTCCGGCGAGGAGGTGGAGGCGACGCTGATCGCCCATCCCGAGGTGGCCGAATGCGTCGTGGTCGGGGTCAGCGACCCGATCTACACCGAAGAGGTCCACGCGACCGTCTCGCTGCGGCCCGGCGCGACCGTCGACGCCGCCGCGCTCGACGCCCACTGCCGGGCGCAGCTGGCGGCCTGGAAGGCGCCCCGCTACATCGCCCTGGCCGACGGCGAGCTGCCGAAGCTGGCCAACGGCAAGCCGGACCGGCTGGCGATCCGCGCCGCGGCCTCACCGGAGACCGCCTGGGACCACACCGCCGCGACCTCGCTCGGAGGCGGGCGATGAGCGGCCGGGCGCTGACCGCCTCGCTGATCGTCTCCCGCACCCCGATCGCCGCGATGGTCGAGCTGGCGCAGGAGTTCGAGGCGCACGGCTTCGAGGGGGTCTGGTTCGGCGAGGCCTGGCGCGAGCCGGTCGTGCCGCTGACCGCGATCACCCTCGGCACCGAGCGGATCGGCGTCGGCACCGCGGTCGCCCAGATCTTCCCGGTCAACCCGGTGATCGTCGCCCAGCAGGCGGCCCAGCTCCAGGAGCTCGCCGGCGGCCGCTTCTCGCTCGGCCTCGGCCTCGGCGCCGCCTTCGTCGTCGAACGCTGGTTCGGCGTCGACCCCGCGCGGCCGCTGCGCCGCGCCCGCGAGTTCCTCGAGATCGTCCGCGGCGTCCTGCGCTCGCCCGCCGACGGCCCCTTCACCTACGAAGGCGAGCTGCTGAGCACCCGCAAATACACGCTCCCCTTTGTCACCGAGCCGGTCGAGGTGAAGCTCAACCTCGCCGCGGTCGGGCCGAAGATGCAGGAGCTGGCCGGGGAGATCGCCGACGGGATCGTGGTCGGCGGCCTGCACTCCGAGCAGTACATGGCGGCCACCCGCGAGCGCCTCGCGGCCGGGGCCGAACGCGCCGATCGCGACCCCGCGGACGTCGACATCTCCTTCTCGCTGACCTGCTGCGTCGACCATGACGCGGAGGCGGCCCGCCGGCAGGCTCGCCGCAGCCTCGTCTACGTCGCCCAGTATTCCCACTACCAGCGCGTCTACGAGAGCGAGGGCTTCGGCGAGGTGGTCCAGCGGATCGCGGCTCTCGTCCGCGAACGCGAGATGGACGCCGCCGAGACCCTGGTCAGCGACGAGATGGTCGAGCGCTTCTGCCTCGCCGGCACCCCGGCCGAATGCCGCGCCCAGCTGCCCCGCTTCGAGTACGGCGGCGCGACCCCGATCCTCCACCTGGTCCCCTTCCGGGCCTCGGAGGAGGAGGTCGTCGAGTCCCTCCGCCTCGCCGCAACCCTCGCCGACTGACCCTCGCCATCGCGCGCTGTGGGAAACCCGTCGTATGGACGGAAAAGCCACAGCGCGAGCCCGCCGGTCGACGGCGTGAGCCTGAGATCGCTCGGGTTTAGGCGACGACGACGGCGGTGGCGGTCGCCTTCAGGACCGGTTCGTCCTTCTGCGAGACGGCCGAGAGCTCGATCGTCGCCAGGCCGTCGGTGACGTCGACGACCTGGGCGTCGAAGGTGAGGACGTCGCCGGGCCAGACCTGGCCGGTGAAGCGGGTGCCGAAGGAGCGGATGTTGTCGGGGCCGACCCAGTGGGCGAGCGCCACGCCGAGCATGCCGGCGTGCAGCATCCCCATCCCGAACACGGTCGGCATCCCGGCGGCGCGGGCGAACTCCTCGTCGTGGTGGATCGGGTGGAAGTCACCGCCGGACCCGGCGTAACGGACGAAGTCGGTGCGGGTGAAGGGCTCGGTGACGACCGTCTCCATCGCGTCGCCCTCGCGCAGCGGCTGCGGGGCGACCGGCAGCGGCATGGACCCGGCGCTGCTCATCTCGGCGCCGTCTCGATCAGCGTGTCGCGACGGCGGGCGACGACCTCGCCGGCAGCGGTCGCGTAGGCGGTCTCGACCGTGACCAGGCGCATCTCGCCGCCGCGTTTGCCGCTGCGGCGCTCGTCGCCGACCAGGGTCGAGGTGGCGGTCAGCTCGTCGCCGATCCGCAGCGGCCGCAGGAATTCCCAGCTGACCTCGCCGTGCAGCACGCGGGAGAGGTCGAGGCCGGCCGCCTCGACGTGGAAGGTCGCCCCCCGCTCGCGCCAGTGGTCGGCGAGGACGGTGGCGGTCGGCGGCAGGGGCACCGCGTCGAAGCCCGCCGCGGCGGCCGCCCCCTCGTCGTACCAGACCGGATCATCGTCTTTGAAGGTGCGGGCGAGCTCGCGGAGCTTGGAGCGCTCGATCGGGAAGCTGACGGTCTCGAGCTCACGCCCCTCGGTTGCCCCGCTTCCCATCGGTCGAGCCTAACAAAAAAAGCATGCCCGCTGAATGATTATCTCCACGACGAGCCCATCTGACGGCGGGATCTCCAGGCGGTACCACAGCACCGCCGCTGGTATCCTCCGCCCGTGCCCGCCGAACGCAACCTCCCCTCGGCCGAGGCCGAGGAGATCGTCGGCCTGGCCCGCACCGTGGCCCGTGAGGAGCTGGCGCCGCGGGTCGCCACCGCCGAGGAAGAGGCGGCCTTCCCGCGCGACGTCTTCCGCACCCTCGGTGGGCTCGGCTTCCTCGGCATGCCCTACCCGGAGGCACTCGGCGGGGCCGGCCAGCCCTACGAGGTCTATCTGCAGGCGCTCGAGGAGATCGCCACCGTCTGGGCCAGCGTCGCGGTCGGCGTCAGCGTCCACGTGATGTCCTGCTACGCGCCGGCCGTCCGGGGGACCGACGAGCAGCGCGACGGCCGGCTCGAGGAGATGCTGGCCGGGGATCTGCTCGGCGGCTACTGCCTCTCCGAGGTCGACGCCGGCTCCGATCCGGCGGCGATGCGGACCCGGGCCGTCCGCGACGGCGACACCTATACCGTCACCGGCTCGAAGGCCTGGGTGACGCACGGGGGAGAGGCCGACTTCTACACGCTCTTCGCCCGCACCTCCGAGGACCGCTCGCGGGGGATCTCCTGCTTCCTCGTCCCCGGCGATGCGCCCGGACTCTCGGTCCAGGCGCCGGAGCGCAAGATGGGCCTCACCGGCTCGACCACCGCGACGCTCGACTACGACGGCGTCGAGGTCGCCGCCGAGCGACTCATCGGCGGCGAGGGCGCGGGCCTCTCTATCGCCCTCGAGGCGCTCGACTCCGGCCGGCTCGGGATCGCCGCCGTGGCGACCGGGCTCGCCCAGGGATCGCTCGACGCCGCGGTCGCCTACGCCGGGGAACGCGAGACCTTCGGTAGGCCGATCATCGAGCACCAGGGCCTCGGCTTCCTGCTCGCCGACATGGCGGCGGCGGTCGAGTCGGCGCGCGCGGTGACCCTCGAGGCGGCCCGCCGCCGCGATCGAGGCCTGCCGTTCTCGCGCCAGGCCTCGATCGCCAAGCTCACCGCCACCGACGCGGCGATGAAGGTGACCACCGACGCGGTCCAGGTCCTGGGCGGCGCCGGCTACACCAAGGAGTTCCCGGTCGAGCGCCACATGCGCGAGGCGAAGGTGATGCAGATCTTCGAGGGGACCAACCAGATCCAGCGCATGGTGATCGCCCGGCACCTCGCCCGCGGCGCCCGCTGACGGCCGCCCCGCCGCGGCGGGCTCAGGTCGCGATGCCGTGGAGGACGAGGTCGGCGAGCTCTTCGTAGGCCGCGGCGTCGCTCAGCCCCGTCCCTCGACCGACCTCGCCGCCCTGTATCCGCGCCATCGTCGTCGCGATCAGATCGGCCGCGAAGGAGGCGTCGATCGCGCGGAAGCTTCCCCGCTCGACCCCGTCGGCGATCATCACCGAGACGCGTTCGGCGGCGATCCGGGTGTTGCGCTCGTAGATCTCGCGGGCGGCGGGATGGGTCGCGAGGTCGGCGACGAAGCGGGGGGAGGCGGGGCGCAGCTCGTCGGCGACGGCCCGCAGGTAGGCGACGATCCGGGCCTCCGCCTCGTCCTCGGCGGCGGCGCGACGGTCGACGCTCTCCCCGGCCCTGGCGAAGAAGTGCCGCAGCGCGTTCAGGATCAGGCCTTCCTTGCTGTGGCCGAGCCCGTAGAGGGTCGTCTTCGAGCAGTGCAGGCGGCGGGCCAGGTCGGCCAGCGTGAACTGCCGGAACCCCTCGGCCAGGAACAACTCGACCAGCTCGTCGAGCAGCTGCTCTTTTCGGTCGGTCTCGGTCAGCTTGATGCGGCGTCGACGTGCTCTCGCATCAGGCTCTCGATGATCTCGCCGCGCGCGTGCCGCCACTGGCGGTCGATCGTCTCCTGGGAGTGCCGCAGCAGGCGCAGCACCGCGAGCCCGCGGATCGTCGCGATCGCCGTGGTCCAGCGGTGGCCGAGGGCGGGGTCCTCGAGCGCGTCGTCGCCGAGGATTTCGACCCCGAGCCGCTGCACGGTGAGCGACATCGAGCGCTCCTCCTCGGCGATCGTCGTTTTCAGCTCGGGCTCGCGGCGCGCCGCGAGGGAGAGCTCGAGGATCGCCGCAAAGAAGGTGCCGCTGTACATCTCGAAGATGAAGTCGAGCGCGCCGCCGACCCGTGACTCGCCCTGGGGCAGGCCCCCGATCCGCTCGTGCAGGACGTTCAGCTCGCGCGCCGACATGTGGCGGACCGACTCGATCACCAGCGTCTGCCGATTGGCGAAGTGATGCTGATGGGCGCCACGGCTGACGCCCGCCCGCCGGGCGACCGTCGAGGCGGAGATGCCGGCGTATCCCTCTTCGACCAGGACCTGGACGGCGGCGTCGAGCAGCCGCTGTCTCGTCGCATGGCTGCGCGCCTGTTTTGGCTCAAGCATGTTCATCTGTCGGGCGCTCCATCGATCCCGAGAGACAGCACTCCGCCGGCAGACCTACCCATCGCTCTGACAGGCCAAGGATCGGCTCCCGCTCGATCGTCGGCACATCGTAAACCTTCACCAGGCACGACTTCGGTAGCCCCAAACATGGTCCCAATTCCGTAGGATAACAATCATCGTTGCTGCTTTTTAATATTTCTTGACACACGCGGACACATTGCCTATGTTCGTACCGATCGCTCGGTACGGAAGGATCGGGTCGCATTTGGGAAATGCCAGAGTCCTTTCGAATCGGATGACGACGACAGAGGAGGGACAGTGACTGGTTCGACGATCGGTACCGTCTTCGACGCCCCACGAGACGCTGCGGCGCCCGCCGTGCGCGGTGAGGAACGAGAGGCGAGCTACGGGGAGATCGGGGAGCGCAGTGGCCGGCTGGCCGCCGGGCTGCTGAGCGCCGGCGCCGTGCCGGGCGACCGGATCGCGGTGCTCTGCCGCAACTCGGTCGAGTCCGTCGAGATCTTTTTCGCGGCGGCGCAGATCGGTGCCGTCGTCGTCCCGATCGAGATCGGCCTGCGGGGTCTCGAGGTCGACTTCCAGCTTCGCGAGTCGCAGGCCCGTTGGCTGTTCGCGGACTGGTCGGGATGGGAGGTCGCGCGCGACCTGGTGGGGATCGAGCCGATGCCGCAGCCGGTCGCCGTCGGCGCCGAGCTCTGGACCCGGGCCGGCCGGCCGGTGCAGGCATATGAGGATCTGCTCGCCGCCGACGCTGGCTCCGTGCCTCGCCCCGGGCTCGACCCCGGGCGGCCCCTGCTGCTCCGCTTCGCGCTCGATGCGGCGGGGCTGCCGCGCGCCTGGAGCCTGACCGAGGCGGAGCTGCTGGCCGGCGCGCGCGGGCAGATCGACGAGTTCGGGATCACCGCCGACAGCGTCTATCTGTCGGCGCCGGGACGCAGCTGGGCGGCCGACGCCTACGATCTCGGCATCGCCTGCTGGCTGGCCGGGGGTGTCGTCCGCCTGGCCGCGCCACGGCGCTTCGACGTCGCCGACTACCGCGCCGAGCTCGTCTTCTCGCGGGCGACCCACGCACTGCTCTCGTCGTCGCAACTTCGCATCCTGGCCTGCTCGGAGTCACTGGCCGGCGGCGGCCTCGATCGGCTGCGGACCATCTGCGTCGCGGCGCGGGGGCCGGTCGGCGACGTGATGCCGGCCGCGGCGAAGACCCTGCCCTCCTGCCGGATCGTCCAGGTGCTCTGTCACGCCGGGCTCGGCGGCACGGCCGCGGTCCTCGAGGCCGCCGATGCCGCCCCGGACGTCGATCGCGTCGGTCGCGCCGCGATCGGCTTCGAGCTGGCGGCGATCTCGGCCGACGGCGAGCCCCTCGCCCCGGGCGAGACGGGGGAAGTCGCCTGTCGGGCGGTCGGCGAGGAGCGCTGGCTGGCGCTCGGCGACCTCGGCCACCTGGAGTCCGACGGCCACCTCGTCATCTCCGAACGGATCGCCGAGACGATCAGCTGCGGCGGCCTCGACGTCTGTCTCGCCGAGGTGGAGGCGACGCTGTGCGAGCACGAGGCGATCGCCGAGATCGCCCTCGTCGCGGTGCCCGACGCCCGGCTCGGCGAAGCCACAGAGGCGCACGTGGTCGCCCGTCCCGATCGCGACGTCGAGCCGGAGCTGCTCGCCGAATACGCCCGTGACCGGCTCGCCTCGTACAAGGTCCCGACCGGATGGGTGCTCCACAGCGGGCCGCTGCCGCGGGCGGGCGGTGGCCGCTTCGAGAAGAGCCTGCTCACTGTCGCGACGGTGGGAAGCATGGCCGCGTGAGCGGCTCCATCAAAGCCCGAGCCGGCTCGGGGGATCAGCTACGGATGCTGCTCTGGTCCGCCGACCTGCGAGCGAAGGCCGACGAAGAGCGCATCGCAGAAGACCTCGGCGACCTCCTCGGGGGCGAGGCGCCCGGAGGAGCGCACCCAGAGGTATGAGTAGTTGAACAGGCCGAGAGCGCCTTTGACGATGATCGGGTCGAGCTCGCGCAGCTCTCCGCTCTTCATCCCTTCTTCGAGGATGTCGCGGACGATCTGCTCGAAGTCGCCCCGCAGCCGCAGCACCTCTCGAAGCCAGGTTCCGCTGAGGGCGATGTAGTCACGGAAGAAGACGGTCCACTCGGGGACGTTGTCGGCGATGTTCCGCATCAGCTTGCCTACGAGCGTGCGAAACCGCTCCTCGGCGCCCCCGGGGCCGTCCTTGATCTCATTGCCGGCGACGATCATCTCGCTCACGTTTGTCCGGCAGATCTCCGCGAGGACTCGTTCCTTATTTCCGATGTGGTGGTAGAGGGCGCCCCGGCCGAGTTCGACCTTTTGAGAGAGCTCCTCTATGCCCGTGCCGTGGTAGCCCTGTTTTGCGAAGAGGACGGCGGCGGCGCGAAGGATGCGTTTTCTTTGCACCGGGCCGGCGACGCGGCTCCGTTTTGCATCGGGGATTTCGCCGGCTACGGAGCGGGACACGATCTTTGCCTGAATGTACGGATGGGTCGGTACATGGGTGAGATGGGCGATTATCTTGGCGTACGAGATGGCGGATACATCGGTGATCCGCACATAATGTACCGACGGATCGGTATATAAGCAGTCACGAGCGGTCGCTGCGGCGACCGCTGCCGCGCACCTCGGCGACTGCGCGGATCGGTCGCGGCGGGTGGTGGCAGCCCGTCTGCTTCGCATGGGAAGGCGCTTTTTGGTGCCGCATCGGTGCGCCGGCGAGGGCTGGACCCCCGCAACGCGCTGCTTGACAGCGATCGCGGGTTACCTTAGGGTCCGTACCGAACGAACGGTACGGAAGAGCTTTGACCATCTGCACCCGAGGAGAGAGTGAGAGCGGCGATCCGGGAACCGCGAAGGCTTCGCCTGCCCGCGAACCCCGGGCTGCGCCTCGCTGAGGCCGGTCGAGCCAAGGGAGAGTGATGAAACGACGGACCTACAGCATCGGTACGGACATCGGGGGCACGTTCACGGATTGCACCGTCCTGACATCCGACGGCCAGATCGTCACCGGGAAGTCGCCTTCGACCCCGCCGAACTTCTCGGAAGGCTTCTTCGGTGCGGTCGAGGATGCGGCCGGCACGCTCGGGCTCAGTCTCCCCGATCTGCTCTCGCAGGCGACCACGTTGGTCCATGCCACCACCGCCGCGACCAACGCCCTGGTTCAGCGTAAAGGCGCCAAGGTCGGCTTGATCACCACCCGTGGGCACGGCGACGCGATGTTGGTGATGAGGGGCGGTGGCCGTTCCAAAGGGCTCGACGTCGATGATCTTCTGTATCTGCCGGGGATGACGAAGCCCGACCCGATCGTCGCCCCAGAGCTGATCCGCGAGGTCTCCGAGCGGGTCGACTGCAAGGGTGAGGTGGTCGTCGGGTTGGTCGAGGAACAGGCGCGGACGGCGATCGAAGAGCTGGTCGAGGCGGGCGCCGAGACCATCGCCGTCGCGTTCCTCTGGAGCTTCCTCCATCCCGAGCATGAGTGCCGTGTCCGCGACCTGATCGAAGAGATCGCCCCCGACCTTTTCGTCTCCTGCTCGCACGACATCGCCCCTCGGGTCGGTGAGTACTACCGGACCGTGGCGACGGTCATGAACTCCTACGTCGGACCGCTGATGAACGACTACGTCGGCCAGATCGCCGACGGCGCGCGCGAGCAGGGCTACGAGCGGCCGGTTCTTTTCGCCCAGTGCATCGGTGGCACGGTCCCGGTCTCCGAGGTCAAGCGCAGACCCTTGTTCACCCTCGACTCCGGGCCCGTCTCGGGGATCGTCGCGTCCAACTACCTGGGCGAGCAGTTCGGGTTCCAGAACATCATCACCGCCGACATGGGCGGCACCACCTTCGACGTGGCGGTGATCGACGGCAACGCGCCTCTCACCCGCGAGAGCACCAACCTCGACCGCTACGAGATGTACCTGCCGATGCTCGACGTCGAGTCGATCGGTGCGGGCGGTGGATCGATCGCCTGGATCGATCCGGCGAGCGGGACGATGAAGGTCGGTCCCCAGAGCGCCGGTGCCGATCCAGGCCCGGTCTGCTACCGAAACGGTGGCACCGAGCCGACCGTCACCGACGCCAACGTCGTTCTCGGCGTGATCAACCCGGAGCGCTTCCTGCACGGCCGCCGCACGCTCGACCGCGACGCGTCCTGCGCCGCGGTCTCCGCCCTCGGCGAGCGGATCGGGCTCGACATGGAGAAGACGGCGGCCGGGATCATCGAGATCGTCGACAATCTGATGGCCGAGAAGATCCGGCGCATGACCGTGTACCGCGGTCATGACCCGCGTGAGTTCGCGGTCTTCTCCTTCGGCGGCGCCGCCGGTGCACACGCATCTTCGTTCTCGCGATCGCTCGGCGTCTCCGCGGTCGTCGTGCCCGTGGGCAACATCGCCTCGGTGCTCTCGGCGCTGGGCACGATCAGCGGCGACGTCATGCACGTCTACGACAGGGCGGCCCGATTGCCGGCGCCGTTCGACCTCGAGGAGATCAACGCAGGTTTCGCCCGGCTGGAAGAGCAGGCGTTCGACCAGCTCGGAGCCGAGGGTTTCGATCGCCGTGATGTTTCCCTCGCGCGCCTGGTGTCGATGAAGTACGGCGCCCAGGTCTTCGATGTCGAGGTTCCCTTCGATGCCGGTGACTCCGGTGACGACCTGGTCGCTCGCTTCGAAGGGACCTACGAACGGCGCTTCGGCAAGGACTCCGGATATGCCCCGGCGGGGATCGAGCTCATTCGCCTGCGCATGTACGCGAGCGGGAGCCTGCCGCGGCCTGAGCTGGCGGCGACGCTCTCCGGGGATGGCCGTCGGCAGCGCGAGACGCGGAGCGTCTATTGGCGCGAGCTGGGCGAATACGTGGAGACGCCGATCTACGAAGAAGTCACCGGTGCGATCGACGGTCCGGCGGTGATCGAGCTGCCCGACACGACCGTCGTCGTCAGACCCGGCGATCGGCTGCGGTCCGACGCCCACCAAAACCTCGTCCTGACCTTCGACTGACAGGAGAAGCGATGACCTCCACTATCGAATCGACCTGGGACGGCAAGGACTACCCCTATAAGCCGGCGGCTGATTTCACACCACCCGAGGGGCTGAAGCTCCATACCGAGTTGGCGCAAGAGGAACTTGACCCGATCACCTTCGAGGTGCTGAGCACCAAGCTCTGGAACATCAACGAGGAGCATGCGGACACGATCCACCGGGTCTCCGGCTCGCCCGTGGTCGTCGAGAACTACGACTTCAACACGTCGATCACCACGGAGACCGGGGAGCCGTTCCTGTTCGCACCGTACGTCCAGTACTTCGGCGGGGCGGCGGAGTTCACGGTCAAGTACACGCTGGAGAACCGGACCAAGAGTCCGGGGATCAACCCAGGGGACGTTTTCATCATCAACGATTGCTTGATCGCGGGCTCGCATCAGATGGACGTCGGCATCTACGCCCCGGTCTTCGTCGGCGACGAGCTCTTCTGCTGGGTCTACAACGCCTGTCACGCACGCGATGTCGGCGGCATCGAGGCGGGAAGCTTCTGCTTCCAGGCCGAGGACATCTTCTGGGATCCGCCGATGTTGCGTGCCGTCAAGATCGCTGATCGGGATGGGATCCGCGCCGACGTCGAGGACACCTTTCTCCGTTTCTCGCGGATACCCCATCTGCTGGCGCTCGAGCTGCGTTCACAGCTGGCCGGGGTAGGTCGTGCCCGGATGAGGATCGAGGAGTTGCTCCAGGCTTACTCGCCCGCGATCGTCAAGTCGACGATGCACAAGCTGATCGACGACACCGAGCGGGCCGTGTCGGAGAGGCTGCTCAGCGTCCCGGACGGACGCTGGAGCGATGTCGTCTACTGCGGAGGTGCGTTCCCCGGAGATCGAGGGGTCCACAAGACCGTTCTCAGTCTCGAGAAGCGCGGCGACGAGCTTTTCTTCGACAATCACGGAACCGACCCCCAGATCGCGGCATTCAATTGTGGCTTCGGCCAGTGGCGCTCGGCGATCGGTTGCTCGCTGACCCATACCCTGGCCCACGATCACAAGCTGTGCGCCGCGGGGGTGATGCGGCGGTCCCACTTCGACGCCGAGATCGGGACGATCACCACGGTGGATCGCAATGGCGCCTTCTCGACGCTGCATGCGCAGATCCTCTCGATCTTCCAGGCGGAGAAGGTGATCGGCAAGATGCTGTACCCAGATCCCGGTCAGCGGCAGCATCTGATGGCTACCTCCGTCCTGTCGGCGCTCAGCCTGATCGCCCACCACGGCACCGACCAGTGGGGCGGGCCGTTCGCCTCCGTCACGCTCGACCACACAGCGGGTGGCCTGGGCGCCTTCGCCACCCGTGACGGGATCGATCAAGGTGGGACCACGTTCTGGCCCAAGTCCGAGATACCCGACTGCGAGACGACGGAGCAGTACGCGCCGGTTCTCTATCTGTACCGTCGCTCGGCTCGCAACTGTGGGCATGGGAAGTATCGAGGAGGCAACGGCATCGCCTTCGCACTGGCCGGCCACGGGACGGACGACCAGCATTACTCCGCGCTCTCCGTGACCTCGAGCACCCCTACCTGTTCGGGAGTCAGTGGCGGTCATCCCGGTGTCCTTGGCCTCTTCTACTCGGTCGAGGATTCTGATGTCCTGGACCGTTTCGCCGATGGTGAGATCCCGTGTTCACCCGAAGACATCAGGGATCTCGGCGGAAGGGCCCGGGCTCTGCCGGCAAAGACCGGTGGCCTGCGCCTGCTCGCCACCGATGTCAGCGAGCAGATCCTTTGCGGCGGTGGCGGATACGGCGACCCGCTCGAGCGCGATCCGCACAGTGTTGCCGTCGATCTGGCGGCGGGGGAGATCAGCGCCCGGACGGCAAGCGAGATCTACGGGGTCGTGCTCGACGCCGACGGTGCCCCCGAGCCAGGAGCCACCGACGCCCTCCGGGCAGAGCTGCGCTCGCAGCGGATTCGACGTTCGACCCTGCCGCCGCCCTTTCCGGGAAAGGACGATGCGCGGACGCCGATCATCGAGATCGCCGACCAGCTTCGAGTCGAGCGCATGGGCGAGGATCTCGTCACGTGCTGCAGGCGTTGCTCGACGGCCCTGGGGCCGGCGCAGGACAACTACAAGGATCACGCGGCCCGCTACGACGGCCAACTGACCGAGATCGACGCGACCCTGTTCGTCGATCCGAGTGAGGAGCTCGATGTCGACCTGGTCTATCGGAGCTACTGCTGCCCGAACTGTGGCGTCCTCTTCGACAACGAGTTGACACTGCGTGAGGATCCCCCGGTCTGGGACGTTCGGGTCGACGTGACACAGGTGGGCCGGTGACCGACGCCGACATTCACATGGCGCAGACGGTCGGTGATTTCTGGGACGAGCGTGTGGCCACCACCCCGGATGCGCCATTTCTCCTCTTCGAAGGTGTGACCGAGACCTTCGCCTCGTTCGACGCCGTCGTCAACGAAGCCGCCAACGGCTTCCTCGCCGCCGGCGTCGAACCCGGCGACCATGTCGGGTTGGTTCTGCCGAGCGGACGTGACCTGCTGCGGTTCGAGCTGGGGCTGCTGAAGCTGGGAGCGGTGATGGTGCCGATGATCGACACGCTGACGCCGGCGGAGATCTCCTACGTCGTCGAGCACAGCGAAGCGTCACTGGTCGTCGACGATCCCGCTCAGGTGCCGCCCTGCTCCTCGGAGCCTCCACCGCGGCCCGAGCTCGGCCCGCTCGATCCGATGGCGATCATGTACACGTCCGGCAGCACGGGCAAGCCGAAGGGGGTGGTGCAGCCACACGCCGGGTTCCCGACCGCCGGTCGGGCCATCGCCGCTCGGCTCGGAGTGGGTGCGGGGGAGAACTATCTCTGCACGATCCCGCTCTTCCACACCGCCGGCTTCCACCAACTGGTCGGACCGGCGATCGCCGCCGGTGCGCGCCTCACCCTGGTGCCGAAGTTCAGTCGCAGCGAATTTTGGGACCAGGTGCGGGCCAACGGTGCCACGGTCGGGATCGTCATGCCGGCCCAGATGGCGATCCTGATGAGCTCGCCACCGGACCACCGCGACCGCGACCATACCTTGCGTGTGCTGGCTTCCCACTTTCGGCCCGAGGACTTCTGTCGGCGCTTCGGGGTCGATGTGGTGACGATCTGGGCGATGACCGAGATCTCAGGCCTGGGAACGATCAGCAAGCCGGGCGCCGACCTTCATCCGGACAAGTTCGTCGGCACCCCGATGCCGGCCGAATCCGAGGTGAGGATCGTCAATCCCGACGGCACCGAGGCGGCGCCGATGGAGCTCGGCGAACTCTGGTATCGGCACCCGCACGGAATGCTCGAGTACTACCGGAACCCCGAGGCGACAGCGGCGTCGCTCGAGGACGGCTGGGTGAAGACCGGCGACCTCTGCGCCGGCGACGGCGAAGGGGGCGTCTACTTCCACGGCCGGATCAAGAATGTGATCAAGCGAGCCGGGGAGAACATCTCCGGGGAGGAGGTCGAGGGCACGATGATCGAGCACCCCGAGGTTGCCGAATGCGTCGTGGTCGGGGTCAGTGACCCGATCTACACCGAAGAGGTCCACGCGACCGTCTCGCGACAGCCGGGGTCGACGCTCGGCGCGGCCGAACTCGATGCCTATTGCCGCGAGCAGTTGGCCGCCTGGAAGGCGCCCCGCTATATAGAGGTGATCGAAGGCGAACTGCCGAAGCTCGCAAACGGCAAGCCGGACCGGGTCTCGATCCGCGCCGCGGCCAGTCCCGAGAGCGCCTGGGACCACAGTGCCGAGACAGCGTCCGGGAGGGCACGATGAGCGGCCGACCGCTGACCGCCTCGCTGATCCTCTCGGAGACCCCGATCGTCGAGATGGTCGAGCTGGCACGTGAGTTCGAGGCCCACGGCTTCGAGCGGATCTGGCTCGGTGAGGCCTGGCGCGAGCCCGTCGTCCCCATCACCGCGATCGGCCTTGGCACCCGGCGGATCGGGGTGGGCACCGCCGTCTCGCAGATCTTCCCGGTCAACCCGGTCGTGGTCGCCCAGCAGGCGGCGCAGCTGCAGGAGGTGTGCGGGGGGCGATTCGCGCTCGGCCTCGGCCTCGGCGCCGGCTTCGTCGTCGAACGCTGGTTCGGTGTCGATCCGTCGCGGCCGCTGCGCCGCGCCCGCGAGTTCATCGAGATCGTCCGTGGCGTCCTGCGCTCGCCGGAGGAGGGACCGTTCAGCTACGACGGCGAGCTGCTGCGGACCCGCAAATACAAACTCCCGTTCACCGCCGAGCCGGTCGACCTGAAGATCAATCTCGCCGCGGTCGGGCCGAAGATGCAGGAACTGGCGGGTGAGCTCGGCGACGGCATCGTGATCGGATCTCTTCACTCTGATCAGTACATGGCCGCGACGCGCGAGCGCCTGGCGGCCGGGGCCGCGCGCAGCGGCCGCGACCCGGAGGAGATCGACATCTGGTTCTCGCTCACCTGCTGTGTCGACCCCGACCCCGAGGTCGCCCGGCGTCAGGCCAGGCGCAGCCTCGTCTACGTCGCCCAATACGCGCACTACCAGCGGGTCTACGAGAGCGAGGGATACGGCGAGATCGTGGAGAAGATCGCCGAGCTGGTACGCGAACGCGAGATGGACGCCGCCGAGAAGCTGGTCAGCGATGAGATGGTCGAGCATTTCTGCCTCGCCGGGACGCCCGATGAATGCCGTGCGCAGCTTTCCCGCTTCGAGTACGGCGGGGCCACGCCGATCCTGAACCTGATCCCGTTCCGGGCCAGCGAGGAGGAGGTCGTCGAGTCATTGCGTCTGGCGGCGACGCTTGCCGACTAAGCTATTGTACCGATCGCTCGGTACAGGAAGGATGCAGCTCGCGTGAGCAGATCAACCGAAGTTCCGGCAGAGCCGCAGCTCGGCGTCGAGGCGCTCGCCGCGATGTACCGGGACATGTCGAGGATCCGCCGCTTCGAGGAGACCGCGGCGGAAATGTTCCGGGGCGGCGAGATCCCGGGGTTCCTGCATCTCTCGATCGGGCAGGAGGCGGTCCCGGTCGGCATCTCCTGGCCGCTCCGCGACGAGGACGTGATCACCTCCAACCATCGCGGCCATGGCCACGTGCTCGCCAAGGGCGCCGACGTGGGGGGCATGTTCTCCGAGCTGATGGGGCGCCGTGGCGGCACCTGCGCCGGGCGCGGCGGATCGATGCACATCGCCGACGTGTCGCTGGGCATCTTCGGCGCCAACGGCATCGTCGGCGCCGGGCTGCCGATCGCCTGCGGTGCAGCCCAGGCGGCGAAGATGCGTGAGGCGGGCGACGTCGCGGTGGCCTATTTCGGCGACGGCGCGCTCGGGCAGGGCGCCTTCCACGAGGCGGTCACCACCGCCTGTCTTCTCGAGCTCCCCCTCCTCTTCGTCTGCGAGAACAACCAGTACGCGGAGTTCACCAGCACCACGACCGATGCGGCGGTCCCGATCGAGCGCCGGGCGGCCGGCTACGGGATCCGCTACGAGCGGGTGGACGGCAACGACGTCGATGCCGTCGCCGCCACCGCCGAACGACTCGTCGCCGATCTGCGGGCCGGCTCCGGGCCGATCCTGCTCGAGGCCCTGACGCTCCGCATGCGCGGGCACTACGAGGGCGATGCCGAGGAATATCGCGATCCCGAGCGGGACCGCGAATGGGCCGAGCGGGACCCGCTGCGCCTCGCCGAGGGCCGACTCGTGGAGCTCGGCCTGACCGACGATCGGCTCGAGCAGATCCGCGCCGACGTCGAGCGGGAGATCGCCGACGCGGTGGCCGCCGCCCGGCTCGAACCGGAACCCGACGCCGGCGAGCTGCTCGACGACGTGATCGTGCCGCGGCCGCCGGCGCCGCCGGAGGCCGAGGTCGTGGGCGAGGAGGAGATCCGCACCATCCGGGCGATCCGCGACGCGCTCCACGACGCGCTCGCCGACGACGAGTCCGTCTTCCTGGCGGGCATCGACGTCGGTCGCGGCGGCGGCGTCTTCAACGCCTCCAAAGGCCTCTACACCGAGTTCCCCGGGCGCCTGCTCGACATGCCGATCGCCGAGTCGGCGATCGTCGGCCTCGGCCTCGGCGCGGCAATGTCGGGGATGCGCCCGATCGTCGAGGTGATGTACCTCGACTTCATCGGCGTCTGCTTCGACCAGATCTTCAACCAGGCCGCGAAGCTCCGTTACATGACCGGCGGCGGCGCGCGGACCGGGCTGACGATCCGCACCCAGTTCGGCGCCGGCCGCTCCTCGGGCGCCCAGCACTCGCAGAGCCTCGAGGCGCTGCTCGCCCACATCCCCGGCCTGACCGTGCTGATGCCCTCGACGCCCGCCGACGCCTACGGCCTGTTGCGCAGCGCGGTCGACGACCCGAACCCGGTGATCGTGATCGAGAACCGCATCCTCTACGGCGCCAAGGGCGCGAAGGCGCCGGCCGGGCACCGCGTGCCGATCGGCAAGGCGAAGGTCGTCCGCGAGGGTGGCGACGTGACCGTGGTGGCGGTCTCCCGGATGGTCCAGGTCGCCCTCGCGGCGGCCGAGGAGGCGGCCAAGGACGGCATCGAGACGGAGGTGATCGATCTCCGCACCGTCTCGCCGCTCGACCGCGACACCGTGCTCGATTCATTGGCCAAGACCAACCGGCTGGTGATCGCCCACGAGGCGGTCACCGACTTCGGGATCGGCGCCGAGATCGCCGCCCTCGCTGCCGATGCCGGCTTCTGGGACCTCGACGCGCCGATCCGCCGGGTCGGCGCCGCCTACGCCCCGGCGCCCTACGCCCCCTCGCTCGAGCGGGCCTGGCTGCCCGACGCCGAGCGGGTGCGGCAGGCGATCGTCGAGGCCGTCGCCTGAGCTGTCGCCCGAGGGGTAAGGGACGCGGCCGTCCCGGCCACGACCCTCGCAGGGTGTGGCCGTGGCCGGGACGGCCGAGGGTTCGGGGAGAGGGCGGGGGGATCGGCGTGCCCCGGGAAGAGAGGCGCGTGTTCCTCCACGAAGGCCTGTGATCCGTGACGAAGACCCGGCAAGTCCACGGTTCCGTGCGTCTTCCTCATCAGGCCCACCACGACCGTGCACTTGACCACACCAGGGTGTGGTCAAGTGCACGGTCGTGGCTGTCTCCTTGGGCCCGGTGACGAGACGCCCGGGACGCACCTCGGACGGGCGCCGTCAGGCAGGCCGCGCCTGGAGTCGACCTCTAGGCCCGCAGCCCGAGGAAGGTCGAGTCGCAGAAGATCTCCGCGATCTCCTCGGGGGCGAGGCGCCCTGAGGAGCGCACCCAGAGGTAGGAGTAGTTGAACTGGCCGAGCAGGCCTTTGATCGCGATCGGATCGAGGCGCCGCAGCTCGCCGCTCTCCATCCCCTCGTCGACGATGTCCTTGACGATCTGCTCGAAGTCTCGCCGCAGGCCCAGTATCTCTTTCTGCTGGGGACCGCTGAGCGCGATGTAGTCGCGGAAGAAGACGGTCCACTCGGGGATGCTGCCGGCGATGTTCCGCATCAGCTCCGCCGCGAGCTTGCGGAAGCGCTCCTCGGCGCCGCCGGGGCCGTCCTTGATCTTTTCGCCGATCGCGATCATTTCGCTGACGCTGATCCGGCAGATCTCGGCGAGGACTTTTTCCTTGCTGCCGATGTGGTGATATAGGGCGCCGCGGCCGAGTTCGACCTTCTGGGAAAGTTCCTCGATGCCCGTGCCGTGGTAGCCCTGTTCGGCGAACAGGTCCGCGGCAGCCCGGAGAATGCGTTTTCTCTGGACCGGCCCCGCCAGCCGTTTCGCTTTCGTCTCTCCCGCCGAGCTCATCCCCGGCCAGCCTAATGTACAGACGGGTCGGTACACAAGGGTGCGTGCACACGGTACGTCTGAGGTCTTGCCTATTCCAGTAGTGTACCGACAGGTCGGTATATACGGCCCCGGGCAAAGTGGAGGAGGAGAGGGACGCAGTGAGGGGAGTCGCAGTTGTGACCGGCGCCGGACGCCCGACCGGGATCGGTTTCGCCACGGCGCGGGCCCTGAGTCGCGACGGGTGGCCGGTTCTTCTCTCCGATCTGAGCCTCGACGGGATGGCGCTCGAAGGCCTGCCCGGTGGCACCGAGGTGGCGACCTTCGCCGCCGACGTCACCAGGTCGAGCCAGGTCGAGGAACTCGCCGACTTCGCGATCGGCCGCTTCGGCGAGATCGGCGCCTGGATCAACAACGCAGGCGCCGTCGCCGGCACCGGCCCGTTGGCCGATGTCACCGACGAGGGGTGGGCGAAGGCGATGGCCGTCAACGCCGACGGCAGCTTCTTCGGGGTGCGCGCGGCGCTGCGGCGGATGGCGGAAAGCGATCAGGCCGGCGGCCGGATCGTCAACGTCTCCTCCCATGCGGGCAAGAGCGCCCCGGCCCACTTCAGCGCCTACGCGGCCGCCAAGTTCGCGGTGATCGGGCTCACCCAGTCGGCGGCGGCCGAGGTGGGCGTCCGCGGCATCACCGTCAACGCGGTCTGCCCCGGCACCGTCGAGACGCCGCTCCTCGACGAGCCCGCCGGGGTCTGGGAGACGATGGCCGAGCAGCGCGGCATCAGCGTCGAGCAGGTCCGCGAGCGAGCCCGGCGCGCCAACCCGATCGGCCGGCTGATCGAGCCCCAGGAGGTCGCCGACACGATCGCCTACCTCTGCTCCGACGCAGCGGCCGGCATCAACGGGGCGGCGATCAACGTGACCGGCGGCCAGGGGATGCACTGATGGAGTCGGCGCAGGCAGTCGACCGCAGCGCGCCGTTGGCGGGTCGCACCGCGCTCGTCACCGGCGGCTCGCGCGGGATCGGCGCGGCGATCAGCCGCGAGCTGAACGCGGCCGGTGCCGACGTCGCGGTCAACTACCGCAGCGATCGCGCCGCCGCCGAGGCGGTCCTGGCGGACCTCGGCGAAGGGGCCAGCGCCTGGCAGGCCGATGTCGCCGACGGCGAGGCGGTGTCGAAGATGGTCGACGAGGTCACGGCGCGCCACGGCGGCCTCGACGTGCTGGTCGTCAACGCCGGGGTCTGGCGCGGCGGCCCGATCGACCGGCTCGCCCCCGCCGACTGGTCGCTGGTGGTCGACACATCCCTGACCGGCGCCTACCACCTGGTGCGGGCGGCGCTGCCGCGGATGAAGGAGGCCGGCTTCGGGCGGGTGATCGTCGTCAGCTCGGCGATCGGCCTGATCGGGTTCCCCGGCGACGGCGCCTACGCGGCGGCCAAGGCGGGCCTCCTCGGCTTCGTCAAGTCGATCTCGAAGGAGGGCGGTCGCGACGGCGTCACGGTCAACGCGGTGGCCCCCGGCTTCGTCGAGACCGACATGACCGGCGAGGTTCCGGAGCGGGCGCGCGAACGGATGCTGTCCCGCACCTCGCTGCGCCGCCCCGGCACCCCGGAGGAGATCGCGCTGGCGGTCCGCTTCCTCGCCTGCGAGGGCTCCTACGTGACCGGGCAGACCCTGGTCGTCGACGGCGGTCTCTCCCTCTGAGGGGTCGGTCCGGGTTGAGGCGTCGAATCTTCCAGCCCGAGCACGAAGACTTCCGCGCCGCGGTGCGGCGCTACCTGGAGGCCGAGATCGCGCCCCACTATCCGGAGTGGGAGCGGGCCGGGATCATCCCTCGCGAGGTCTTCCGCGACGTCGGCGAGCGCGGCTACCTCGCCCCGCAGGTGCCCGAGGAGCTGGGTGGGGCCGGGGTCGACGACCTCCGCTTCAACGCGATCCTCGCCGAGGAGATCTTCCGGCTGGGACTGACCGGCTTCGGCTCCGGGGTGACCGTCCACAACGACGTCTGCCTGCCCTACTTCCTCGCCTACGGCGACGCCGAGCAGCAGCGGCGGTGGCTGCCCGGCCTGGTCGACGGCGGGCTGCTGGCGGCGATCGCGATGACCGAGCCCGGAACCGGCTCGGACCTCGCCGCGATCGCCACGTCCGCGGTGCGCGACGGCGACGAGTACGTGGTCGACGGCTCGAAGACCTTCATCACCAACGGCATCAACGCCGACCTGGTGATCGTCGCGGTCCGCACCGACCGGGCCGACGCCCATCGCGGGCTCAGCCTGCTCGTGGTCGAACGGGGGATGCCGGGCTTCGAGCGCGGCCGCAACCTGGAGAAGGTCGGCATCCACTCCCAGGACACCGCCGAGCTCTTCTTTGACCAGGTGCGGGTCCCGGTCGCCAACCGGCTCGGCCCTGAGGGGGCGGGCTTCGCTCAGCTGACCGGCAACCTGGCCCAGGAGCGGATCTCGATCGCGGTCTCGGCGGTGGCCGCCGCCCGCGGCGCGCTGGCCACGACCCTCGAATACACCCGCGATCGGCGCGCCTTCGGCGGCCGGATCGCCGACCTGCAGAGCGCCCGCTTCACGCTCGCCGAGGCGGCCGCCGAGATCGAGGTGAACCAGAGCTTCGTCGACAGCTGCCTGATCGCGCTGAACGCGGGTGAGCTGACCGCCGTCGACGCGGCGATCGCCAAGCTGCAGGCGACCGAGCTGCAGGGGCGCGTCGCCGACCGCTGCCTGCAGCTGCACGGCGGCTACGGCTACATGCTCGAGTACCCGATCTCGCGGGCCTGGGCCGACGCCCGGGTCAGCCGCATCTACGGCGGCGCGAACGAGATCATGAAGGAGATCATCGGCCGCGACCTGGTCCGGTCGGGGCGATGAAGGTCGACTTCACCGGCTCCTTCTCGCGCCTCGACGAGGCGGGCGAATCGGCGCGCGAGGCCGAGCGGCGCGGGTACGACGGCTGGTGGGTGACCGAGACGAAGGTCGACCCGCCCCTCGCCTCGGCGGTGGCGGCCGAGCGGACCGAGCGGATCGGGATCGGCACCGCCGTCACGATCGCCTTCGCCCGCAACCCGATGACCGTCGCCCTGCAGGCGAACGACCTGCAGGCGGCGAGCGGCGGCCGCTTCTCGCTCGGCCTCGGCTCCCAGATCAAGGCCCATGTGACGCGGCGCTTCTCGATGCCCTGGAGCAGCCCGGCGGCGCGCATGCGCGAGTTCGTCCTCGCCCTGCGGGCGATCTGGGCGAGCTGGGACGGCGGCACCCCGCTCGACTTCTCCGGCGAGTTCTACGAGCACACGCTGATGACGCCGTTCTTCGACCCCGGGCCCAACCCGTTCGGCCCGCCCGACGTCTACCTGGCGGCGGTGGGGCCGCGGATGACCGAGGTCGCCGGCGAGGTCGCCGACGGGCTGATCTGCCACGCCTTCTCGACCGAGCGCTACGTGCGCGAGGTCACCTTGCCCCTGGTCGAGCGCGGCCGCGCCCGGGCGGGGCGGGAGGGGGAGCGGTTCGAGCTCGTCGCGCCGGGCTTCGTCGCGATCGCCGAAGCGGGGAGCGACCTGGCGGCGGCGGTCGCCGCGATCAAGGATCAGATCGGCTTCTACGGCTCGACGCCCGCCTACCGACCGGTGCTCGAGCTGCACGGCTGGGAGGAGCTGGGCGACCGCCTCAACTCGATGACGAAGAGCGGCCGCTGGGAAGAGCTGGGCAGCGTCGTCCCCGACGAGGTGCTCGAGGCGTTCGCCGTGGTCGGCACGCCGGAGGAGGTGGTGGCCGAGCTGGGTCGCCGCTACGGGGACCTCGCGACGCGCCTCACCCTGGCGCTGCCGGACGGTGCCGACATGGAGCGCTGGGCGCCGCTGATGGATCAACTGAGGAAGGAGAAGGACGGATGAGCGAGGTCGAGCTGAGCTGGGAGGGCGAGGAGATCGCCCTCGTCACCCTGAACCGCCCCGAGTCGCTGAACTCGATGAGTCGGGCCCTGGTCAGCGGCCTCGGCGAGACGCTGGCCGGGCTCGAGGCGGAGGGCCGGGCCCGGGTGGTGATCTTGACCGGGGCCGGGCGCGGCTTCAGCTCCGGGCACGACCTGGACGAGCTGACCGCCGAGGCCGCCGCCGGCGACGTCGACGACCTGATGGTGAACCAGATCGCCTTCTCGGGCCTGATCGCCCGGATCAAGGAGCTGCGGCTGCCGGTGATCGCGGCCGTCAACGGGCCCGCCGCCGGCGGCGGGATGGCGATGGCCCTGGCCGCCGACACCCGCGTCTGCGGCGCCTCGGCCCGCTTCAACGCGGCCTTCGTGAAACTCGGCATCTCCGGCTGCGACGTCGGGGTCAGCTATCTGCTGCCGCGGATCGTCGGCCCGACGCTCGCCTTCGAGATGATGCTCACCGGCCGCCTGATCGACGCCGAGGAGGCGGCGCGCGCCGGCCTCGTGCTCCGCGTCGTGCCCGACGGCGAGGTGGTCGCGGCGGCGCTCGAGATCGCCGAGGCGATCGTCGCGAACGACCGCTTCGGGGTCGAGATGACCAAGCAGGTGATGTGGTCGAACCTCGACGCCCCCGACCTGCGCAGCGCGATCGTCACCGAGGACCGGACTCAGGTCCTCTGTCTGACCACGCCGGCCGCCCGGGACGCGATCCCGGCGATGCTCGCCGCGCGCCGCTCGCGCTAGATCGGTGGACTTCTCCGGCGGAGAGCTCCGGCCCCAGCGACGGCGCCGCCCGATCGCGATGTCGAAGGATGAGCTGGACGATTTTCTCGCCGGCGCGCGCACCGCTCGCCTCGCCACCACCGGGGAGGCGGGCCCGCACATCACGCCGATCTGGTTCGTCTGGTCGGGCGGCGCCCTCTGGATGTCCTCGCTGGTCCGCTCGCAGCGATGGAGCGACCTGCTCAGGGACCCCCGCGCCGCGGCCGTGGTCGACGCGGGCGAGGCCTACGGCGAGCTGCGCGGCGTCGAGCTGCAGGGCAGCGTCGCCGTCGTCGGCGACGTGCCCCGCGCCGATGCCGACGTGCCCGCGCTCGAGCCGGTCGAGCGGGCCTACGCGGAGAAGTACGGCGGCACCGAAGGCGCCCACGACGGCAGGCACGCCTGGCTGCGGCTGCAGCCGACGAAGATCGTCAGCTGGGATTTCCGCAAGCTGTCCCCTTGAGTCAGATGCCGCAGGCGCTCCCTCCGTCGAACTCGAGCATGTGCATGACCCGGCCGAACGCCACCCAGGAGCCGATCGCGAGCATCAGTTCGAACAGCTCCTCGTCGGAGAACGCGGCGTGGATCCGGTCCCAGAAGTCGACGTCTCCGTCCACCGACGTCGGGGCGAGGGAGAAGCGCTCGGCGAGATCGATCGCGAGGCGCTCGCGCTCGCTGTAGATGGGCGAGGTCTGCCAGTCGGCCACGTTTTCGTAGAACTCCTCGTCGGGTTCCTTGTCGCCGCGATCGGCGATCGAGCCGGTCGCGTCGCCGCCGTTGCCTTCGATGTAGGCGGGGACGTCACGGCCCGAGCGGAAGGCCTGACAGGTCTGGCAGCCGTTGATCTGGGCGACGCGGGCGCGTGCCGCCTCGAACTCGCGCAGGGGCAACCGGACGTTTTTGTAGACGGAGGTCGAGAACTCCATCGCCGCCTTTGAAAGCTCCGGCGAGAACGTTCCGTAGGCATATGTCGCCGACCTGTTCTCGAACTGATCGGGAACCGCGATCTGGGGCATCGAAAAACCTCTCCTCTCCCTGCTTTGCCAACTATCGTTGACAAGAATTGTAGGGTCCCTTGGCCGTGTCTGCCACTGCCATCAGCGATCGGGTCGCCGTGGTCGGCGTCGGGGAGACCGACTACCGGGCCGACTACCAGCGCTCGCGACGGGCAGAGCTGGGCGCTCCTGTGGGCGAGCCGGATCGGGCTTCCTCGGCGGAGGACCTCGACGAGGCCCCGAGCGGGTTCGCGGCGGAGGCCTTCACGAGGGCGCTCGCCGATGCGGGGCTCGAGAAGGGCGACATCGACGGCCTCGCGGTCTGCGCCGGTCGCGCCGAGGAAATGGGGTTCGAGCGGACCGCCGAGATCCTCGGCCTCACCGTCAGGTGGGGCGCGGAAACCGGCCTTCCCGATCACATCGTCCAGGTATGCGTCGACGGGCTCGCGGCCGGGCGCTGCTCGACCGTCGCCATCGTCTATGGGAACGGCAGCCGCGGGCGCGGCGCGAAAGCGTACGGCGGGGTGTCAGAGCCCCGCTCCGGCTACATGAACCAGTGGTACTACCACGTCTGGGGCTTCTCCAGCCCCGGGGCGCAATACGCCTTCACCTACCAGGAATATCTCGACCGCCTCGGCTGCGGGGAGGAGGAGCTCGGCGCGGTGGCGGTCGCCTTCCGCAAGAACGCGCGGCTGAACCCCAACGCCGTGATGCAGGACCCGATGACCATCGAGCAGTACCTGGCCGCGCGCTACACGTTCAGGCCGCTGCGGCTCTACGACTGCTGCATGGTCAACGACGGCGGCGCCTGTCTCATCCTGCAGCGCGCCGACATCGCGACGTCGACCAACCACCGGCCGGTCCTGGTCGGGGGCGTCGGTCGATACAGCCCCTATGCCCGACACACCCAGATGGGCTTTCGCCGGCACGACGCGGCGATCGGGTGCGTCGAGGAGGCATCGGCCGAATGCCTGGGGATGGCCGGGGTGACGCCGGACGACATCGACCTCGTCCAGTGCTACGACGGCTTCAGCGTGCAGTTGCCGATGTTTCTGGAGGGCCTCGGGGTGTGCGAGCCGTGGGAGGGCCTCAGCTTCATCCAGCAAGGCCGGATCGAGCGCGACGGGGTCCTGCCGTGCAACACCGGCGGCGGGCTGCTCTCCGAGTCGTACATGCACGGCATGAACCTGCACATCGAGGCGGTCCGCCAGCTGCGACATGAGGCGGGCGAGCGGCAGATCGCGGGCGCCGAGACGGCCGCCTACTGTCACCACGGGCACTGGGGCGCCATCTCCATGCTCTACCGCCGGGGCTGAGGGAAACCATGGCGATCGAGAGACCCCCGCGCGTTCTCGGCGGCCATCACACCGAGTTCTGGGACCGCTGCACCGACGCCGGGTTCAGCCTGCAGAGGTGCGGTGGGTGCGAGGAGGTCCTCTGGCCGCCGTCCTCGCGGTGCGACCGGTGCCTCGGTGCCGAGCTCGAGTGGGAGGAGGTGAGCGGGGCGGCGAGTCTGGTCACCCATTGCGAGTTCGAGCGCGAGTACTACCCCCAGTGTCCGCCGCCGTGGCTGGTGATCCTGGTGCGGCTGGCGGAGGGCCCGCTGTTCGTCTCGAATCCGCAGGGGATAGGGCGGACGGGCCTGGTGCCGGGCCTGCCGCTCAAGGTCGTGATGCTGGACTGCGAAGACGTCCACGGCAGGTTCCGCCTGCCCGTCTTCGGCCCGGTCTCGGGCGCGCATCCAGAATTGCCATCAAAAATTGTCAACAAGTGTTGCAATTTCCGATAGGTTCCCCGCTGGAGAGAAAGGGCGCCCTGCGCCCGCCCTGCCGTGCCCGGCCTCTCCGCCTGCGCGAGGAACCGCAAACAAGGAGGAGTGATGAAATTCGACAGCCTTGAGGCGAAGGTCGAGTACCTGCTCGATCGGGCCGAAATCACCGATGTGATCAACAGGTATTGCTACGGCATGGACTCGCGGAACTGGGAGCTCTACCGGAGCTGCTGGGTGGACGAGATCATGCTCGACCTCACCGAGCTGGAGGCCTTCTTCGACGAGCCGGTGGAGTCGCTCAAAGCCGACGACTACGTCAAGTCCCTGGTCGCCTTCTTCGACAACCTGCCGCAGAGCCAGCACATGAAGATCCCCTCGCAGTGGGAATTCGACGGGGACAAGGCGACGGTCCTCTCGCTCATGCAGGGCAAACACTGGATGCCGACCAACACCGGCGGCCCGATCCAGACCGTGGTCGGCTACTACCGCGACGATTTCGTCAAGACCCCCGACGGCTGGAAAATGTGCGGGATGAAAGAGCTGGTCCACTGGAACGAGGGCAACTCCCACGTCCTCGACGTCAACATCGACGAAATGACCAGGGTCCTGAAAGAAGTGGCCGGCTCGTAAGGAGCACCCCCGTCCGGGGCGGGCGGTCCATCCGCGGCATCGCGCGGAGGGCCGCCGCTCCCCATCGGGACATCACGCCGCGGCGGTCGCCCCCGGCCGTTCGTCGTCGGGAGGGACGCCGTCGGCATGGGCCTCCGCGTAATCCTTGACGGCCCCCATCGTCCTGACGTTCTCCTCGTCGAACCTCGAGATGATCGCCCGCCGCAGGGGGCGGAGCAGGATTGGCATCTCGATGTCGAGGACGAGCCAACGGTCGATCAGCGTGGCCTCACCCGTCGGCTCGAGCGAGTAGTGGATGTGCACGTCGACCGCGGCCCGGAGCTGTGAGACCGCGATCGAGTGATGGAAGTCGATGGACGCCGGCGGTTGAAAGCCGGTCACGGTGCCCCACCACTCCTTGCCCGGTTCGTCCGGCTTGCCGTCGTGGTACCGGCTCCCGAGTCGCACCGGATAGGGCTCGACCTCGGTGGTCCGCCCGAACTGCTCGGAGCCGGGCAACCAACGGCCGTAGTTGGGCATGTCGGAGAGCAGATCGAACAGCAACTCCCTCGGGGCCGCGATTTTCGCGCTGTATATCCGATGCCATCGGGATCGAGCCATGTCCGCCTTTGCGCTGGATGCCGTCCGCGTTGCCAGGGTAGCCCTCGTGTCGGGGGAGCTGAACGCCGGCCTTCAGCGGCTTCTGGACCATGGGCACGGCTGGTTTCGAACCAGCGACCTCTCGCGTGTGAAGCGAGCGCTCTCCCACTGAGCTACGCGCCCGGGCGGAGCAGTTTACGCCGCGTGGGCAGCGGTCGATGTCCTCAGACAAGTGTCCAGAAAATTAGGTATCGAGGTTGAGAGTTTTAAGTAATGGATACCTGAGTCGACAGAAGGACGTGCGTTTCACGCAATCCCGCGAAAGGAGAATCGTGTTCATCTCGCTCAGGAGTCGCATCCGGCAGGTGTTCCTGCTCGGGTTGGTATCGGGAGCGGCTCTGCTCGTTCTCGGCGTCGGCCAGGCGTCGGCTGCCACCTACCCAAGCGGAGGCAGCACGTTCACCGGCAGCGCCGAAGGCTGGTTTGTCCCGGCAAAGGAATGCAAATTGCTCGGCACGGTCGAACTGGGGCTGCTCTGCGAAAACGAAGGGGAATACACGCAGGCCGCGGGCAACCCGCCCGGTTCGTTCGACGCTCACACGAAAGGCATCGTCAACGCCGCATCGGTCTTCGACTCGAAGGTGACCCTGCAGTCCCCGGACTTCACGGTCTCCAGCGGTGGTCCCGCAACGCTGCATCTCGACCGTCAGCTCGTGTTGTCGGGGATCGTGAAACTTGGCCCGAATAGTGGCTACAAAGTCGTCTTGCTCGACAAAACCAGCGGCACCCAGTCGAATCTGATGGAAGCGTCACTGAGCGAAGAATCGGCTTCGTTCATGGGCGAAAACGCCGCGGCTACGGTCACCGCGGGTCACACCTATGCGATCCAGATCCTGACCGAGGCGAAATCTGAGGCGAAAGTCGGCCTCCTCACCTCGACCACGGACATGCGGTTCGACAACGTCGGCCTGACCGTCGGCAACGGCGGCGAAGGCCCCGGCGGTGGAGGCGGGGGCGGCGGAGGCTCGGGTGCCGGCGGTGGCTCCGGAAGCCTCACCAATTCCCAGCTGTCCAGCATCCTGCAGTCGTCGAGCTTGGTCGGCCCGGCCGTCCTGAAGGGCAACAAGATCACGGTGAAGGCCAAGTGCCCGGCCAAGCTCAAGGCCACCTGCACCCTGACCTTGCAGGGCATGCTGACCAAGCACAAGGCGGCCACCGCGAAGCGCCGCGCGAGGGTCAAGAAGGGCAAGACGAAGAAGTTCGTCATCAAGGTGAAGCCCGCCGCGCTGAAGAAGGTGAAGGCGAAGAAGAAGCTCCTGTTCAAGGAGACGGCGCGGGTCGGCAAGGCTCACGCCACCGTCTACAAGACCCTGAAGCTCGTCCGCAGGTAGCAGCCCGATCCCGGCGGCCAGATGGTTGATTCCACGACCGGAAGCCGGCGCCCGGGGAAGGGATGCGGCCGTCCCGGCCACGACCCTCGCAGGGTGTGGCCGTGGCCGGGGCGGCCGGGGGTGCGAGGAGTGGGTGGGAGGGAGGGACGGCAGGCATCTGGAAGATGTCTGGAAGTTCGCTCTTCCTCCCGTGTCCTTCAGGCGTCTGAAGGACGTGACCATCCTTTGGGCCCCTATATGTAATTCCTAGGCACGTTGTTCATCCGGACCTCCTTGGAGGCTGGCGGTGTCGAAGCCCCAGCTACAAGGAGGATCCGGATGAAGCTCCACGGTAATGCGCCGCTCGGCCCGAAGGGCAGGCGGCGGATGGTCCTGCTCGTGACCGAGGAGGGCCTCACGCTCGCGGAGGCGGCCGAGGCCGCCGGAGTGAGCGTGAGGACGGCCGGCAAATGGGTGCGCCGCTACCGCGCCGAGGGCGAGGCGGGGCTGCTCGACCGCAGCTCCGCGCCCAGGCGGGTCGCAAACGTGACCCCGCCCGGACGGGTCGAGGCGATCACCGCCCTCAGGCGCGTGCGGATGACCGGTCCCGAGATCGCCGAGCTCCTCGGGATGGCGACCTCGACCGTCTCGGCGGTGCTCCTGCGGGTCGGCCTCGGCAGGCTCTCGCGCCTGGAGCCGCCGGAGCCGATCCGTCGCTACGAGCGCTCCCGGCCGGGCGAGCTGATCCACGTCGACGTGAAGAAACTCGGCCGCATCGGCCCGAACGGGCCCGGGTACCGCGTGACCGGGAGGCGCAGGAGCAACCGCACCGCCGTCGACGCGGCGGGCCGCCGGCGTCGCCAGGTCGGCTGGGAGCGGGTCCACGTCTGCGTCGACGACGCCACCCGCCTCGCCTACGCCGAGGTCCTGCCCGACGAGAAGGCGACCACCGCGATCGGCTTCCTGCGAAGGGCGGTGGCCTTCTACCGCTCGCACGGGATCACGGTGGAGCGGTTGATGACCGACAACGGACCCGCCTACGTCTCGGTCGCCCATGCGCTCGCCTGCCGGGCGCTCGGCATCCGCCACATCCGCACCAGGCCGCGCCGACCCCAGACCAACGGCAAGGCGGAGAGATTCATCCGCACGATGCTGCGCGAGTGGGCCTACGCGGCCGTCTACGGCTCCTCGCCGGAGAGGGCGGCCGCCCTCTCCGGTTGGCTGGAGCGCTACAACTCCACCCGAAGACATGGCGCCCTCGGTCACCGGCCGCCGATCGAGCGGTTACGGGAGCTTCAGGGGAACAACGTGGCCGGCATCTACACCTATAGGGGCCCAAATCCATGCAGCGCGCCCCAGGACCTCGATCCCGGCCCTCGCCGCGAGGCGCCCGGGACGCACCTCGGCCCGCGGAATCAGCCATCTAACCCGCCGGCAGCGGCCGGACGACGGGCTCCCCCCCGAGCGGAGGGGAGCCCCCGTCCGGATCCCCCTCGATGTGGGGCCCGCGGTCGGCCTCCCCGTGCCGGCGCAGCGCCGGCGCGACGAACGGGAAGACCAGGGTCGAGAGCATCGCGGCGCCGACCAGCCCAGCCGCGGTCGAGGCCCGCATGTGCCCGGTCTCGGTCGCCAGCGTCGTGATCGCGACGACCAGCGGCAGCTCGGTCGCACAGTAGAAGGCGAGCGCGGCGCGGTCCCGCGCGCCCAGCACGCTGCGGTAGAGCAGCATCGCCGGCGCTCCGCGGACGACCAGGAAGAGGACGAAGAACATCGCCAGCTTGGCGATCGCGCCGAGGCTGCCGAGCGCCGCCAGGTCGAACTCGATGCCGCTGGTGACGAAGAAGAACGGCACGAAGAAGCCGAAGCCGACCGCGGTCAGCTTCGACTCGAAGATGTGCAGCTCGTGCCCCTGGAGCGCGCGCCGCACGATCATCCCGGCGACGAAGCCGCCCAGCAGCAGGTCGAGGCCGAGCTTGTTGGCGAGGAAGACGAGGCCGAAGACGAGCACCACGGTGAGGCGCACGGCGAGCTGGCTCGAGGTCTCGAAGGTGCGCTCGAGCAGCGGCCAGCCGCGGCCGGCGGAGCGCATCGAGCCGACCGCCAGGAGAAGCGCGAGCGCGACGAAGGCGATCAGGATCAGCGACTCGTGCAGCGGTTCTCCGGTCGAGAGGACCAGAGTCACCAGCAGGATCGGGCCGAACTCGCCGGCGCCGCCCGCCGCCAGCAGGTAGGTGCCGAAGCGGGTCTTCAGCTCACCGTTGTCGCGGAGGATCGGGATCAGCGTGCCGATCGCCGTCGTCGCCATCGCCGAGCCGGTGTAGAGGAAGGAGACGACGATCCCGGCCGCGGCGAGCAGGCCGCCGATCCCGTAGGCGAGCGCCACCGAGAGCAACCAGCCCCAGGCGCCGAGCTTCATCGGCGCCCCTTTGATCCGGTTGAAGTCGATCTCGTAGCCGGCGAAGAAGAAGAGCATCCCCAGCCCGAGGTTGGAGAAGAATTCGATGAAGCTGTCGGATCGGGCGAGGCCGAAGACGTGGGGACCGATCACGATCCCCAGCATCAACTCGACGACGACCACCGGCGGCGCGAGCCGCGACGGCACGACCGCGACGGTGACCGCGGCGACGGCCGCGACCACGACGATCGCGAAGAAGGATCCGGTGTCGACGTCGATCAAGGCCGCGCGAGCATATGTATGAGCGGTAGGCTTGGCAATGGACCGTGCTAGGCGGGGAATCAGCGGTGCCCTATAACCCGCAATCCGCTCTAGCGGGGCCGACTACCGTTCCGAGGGACTGACCGTCGGGGTCAGTGCGTCGCGGCGGCGTTGACGGCCGGGTCCCACGCGACGCAGGCACGCGAACCAGGTCAGGTCCGGAAGGAAGCAGCCTTAAGCGGAGGCCGCGGGTGCCGTGGGGAAGCCCGGCTCGAGCCTTAAGCGACGGACACGCCCGGTGATCACGTTTCGAAGGCGGGTGCACGGTCCATTTCTTCACCCCTGCGCCGGCGGCCGGCAGACTGCCGCCCATGCTTGACGAGCGCTGGATCCGTTCTCTCCATGTCGAGTCGATGCGCCACGCCGACCTGCACGCCGAGCGCGAGGCGCACGTGCTCTTCCAGGCCTCGACGATCGGCGCCCTGCTCGACGGCGCCTTCGACGGCGACCTCACCTTCGCCGAGCTGGCCGAGCGCGGCGACCTCGGGCTGGGGACGCTGAACGGGCTCGACGGCGAGATGATCGCCCTCGACGGCGAGTTCCTCCGCGCCGACGTCGACGGCGCGGTGTCGGCGGTCGGGCCGGGGGAGCGGACGCCGTTCGCGGTGGTGACGCGGTTCGAGCCGACGGCCGAGGGGGTGCTCGAGGCGGGGCTCGACCACGAGGAGATCCTCGCCGGGCTCGATGCGCTGGCGCCGGCCGGGGAGAGCTCCTTCGCGGTGCGGATCGACGGCCGCTTCGCGGCGGTCCGCGCCCGCTCGGTGCCGCGCCAGGAGCCGCCCTACCGGCCGCTCGCCGAGGTCGTCGCCGAGCAGCACGTCTTCGAGCTAACCGACGTCGAGGGGTCGATGGTCGGCTTCCGCTTCCCCGCCTTCGTCGAGGGGATCGAGGTGGCGGGGTACCACCTTCACTTCGTCGACATCGGTCGCCGGCGCGGCGGACACGTGCTCGGATCGCGCGCGGGCGGGCCGCTGCATGTGCGGATCGATCCCTCCGACGACCTCCATGTCGAGCTGCCCCCGGCGATCGAGCTGGCCGACCCCGACCTTGCCGCCGCGACGCACGCCGCGATCGACGCCGCCGAGCGCGGCGGTTAGCCGCCGTTCGCGCAGCGGCTGTAGATGACCCAGCTCTCGTTGCGGGCGACTTCCTCGAAGCCCTTCGGCACCTCGATGTGGAAGTTGGTCTTGTCTTCCGGGTCGAGGATGTAGTTGTGGATGACGAACTGGCTGGCGGGCTGGACCCAGTAGCCGGCTTCGGCCTTCTTCCTCCTTTCTTCCGGTGAGACCGCCTCGCTGGCGCTGACGATGTCGGTCGGGCGCACGTCGAGCCCGAAGGCGAGGCGCGGCACGGCGCGATGGTTGGGGACGGCGATCGGCCCGCAGTCGGGTGAAAAGGCGCCTTCGTTCACGAGGTCGGTGAGGTCGCGCTCGATCTTGCCTTGGTTAGTCAGGTCGGTGTGGACGGTGCGGTCCAGGTCCCACTGGTTCGGCAGCCAGATCAGGACCATCGCCAGGACGATCGCGGCGAAGACCTGCCACGGCCGCCGCCAACGGTTGCCACGGTCGAGGAAGCGCCAGCCGAGCAGCCCGAGGGCGAAGAAGATCGAGAGCAGCGCGCTGGTCAGCATCGTGTAGCGGGCGAGGATCGCGAGGCCCGCCGCGGCGAGGAAGGCGAAGGCAAGCAGCGAGAGGACGACCGCGGCGAAGCCGAGCGCCGAGCGCCGTGGCAGCAGCCAGATGCCGAACACGAGGCCGCCGAAGCCGCCGATCATCCCCGGCCACTGCATCACTTCGCCGAGCGCCCGGGGCCCGTAGAGGACGAGGTCGACCGGCCCCGTCCTGCGGTTCAGCGTTTCGACGGTTTCCTGCGTGCCGGTGAGCGAGTAGAGCGGGTTGCCGGTGGTGATCGCGTCGAAGAGCACCCAGATGATCGGCCCCCCCAGGGCGAGGGCCGCCAACCAGGTCAGCTCCCGCGTCGAGCGCTCCCGTCTCCAGACGACCTCCCATCCCCAGAGGCCGCCCGGCCCTCGCCGGATGTCGAAGGCCAGCCAGAGCCAGTAGGCGATCGCGAAGCCCCAGGCCTCGGGGCGCAGCAGTCCCGCCGGGACCAGCAGGGCGAGCACCGGCCAGCCCGCCCGCGGCTTTCGCGCCTCCACATATAGGGCGCCGAGGCAGAAGGCGATGTAGGGGAGGTCGACGTAGGCGCGCAGGCCGTTGGAGAGGAACGGCGCCCGGGTGAGGACGATGACCGCGGCGAGGACGCCGACCCAGCGGTCGAACCAGGTGGTCCCCAGTCGGTAGACGAAATACGCGATCAGGCCGAGGGATACGTAGGCGAGGATCATCGTCACCGTGATCGGCGCTTCGCCGAAAGGCGAGGTGATCAGCCCGAGGAAGTCGATCAACGGGTGGGGCGTGGGGGGTAGGGCGGCGCCGTAGTCGGGGCTCATCCCATGCGCCAGTTCGCGTCCCCAGACCAGCGCGTAGATCGTGTCGTAGTTGGGGAAGCCGACCGGGAAGACGAGCAGGAGCACGGCGCTCACGGCGGCGACCCAGGCGACGGGCGCTACCCATCTGGCGACCTTCGGCGGCACGGCGGCCAACCTACCGAGCGCCGCCGCTGTGCGTCCGAGCTTGGCGGGTCATATGACCCTGAAAGCTCGGAAGCATGCGGTGAGGGAGGGCGAATCGGGCCCGGATACACTGGCTGGAGGCCCTTCTATGAGCACCGAGTCCACGTCCCTCTATCGCCGCCACCGTCCCGGCTCCTTCGACGAGGTCGTCGGGCAGACCCATGTCGTCCGCACGCTGCGCAACGCGGTCGAGCAGGGCAAGGTCCACCACGCCTACCTGTTCGTCGGCTCGCGCGGGACCGGCAAGACCTCGATGGCGAAGATCCTCGCCCGCTCGCTGAACTGCGAACGCGGCGGGCCGACCGTGACGCCGTGCGGCGAATGCCAGTCCTGCGTGACGATCGCGGCCGGGACCTCGATCGACGTGATCGAGATGGATGCCGCCTCGAACCGCTCGGTCGACGACGTCCGCGACCTGCGCGAGCGGGTCGCCTACGCGCCCGCCGGCGGCCACTGGAAGGTCTACATCCTCGACGAGGCGCACATGCTGACCAAAGAGGCCTGGAACGCCTTCCTGAAGACGCTCGAGGAGCCGCCGCCGCGCACCGTCTTCGTCCTGGCGACGACCGAGTCGCACAAGGTGATGGCGACGATCGCCGACCGCTGCCAGCGCTTCGACTTCCAGCGGCCCTCGCTGGAGCAGATCTCCGAGGTGCTGAACCGGGTCGCGGCGCAGGAGTCGATCGAGGTCGAGGACGGCGCCGTGGCGATGATCGCCCGCTCCGCCCAGGGCAGCTTCCGCGACGCGCTCGGCACGCTCGACCAACTGGTCGCCTTCGGCGGCGACCGGGTCGGGCTCGACGAGGTGCTGGAGATGCTCGGCGCCGCCGACGCCGACCTGCTCTTCGAGGCGGTCGACGCGGTCGCCGCCGCCGACCCGAAGGCGGTCCTGCTCGGGGTCGAGAAGATGGCGCGTTCCGGCCGCGACCCGTCGCAGTTCGCGCGCGACCTGCTCGCCCACCTGCGCCACCTGCTGGTCACCCAGACGACCGGCGAGGTGCCGACCGGCTTCGTCGTCACCGCCACCGACACCGCCCGGATCGAAGCGCAGGCACAGGCCGTCGGCGCCGCCACCCTGGTCCGCACGATCGACGACCTCGCCGCCGCCCTGACCGCGGTCCGCGAGGGCGACGACGCCCGCATGGCCGTCGAGATCGCCCTCCTGAAAGCCGCCCGCCCCGATCTCGACCCCACGACGGACGGTCTCCTCCGAAGAATCGAGAAGCTGGAGCAGCAGTTGGCCGGCGGGCCGCCACCCACGCCTGAACCCACTGCAGCCCAACCGCCGGCACCGGAAGTCACGCCCGAACCGCAGCCGGAGACGCCGGAGCCAACTCCAGCCCAACCCCAGGCGGCCCAGCCGGAAACGCCTGAACCCGAGCCACCGACCGAAGACGCCTCGTCCGCGGGTGACGCCGTAGGGGGAACCGTCGCCGAGGAAGCTTTAGCTACCGGAGGCGATGGTGGGTCCCCTGCGGCGGCAGGACCCGCGGCCGGAGCACCTTCGTCCCTTCCCGATCACCAAGGCGCCTCTGCCCAAGACCTGGCCCAAGTCCAGAAGATCTGGCCCGCCATCCTCACCCAGCTGGCCGAGAAGGCCCCCGCCCTGGCCGCGACCTTCGACGGCGCCCATCCCGTCGTCTTCGATGACGAGGGCCTGGCGATCGGCTTCGCCCCCGACCAGCCGTTCAACAAACGCAAGGCCGAGTCGCCGGATCGCCGCCAGGCGCTGATCGAGGCGTTCGAAGCCGTCACCGGGGAAGCGGTCGCCCCGCGCTACGTGATGCTCGAGGCGGACGAGGCGCCGCCCGCGCCGCCCGACACCCCGGCGCCGGGCAGCGAGGAGATCGACGAGGATGAGCTGCTGGAGCGGCTGAAGAGCGAGTTCGACGCGGAGGAGGTCAGTTAGGTGGCACGAGGCGGTGGACCCGGGGGCTTCGACGTGAACGCCCTGATGAAACAGGCCCAGCAGATGCAGCAGCAGATGCTCGAGGCGCAGGAGAAACTGAAGGACGAAACGGTCGAGGCGAGCGCCGGCGGCGGCATGGTGAAGGTGACCATGGGCGGCGATCTGACCCTGCGCGAGATCGTCATCGACCCCGAGGCGGTCGACCCCGAGGACGTCGAGCTGCTCCAGGAGATGGTGCAGGCGGCGGTCAACGAGGGTCTGCGCGCCGCCCAGGATCTGGCGGGCTCGAAGATGGGTGACGTCACCGGCGGGATGGGCGGCGGCCTCGGCGGGATGCTCGGCGGCTGAACGGTTGAGCGCTTGAGCACCGAGGGCCCGGCACCGCTGGCGCGACTGGTCGCCGAGCTCTCCCGCCTGCCCGGGATCGGTCAGCGGACCGCCCAGCGGCTCGCCTTCCATCTGTTGCGCGCCCCCGACGAGGAGGCCTTCGCGCTCGGTGAGGCGATCCGCGAGGTGAAGGAAAAGGTCGGCCTCTGCGAGGAGTGCTTCAACCTTGCCGAGGGGCCGCTCTGCCGGATCTGCACCGACACCACCCGTGACCGGGCGACGATCTGCGTGGTCGAGGAGCCCGGCGATGTGATCCCGATCGAGCGCACCCACGAATACCGCGGCCTCTACCACGTGCTCGGCGGCGCCCTTTCGCCGATCGACGGCATCGATCCCGAGGACCTGAAGATCGCCGAGCTGCTCCGCCGGGTGGAGCGCGGCGGCGTCTCGGAGGTGGTCCTCGCCACCAACCCGACCACCACCGGCGAGGCCACCGCGCTCCATATCGCCGAACGCCTGCGCGGCCAGGTCGCGGTGACCCGCCTCGCCAGCGGCCTGCCGGTCGGCGCCGATCTCGAGCACGCCGACGAGGTGACGCTCGGCAAGGCGCTCGCGGGACGGCGCAGCCTCGACTAGCCTTCCCGCGTGGAGGGGAAGCCGAAGGATCGAGAAGAGAGCGAGGAAGCCCGCGGTCGCCTCGACCGGGCGGGGTTGATCGCGCTCGAGGTCGCCGCCCAGCATCGGGCCCTGCTCGCGTCGCTCGGCGCCGAGCTCGGCGATGCCCCGGCCTCCCGCCTCTTACCCGTCGCCGAACGGCTGGCGGAGGATTTCGGCGAGGTGACCGCGACCGCGGTCGAAGCGGTCCGCGAGCCCGACCATCTGCGTCGTCGCCTCGACCAGCTGGTCGAATTCCACCGTCGCTACGGCCATCCCTTCGGCCTCACCGTCTTCGACGTCTCCGGCCCCGCCACCAAGGAGGAGTTCGACGGTGAGACCGCGCTGGCGATCGTCGGCGCGGCGCTGCGCGAGAGCATCCGCATCGTCGACGAGGCCTTCCGGCTCGAGGAGCAGGCGATCTGCGTCCTCACCCCGAACCTGCGGACGGTCGAAGGGGTGCGGATGGCGGAGCGTCTGATCGGCCAGCTCGACGAGCTGGACCGGGTCGGGGGCCTGCGGATCGCGGTCACCGCGGGCGTCGTCGCCTGCCCCGACCACGGCGCCGACGCCGAGCAGCTGATCCGCAAGGCCGACGCGGCGATGTGGCGAGCGCGCGCCGTGGGTCAACCGGTCGGCGTCGGGGGTCTGCAAGATTCCTGACAAATTCGAAAGTTTCACCGAGAATCGACCAAATCGGTGAGTCCCTTGGCAAGATTCCGCCACACATGCCGGGCATCCGCACGAACGCAGCAGCCGAAATCCTGGGCGTCAGCCCGAACACCTTGCGCAGTTGGGAGCGCCGCTACGGCTTCCCGACACCGGAGCGCACGATCGGCAACCACCGTAACTACGACCTGACCGAGCTGCAGAGCCTGCGCGACGCGCTGGGCCAGACCGGGAACATCTCCTCGGCGGTGGCGCTCGCCCGTCAGCGCCGCCAGTCGCCGAGTTGCGACGACGCGCTGTTCGCCGCCTTCGTCGCCTTCGACGAGATCGCCGCCGACCGCGCGATCGAGGAAAGCCTCGCGCTGCGTCCGTTGGAGCGGACGGTCGAGGAGGTGCTGCTGCCGGTGATCGATCGCCTGGCCGCCGATCCCGGCTCCGGGGCCGAGCTCGACTTCGCCGCCCGCTGGGCGAACGGCTGGCTGCACGGTGCCCGGCGCCTCGCAGCGACCGCCTCGCGCCCGGCCGGCGTCCTGCTGATCGACTCGAGCAAGGGCCTCGACGCCGAGCAGGTCCACACCCAGGCTCTCGACCTCGCCCTCCGCCGCGCCGGGTTCCGCGTCCTCGTCTTCTCCCATGAGCTCGGCGACGAGCGCCTCGAGCGGGCGCTCGGCGCGCTCGACCCGACCGCGATCGTCCTCTGCGGCCCGAACGCGGCGACCCGTGACGCCGTCGCGTTGCTGCGCCGGATCCGCGACCTCGGCTTCGTCGCCCCGGTCTTCGGCTTCCGCGCCACCGGGCTGATCGGCGCGGCGATCCCTTCGGCCGGGGACCGACCGAGCGAGGTCACCGAGATGCTCAACGCCGAGCTCCGCCGCCGCGCCTCCCAGGCCTTCGCCTGAGCCACGGACCCACTGACCCGCCCGCGCCACAAAAAAGCCGGCGCGAGGCCCGAAGGCCCCGCGCCGGTGGAGGAACTGCTGCGCCTCGCGGCGCCGGACGAACCGCTCAGAGGGTCGAGATGGCCTTCTTCGCGGCGGTCACCACGACCTTGGGCAGCGGCGCAAAGTCAAGCGCGGCGCCGTAGACCTGGCCCTTGGTGATGGCGTAGTTCAGGAACTGCTGCAGGTACGCCTTCTGCGGCGCGCTGTGCGGCACGATCGCGTAGGTGAAGGTCGAGATCGGGTAGGCGATCGTGGCCTTCTTCGGCGGGTTCGTGATGCTGACCGTGTTGCTCGCCGGGAGCGACTTCACGGTCGACGCGGCGCTTTCGATGTTCTTGATGTTCGGCGGCTCGAAATTCTTGGCGTTGTTTTCGATTTTGCCGTAGCCGAGCGAGCCGGCGGCGATCAGGTAGGACGCCGAGATGTAGCCGATGGCGCCCTGGGTCTTGACGATCGTCGAGGTGACGCCGGCGTTGCCTTTGGCACCGATGCCGGCCTTCCAGCCGACGGTGGTGGCGTAGCCGACTTCAGACCGCCAGGCGGGGCTGATTTTCGACAGGTAGTTGGTGAACGCGTAGGTATCGCCGGAGCCGTCCGAGCGGTAGATCGGGGTGATCTGCATGTTCGGGAGCTTCGCCTTCGGGTTCAGCTTGGCGATCTTCGGGTCGTTCCAGCTGGTGATCTTGCCGAAGTAGATACCGGCGAGGATCTTGCCGCTCAGGTCGAGGCTCTTGACGCCCGGGATGTTGAAACCGATCGCGGTCGCGGACAGCGCCCACGGGATCGTGACGCAGCCGTTGCAGCCAGCTTCTTGTTCAGGCGTCATCGGGGCGTCGGAGGCGCCGAAGTCGACGGTGCCTTTCGAGATCGCTTTGATGCCTTCGCCGGAGCCGACGGCCGAGTATTTGACCGGGATTCCTTCCTTGATTTCGAAGCCGTTGATCCAGTTGGTCATCAGCGGCGCGACCAGCGTCGAACCGGCGCCGGAGAGGCCCGCGGCCGAGGCACTCGCGGTCGAGACGGCTGCCGTGCCTCCAACCGTTCCTCCGACCGCGATGAGGATTGCAAGCAACCTATTGCGAATCAAAAGCGTTTCCTTTCAAACGGGTGGGATTATCGGCGCGTAGCCTCACCCCCCGGGGACCCGCTGATGTTTCATTCTCGTGAATAAGTTTGGTTACAAATCAGTAACAACTGTTGTTACAGAGATGTAACAAAAATGTGACAGTGACTCGTCTGGCAGCGCGCGCTGAGCACGGGCGAGGCAAGTTGTTTCAATCTTGTGAAAATCGGAACCAGTGTGGTTCGGGAGGCTCCGTCCTCCTCTACATTGGCGCGGATGAGCGCCACCCCGCCCGCCGGCTCGGCGTCGCTGAAACTGGCGCGATCGAACCGTCAAAGCGACAGCCGCAAACGTGCCGACCGGGTCGGCGATCTGTCGCTGCGACTGATCTGCACCGCGGCCGCGGTGCTCGCCGCCATCGTCCTCATCCTGATCGCCAAGGAAGTGATCGAAGGCGCCCAGCCGGCGTTCGCGAAGTACGGCCTGAGCTTCATAACCCATGAAGAATGGGCGCCGCCGCTGGAAGTGTTCGGCGGCAAGGGGCTGATCCTCGGCACCCTGATCACCTCGGCGATGGCACTCGCGATCGGCGCCCCGGTGGCGATCTCGATCGCGATCTTCCTGGCGCTGCTGGCCCCCGACGGAGTCCGCAACGTGGTCTCGCCGCTGGTCGAAATGCTGGCCGCCGTCCCCAGCGTGATCCTCGGCTTCTGGGGCCTCCTCATCCTCGGGCCCTTCCTGGCCGGCACGGTCGAGCCCTTCCTCCACGAATGGCTCGGCTTCATCCCGCTGTTCGGCACCCCGCAGACGACCGGGGCCAGCATCTTCAACGCCGGCCTGATCCTGACGATCATGGTGATCCCGATCATCGCCTCGGTCTCGCGTGACCTCTTCATGGCGGTGCCGAGCGATCTGCAGGACGGCGCCGCGGCGCTCGGCTCGACCCGCTGGGAGGTGATCCGTGGGGTGGTCCTGCCGACCACCCTCTCGGGGATGCTCGCCGCCTGCCTGCTCGGCCTCGGCCGTGCGCTCGGGGAGGCGATCGCCGTCTCGCAGGTGGTCGGCGGCGGCACCGAATCGCATATCTCGCTGTTCCGGAACGGCGGCACGATGGCGTCGCTGATCGCCCTCCAGTTCCCGAGCGCGATCTCCGCCCTCCACTACGCCTCCCTCTATTACCTCGCGGCGCTGCTGCTGGTGATCGGCGTCGCCGCCAACCTCGCCGCCAGTTACGTCGGTCACCGCTTCGGAGGGGCGCCCGCCCGATGAGGCTCGGACGCCGCGACCCTTCCCAGGAGTTCGATCCGACCCAGCCGCTGGTCGCGACCGGCAACCTGCGCCGGCGCCACTTCGTCAGCCGCGCCTTCCAGTGCCTGGCGGTCGCCGCCGCGGTCGGCGCCGTCGCGGTGCTGGTGATCGTCGTCACGGCCGTCGTCAGCCACGGCGCCAGCGCGATCAACTGGGACTTCATCACCAAGGGGGCGCCGGAAGGAGTCGGCCCCGACCTGGTCGGCACGGCGATCATCGTCGGCATCGCCACCCTGATCGCGATGCCGGTCGGCGTGTTGATCGCGCTCTTCCTGACCGAGTACGCGGGCCGCCGCAGCACCCGCCCGGTCCAGCTCCTGCTCGACGTGATGAACGGGATGCCCTCGATCATCATCGCCGTCTTCGCCTACATCCTGATCGTCGAAGCGACGAAGAAGGAGTCGGGGCTGGCCGGGGCGTTCGCGCTGTCGATCATCATGGTGCCGCTGATCGCCCGCGGCACCCAGGAGGTGCTGAACCTGGTGCCGCGGCCTCAGCGCGAAGCCGCCGACGCGCTCGGCGTCGCCCGCTGGCGCAGCGTGCTGACGATCATCCTGCCCGCCGCGCGGGCGGGGATCGTCACCTCGACGCTGCTCTCGGTCGCGCGGGCCGCGGGCGAGACGGCGCCGCTCCTCCTCCTCAGCTCGCTCTTCAAAGACGAAACCTTTCAGTTCAACCCGCTCGAACCCCTGCCGAACGTGCCGGTGCGTATCTTCCAGCTGTCGGAAGAAGCGAATCCGGAAGGCTTCACCAAAGCCTGGGGGCTGTCGTTGATCCTGATCGTGATCATCCTCGCCCTCGGCCTCGGCTCCCGCGCCCTCCTCAATCGCAGCAAAAGGAAGATGTCCTGATGAGCATCGACGACCAGACTTTCGACACCCAGCCCCAGTCGACGAACGGCAGGGCGGCCGCCCCCAGCCGGGTCCGCATCCGCGCCACGCCGCTGCCCGGGGTGATCGGCGAGCCCGCGGCGACCGCGAGCGCCGCCGAGAGCCATGTCCACATCGCTCCCGAGACGGTCTTCGACGCCGAGAACGTCGGCATCTTCTACGGCGCCAAACAGGCGCTGATCGACGTCACGATGCGCATTCGCCGCGGCCAGGTCACGGCGCTGATCGGTCCCTCGGGCTGCGGTAAGACGACCTTCCTGCGCAGCCTCAACCGGATGAACGATCCCGTCCCAGGCTTCCGCATCGAGGGCGAGATCCTCTACCACGGCCACGACATCTACGGCTCCAACGTCGACACGGTCGAGGTGCGGCGCCGGATCGGGATGGTGTTCCAGAAACCGAACCCCTTCCCGAAGTCGATCTTCGACAACATCGCCTGGGCGCCGCGCAACCTCGGTATGCGGCAGGGGCTGCACGAGCGGGTCGAGAAAGCGCTGCGTGGCGCCGCCCTCTGGGACGAGGTCAAAGACCGTCTCAAGGACTCGGCGCTCGGCCTCTCCGGCGGTCAGCAGCAGCGCCTCTGTATCGCCCGCGCGATCGCGATCGAACCCGACGTGCTGCTGCTCGACGAGCCCGCCTCGGCGCTAGACCCGATCGCCACCGGCGCGATCGAGGATCTGATCCACAGCCTCAAAGGCCGTTTTACGATTGTCATCGTCACCCACAACATGCAGCAGGCGGCGCGCGTCGCCGACCGCACCGCCTTCTTCAGCCTCGAGACGCGCGGGGAGAAGCCGATCGGCACCCTGATCGAGTTCGACGAGACCGAGAAGATCTTCGGCTCACCGCGCGATCCTCGTACGCGGGATTACGTGACCGGCCGCTTCGGCTAGAAAGAGCGCCACCTGAGGCTCGGGCCAGGGCGATCCCGGGCAGGGTTCCGCTTAACCCGTCGGGAAGGGGAGTGGTGGAGCTGGCGCCCCTCGGCGCTCTGGCCCTCTGGGTACAAGACGCTCGACCCCTGCCCGAGATCGCCCGTGTAGGAGTTGGGCACGCGCGCCCAGGCGAGGGCACGGCCGGCCATCGTCCCTCCGGCCAAGCTCGAGGCGGGGGCGCCTCATCCCTTCCAGCTGAAAAACCCAAGGGACGATCGTCGCGACTCTCCGGCCTGTGAGAGGGGGTTCCGGCAGGCGTCGAACGGCTTGTACCCAGAGGGCCAGAGCACATCCCGGGCGCCAGCTCCACCACTCCCCTTCCCGACGGGTTGAGAGAGACGCCTGCCGGAAGCCCCTCCTCGGAGCTCTCCTACCGTTTGACGATCGTGTCGCCGGAGACCTGTTCAAGCAAAGGTTTGCCGCACTGCCAGCAGAAGGTGGCGCCGCTCGAGTGAGGGGCACCACAGGAGGGGCAGGAGCCGGCGGTCGCCGACTCCTCCATGCGGAGGATGCGTTCGACCTCGTTCAGTTCGGCGTCGGCGTCCTGCAGCTCGGCTGCCCGCTTGACCAGCACCTCGACCCGGATGCTGTTGCGGATCGCCATCTCATAGGTCAGCCCGCCGAGATCCCACTGCAGCTCGGCGACCCTGGCGACCAGCTGCTCGCGGCGCCGTTTGAGGTCGACCATGAACTCCTCGCCCTGGGCCGAGCCGAGGCTTTTGCCCGGGGGCGGGCCGCCGGCGCGGACCGTGCCGGGCGGAGAGATCGAAGGTGGGGCGCTCGGCGGCGGCGCACCGGGAGGCGGCGGCGATTTGAGGGCGCCGTTGGTGGCTGGTTTTTTCGAGCCGGGGAATCTCATTCGCCGAAGAAATTACCTTCGAACTTGCCGTTTTCGCAGCCGGCGGTTCCTTCTTCGCAGCTTTCGCCGACCTGGGTGCCGGTCTTTGCCTGCGGGGTTTCGGGATGCAGGACTTCTTCGGTCGCCTTGGACACGCCGTTGGCGCCTTCTTCGGCGTTTTCTTCGGTTTCCTTGGTGCCCTTGCCCTTCGACGGATTGCTCGAGGTTGCGCTCGAGCCGCCGCCCTTTTCGCCACCCGCCTTGGTTTCGGCACCTCCCGTTTCGGTTTCGGGTGCGGTCGATTCTTCGACTTCGCCGCCTTCCCCGCCGCCACCGACCTTGATGATCTGCGGCGCCGCGGGCTGAGAGGAGTTGTCGTGGCCTGACCTGCCGATCAAGAAGCCGACGCCGATCGCCAGCACCAGCGTCGCGACGCCCGCGATCAGGGCGGCGTTCGCGTTCATCCGATTGGAGGATTTCGATTCGTCGGGCGGTGGGGGAGGCGTGGCGCCCCCCGCGGGCGCGTTCATCGACTCCATGAAGACGACGGCATCCATGAACGGCAGCCGCGGGTCGCCGCGGCGATGGCCGCAGTTCAGGCAGTAGCGCTGGTCCGCCGCCATCCGCGCGCCGCAGTTGGGGCAGTTGTCGTGGCCGCCGAAAGCGGCCATCGACGGCCCGACCACCGGCTCGGCAGCCTGCTGGGTCGGAGGCGTGGGAGGAGCCGGGACCGCCGGCTCGGTTCGCTCGGGACCGGCACTCACGCGCGCATCTTCAGATGCCGGATCGTCAGCCATGTTTAAGAGTTGTGAATGGGCCTGTGATGGGTATTCGGCGCCGCCGCACCATCGATGCAAAATTTTTACAACAGCGGAACCACCTTGTCCGCATAATCACGTCCAAGCGTGGCCGACCGCGAAGACGAACAGATCCCCGGGCCGGGGCAGGGGAACTGCAGTGAGTGCGGCAGCCCCCTCGCGCCGGACCAACGCTACTGCCTGAGCTGTGGCGCGCGGCGCGGTCGTCTGCCCGGGGCGGTGGCCGGCACCCTCGCGGCGCTCTCGAGCAAAGGCAGGGGCGTCGCGGCGGCGGCCGGCGCCAAGCTGCCGAAGTCGAAAGGGGGCGACGGTGAGGAGGGCGGCTGGTCCTGGATGCCCTCGCCGCCGGCGATCGCGATCGCGGTGATCGGCATGCTGGCGCTCGGCGTCGGGCTCGGTTCGGCGATGAGCGAAATCGCCGAGTCGGCGCCACTGCAGACGATCCTCCTCGTCTACCCCCACCACGCGACCGAAGCGCCGCCCGCCGAAGAACCGGAAGAAGAAGTCGAAGAAGAAGCGATTGCCGCAGCGCCGGTCGAAACTGCGCCGGAAGCGATCCCCTTCGAACCGCTGCCGGAAGAAGCCCCCTTCGAACCGCTGCCGGAAGGCGAAGAAGAACTCGACGGTCAGCCGCCGCCGGCCGAATTCAACCCGGAAGAAGAAGGCGAAAACTTCCTCGAAGAAGAAGAACTGCCCGAAGTCAGACACGCCTGGCTGATCGTGCTCGGCGAAAACAGCTACGAAAGCCTCTTCGGCGGGACCGGCGAAGCCGCCTACACCTCGAAGACGCTGCCCAAGAAGGGCGAGCTGATCCCCAACTACTATGGCGTCACCGGTGGCGTCCTCGCCAACCAGATCGCGATGCTGAGCGGGCAGGGGCCGACCCAGGAAACCGCGGTCAACTGCCCCAATTACGACGAAATCCTGCCCGGCACCGTCGCCGAAACCGCCGAACAGGTCGAAGGCACCGGCTGCGTCTACGCCGAAACGGTCAAATCGCTGCCGACCGAGCTCGGAGAAGAAGAAGTCACCTGGCGGGCCTATGTCGAGGACATGGAAAACGGGGCCGCCGCGGGCTGGCCGACCACCTGTCGCAAACCGACCCTGAACACGCCCGATCCGGCCCAGACTCCGGTCGTCGGCGACCAGTTCGTGACCTGGCGCAACCCGGTCGTCTACTTCCGGGCGATCGCCGAAAGCCCAGAATGCGGCAAGCTCGACGTCGGCTTCGAAGCGCTCACTCGCGACCTCAAGTCGAAGAAGAAGACGCCCGCGCTCTCGCTGATCTACCCCGATGCCTGCCACGCGGGCGGCGAACTCGAATGCGAACCGGGCGCGCCGAAAGGCGCCCGCGGCGTCGCCGCGCTGCTGAAGACGTTGGTCCCGGCGATCATGGCCTCACCGGCCTACGAAGAAGGCGGCGGCCTGATCATGATCACCTCGGCGCAGGCGCCGCAGACGGGCGAAGGGGCGGACCCAAGTGGCTGCTGTCTGGCGCCGCAGTTCCCGAACCTCCCGTCGGCCGGGACGACCACCAAGAAGGCGACCTCGGGAAAGAAATCCTCGACCGCGACGACCGAAGCAGAAGCCGAACCCACCGCCTACAGCGAAGAATCGGTGACCGAAACCGGTGGCGGCGGCAAGGTCGGGCTGCTGCTGATCTCGCCGCTGGTCGAACCCGGCACCGTGGCCGAAGCCGAATACGGCAACCACTTCACGCTGCTGAAGACGCTGGCGACGATGTTCGGCGTCGAACCGGTCGGCTTCGCGGCGGAAGAAGAAGTGCCGACGCTCAGCCCCTCGCTCTTCGTCGCACCGGAAGAAGAAGCTCAGGAAGCGGCCGAGACGAGCAGGCGCAAGGCGAGAGCGAGCAGCGCGACGCCGAGGAACCTGCGGATGGTCGGGCCGGTGAAGCGGCGCGACAGGCGGGCTCCCAACTGGGCCCCCGGCAGCACCCCGATCGAAAGGGCGATCGCCCGCCTCAGGCCGTGACCGACCGTGAGCGTGCCGCCGATCAGGTGCGTCGCGCTCGCCGTCCCCGATATCCAGACCAGGACGAAGTGCGAGGTCGCCGTCGCGATGTGGGTGGGGAAGCCGAGCGCCCCGGCCATCAGCGGCACGTGGATGACCCCGCCGCCGATCCCGAGGAAGCTGGAGAGGAACCCGACGCCGGCGCTGTAGAGCGTGCCGCGGGCGAGCGGCACCCGATAGCGGTAGACGTCGCCGTGGGCGTCGACGAGCTCGCGCAGTGTGGTGTGGCCGCGTGGCGCCGCGCGTTCATGGTGAGGACGCAGCCGGACCACCACCAGCGAGAGGACCGCCAGGACCACCGCCATCATCAGGTCGAAGACGTGGGTCGGGACGTAGTGGACGGCGAGCGCGCCGAGGATCGAGCCGGGGATGCCGGCGGCGGCGAAGCGGAGGCCGGAGCGATAGTCGATGCGCCGCATCCGGGCGTAGGCGATCGAGCCCGAGAGCGCGTTGAAGAAGACGACGAGGAGGCTGATCGAGGTGATCTGGGCCGGGGTCAGTTCCGGGTAGAGGATCAGCAGGACCGGGGTGAGGATGAAACCGCCGCCGGCGCCGACCAGGGTGCCGAAGGCGCCGATGACGAGGCCGAGCAGGGCTAAGAGGATGTAGTGCAAGTCGGTCCCCGATCTAACGGGACCGCCGGCCCACTCCTGTGACGGAGTCGTGAATACCCCGACTTTTACTCAAGAAAGAGCGGAAGCCGGCTCCGGCTCGACCGGCTCCTCACTGATCCCGAAGCGCTCGTGGAGGCGTCGCAGGGGGGCCGGTGCCCACCAGTTCCACTTGCCGAGCAGCTCCATCAGCGCCGGCACCAGGAGGGCGCGGACGATCGAGGCGTCGATCAGCACCGCCAGCGCCGTGCCGACCCCGTTCTCCTTGATGAAGATGATCTTCGAGGTGGCGAAGGCGAACATCGCGACGGCGAAGAGGAGCGCCGCGGCGGTGACGATGCGGCCGGTCCGCTCGAGCCCGATCGCCACGCACTCGGAGTCCGAGGCGCCGGCGTCGCGGGCCTCCTTGATCCGCGAGAGGAGGAAGACCGCGTAGTCGGTGGAGAGGCCGAAGGCCACAGCGAACAACAGGATCGGCATCGTCTGCTCGATCGCGCCGGGGCTCGAATAATCGAGCACCCCTTCCAGCCGGCCGTCCTGGAAGATCAGGACGAGGAGGCCGAAGACCGCGCTGAGGTTGAGCGCGTTCATGATCAGCGACTTGATCGGCAGGATCACCGACCCGGTCATCAGGAAGAGGATCACCAGGGTGGTGACGACGATGATCGCGAGGGCGATCGGCAGGTGTGAGGCCAGGCTCGACTGCAGGTCGATGAAGTCCGCGGTGGCACCGCCGACCTGGGCGGTGGCGCCCGCCGGCACCGGCAGGGCGCGGATCAGCCTTGCCGTGTCCTGGCTGGGGTCGGAGACGAATGGGTGGGCGGAGATCGCTTCGATCGCGTAGACCCCGCCTTCGAGCCGCTTCGGCGGCGCCACCGCGGCGACGCCTTCGACCTTCTCCACCTCCGCCGCGAAGGCGCGTGCCCCCGCGGCAGAGCCACCCGCGTAGGACACCACGATCGGCGTTTCGCGGTAGGGCGGGAATTCGGAGTTGATCTGCTCATAGGCGATCCGGGCACTGGCGCTCTCGGGCAGGACGGTGGGGTCGACGGTGTTGAACTTGATCCCGAGGAAGGGGAGGCCGAGCAGGATCAGGAAGCCCGCCGAGAGCGTCGCCACCGGGATCGGCCGGCGCATGACGAAGCGGGAGAGGCGGTACCAGAAGCCGCTCTCGTCGGGGCGAGCGTCGCGCTCGGCGCGGCGCTTGAGGAATGCGGGAGCACCCGCGTTCACGCGTGGGCCGAGCAGGGTGAGGATCGCCGGTAGGACCGTGAGGGAGACGAGCGCCGCGAAGAGGACGACCAGCGCCCCGCCGAGCCCCATCGAGTAGAGGAAGCGCTGTGGGAAGACAAGCAGCGAGGCGAGCGCCGCGGAGACGGTCAGCGCGGAGAAGAAGACGGTGCGCCCGGACGTCGCCAGCACGCGGCGCATCGCCTCCGGGCCCGGTCCCGTGCGGGCGATCTCCTCGCGGTAGCGGGAGACGACGAAGAGGCTGTAGTCGATCGCCAGACCGAGCCCGAGCGCCGTCGTCAGGTTGAGGGCGAAGACGGAGATCGAGGCGAATTCGCTGGCGACGCGGAGGATGAGGAAGGTGCCGACGATCGCCAGCCCTCCGATCAGGAGAGGCAGGACCGAGGCGACGAGGCTGCGGAAGAAGAGCAGTGAGAGGAGGAAGAGGAGCGGGAAGGCGAGCATCTCGGCGTGCTGAAGGTCTTCCTCGACCTGGCTGTTCACCTGTTCCTGGGCCACCGCCACCCCGCCGACGACGACGCCCGGATGGGCCGACAGGGTTTCGGCGATTTCGCCGCCGACGTCCTGGGTTTCCTTGTCCCCCGTCGGTTTCAGGGTGACGGCGAAGTAGGTGGAGCGCCCGTCTTCGGAGACGAAGGCGCGCGAGTGGGTGTCGTAGTAGCCGAAGACCTGGTCGACTTCGGGGTTGCGGCGCACCTCGCGCTCGAGTGCCTCGACCCGGGCGCGGGTCGAGGGTCGTGCCACCGGGGCGTGCTCGACCAGGGCGACCACCGAGGGGAAGCGGTAGCCCGCTTCCTGCAGCTGGTCCTGTGCCTTGACCGACTCGGTCGAGGGATCTTCGGCGCCGTAGGGGGCGAGCCGGTCCGCGACCGAGCCGCCGAGCGCCGCGGCGGCGATCGCGAAGAGGACCGCGACGACCACCACCGTCCGGGCGTGGCGCTGGGCGAGCCTCGCCAACCCCGCGAACATCAGGCCCTCGCCGCCTTCGCCCGGTCCCGGATCAGCCGCTCGACCCGCCCGGCCCAGTCGGCGAACCACTCGGTGAACTCGAGCCCGCCCTCCAGCACCAGCAGCGGGTAGTCGTCGCTGTCGTCGGCGCGCTTCGCTTCCGCCATCGGCCTCATCTGGCGCAGCTGGGCGTTGGCGGCGAGCCGGTGGGCGCGCATCGAGGCGAGGATCTCGGCCGCCTCCGCCGGCTCGAGGGCGGCGGCGAAGAAAAGTTTCAGGAGGCCTTCCTCGCGCATCTCGTAGGTTTCCGGCGAGCGCCGCAGCCACGCCTTCAGCTCTTCCTCGCCGTCGGCGGTGATCTCGTAGACGGTGCGCCGCCGGCCGCCGGTCGGGGCGTCGGAGCCGACCACGAGGCCAGCCTCGGCGAGCCGCTTCAGCTCGGGGTAGATCTGGCCGTAGCTCGCCGCCCAGAAGAAGCGGGTGGTGCCGTCGACCGCGGCTTTGATCTCGTAGCCGGAACGCGGCCCCTCTCGGACCATGCCGAGGATCACGTAGGCGGTCGGGCTGAGCGAGTCCATGGCTCAGCCCCCAATGTATCAGCGAGATATATCTGAAGTGGATTCGGCCAGATCACCTATCGTCAGGCGCGGAACCGGCGAACTGACAGGAGGCGTTGATGCTCGACCAGAGCAAGATCGGCAAAGTCGTGGCGGAGCAGATGGAAGCGATCGAGGCCGACTACGGCGACGACTGCGAAATCGGCGACGTCTGCACCATCGTCGAGGTGATCGGACCGCATGGCTCGCACGTCCGCGTGCGCTCCAGCGACATGCGACCGCACAGCGGCCTCGGGCTGATCCGGATGGCCGAACAGGCGATGCTGGGGAACCTCGGCGGCAGCTAGGGCCTCTCTATCCTCGTTGGCATGGCCGGGCAGCCTTCGGACATAGTCGTGATGAAGTTCGGCGGCACCTCGGTCGCCGGCGCCGAGCAGATCAAACGCGCCGCCGGGCGGATCGTCGCCGCGCGCGAAGCGGGCAGCCGGGTCGTCGCCGTGCTCTCGGCGCGGGGCAAGACGACCGACGAACTCGTCGAGCAGGCGCACGAGATCTCCGACCGACCGGTCGCCCGCGAGATGGACATGCTGCTCTCGACCGGCGAGCGGATCTCCTGCGCGCTCTGCGCGATGGCGATCCACGACATGGGCCACGAGGCGATCTCGCTGACCGGCTCGCAGGCGGGGATCGTCACCGACTCCTCCCACACCAAGGCGCGGATCATCGACGTGCGCGCCGACCGCATCCGCCAGGCGCTCGACCAGGACCGGATCGTCCTCGTCGCCGGCTTCCAGGGGGTGTCGACCGACAGCCGCGACGTCACCACGCTGGGGCGGGGCGGCTCCGACACCACTGCGGTGGCGCTTGCCGCGGCGCTCCGGGCGAGCGTCTGCGAGATCTACACCGACGTCGCCGGTGTCTTCACCGCCGACCCCCGCCTCGTCCCGGACGCGCGCAAGCTGCCGCAGGTCTCCTTCGAGGAGATGCTCGAGATGTCGGCCTCGGGCGCCGGTGTGCTGCAGCTGCGCTCGGTCGAGTACGCCCGCAACCACGGGGTCCGGATCCACTGCCGCAGCAGCTTCGAGGACGGCCCCGGTACCCTCGTCATCTCAGAGGAAGAGACCATGGAGCAACCTTTCGTCACCGCCGTCACCCATTCCAACGCCGAGGCGCGCGTCACGCTGCGCGGCGTCCGCGACGAGCCCGGGGTGGCCGGCCGCATCTTCAGCGCCCTCGCCGAGGCCAACGTCAACGTCGACGTGATCATCCAGAACGAGCCGGTCGGCGACGACCAGCTCGCCGACCTCTCCTTCACCGTCGATCGCGCCGATCTGGCGACGGCCCGCGACGTGATCGAGGGCCTCGACGGCGTCTCGCTGGAGATGCGGACCGACGAGGCGATCGGCAAGGTCTCGATCGTCGGCGCCGGGATGCGTTCGCACCCCGGTGTCGCCGCCAAGGTCTTCGAGGTGCTGGGCGACGAACGGATCAACATCGAGATGATCTCCACCTCGCCGATCAAGATCTCGTGCGTCATCGCCGCCGACCGCGTCCCCGATGCCGTCAAGTCCCTGCACCGGACCTTCGAGCTGGGCAGCGACGCGATCCGCGCCGAAGACCCCACCGGGCCCGAGCACCGGCCGACGGTCGCCGGCTAGCCGCCCGCGGAGAGAGATGGCGGGCGACGGCTACAGAGTCGGGGTGATGGGCGCGACCGGCGCGGTCGGGACGACGATCCTGGCGCTCCTCCACGAGCGCGGCTTCCCGGCGCGCGAGGTGGTCGCCTACGCCTCGGAGCGCTCGGCGGGCAAGCAACTCGAGTGGGGCGACGGCACGTTGACCGTGCAGCCGCTCACCGACGAGACGATCCAGGGCTGCGATGTCGTCCTCTCCTCGCCGGGGGGCGCGGTCAGCTCGGAGTGGTCGCCGCGCTTCGCCGAGGCCGGCGCCACCGTCGTCGACAACACGAGCTTCTGGCGGATGCACGAGGACGTGCCGCTGGTCGTCGCCGGGGTCAACGACGAGGCGGCCGAGCACCACAAGGGGATCGTCGCCAACCCGAACTGCACGACGATGGTGATGATGATGGCGCTGGCGCCGATCCACCGCGCCGTCGGCCTCGAGCGTCTGGTCGTCTCCAGCTACCAGGCGGTCTCGGGGACCGGCCAGAAGGCGGTCGAGGAGCTGCGCGCCCAGGCGCGGGCGATCCTCGCCGGCGAGGAGCCGCCGGCGCCCGCCGTCTACCCCCACCAGATCGCCTTCAACGTGATCCCCCAGGTGGAGACCTTCAAGGACGGCGACGACTACACGACCGAGGAGCGCAAGGTGATGGCCGAGACGCGGAAGATCCTCGACGTCGGCGAGGAGGTCGGCATCTCGGCGACCTGCGCCCGGGTGCCGGTCTTCGTCGGCCACGGCGAGTCGATCAACGTGCAGACCAAAGAGGATCTCTCGCCCGAGGACTGCCGCGCCCTGCTCGCCGAGGCGGTCGGCGTGCAGGTCGTCGACGATCCGGCCGCGGCGGCCTACCCGACCTCGATCCGGAGCGCCGGCCGGGACGACGTCCTGGTCGGCCGCATCCGCCGCGACCCGGGCCAGGAGCGCACCCTGAACCTCTGGACCTCCGGCGACAACCTGCGCAAGGGCGCCGCCACCAACGCCGTCCAGGTAGCCGAGATCCTGGTCGACCGCGGCTGGCTCCTGAGCCGGGGTTGAGCGCCGGCTCCGCCTCGCCTTAACGCAAAAGTTCCACTTCTGTTTCCCATGGCGGAGGGCTTTCTTCCTACTCTTGCTCAGTGAGCGTGATGGAGGCAAGCTCTACCGAAAAGCGCATCGACGATCTGGCAGGCCGAGTCGGCCGCTTCGAAGACCGGTTCGAGCGGTTTGAGGACAAGGTCGAAGCCCGATTCGACAAGGTCGACGAACGGTTCAGCAAGGTCGAAGTCCGATTCGACAAGGTCGACGAGCGGCTCGGCAAGATCGAAGCCGGGTTCGGCAAGGTCGACGAACGGCTCGGCAAGGTCGAAGTCGGGTTCGGCAAGGTCGACGAACGATTTGCCGGAGTAGACGAACGCTTCGAAGAGGTGGCCACCAAAGAGGATTTGGCCAGGATCGAAGCGCGACTCGACAACTGGGGCAAGACCATCACCGGCGGCGTGTTGACGATCGTCGCAGCCGTGATCCTCAAATTGATCGGCCTCTGAAGGCGATCGTCGCCGCCGATCGCCAATACGATTGGCAGATGACCCCTCGGCTCTCGCTTCTACCTCGCGACCGGACCTTCTTCGATCTCTTCATCGAGGCCGGTAACAACAGCGTCGACATCGCCCTCCTGCTTGATCGGCTGATGGGCGAGTGGCCCGACGTCGGCGAGTTGCAGGCCGAGATCGTCGCCGCCGAGCACGAGGGGGATCGGATCACCCACGAGATCATCAAACGGCTGAACTCGACCTTCGTCACGCCGCTCGACCGCGAGGACATCTACGCGCTGGCGACCAAGCTCGACGACGTGATCGACCTGACCGAGGAGGCGGCCGATCTCCTCGTCATCTACAAGATCGAGGCGCCGATGGCGCAGGCGGCGGCGCTGACCAAGGTTCTGCTCGGTGCCTGTCGCGAACTCGCGGCGGCGGTGGAGAAGCTGCCGACCTTCAAGGATCTCGATCCGCACTGGATCGAGATCCACCGTCTCGAGAACGAAGGCGACCGGATCTCCCGGGACGCCGTGGCCTCCCTCTTCGACGACGGCATCGACCCGATGGTCGTGATCCGCTGGAAAGACATCTTCGGCGTCCTCGAGGAGGCGATCGACGCGACGGAGACCGCCGCGCAGATCATCGAGGGCATCGTCATCAAGAACTCCTGACGGGCTCTGTAAACAATTTGTAAAAGACCCGGCTAGATTGCGGGCCGTGAGCTCCGACGTCGTCCTCGTGATCGTCGTAGGCACCGCCCTCGCCTTCGACTTCACCAACGGCTTCCACGACACGGCGAACGTCGTCGCCACCTCGATCTCGACCGGGGCGGCAGCGCCCGGCGTCGCGATCGGCATGGCGTCGATCCTGAACTTCGTCGGCGCCTTCATCTCGATCTCCGTCGCCGCGACCGTCGCCAACGATGTGGTCAATGCCGAAGTGATCACGCCGACGATCGTCTTTGCGGGCCTCGTCGGCGCGATTTCCTGGAACCTCTTCACCTGGTGGTTCGGCCTGCCGTCGAGCTCTTCTCACGCCTTGATCGGCGGCGTCGTCGGCTCGGCGGTGGCCGCGGCGGGATTCCACGCGGTCATCGCCGAAGGGTTGATCGGCAAGGTTCTGATCCCGGCGATCCTGGCTCCCCTGCTGGCCTTCCTGGTCGCGGCCGTGGCGATCGGGGTCGGATATCGAATCGTGGGCCACCAGCGACCCGGCGTCGTCTCCCGCGGCTACCGCTACGGCCAGCTTCTCTCCGGCGGCATGCTCGCCCTCGCCCACGGCACCAACGACGCCCAGAAGACGATGGGGGTGATCACCCTGGCGCTGATCGCCCATGGAAGCCTCGGCGCGGAAGCCGACCCACCGCTCTGGGTGATCGCCTCCTCGGCGACGGCGATCGCCCTCGGCACCTATTCGGGTGGCTGGCGGATCATCAAGACCACCGGGACGAAGATCATCAAGATGGACGCGGCGCAGGGCTTCTCCGCCCAAGGCGCGGGAGCCGCGGTGATCCTCGCCTCGACCCACTTCGGCTATCCGCTGTCGACCACGCATGTGATCAACGGTGGCGTGATGGGAGCGGGCGCGGCGAAACGGGTGTCGGCGGTGCGCTGGGGCGTCGCCGGGAACATCGTCACCGCCTGGATACTCACCCTGCCCGCGGCGGCGGTGATCGGCGCTGCCGTCTACGGGATCACGCGGATCTTCGGCACCGGGGCACTCGGGCCGCTGATCGTGACCTTGATGTCGCTGTCGCTGCTCACCGCGGTCTTCGCCCGGCGGGTCAGGCGCGGAGCGCCGGTGGCCGTCTCATGATCGCGACGATCGTCGACTGGAGCGATCTGCTGCAGACCATCGGTGCCTCGATCCTCGCGGGCGTCGGCATCACCGTCGCCTTCTCCGTCGTGATCTGGGGGACGGCGCGCTTCGCGGACCTGAACCGCGAAGATCGCCCGGCCCCGGCGGTTGCAGCCCTGGCGGCCTCGGGCCTCGCCCTCGCCGTGGTCGCGGCCGGCGTCGTCTTCGGCATCGTCGTGATGACGACGAAGTAGCCGGCCGCGGGATCTCGCTCGGCCGCCCTGGTCTTTCGGGGCCGTTCCGGCGTTCTACGCCGGAACGGCGGTCAACCGCTCCTCGACCCACTTGGTCGAGGCGATGTGCTTCTCCATCCCCAGCTCCTTCGGCGTCGCGCCGAGGGCGAGGCCGACCAGCTGGGGGAGGTGGAGGACGGCCAGGCCGAGGTCGCGGTTGACGACCTTGGCCGCCTCCGGCTGCTGCATGTCGAGGTTCAGGTGGCAGAGCGGGCAGGGGGTGACGAGACAGTCGGCGCCGGCGTCGATCGCGTCGCCGACGTGGGTGCCCGCCTGGGTCAGGGAGGTTTCGCGGTTCATCGTGATCACCGGGAAGCCGCAGCATTTGCGCGCCCCGTCGTACTCGACGATCTCGCCGCCGAGGGCCTCGATCACCTTCTCCAGGTAGATGTCGCGATCCGGGTGCTCCTCGTAGCCGAGGCGCTCCTTCGGCCGCACGATGTAGCAGCCGTAGAAGGGGCCGACGCGGAGGCCGGAGAGCGGCCGTTTGACCTGGGCTGCAAGGCGGTCGAGCCCGTAGTCCTCGACCAGCAGCCAGAGGAAGTTTTTGTTGGTCCAGGAGCCGTCGGCCGACTTCTCGTAGGCGAGGCCCTGACCGGAGAGCGCCTCGTTGACGTGGGCGCGGTACTGGGAGTCGGCGTCGAGGCGCTGCTGACACTCCGACTGGGCGCCCTGGCAGGTCGAGCAGATGTTCATCATCGAGAGGCCGGTCTGCTGGGCGAGCGCGAAGGTGCGCGCGTTGAGCGTGTCGGCCAGCTCCTGGTTGTGCTCGGCGATCACCCCGGCGCCGCAGCAGTTGGCGCGGTCGAGTTCGACCAGCTCGATGCCGAGCTTCTGGGCGACCAGGGCCATCGAGCCGTGCAGCTCGGGGGTGAAGCCGCGCGAGACGCAGCCGGGCCAGTAGGCGACTTTGATCGGATCAGCCATTGGTGGCCTCCTCGGCTCCCGGGGCGGCGGCGGGCTCGAGGCCCTCCTCGACGGCGGCCTCCTCGTCGCCCTCCTCGCCCTTGATGTACAGGTTGAATTCCTCGTTGTGCTCCTCGGCGTGTTTGTAGATCGCCTTCACGTCGTCCTGGTCGGGGAGCTTGTGGTGGACGCCGGGGATCAGCTTCGGCAGCGACCGCATCTTGCCGGTCTTGATGCCGCGGATCGCGACCGGGATCGAGCCGATCATTTCCTTGATCGCCCGTTTGGTCGGCATCAGCTTGCCGAGCACGCCGGGCGCGAAGGACTCCTGCAGGAGCAGGCTCTCGTCGAGGGTGCCCTTCTTCTCGATGATCTTGACGAAGGCCATCTCGTGTGAGTGGCCGCTGTTCGGGTCCTCGATCCCGTTCTCGCCCGCCTTGCGGCGCAGGCGCATGATCTGATCCATCGGCGCCACCCCCTTCGGGCAGGCGTCGACGCAGCTGAAGCAGTGGGTGCAGTCGTAGATCCCGTGCGGGTCGTGGGCGAGGTCGGTGAGGCGCTCGGCGGTCTCGGCGTCGCGCGGGTCGCCGACGAAGCGGTAGGCCTTGGCCAACGCCGCCGGACCGATGAAGAGCGGGTCGGCTTCCATCGAGAGGCAGGAGGAGACGCAGGCGCCGCACTGGATGCAGGCCATCGACTGGGTGATGTCGACCATCGATTCCGGCTCGACGATGTACTCGCGCTCCGGCGGCTCGCCGTGCGGCAGGAGCCAGGGGGTGACGCGGCGGATCTTGGTCCAGTGGGTCGACTCCATGTCGGTCACCAGGTCCTTGATCACCGGCATGTTGCCCATCGGCTCGATCGTGATCACGTTGCCCTCGGAGGCGCCGCCGACCGCGGACGATTTCTTGTCGGCCAGCTCTTGAGCCTCGCCGATCTGGGTCTGGCAGCCGAGTCCCGACTTGCCGTTGATCTTCATCCCGCAGGAGCCGCAGATCGCCGCCCGGCAGGAGCAGCGGACGGCGAGCGAGCCGTCCTCGCGGTCCTTGGCCTGCAGCAGGCCGTCGAGGACGGAGAGCGAGGGATCGAGGTCGACCCCGAACTCCTCCCAGTAGGCGGCTTCGCCTGACTCCGGCTGGTAGCGCCGGACTTTGATCGTGTACTCGGCCATCAGTACGTCCTCGCTTCCGGTTGCCACTGGGTGATCGTGACCTCGGAGTAGGAGATCTCCGGGCCGTCCTCGGTCTTCTCGAGGTTGATGTGTTTGAGCCACTCCTCGTCGTTGCGCTCCGGGAAGTCGGTGCGGAACTGGGCGCCGCGACTCTCCTTGCGCTCCAGCGCCCCGATGCAGGAGCACTCGGCGCAGTCGAGCATGTACCCCAGCTCGATCGCCCCCATCAGATCCTGGTTGAAGACGCTGCCGTGGTCGTCGATGTAGGCGGTCTTCGCCTCCTCCTTGAGGCGACGCACGGTTTCCAGCGCTTCGGTGATCCCGGCCTCGTCGCGGAACACGGCGACTTTGCCGTCCATCGTCTGACCGAGCTCCAGCTTGATCTCGGAGACGCGCCGGCCGGAGCCCTTCTCGCGACCGTTGATGTCGTCGACCATCGCCTGCTCGTCCTCCAGCACCTTGCCCGAGGGCTTCGACCAGGCGGTGCGCAGGGCCCGTGCCGCGGCGTCGCGGCCGGAGTGCTTGCCGAAGATCAGGGTGTCGAGCAGCGAGTTGGCGCCGAGCCGGTTGCCGCCGTGGACCGAGACGCAGGCGACCTCGCCGGCGGCGTAGAGGCCGGGGATGTCGGTGCGGCCCTCGACGTCGGTCTTGACGCCGCCCATCGTGTAGTGGTTGCCCGGCTTGATGTGGATCGGTTCGCGGGTGATGTCGACGCCGGCGAAATCCCGGCCGACGAGGACGATCTCGCGCAGCGCCTCGTGGATGCGCTTTTTCGGCACCACCGTGATGTCGAGCGCGACGGTCCCGTCAGGGAAGCCGCGACCCTCGTCGATCTCGGTCTGCTCGGCGCGGGAGACGACGTCGCGCGAGGCGAGCTCCATTTTGTTGGGCGCGTACTTCTCCATGAAGCGTTCGCCGTTCTTGTTGAGGAGCAGGGCGCCCTCGCCGCGGGCACCCTCGGTGATCAGGAATCCCTTGCCCGCCAGCGTGGTCGGGTGGTACTGGATCATCTCCATGTCCATCAGCTTGGCGCCGACCCGGTAGGCCATCGCGATGCCGTCGCCGGTGCAGATCAGGGCGTTGGTGGTCGGCTTCCAGATCTGGCCGGAGCCGCCGGTCGCGAGGATCACCGATTTGGCCTGGAACAGCTCCATCGAGCCGTCGGCGACGTTGCGGGTGACGATGCCGCAGCACTCGCCCTTCTCGTCGATCGCCAGCGAGGAGGAGAACCACTCCTCGTAGCGGGTGATCTGCTCCGAATATTTCATCAGCTGCTCGTAGAGCACGTGCATGATCGCCTGGCCGGTGATGTCGGCGACGTAGTACGTGCGGGCGGCGGAGGCGCCGCCGAAGGCGCGGGTGCCGAGCTTGCCTTCCTCGTTGCGGTGGAAGGTGACGCCGAGGTGCTCCATGTGGAGGATTTCTTCCGGCGCCTCCCTGGCCATGATTTCGATCGCGTCCTGGTCGCCGAGGTAGTCGGAGCCCTTGACGGTGTCGAACGCGTGGGACTCCCACGTGTCGTCAGGGTTGAGCGCCGCGTTGATGCCGCCCTGAGCGGCGTTGGAATGGGAGCGGACGGGGTGGACCTTGGAGACGATCCCGACCGAAACGCCCTGTTCCGCGGCGGAGAGGGCGGCCCGCTGGCCGGCGAGCCCGGCCCCTATGACAAGCACGTCGTGGGATGGCACGAGCGCGGATGCTATAGAGGGAAAATCCGAGTGCGTAGTCGGGATTGGTCACACTCGACGGGGCGCCGTCAGGCGCGCTCGGCGAGGCGCCGGACGGCGGCCTCGCTGAGCCTGATCCCGTCGGCCACGGAGGTGAAGTCGACGTTCTCGGCGAGGTCGTTCGGCCAGTGGTAGTTGGCGGGCTGCTTGCGGTCGTCGCAGCCCGCGATCACCGCCGATTCGTACCCCGCGGCGAGGGCCTCGAGGCCGTCGGTGCCGTTGTGCAGCCGGAGGTTGGGATAGAGCCAGATGCCGAGCTCCTCGGCCGCGGTGTCGAGCAGCTCGAGCGCCGGCGCCGGGTAGTCGTACATCTTCAGGAAGCCCTCGCCGCGCAGCACCAGAAGGTGGGGCGAGCCGGTCGACTCGAGGCAGAGGAAGAAGGTGCTCGCGGTCGGCAGCTCGGCGAAGTGGCGTTCCCCGAAAGCCTTCATCCCCTCGCTGAAGGACTCCTCGGCACCGCAGGAGAGGAGGATCACGCGGATGCCGGGCACCGGGGACTCGGCGAGTCGGCGGGCGAGGGCGAGCAGGGAGACGACGGCGGTGCCGTTGTCGTTGGCACCGGGGACGACCTTGCGCGAGCCGATCTCGGCCATCGCCGCCGTCGCGCAGAAGCCGAGCGCGGTGCCGATCTTGGTCAGCGCCCTGATCCTGGTGAGCGCGCCGAGCGCGACGAGGAGCGGTCCGCCGATCACCGGGGCCATCAGCGCCGGGCTGGTGTCGATCTTCTCGATCAGGCCGAGCCGGTCGGCGATCCGCGGGATCGCCGGGTGGAAGACGAGGCCGGAGTGGGCGGCGTCGTGGTGGGCGCCGACCACGACGGTCCGCGCCGCGTCGGGGTCGCCGATCTCGCAGATCACGTTGTAGGCGGTGCGCTTCGGCAGCGGCCTCCGGAGGCGACGCTGATGGGGCGGGAAGTCGGAGGCGATCCCGGCGGCGCCGAGCGCCCCGAGCGCGGCGCCGAGGATGCGGCGGCCGCGCAGGGCGAGCAGTCCGCCGAGGGCGCCGAGCGCGGTACCGAGCCCGAGCGGCCACCAGTAGGTGCCGTGGGCGGGGGCGGCCTCGATCCGCGCCTCGGCGCCCAGCTCGCGGAACCGTTCGACCAACCACTCTGCGGCGCGTCGCTCGCCCTCCGAGGCGGAGGGGCGGTGGATGCGCTCGAGTTCCTCCAGCCGCTCCCGCAGCCAGCCTTGGTCGGGCTCGCCGACCGGCTCGGACAGTGATGTGTCGGTCATCGGGCCGGCCACGTGGCCGGCCACGCTACCCGCTTACCATTGGGGGATGTTCGGCGGTGGCTCGATCACCCTCTTCCACGTCCGCGGCATCCGGATCGCGGTCGATTGGTCCTGGTTCCTCATCCTCTTCCTGGTCATCTTCTGGATGTCCAACTTCTACAGCGACCTGCTGGGAAGCTCGGCGGGCTCGACCACGCCCTTCGTCCTCGCCGTCGCCAGCGCCGCCGGCTTCTTCGGCTCGATCCTGCTGCACGAGCTCGGCCACGCCTTCACCGCCACCCGCAACGGGATCGGGATCAGCTCGATACAGCTCTGGATCTTCGGCGGCATGGCGCGGATGGACCGCGAGGCCGACGGGCCGGGGGTGGAAGCGCGGGTCGCCTTGGCCGGGCCGGCGGTGACGGCGGCGATCTTCGTCGCGCTCACCGCCGTCGGCCTCCTGGTCGGCGGCTGGCACGAGCTGCGCGAGTCGGCCCTGGTCGAGACCGGCTCGGGCGCCTCGGGGGTGCTGGCGATGATCGGCTGGCTGGCGATGATCAACCTCCTCCTACTCCTCTTCAACCTGCTGCCGGCGTTCCCGATGGACGGTGGGCGGGCCGCCCGGGCGATCGCCTGGAAGACGACCGGAGACCGCAACGCGGCGACCAAGTTCGCCGCCGACCTCGGCCGCGTCTTCGCCTACCTCTTCATCGCCGGTGGCCTCTACATGGCGCTGACCGACTCGATCCTCGGCACCTTCGGCGGCATCTGGCTGGCGCTGGTCGGCATGGTGATCAACGGCTCCGCCCGCGGCGCCGCGATGCAGACCCGGATGACCGGCCGCATCCACGACATCTCCGTCGCCGACGTGATGGATCGCGAACCGGTCACCATCCGCGGCGACCTCTCGATCGAGCAGGCGCTGGACCAGTATTTCCTCCGCTACCGCTGGCCCTGGTTCCCGGTCGTCGACGCCGCCCACCGCTTCCTCGGCCTGCTCAACCGCGACGCCGCCGACGGGGTCCCCGAGGTCTCACGCACGGTCTCGACCGTGAGCGAACTGGTCGACCCCGACCGCTCCCTCTTCGTCCGCGACGACGCCCCCCTCGACTCCCTGCTCTCCAACCAGAATCTCCGCCGCCTCGGCGCCCTGATGGCGGTCGACGCCGACGGCCGGCTGAGCGGCGTGATCACGGTGGAGCAGGTCGGGCGAGCCCTCCGCGACGCCCAAACTCAGGCGTAGGGCGCTGGCGCCCGGTGCGTCCCGGGCGTCTCATGCCGCTCCTGGCAGGCTGTGACCGCCATGAGACGCCCGGGTTGCGAAGGTTTTGGGAGGGAGCTGGCGCAGGGCCAGCACGTTGCGGGAGAGATGGGACGGAGACGTGACGAACTCCCGTGACCCGTGTCACTTCCGCACGACGGCACTGGGACCGTCTGCATTTACCCCCGTATACGTGGGTTAAATGCAGACACTGCCCAGGGACCCGTCACAGAAGTCGCACGTCTCTAACGCCTGTCCTGAATAAACGTCACGTTCCCCACGACTCCCGTCAAGAACGCTCGTCGTCTCCCCGTACTCGGCCATTTCGGAGGCGGCCTCAGCCTGCCCGGGTCGCCTTCGAAATGGCCGCGTCCCTTTCCCGGGCAACAGCCCGACCCGGCCGCGTCTTCACTCAGGCGTAGGGAGCGTGGCGCTCGATGATGCGCTGGAAGTCCAGCCCCGCCGGCAGCGTCCCGAAGGCCCTACCCCAGTCACCGCTCAGGCGGCTTGCGCAGAAGGCATCGGCGACGGCCTCGTCGCCGATGCGCACCAACAGCGAGGCCTGCAGCGCCAGGGCCATCCGTTCGACGACGCGGCGGGCGCGGGTCTCGATCGTCGCCACGTCGCCCGGCAGTTCCTCGCGCAGCTCGGCGGCGAAGGCGGCGAGGCGGGGCTCGGCGCCGGCGCCCTCGGCCACCTCGGCGAAGAAGGACTCGACCGAGGCCGGGCTCTTCACCATCGCCCGCAGGACGTCGAGGCACTGGACGTTGCCGCTGCCCTCCCAGATCGAGTTGAGCGGGCTCTCGCGGAAGAGCCGTGGCATGCCGGACTCCTCGACGTAGCCGTTGCCGCCGAGGCACTCGAGGCACTCGCCGGCGTGGGCGGGGGCGCGCTTCGTGATCCAGTACTTGAGCACCGCGTTGGCGACCCGCTTCAGACTCTGCGCCTCGGCGTCGCCGGCGATCGCCTCGTCGTAGGCGCGGGCGAGGCGCAGGGCGGAGATCGTCGCCGCTTCCGACTCGACCGCGAGGTCGGCGAGCACGTTCTGCATCAGCGGCTGCTCGGTCAGCACGGTGCCGAAGACGGAGCGATTGGAGGCGTGGTGGATCGCCTGGGCGATCCCGGCGCGCATCCCGGTGGTCGAGCCGAGCACGCAGTCGAGCCGGGTGTGGTTGACCATCTCGATGATCGTCGGCACGCCCGCACCCTCCTCGCCGACCAGCCAGGCAGAGGCGGCGTCGAACTCGACCTCGCTGGAGGCGTTGGAGCGGTTGCCGAGCTTCTCCTTCAGCCGCTGCAGGCGGAAGCGATTGCGCTCCCCGTCGGGAGTCCAGCGCGGGAAGAGGAAGCAGGAGAGGCCGCCCTCGGCCTGGGCGAGGACCAGGAACGCGTCGCACATCGGCGCCGACATGAACCACTTGTGGCCGGTCAGCTCGTACTCGGCGCCGGGCCCGCCGCCGTTCACCGGTCGGGCAAGAGTCGTGTTGGCGCGGACGTCGGTGCCGCCCTGCTTCTCGGTCATCCCCATCCCGGCGAGGGCACCGCGCTTGTCGGGCGCGGGCGCGTTGCGCGGGTCGTAGGTGGGCTTGAGGATGCGCGGCTCCCACGCCTCGGCCAGCTCCGGCTGGGTGCGCAGGGCGGGCACCACCGAGTAGGTCATCGAGATCGGGCAGCCGACGCCGGCCTCGGCCTGCGAGAAGCACATGAAGGCGGCGGCGCGGGCGACGTGGGCGCCCGGCCGCGGGTCGCTCCAAGGGGAGCTGTGCAGCTCGTGGGAGACCGCGGTGCCGAGCAGCTCATGCCAGGCGGGATGGAACTCGACCTCGTCGACCCGGTTGCCGTAGCGGTCGTGGGTCTTCAGCTTCGGCCCGTTGTCGTTGGCCAACCGTCCCAGCTCCTGCGCCTCGGCCGAGCCCGCGAACTCGCCGACCGCGCTGATCCGCTCGAAGGCCCAGTCACCGCCCTCGCGGCGCACCGCCTCGACCAACGGGCGGTCGGCTTCGAAGACGTTGTAGTCGGCCAGCGGCGGTGGCTGGTTGGCGACAATGTGGTTGCCGAAGGACCGGCGCTCCCTGGTGGCCATCTGACCCGGGATTGTGCCGGCTCGCCGGCCGGCGTGTGGGCGCCCGCCACGGCCGAGCGGCCGACGCGCCCGGCCGTATAGCATCGCCCGCCGATGCCGAAGATCAAGGTCGAGAACCCGGTCGTCGAGCTCGACGGCGACGAGATGACCCGGATCATCTGGTCGTTCATCAAAGAGCAACTGATCCTCCCCTACCTCGATGTCGACCTGAAGTACTTCGACCTGGGGATCGAGAGCCGCGACGCGACCGAAGACCAGATCACGGTCGACGCCGCCAACGCGATCAAGGAGTTCGGCGTCGGCGTCAAGTGCGCGACGATCACCCCAGACGAGGCGCGGGTCGAGGAGTTCGGCCTGAAGGAGATGTACCGCTCGCCGAACGGGACGATCCGCAACATCCTCGGCGGCGTCATCTTCCGCGAGCCGATCGTGATCGCCAACGTGCCGCGGCTGGTGCCGGGCTGGACCAAGCCGATCGTGATCGGCCGTCACGCCTTCGGCGACCAGTACCGGGCCACCGACCTGGTGGTGCCGGGCGAGGGCTCGCTGACCATGACCTTCACCCCCAAGGACGGCTCGGAGCCGATCGAGCTCGACGTCTACGACTTCCCCGGCGGCGGCATCGCGATGTCGATGTACAACCTCGACGACTCGATCCGGGACTTCGCGCGAGCCTCCCTGCGCTACGGCCTCGACCGCGGCTACCCGGTCTACATGTCGACCAAGAACACGATCCTGAAGCGCTACGACGGCCGCTTCAAGGACATCTTCGCCGAGGTCTACGAGGCCGAGTTCAAGGCCGACTTCGAGGCCGCCGGGATCACCTACGAACACCGGCTGATCGATGACATGGTCGCCGCCGCGCTGAAGTGGGAAGGCGGCTATGTGTGGGCCTGCAAAAACTACGACGGCGACGTGCAGTCGGACACCGTCGCGCAGGGCTTCGGTTCGCTCGGGCTGATGACCAGCGTGTTGATGACCGCCGACGGCAAGACGGTCGAGGCGGAGGCCGCGCACGGCACCGTCACCCGCCACTACCGTCAGCACCAGCAGGGCAACCCGACCTCCACCAACCCGGTCGCCTCGATCTTCGCCTGGACGCGCGGCCTGGGGGCCCGCGGCCGGATGGACGGCACCCCCGCCGTCAGCGAGTTTGCCGAGACCCTCGAGCGCGTCTGCATCGAGACGGTCGAAGAAGGCAAGATGACCAAAGACCTGGCGCTGCTCGTCGGCGGCGACCAGGGCTACCAGACCACGCAGGAGTTCCTGGCGTCGATCGACGACAACCTGCAGCGGGCGATGGCCGCCTAGCCGTCGCCGTAACCCCTGATTCCGAGGAGACGAACGTGAGCACCCCCGTGAAAGTCACCGTTACGGGCGCCGCCGGGCAGATCGGCTACGCCCTCCTGTTCCGCATCGCCAGCGGCCAGATGCTGGGTCCCGACACGCCGGTCGAGTTGAGCCTGCTGGAGATCCCGCAGGCCGTCAAGGCCGCCGAGGGCACCGCGATGGAGCTCGACGACTGCGCCTTCCCGCTGCTCCACCGGGTCGATATCTTCGACGACCCCAAGGCCGCCTTCGAGGGCACCAACATCGCCCTCCTGGTCGGCGCCCGGCCGCGTGGCCCGGGCATGGAGCGCGCCGATCTACTCGAGGCCAACGGCGGCATCTTCAAGCCGCAGGGCGAAGCGATCAACTCGGGCGCAGCCGACGACGTGAAGGTGTTGGTGGTCGGCAACCCGGCCAACACCAACGCCCTGATCGCGATGTCGAACGCCCCCGACGTGCCGCGCGAGCGCTTCACCGCGATGATGCGCCTCGACCACAACCGGGCCAAGATCCAGGTCGCCAACAAGCTCGGCAAGCCGGTCAGCTCGGTCACCAACATGACCGCGTGGGGTAACCACTCGCCCTCGCAGTACCCGGACCTGGTCAATGCGAAGGTCGACGGCGAGAGCGCCTGGGACCAGGTCGACGACGAAGTGTGGATCGCCGACGAATACATCCCGCGGGTCGGCAAACGCGGCGCCGAGATCATCGACGCCCGCGGTGCCTCCAGCGCCGCCTCCGCCGCCAACGCGGCGATCGACCACGTCCACGACTGGGTGCTCGGCACGCCGGACGGGGACTGGGTCTCGATGGCCGTCCCGACCGATGGTTCCTATGGCATCGGCGAGGGCATCATCTGCGGCCTCCCCTGCCAGTGCAGCGGCGGCGAGTGGTCGGTCGTCCAGGGTCTCGACATCCCCGACTTCTCGCGCGAGCGGATCGACAAGAGCGTGATCGAGCTCCAGGAGGAGCGCGACGCGGTCTCGCAACTCGGCCTGATCTAGGCCGGGGCACTCCGGTGCGTTCGCACTTGGTTCCGGTATCCGGAACCAAGTGCGAACGCGGGGCGGGCGTCAGCCCGCCGGGTAGTACTGCCGACCGTCCTTTTTGACCCGGCCCTCTTTCTCCAGGTCACCGAGCACCCGGTACAGGTAGTTCGGTTTGATCTTCATCGTCTTGGCGACGTCGGAGGCGCTGATCCCCGGTTTGGAGGCGATCAGGTTCACCGCCTGGTCGGCGCGGGTCCCGCCGCGGCGCCGGCGACGTTTTTTCGGAGCGCTCGCTTTTTTGGAGCCGCCGGCGCTGCCGCGCGGCCGGCCGGGCGATCGTTTCACTTTGCCGCCGAGCTCGGCGAGGGCCCGCTCGAGACGACGACGCTCTGCGTCGAGGTCGGCAAGGCGTCGCTCGAGGAGCTGGCGGGCCTCGTCAAGGACGTTCGTGCTTGGCATCAAGATCCTTTCTCAAATTCCTGTGCCCATAAGTCAACAGGGTGGTGGAGTGCGAGTGTGACACACGGAACACCCCACTGTGCATCCGATCGGCGGGGCGCAACGAACATATTCGCTGCCCGCTCTGTCACCAAACGGTGACATCAGATCACCGGGCGGTCCTCAGCGAGTGAGTTCGGCCTGGCGCTCGGGAGAGATGCGGATCACGTTCCGCGCCAGGCCGATCCGCTCCAGGCCGGCGATGATCAGCGCCGAGGGGTCGATCTCCCATCGGCGCAGGCCGTGTACCGCGGAGCGCGGGAAGGCATGGTGGTTGTGGTGCCATGACTCACCGAGTGAAGGGATCGACAGCCAGAACACGTTGGTGGACTGGTCGTCGGTGTCGAAACGTCGCTTGCCGAGGAAATGACACACGGAGTTGACGCTCCAGGTGATGTGGTGGACGAAGAAGATCCGCACCAGCCCACCCCAGAGAAGGCCGGCGAGTGCGCCCACCCAGGTGCCGGTGATCGCGTACCCGAGCGCCGTCGGGATCAGCAGGCTGAGCACGATCAGGGCGACGAAGTGACGGGAGATGAAACGCATCCCGCGATCCTCGTAGATGTCCTTCGCATATTTCTTCCAGTCGGCGCGGCCCTGGGTCTCCATCAGCCAACCGGTGTGGGCGTGCCAGAGCCCGCGCAGTCCCTCACCGTGGCCGACATGGGGACTGTGTGGGTCGCCCTCCTTGTCGGTGTGGGCGTGGTGCTTGCGGTGGTCGGCGACCCAGGAGAGGACGGGACCCTGGACCGCCATCGTGCCGAGGATGGCGAAGGTGTACTCGAGCCCCTTCGAGGTCTGGAAGGAGCGGTGGGTGAGGAGACGGTGAAAGCCGACCGTGATCCCGATCGCGGTGATCAGGTACATGAAGGCGGCGATCGCTAGGACGCCAGGGCCGACGAGGCTGCCGGGGAGCAGGGCGATGGCGACGATGGTGGCGACGAACGGCACGACGACCCCGGCCAGATTGGCGCCCTTCTCGAACGTCGTCATCTCGGTCATCCCAAGTCAAGTTACGCTGCCCTCGTAGATATGTATTAGCTTCTGGGTCAAGTTCGACAGTTCAAAATTGTCATCGAGATGACAAATACACTCCCGACTTTCGACGATCAGCCATGGCGCGGCCTGCCCGCCCGGGTCGCCGATCTGGTCGAAGGCGAGATCGAGTCGATCACGGTCGAGATCCTCGGGTCGATCGCCCGCGAGGTGCCCGAGTACGCGCGGCCGCTGGAGGGCCGCTTCGGACGCGGTATCCGTCGCGGTGTCGGCGAGGCGCTCGCCCAGTTCGTCGCCCTGATCCGCGACCCCGACGCCGGCCGCGGCGCGGGCCGCGAGGTCTACATGGCGCTCGGGCGCGGCGAGCAGCGCGCCGGCCGCACGCTCGACTCGCTGCAGGCCGCCTACCGGATCGGTGCCCGCGTCGCCTGGCGCCGCTTCGCCGACGCCTGCCGCCGGGCGGATCTCGGCGCCGAGCCGTTGGCGCTCCTCGCCGAGGCGGTCTTCGCCTACATCGACGAGTTGGCCGCCGACTCGGTCGAGGGCTACGCCCAGGCGCAGGCTGAGGTCGAGGACGTGCGCCGCCGACGTCGCCGCGAGCTCGCCGCGCTCCTGCTCGCCGACTTCCCTGCCGAGCCGGCCGACCTCGCCGCCGCGGCGCGCGCCGCCTCCTGGGAGGTCCCGGCGAAGTTGGCGGCACTCGCCTGTCCGGAGGAGGCGCTGGGGCGGGTCACCCGCCGGCTGCCGGCCGAGGCGCTGGTGACCGTGGTCGAGGGGGAGGGCTGTGTGTTGCTCCCCGATCCCGAGGGGCCGGGGCGGGCCGAGGCACTCGCGCGGGCGGCGGCCGAGGTGCGCCTCACCCTCGGCCCGAGTGTCGCCCCGGCGGCGGCGGGCGAGTCGTGGGCGCTTGCCTCGGCGCTCAGCCGGGCCACGATCGACGGCGACTCCCTGCTTCGCGTCGACGACAACCTCGCCGCCCTGTTGCTCCTCGAATCTCGGGAGCTGGCCGGGCGGATCGCCGCCCGCCGCCTCGCGCCGCTCGAAGAGCTGACGCCGAAGGCACAGGGGCGGATGCGGGAGACGGCCCTCGCCCATCTTCGCCATGACGGCAACGCGGTCGCGATGGCGGCCGAGATGCACGTCCATCCGCAGACGGCGCGCTACCGGATCAGCCGCCTGCGCGAGCTGCTCGGGGAGCAGCTCGACGACCCCGACGCGCGTTTCGAGCTGCAGCTGGCGCTGCGAAGCGAGGCGTTGGCGGGTCGGGCTTAGGCCGGGTCGCCCGCGAGGCCGAGCCGCAGCGCGCCGGAGACCTCGAGCACCGCGCCCAGCGCGGTCCGGTTGACCGCGGTCTGGTTGACGAAGGTGTGGATGAGCCCCGGGTGGCGACGTAGGGCGACGCGCACGCCGCAGTCCCGCATCATCGCCGCGTAGGCCTCGCCCTCGTCGCGCAGCGGGTCGAACCCGGCGGTGGCGACGTAGGCGGTGGGGAGGCCGCGCAGATCAGGGCATCTGAGCACCGAGATCCGCTGGTCCGACGCGTCGACGCCCGGCGGTATGTAGGCGGCCTCGAAGGCGTCCATGTCGGCTTTGGTGAGGATGAAGCCGTCGCTGAAGAGCTGCCGTGACCGGGTGTCCTCGGCCGCATCGGTGACCGGGTAGATCAACAGCTGCATCGCGGGTTGTGCGCCGCCGCCGTCGCGCGCCATCCGACTGACCACGGTCGCCATGTTGCCGCCCGCCGAGTCGCCGCCGACGCCGATCCGTCCGGGGTTGGCACCGAGCGTCTCGGCATTGGCCACGGCCCACTCGAAGGCGGCGAAGGCGTCTTCGATCGGCTGCGGGAAGGGGTGCTCGGGGGCGAGGCGGTAGTCGACCGAGAGCACCCGGCAGCCGGAGGCGGCGGCGAGCAGGCGGCAGACGCCGTCGTAGATATCGAGATCACCGATCACGAAGCCGCCGCCGTGGTAGTAGACGAGCAGGGGGGCGGCCTCCTCGGGGATCGCCACGGGCGGGACGTAGAGGCGGGACGGCAGCGGGCCGCCGGGCCCGGGGACGTCGAGTCGCCGCACCTCGGCCATCGGGATCGGCACCCGACGGGCGCCCACTTGGGCCTCGTAGCGGCTGCGCGCGCGGGCCTCCTCGACGCTGAAGCCGGCGAAGAAGCCGTTGCTGCCGGAGAGCCGCGCCAACGTCAGCAGCGCGTGGGTCTCGGTCGACATCGTCTGCCCGTCGATGTGCGGAGGCCTACCGAAGAGCGCCCGGCTCGTCCGTGGCGGGAGGCCGCACGCCCACTTGAGGATCCGGTGCTCGAAAGGCACCGGCAGTCGCGGCAGCTCGGCCATGGGCCGGGAGGCTATCGACGTGACACCGATCTGTGCGACGGATGTCACACCCGGCGCTCGATCGAGGGCCATATGGTCGGTGCATGGAGGCGCAAACGGGGTTGCCGCCCCGCCCGCGGATGCCGAGAGCGATCCAGACGGCGATCTGGTCGCGACAGGCACAGTGGCTGCTGACCCAGGGCCGGCGGCGGTTCGGCCGGATGTTCAGGCTCGAAATCGCCCACGAAGGGACCTGGGTCGTGATCTCCGACCCGGAGGTGGTGAAGCAGGTCTTCACCGGCGATCCGAAGGTCTTCCACGCCGGCGAGGGCAACGACATCCTGCGGCCGCTGCTCGGCGAGAACTCGCTGCTCGTCCTCGACGAGGCGCCGCACATGAGCCAACGGAAGCTGCTGCTGCCCCCCTTCCACGGCCGGCGCATGGCGGGCTACGAAGAGACGATGCGGACGATCGCGGCGCGCGAGATCGAAAGCTGGCCGAGCGGCGTGCCATACCAGCTGCGACCGCGGATGCAGGCGATGACGCTCGAGATCATCATCGAGACCGTCTTCGGTGTGCACGGGGGAGAGCGCCTGGACGACCTGCGCGCGGCCCTGCGCTCCTTCCTCGACCTGCTGAGCGACCCGCGGGCGCTGCTGCCGGTGCTGATGGTGGGACCCGACCGGATCCGCGCGATCCCCCCGATCCGGCGACGCATCGACCGGGTCGCGGAGCTGATCGTCAGGGAGATCGGCGAGCGCCGGGTCGCGGCGGACCTCGAGGAGCGCGACGACATCCTCTCGCTGCTCGTCGCCGCCCGCCACGAGGACGGCTCGCCGATGAGCGACACGGAGATCCACGATGAGCTCCTCACCCTTCTGGTCGCCGGCCACGAGACGACGGCGACGGCGCTCTCATGGGCGGTCGAGCGACTGATCCGCCACCCCGACAAGCTGGCGCGGCTGCGCGCCGAGATCGAGGCCGGCGAGGACACCTACCTGGCCGCGACGATCCAGGAGACGCTGCGGTTGCGGCCGGTGATCGTCGGCGTCCTGCGCCGTCTCACCGAGCCGGTCGAATTGGGTGGCTACCGCCTGCCCGCCGGGATGACGGCGATGCCGAGCATCCACCTGATCCATCGCGACCCCACCATCTACCCCGAGCCCGACCGCTTCCGGCCGGAGCGCTTCCTCGAGAACCCGCCCGGGACCTACACCTGGATCCCCTTCGGCGGCGGCGTGCGTCGCTGTCTCGGTGCCGCCTTTGCCCAGCTGGAGATGCAGATCGTCCTGCAGGAGCTGGTCGTCCGACGTGTCGTCAGCCCCGCCGACCCCGCCGCCGAGCGCCCCTTCCGCCGCGCGATCACCGAGACTCCGCGCCACAACGCCGAAGTCGTCCTCGCCTGAGGCGTCAGGGCACGGCGCGCTGCCGCACCCGCGGCTCCGCGTCGTGCAGAGCACTGCCGCTTCTCCGCGTGCACGCCATCGCTTGACCCTGACGCCTCAGGGACGGACGCGGCGGCCAAGCCCTTCGGTTCAACCGCAGCCGGTGTTGTTGCCGCAGGAACTACAGGTGTAGCAAGACCCCGTCCGCTGCATCATGCCGCCGCACTGGTCGCAGGCGGGACCGAGTTCCAGGCCCGACATCTTCGCCGGGCGGACCGGGGGGGTTTCGGTGAACGCCGCCGCCGCGGGCTTCGCCGCGCCGCCGTTGCCGTTGCCGCCGTTGGCGGGACCCGCGGTGTCGGTCGCGATCCCGAGCCCGAGCTGCGAGGTCTCGGCTTCCTTCTTGTTGCGGACCTCCTGGGTCATGATCCCCAGTTCCTCGAGCGTCTCGGTGTCGTCGATGAAGCGACTCGCCACCCAGCGCATGATGTAGTCCGGCATCGATTTGGCGAACGGGATCTCGGGGTTGGAGGTCATCCCCTCCGGCTCGAAGCGCATGTACGAGAACTTCCGCACGAAGTCTTCGAGCGGAACCCCGTACTGGAGGCCGAGCGAGATCGCCGTGGCGAAGGCGTTGAGGAGCCCGCGCATCGTCGAGCCCTCCTTGCCGATGTCGGTGAGGAAGATCTCGCCGACCGTGCCGTCCTCGTATTTACCGGCGGTGATGTAGCCCTCGTGACCGGCGATCGAGAACTTGTGGGTGATCGATTCGCGCTCCTGTGGCATCCGCTTGCGCACCGGCTCGGCGATCACGACTTCGACCTCCGCCTCGGCCTCGTCGTCCTTCTGGGCGTCGGTGCGCAGCGCCTGCGCCGTCTTCGAGCCGTCGCGGTAGATCGCCAGCGCCTTCAGGCCGCCCTGCCAGCCGCGCGTGTAGGCGTCGGCGATGTCCTCGATCGTCGCCGACTCGGGCAGGTTGACGGTCTTCGAGATCGCCCCCGAGAGGAACGGTTGGGTGGCGGCCATCATGTCGATGTGGCCGGTGTAGGAGATCGCCCGCTCGCCGACCGCGACGTCGAACACCGGCAGGTGCTCGTCCTTCAGGGACGGGGCGCCGACGATCGTGTTCTTCTCGGCGATGTAGGCGTCGATCTGTTCGATCTCCGCCTGCGAGTAGCCGAGCGTCGCCAGCGCCAGCGGCACCGAGCGGTTGACGATCGTCATCGAGCCACCACCGACCAGCTCCTTGAACTTGACCAGTGAGAAGTCGGGCTCGATCCCGGTCGTGTCGCAGTCCATCAGGAAGCTGATCGTCCCGGTCGGCGCGAACACCGTCGCCTGGGCGTTGCGGTAGCCGTGCTCCTCGCCGAGCTCGACCGCTTCGTCCCAGGATCGCTGTGCGGCCTCGAGCAGATCGCCCTTGACCCCGGTGCCGTCGACCTCGTAGGCGGCGTCGCGGTGCATACGCATGACGCCGTTGTGGGGCTCGCGGTTGCGCCCGTACTCGTCGTAGGGCCCGGTCGCATCGGCGGCGATCAGCGCCGACTGGCGGTAGGCCCGGCCGGTCATCAGCGCGGTGATCGCGGCGGCGACGTTGCGGCCCTCGTCGGAGTCGTAGGGCATGCCGTCCGACATCAGCAGCGCGCCGAGGTTGGCGAAGCCGAGGCCGAGCTGGCGGAAGGCGCGGGCGTTGTCACCGATTTCCTCGGTCGGGTAGCTCGACGGACCGACGACGATCTCCTGGGCGAGGAAGACGATGTCGACCGCGTGCTCGAAGTCGGCGACGTCGAAGCTGCCGTCCTCGCGACGGAATTTCATCAGGTTGAGCGAGGCCAGATTGCAGGCCGAGTTGTCGACGTGCATGTACTCGCTGCACGGATTGGAGGCGTTGATCCGGCCCGACTCCGGGCAGGTGTGCCAGCGGTTGATCGTGGTGTCGTACTGGATGCCCGGGTCGGCGCAACGCCAGGCGGCGTCGGCGATCTGGTTCATCAGCTCGCGCGCGTCGAGGGTCTTGGTGGTCGAACCGTCGACCCGGGCGGTCAGGTTCCAGTCCTCGCCCGCGGCGACCGCCTCCATGAACTCGTCGGTGACCCGCACCGAGTTGTTGGCGTTCTGGTACTGGATCGAGGTGAAGCCCTCACCGTCGATCGACATGTCGAAGCCGGCGTCGCGCAGGGCGCCCGCCTTCTCCTCCTCTTTGGCCTTGCACCAGATGAAGTCCTCGATGTCCGGGTGGTCGACGTCGAGGACGACCATCTTCGCCGCCCGGCGGGTCTTGCCGCCGGACTTGATCGTGCCCGCCCAGGCGTCGGCGCCGCGCATGAAGCTGACCGGCCCGGAGGCGAGGCCGCCCTTCGAGAGGTGCTCGACCGAGCCGCGGATGTTCGACAGGTTGATCCCCGAGCCGGAGCCGCCGCGGAAGATCATCCCCTCCTTGGTGTTCCAGTCGAGGATCGACTCCATCGTGTCGTCGACGCTGAGGATGAAGCAGGCCGAGCACTGCGGCCGCTCCTCGAAGCCGACGTTGAACCAGACCGGCGAGTTGAAGGCCGCCTTCTGGTTCAGCAGGATCGCGGTCAGCTCCATCTCGAAGGCCTCGGCGTCCTCCTCGGAGGCGAAGTAGCCCCGTTCCCGTCCCCAGCCGGCGATCGTCCCGGCGACGCGCCCGATCATCTGTTTGACCGAGCTCTCGCGCTCGGGGCTGCCCAGCCTGCCGCGGAAGTACTTCTGGGCGACGATGTTGGTCGCGTTCTGGGACCAGGTCGCGGGGAACTCGACCCCGCGCTGCTCGAAGGCGGGGTTCGCGGGGTCGCCGATCACGGCGTCGCGGATCTCCCACTCGATCTGGTCGAAAGGATGCAGGTCGGGCGTCGAGAAACGACGCTCCACGGAGAGGCCCCGCAGACCGTTTTTGGGACTGGCAATGGCGGTCTTCGACATCGAACTGCTCCTCTCGCAGGCGTCTTTTAGGGGTTAGCGAGAATGGCCGAACCGTCGGACATGAAAAAGGTGCGACCCCGCAAATAAGGGTGCTTCGTCCGCCTGCGTGCTCCTCCATATTTTGACATCTCCGCAAGCTCGGCAAAGGCGAAGCCGGTTACCCTGCGTACATGGTCGACGACTTCCGCCGCGGGGCCGAATCGATGGGCGACCGGGCCCGGGACGCCCGTGAGGCGATGGGGGAAAGGGCCCGGGATGCGCGTGAGGCCGTCAACGAGCGCGCCCGCGAGGCCCGCGAGGCGGTCAACGAGGCCGCCGGGGACGCGCGCGAGGCGGTCGGCGAGCGCGCCGTCGCCGCCCGCGAGGCGACCGCGGAGGCGATCGCCGCGGTCAAGCCGCGGCTGCGCGGCGTCTCCCACGAGTGGGCCTTCTTCGTCTCCCTCGTCCTCGGCGCGGCGCTGATCTTCTTCGCCAAGACCCCGAAGGCGACCCTCGCCGCCGCCGTCTACGCGGTCAGCCTCTCCGCGCTGCTCGGCACCAGCGCCCTCTATCACCGGGTCGAATGGAAGCGGCCCAACGTGCGGACCTGGATGCGGCGCCTCGATCACTCGATGATCTTCTTCCTCATCGCCGGGACCTACACGCCGTTCGCCCTGCTCGTCATGCACGGTGCCCTCGCCACCGCGATCCTGGTCGCCGTCTGGGTCGGCGCGATCGCCGGCGCGATCGTCGAGATGGTCTGGATCGGCCACCCGAAGTGGGTCTCGGCGGTCGTCTACCTGTCGATCGGCTGGGTCGCCGTGATCGCCTTCCCCGATCTTTGGAGCACGCTCGGCCCCGGCGGGGCGCTGCTGCTGGTCACCGGTGGCCTGCTCTATACGGCAGGCGCCGTCGTCTACGCGATCCAGCGGCCGGACCCGAACCCGGCGATCTTCGGCTACCACGAGGTCTTCCACGCCTTCGTGATCGCCGCCGCCGTGGTCCAGTTCTCGGTGATCGCCTTCTGGGCGCTGCCGAAGGCCTGAGCCGGGCGCGCTGACGCACCGCGGTCGACCCTGGCCACCTATAGCGCCGGTCAGGACGACCGCAGGGGTGGCTGGCGCCCGAGGGGAAGGGGACGCGGCCATTTCGACGGCAGCCCTGGCAGGCTGTGGCCGCCGCCGAAATGGCCGAGGATCGAGGGGATGCATGAGGCCGGGCGGGCGTCACAGAGCGCACGTCCCGCCCGGGACGGACCTCGGCCAGCTGTTCCTTATGCGCCTATAAGGCGCATAAGGAACAGCTGGAGCGCCCGAGCAGTCCGCGCTACGCCGCGGCCGCCGCGGCCCGCGCTTCCTCGGCCTCCTCGGCGGAGGCGATCAGCTCGCGGAGGATGTCCTCCAGCGTCTCCGACTGCTCCGGGGAAAGCCGCAGCTCGCCGTCCTCGTAGGCATCCTGGGCGCGGGGGAAGGGATATTCGCGCTCCAGCACACGGCCGCCGAGGGCGCCCAGGACCTTGCGGGTCTCGGCCTGGGCCCAGACCGCGCCGAACATCCCGGTCGAGGCGCCGATCACCGCCGCCGGGGTGCCCATCAGGGCGCTCTCGCCGGCCGGTCGCGAGGCCCAGTCGAGCGCGTTCTTCAGCCCGCCCGGGATCGAGTGGTTGTACTCGGGCGTGGAGACGAGGACGGCGTCGGCCTCGCGCATCGCGTCGCGCAGCGCCTCGACCGCGTCCGGGGCCGTGGCGCCCTGCTCGAGATCGGCGTCGTAGGCGGGGATCTCCGCCAGTCGCTCGAAGGTGACGAACTCGACCCCGGCGGGCAGCCGCTCGGCGGCCGCCCGCAGCAGGGCGGAGTTGTAGGAGTCCCGGCGCAGGCTTCCGGATATGCCCAGGACCCTCATGGCTAGGACTCCTGGGCGACGAGCTCGAGATCGACGTTGATGACGACCTCCCACTCGAGGACCTGGCCGCCGCTCGGCAGGTCGGCGTTGAACTCCATGCCGAAGTCACGCCGGTCGACCGCGGTCGAGACCGAGAGCGCGACGCGCGGGTTGCCGCCGAGGTCGGCGCCGAGCTCACCGAAGCGACCGGTCGCCTCGACCTCGCGCCTGGTCCCGTGGATGTCGAGCTCACCGGAGAGGCGGACGCTGCCGTCGTCGGCGACGTCGAGGCGGGTCGAGCTGAAGGTCAGTTTCGGAAAGCGCTCGGTGTCGAAGAATTCGGGCGACATCAGATGGCCCTTCAACTGCGGCTCGTCGATGTCGATCGACCCCACGTCGACGCTGCCCTCGAGCTTCGGCTGCTCGCCGCCGGTCAGCGTCGCCGCGTAGGTCTCGAAGCCGCTGCGGAAGGTGGCGACGTTGTTGTGGGTGATCGCGAAGGAGATCGAGGAGTGGACCGGGTCGACGGTCCAGGTGCCCGCCGGGACCTGCTGGTTGACGGTGTCGGTGCTCATTGCTCGCCTTTCGTTTCTCTGCGTTTGCAGCCTGTTTCGGATTCAATGATTGACGCAGAAACGATCCTAGCAGAAATACTTGAAACAACAACTATTGTCGCGACAACCACCATGTGTCATCATCTGCGACATGCCCGACTCGTCCGCATTGCACGCCGTCCCCGCCGCAGAGCCCGATCCGCTCGGCGCCTGCTCGCCCCACCACCAGGCCTGGCGCTCGCTCGCCCAGACCCACGCCGCGGTCAGCAGCCGGCTCCAGGACGCTCTCGCGGCGGCCGGGCTGCCGCCGCTCGCCTGGTTCGAGATGCTCGCCGCGATCGCCGGCGCCGAGGGCCGGCGGATGAAGATGGGGGATCTGGCCGAAGCCCTGGTGATCACCCGCGGCGGTCTCACCAAGCTGGTCGACCGTCTGGTCAAGGCCGGCCTGATCGAGCGGACCTTCTGCGAGACGGACCGCCGCGTCAGCTACGCGACCCTGCTTCCCGCCGGTGCCGAGCTGCTCGAGGAAATGGTCCCGGTCGTCTCCGCCGAGCTCGACCTCACCTTCGCCGCGCGCCTCTCCGAGTCGCAGGCCGATCAGCTGCGCACGACGCTCGACTCGGTCCGCGGTTCCGCCTGCGACGGCGGCCACTGACCGGGGCAGCGGGCGGTCAGGCGGCGGGCGCCGACGCGGCCCGCTCTTTGGCGGCGTCGATGATCGCCAGCACGTCGGTCTCGCGGCCCTCGCGCAGCAGCTCGATCGGGTCGGGATCAGCGTTGACGATGCCCTCGAAGAACTCTTTGCGGTCGTCGTAGGTCGGCAGCGTGCCCTTCGCCCAGCCGCGGACGTCGTTGAGGATCACCGCCAGGCGCGCGTAGTCCTCGCCGAAGAGGTCGGCGATCTCGCGCTTCATCCGCTTCGCCAGGGCGGGCGAGGCGCCGGCCGTGGAGATCGCGATCGCCAGCGGGCCGGTGCGGACGATCGCCGGAAGGATGAAGTTGCAGAGCGGCGGCACGTCGACGACGTTGGCGAGCATCGCCCGCTTCTCGGCGTCGTAGTAGATGCCGATGTTGACCTCGGAGTCGTCGGTCGCGGCGATCACCAGGAAGGCGCCCTCGAGATCCTCCGGGCCGGCGTACTCGCGCCTGTCCCACTCGATCGAGCCCTCTTCGGCGAGCTGCTGGAGCTCCGGGTGCGCCGCGGGTGCCTGCAACGTCACGTCACCGCCGCAGGCGAGCAGCCCCTCGACCTTCTCCAGGCCGATGTCGCCGCCGCCGACGACCAGGCACCTGCGCCCGCTCAGTTTCAGGCAGGCGATGTAGAACGGCGTCTCCAGCATGTCGCGCACGCAGGACTGATCGCAGATCCCCTTGCGGAACTGGCAGACGCACTCCTTGCCGGCATAGGCCTGGGCTGGCATCGCCCGAAAGGTTAGTGATGCGCCTTCAGCGGCAGATAAACGGCCGCGGCGGCCGCAAGCCGGCCGGCACCTCCCGTCTAGCTGTTCCTTATGCGCCTATGAGGCGCATAAGGAACAGCTAGACGGCGGCGAGGGTCTGGGCGAGCCCGTCCTCGAGCGACGTCCGCGGCGCCCAGTCGAGCTCCGCTTCGGCGCGCGAGGCGTCGAGCGCGATCCGCTGCACCTCGCCCGCCCGCGCCGGCGCGAACCGAGGCGCGAAGTCGCCGCGACCGGAGAGCCCGGCGAGGATCTCGACCAGCTCCAGCACGCTCGCCTCACGGCCGGTGCCGATGTTGACCGCTCCGGCGCGGCGCGATCCCCCGGCGGCCAGCGCCGCGGCGACCACGTCCCCCACATATACGTAGTCACGGGTCTGGGTCCCGTCGCCGTAGACGGTCGGCAGGCCGCCGCTCTTCACCAGCCCGCAGAAGATCGCCACCACGCCCGCCTCGCCGAGCGGGTCCTGGCGCGGGCCGTAGACGTTGCCGAGCCGCAGCGACATCCCGGACAGGCCGTGCAGTCGTTCGTAGAGGCCGAGGTAGCCCTCCGCCGCCCACTTGCTCTGGCCATAGCCGGAGAGGGGCGCGATCTCGGTCGACTCCGGCAGGGGCAGCTGCTTGCCCTCGCCCTCGCCGTAGAGGGCGCCGCCGGTGGAGATGAAGATCACGCGGCCGACCCCGCTCGCCCGCGCCGCCTCCAGCACGTTGGCGGTGCCGCCCACGTTGACGGCGGCGTCGAAGGCGGGGTCCTCGACCGACTTGCGCACGTCGATCTGGGCGGCGAGGTGGAAGACCAGCTCCGGCCGTGACTCGGCGAGCACGGCACCGACCGCGGCCGCGTCGCGGATGTCGACCTCGGCCAGCCGGGCGCCCGCGGCGAGGGCGCCGTCGAGGTTCACGCGGCGCCCGGTGGAGAGGTCGTCGAGCACCGTCACCTGGTCGCCGCGGGCGAGCAGGGCGTCGACCAGATTGGAGCCGATGAACCCGGCGCCGCCGGTTACCAAGGTCTTCATCAGGGCGCCGATCCTAAGCGGATCGGCCGGCCGCAGGCGTGAAATCTCCCGAGTGGACGCCGAGGAGACGGCCGCGCGGCCCTGCTACCCTCGCCGCCCGATGAGGCTGATCGTCACCGAGAAGAACAGCAGCGCGAAAAAAATCGCCGAGGTGCTCGGTGCGCCGAGCGGCGGTCCGAAGGCGGACAAAACCTACAAAGTCCCCTTCTACACCTGGACCGACGCCGAAGGGAACGAGGAAATGGCGATCGGGCTGAAGGGCCACGTGCTCGGTCCCGCCTTCCCCGAGGGCTACTCGAACTGGCAGAAGACGGACCTCCACGATCTGATCGACGCGGACCTGATCAAGGAGCCGACCGACAAAAACGTCGTCAAAGCGATCAAGAAAATGGCCAAAGGGGCCGACGAGCTGGTGATCGCCACCGACTTCGACCGCGAGGGCGAGCTGATCGGCCTCGAGGCGCTGGAGGAGATGCTCGACGCCAACCCGGCGCTCGGTAGCCGCGAGGACACTGCCGCGGGGACGCTGAAGATCCTCCGCGCCCGCTACTCGGCGACGACCAAAGAGGAACTTCTGCGGGCCTTCGACAACCTCGACTACCTGAGCTACCCGCTCGCCAACGCGGGCGCCGCGCGCCAGGACATCGATCTGCTCTGGGGGGCGACGCTGACCCGCGCGGTCTCGCTCTCGACCCGTCGCTTCGGCTCCAACTTCCTCTCCGTCGGGCGTGTCCAGAGCCCGACCCTGGGCCTGATCGTCGAGCGCGAGATGGAGCGTCGCGCCCACGTCGCGAAACCATTCTGGGAACTGTTCGCCAAGTTCGAGCACCCGGACGGCGTCTTCGAGACGCATCACACGGTCGACAAATTCTGGGAGGAGGCGGAAGCGACCAAGGCGCTCGCCGGAACCACCGGGCCGGGCAAGGTCGTCTCCGTCACGGCGCGTAAGAACACGCGTAAACCGCCGACCCCGTTCAACACCACCGCCTTCACCACGGACGCCTCGTCGCGGCTGGGGATCACGCCGGCGAGCGCGATGCGGATCGCCGAGGACCTCTACATGGACGGGTTCATCTCCTACCCGCGGACCGACAACACCGTCTACCCGAGCTCGCTGCCGACCCGTGAGCTGATCCGGTCGCTGACCGCGGTCAAGGAGTTCTCCGCCGCCGCCGGGCTGAACGACCTGGCCGAGCTGACCCCGACCCGGGGCAAAAAAGAGACCACCGACCACCCGCCGATCTACCCGACCCAGGCGATCCACCCGGGTGCCCTCGAGGGACCGAAGAAACGGGTCTACGAACTGGTCGTGCGCCGGTTCCTCGCCACCTTCAGCCCGCCGATGATCACCGAGTCGACCCGCGCCGACATCGAGGCGGGCACCGAGACCTACTTCGTCCGCGGCTCCGTCGTCGTCGACCCCGGCTACGCCGGCATCTACACCTACGCCCGCTCCGCCGACGAGGAGATCCCGGCGCTGGCCGAGGGTCAGGAGCTGGCGCTCGCCGCGGTGCCGGAGTTCCGCGCCGAGGACGAGCCGGACGCGAACCCCTGGATCGTCGCCAAGGAGACGCAGCCGCCGTCGCGCATCTCCCAGGGCAAACTGATCGAGATGATGGAGGAGCGCGGCCTCGGCACCAAAGCCACCCGCGCCGACATCATCCAGAAGCTCTTCGACCGCGGCTACGTCTACGGCAACCCGCCGATCCCGACCGAGACCGGGATCGCCCTCTACGAGGCGTTCAAGGAGTACGTGCCGCGGATGGCGACGCCGGAGATGACCGCCGACATCGAGGCCGAGATGGACCGCATCGCGCAGGGCGAGATGACCAAGTCGAAGGTGGTCGGCGACTCACGCGAACTGCTCCACAAGACCTGGACCGAGATCGACGAGAAGAAAGAAGACCTCGCCAAGGTCGTCTGGAAAGGGATGGACGAGGATCGCATCCTCGGCCCCTGCAAGGTCTGCGAAGAAGCGGGGCGGACCAAGGAGGACGGCTCGCCCAACATGCTGCGCATCATCCGCGCGAAAAAATCGGGCAAACGGTTCGTCGGCTGCAGCGGCTGGAAGGCCGATGCGGAGCCCGACGATCCGCAGTCGTGCGACCAGACCTTCCCGCTGCCCCAGCGCGGCGACGTCTTCCGACTCGAGGAACGCTGCTCGATCTGCGATCGCACGCCGCGGCTGAAAGTCCAGCCCTTCCGCGGCCGCCCCTGGAACCTCTGCCTGAACGACGACTGCGAGTCGATGCAGGAGATGAAGAAACGGCGGGCGGAGCGCGAAGCGGCGAAAAAAGCCAAAGAAGAGATGGACGCGAAACCGCAGCCGAAAGGCGACGAGGACGCGGCGCCCGCGCCCAAAAAAGCGCGCAAATCGAAAACCAAAGTCTCCAAAGCCGACACCGCCACGCGCGGGGTCAAACGCGCCAAAGCGGGCGCCAAAGGCTGATGGCCGGGGTCCCGGCCCCGAGGGCCTGAGGTGTTCATCTCCCTCGAGGGAGTGGACGGCTCCGGCAAGAGCACCCAGGCGCGCCTGCTGGTCGAAGCGCTGGGTCAGGGGACGGTCGCGATCCGCGAGCCGGGGGGGACCGACGCGGCCGAGCGGATCCGCACGCTGCTCGCCGACCCGGCGGTGGAGCTCGAGCCGCTGGCCGAGCTGATGCTCTTCCTGGCGGCGCGCGCCGACCTCACCGAGCGGGTGATCCGGCCGGCGCTCGAGGCGGGACGCGACGTCGTCTCCGACCGCTTCTCCGACTCCAGCGTCGCCTACCAGGGGGCGGCGCGCGGGCTCGGCGTCGGCGAGGTGATCAGCCTCTGCGACACCGCCACCGACGGCCTCTGGCCCGACCTCACCCTGCTGCTGAAGGTCAGCCCGAAGGTGGGCCTGGGACGGGCGCGGAGCGAAGACCGCTTCGAGGCCGAGGGCCTCGACCTGCAGCGCGCGGTCGCCGCCGCCTACGAGGAGATCGCGATGATCGCCTCCGACCGCGTCGTCGTCATCGACGGCACCGGCTCGGTCGATGAGGTCCACGCCCGGGTCCTCGCCGCCGTCGAGGCCGCCCGTGCCTGACCGCGTTCGCACTTCGTTCCGCTATCCGGATCAAACTGCGAACGCATCGGGGGTGGGGCGTGGGTAGGGCCGCGCTCGAGGAGGCGACGGAGCACCAGGGGCGGGCGCGGGTGGCGCTCTCGGCGGCGCTCGAGGCGGGGCCGTCCCACGCCTACCTCTTCCGCGGGCCGCGCGGGGCGGGAAAGCGGGCGGCGGCGCGCGCCTTCGCGGCGGAGATCGTCGCGGCCGGCGCCACCGACCCCGACGACGCGCGGCGGCGCGCACTGCTCGACCCCTCGCCGCACCCGGACCTCGTCTGGCTCGCCCCGCGCGGCGCCCAGCACATGGTCGAGGAGGTGCGCGAGCGGGTGATCCGCGCCGCCGCCTACCGGCCCTTCGAAGGCGAGCACCGCGTCTTCGTCGTCGAGGCCGCCGAGGCGATGCGCGACGAGAGCCAGAACGCGCTGCTGAAGACGCTGGAGGAGCCGCCGTCCTTCGTCCACCTGATCCTGCTCAGCTCCGAGCCCGACGGCCTGCTGGAGACGATCGCCTCGCGCTGCCAGCCGGTCGACTTCGCACCGCTCCCCGCTGCCGTGCTGGAAGCGCAGCTCGGGGCCGCGCCGGAGGCCGCGGGCGCGGCGCCGGAGGAGATCGCCGCCGCCGCGCGGCTCGCCGCCGGCGATCTCGAGCGGGCGCGCCTGCTGCTCTCGCCGACCGGCCGCGAGCTGCGCGCCGAGGTCGAGGCATGCCTTGCCGCGGTGCTCGCCGACGAGCTCGCCACCGCCCCCTGGGGACGGCTCCTCGAGCGCGCCACGGCGGCCGGGGAGGTGGCCGAAGACGAGGCGCGGGCGGCGCTCGAGGAGGAGTCCCAGGCCGGCCTCAAACGCACCGCCAAAGACATCGCCGACGGCGCCAGACGGGCGGGCCGGCGGCGGCGGACCGAGATCCTCGACCTCGGCCTCGAGCTCACGGCGCTCTGGCTGCGCGACCTGGCGGCGCTCGCCGCGGGGGCCGAGGAGGTCGTCTTCGATCGCGACCGCCTCGATGTCCTCCGCGCCCAGGCGGCCACCGTCGACGCGGCCTGGGCCCGCGCCGGCGCCGCCGCGGCCCAGGACACGCGCCGCGGCCTCGATCTGAACGTCGCCGAGGAGATCGCCCTCGAAGCGCTCTTCTACCGCCTCGCCCGCACCGCCTGATCAGGCGTCCGGTCCGCGCTCCCCGGCGCGCACCCCGTCCAGCTGCTTTTCGAGCGCTTCCCGGGCGGCCTGCTCGCGGGCCCGCTCCATCGCCCGCTCCTGGGCGAGGCGGGTGATCTGGGCGGCCTGGCGCGACATGATCACGCTGAAGTTGAGCGCCAGCCCGAGTAGCAGCAGCAGCACGATCGAGAACAGCGCGACGTTGGTGTCGCGGACGCCCATCGCGTCGGCGACCGTCTGCAGCAGGCCCGGGAAGGCGGCTCCGGCCAGCATCGCCAGGCCGGCGACGAACCAGATCACGCTGTAGCGCTCCTGCAGTCGGTCGCGGCGGATCAGGTCGAGGATCAGCAGCATGAAGAGGATCGCCAGGACGGCGGCGATGATCCGCGTCCGGGCGGTGAGGCTGACGTGGTCGGCGGCGGCGGCGAGGATCAGCGGGTTCATCGCTCGGCCTCGGCGTGGCGTGGCTTGAACTGGCCGACGAGGATCACGACCAGACCCTTGAAGATGAAGAAGGCCGAGCGCAGCGGGGTGAGGAAGGAGCTGCCGCCGGTCCGCTCCAGCATCCGCACCGGCACCTCCTCGACCCGCAGCCCCTCGCGCACGGCCAGTTGCAGCGACTCGATCTCGGCGAAGTCGGGCGAGTAGCTCTCGCTGAACAGGGTCATCACGCGGCGGTTGGCGGCGCGCATGCCGCTGGTCGTGTCGGTGAAGCGCTGGCGCGTCGCGAGGGTGAGGAAGAAGCGGAAGAGGTTGATGCCGATCCGCCGCGTGAAGGTCGCCTTGTAGTCCTCGCCCTCGACCTCGGCGCCCGGCAGCGGCTCGGTCTGCTTCGCGTAGCGGGAACCGATCACGAGATCGGCGCGATCGGCCTCGACCTCGGTCAGCAGACGGGCGACCTCGGCCGCCGGGTGCTGGCCGTCGGCATCGAGGTGGGCGCAGAAGTCGTACCCCTCGCGCAACGCCCACAGGTAGCCGGTCTGCAGCGCCGCGCCGAGCCCCTGGTTGAACGGCAGCGTCGCGACCAGGACGCCGGCGGCGCGCGCCCGCTCGGTGGTCGAGTCGGTGGAGCCGTCGTCGACGACGAGGATGTCGGCGCCGGGCAGGTGGGCGCGGACGTCGGCGATCACCGCGTCGATCGACGCCTCCTCGTTCCAGGCAGGGATGAAGACGAGAGTCCGCACGAGCGGGGCCGATTGTTCCACGGGGGCCGATTTCGGCCGCATCCCGCACCGGTCCTGAGACGATTGTGTTAGTAACCCTCCATGGCAGGCGGCGACGACATCGGAAGGCCGCAGCCGGACACTCCTCGGATCGGTATGCGGCTCTGGCTGACCGGCGCATTCGCGGTGGTCAGCCTGATCACCGGCGGGATCGTCTACTTCTTCGGCGACAACCACCAGGCGCTGATCGCCGCGGTGCTGATCGGGATGCTGGCGGGTTTCCTGATCGCGGTCGCGATCTCCCACCGCGTGGTCGGCCTGGCGCGGGCCGCGCGGGAGATGGCGAAAGGCTCCTTCGACGCGCCGCTGCGGACCTCCGGGCTCGACGAGATCGGCGACCTGGCGCGCTCCTTGGACGCGATGCGCGCCTCGCTGCAGGTCAGCTTCGGCGTGCTGACCGCCGACCGCGACAAGCTCGCGGCGATCTTCGACGGCCTCACCGACGCGGTGATCGTCACCGACTACGAGGGCCCGGTCCGCTTCTCCAACAGCAGCGCCGGGCGGCTGCTCGGTCCCGACGGGGAGCCGCCGGAAGCGGTCGAGCCGCAGCTGCGCCGCGCCGCCGAGATCGGCTTCGCCGCCCACCCGGCGCTGCGGATCGGCGACCGCGCCTATGCGCTGACCGCCCGTGCCCTGCCCGACGAGCGCGCCGTCCTCACCGTCCTCCGTGACCGCACCGACGAGCTCCGCCGCGAGCTCGCCGAAGCCGACTTCATCTCCAACGCCGCGCACGAGCTGCGCAACCCGCTGGCCGGGATCTCGGGGGCGATCGAGGTACTGCAGAGCGGCGCCAAGAACAACCCGCTCGACCGCGACCACTTCCTCAACCGGCTCGCCGACGATGCCGAGCGGATGAAAGCGCTGACCCAGTCGCTGCTCACCCTGGCCCGGGTGGAGAGCCGCGGCGCCGCCGAAAGCGAGGTGGTCGACGTGGCGATCGCCGTCCGCGACGTGGTCGCCGCGGTCGAGCCGCCGCCGCGGATCGAGCTGGTCGTCGACGTCGAGCCCGACCTCGCCGCGACCGGCGACCCGACCCTGCTGCGGCAGGTGATGATCGGGCTCCTCACCAACGCCTTCAAGAACACGCCACCGCCGGGGACGGTGACCCTGCGCGGTCGCCACCAAGGCGTCGGCGAGGTCGTGCTCGAGGTGATCGACACCGGCACCGGCATCCCTGGGCCGGAGATCGAGCGCGTCTTCGAGCGCTTCTACCGGCGCAGCGAGTCGCGCAAACAGGAGGGCTTCGGGCTCGGTCTGGCGATCGCGCGGCGGATGGTCGACGTGATGGGCGGAACCATCGGGGCCGAATCCGTGTTGGGGGAGGGGAGCACTTTCTGGGTGCGATTGCCCCTTGCACAGCCGAGCCCGACCCCCATCGCATGAGCGAGGGGCGTATAAAGACGGTTCAGATGTTTGGACGAGATGAGGGAAAGATGAGCGAGACCTTTACCGCGAGCGCCGCCGAGTGAGCAGCGGCCGCATCCTGATCGCCGACGACGAGCCGTCGGTCCGCGACTCGGTCGGCTACGCGCTGGCCCAGGAGGGATTCGACGTGACGCCGGCGGCCGACGGCGACGAGGCGAGCACGCTGCTCGGCGACGGCATCCCCTTCGACCTGTTGATCCTCGACATCATGATGCCGGGGCCGAGTGGCCTCGACATCTGTCGCGAGGTGCGGGCGCGCAGCGCGGTGCCGATCATCGTCCTCACCGCCAAGGACGCCGAGGTCGACAAGGTGGTCGGGCTCGAGGTCGGCGCCGACGACTACGTGACCAAGCCGTTCTCGGTGCGCGAGTTGCTCGGGAGAGTGCGGGCGCAGTTGCGCCGGCGCGAACTCGACCGCTCGCCGATGGCCCAGCAGGTGAAGATCGAGTCGGGGCCGGTGTCGATCGACCTGGTCCGCCACGTGGCGACAGTCCGCGGCGTGCCGGTCAACCTGACCCGCTCGGAGTTCCAGTTGCTGCGACTCCTGGTCGGGCGCCCCGGGGAGGTCTTCAGCCGCGCGCAGATCATGGAGGAGCTCTGGCAGACCGAGTTCGACGGCGACGAGCGCGCCTGTGACGTCCACATCTCGAACCTGCGCCAGAAGGTCGAGCGCGACCCGCAGAAGCCGGAGCTCGTCGTCACCGTGCGCGGCGTCGGCTACAAGTTCAGCGGCGACGAGGACTAGCGGCCGGGCTGTCAGCTGTTCCTTATGCGCCTCATAGGCGCATAAGGAACAGCTCAGGGGCTCAGGGGGCGAGCAGCTTTCGCAGGTCGGCGAGGCGGGTGTCCCACTCGGCGCCGACCGCGGTGAGCCAGGCGGCGGCGTCGGCGAGGGGGCGGGGGTCGAGCTCGAAGCGCTGCTCGCGGCCGCGGCGGCTGCCGGAGACGAGGCCGGCGCGGCCGAGCGTCGCCAGGTGCTTGGCGACCGCCTGGCGGCTGATCGGCAGCTCCGCGGCGAGCCCGGTCGCCGTTGCGCCGCCCTGCGCCGCAAGCGCCGTCAACAGGTGGCGGCGGGTCGGATCGGCGAGGGCGGCGAAGACGGCGCCCGCCTCGGCGTCCCCGGGCGGCGGAGAGGGCTGAGGGAGAGGCTGAGGCACCGTCGCCCCTAGGCGAGGACGAGGCGTACCGCGGCCCGCAGGCCCGGCAGTGCCCTGGCGACGGAGACCGGCGCGGTCTCGATCACGGTGAGCCGCGTTCGGGTATCGGCGACCGCGTCGAGGATCAGTTCGACCCGGCTCGGTCCCTCGTCGGCCTCGCGCCACCAGCTCCAGGCGAGTCGTTCGGCCTCCTCGACCAGCTCGACCTGGCCGCGTCGCTCCTCACCGTCGGCGTAGCGGCAGACGATCTCGCCGCCCGGTTCGGCCTCCAGCTCCACCTCGTCGGCCAGCCACTCGCCCAGGAGCGCGTCCTCGGTGAGCGCGTCCCAGACCTCGGCCGGCGTGGCATCGAGGTCGACGCTGCAGGTGAGTAGGGTCATGGGACTGCTCCTCTCGTCTCGAGTACGGATGCGCAACTAGATGGTTGCACACAGTGCTAGGCTGGGGAAAGCGCAACTCATCAGTTGCGGATGAAGAGCACGAAAAGCTTCGGAACGAGAAAGAGAGAGATCGAATGCCACTGGTCCCGATGGTCGTCGAGCAGACCGCTCGCGGCGAGCGCTCCTTCGACATCTACAGCCGCCTGCTCTCGCAGCGGATCATCTTCCTCGGCGAGCCGGTCACCGAGGATCTCGCCAACCTGATCATCGCCCAGCTGCTCCACCTCGAGGCCGACGACCCGGACAAGGACGTCAGCCTCTACATCAACTCGCCCGGCGGCTCCGCCTACGCGGGCCTCGCGATCTACGACACGATGCAGTTCATCAAGCCCGAGGTGCAGACGATCTGTTATGGGATCGCGATGTCGGCCGGGTCCCTGATCCTCACCGGTGGCGCCAAAGGCAAACGGATGGCGCTGCCGAACAGCCGCATCCTCATCCACCAGCCGTCGAGCGGCTTCGAAGGCCAGGCCTCCGACATCGAGATCCACGCCCGCGAGGTGCTCGAGCTGCGCGACCGGCTGAATCAGATCTACGTCGAGCACACCGGTCAGCCGATAGACAAGATCTCGCTCGACATGGAACGCGACAAATTCTTCAAGCCGGAGGAGGCGCGCGAGTACGGCCTCATCGACCGGGTGATCGAGTCGCACGAGTTCCAGGCGAACCCGACCGGGTTCCGCGCGGGCGACGGTGGCGGCGAGGGAAACGGGGACGGCGGCGACGCGACCAGCGCCGCCTGAGTGCGACGGTCGCCGGCCTACTTCGCGGTCGCCGGCGTCCGGCTCGACCTGGAGCTCGACCGGCTGCGGGCGCTGCCGGTGTTCGCCGATGGCCCGCTGACGCGACGCCCTGAGCTAAAGGTGCGGCGGGCGCGGCGGCGTCCCAACCGGGTCGGCTTCGCGGTCCCTGCCGAACATCGCCTGCAGGTCACCGCCTATCCCGGGATCCGCCCAGGTGACGTGCTGGAGACCCTCCTCCACGAGCTCGTCCACCTGCACGTAGGCCGCGCCCGCGAGGCGCACGCCTGGCACGGGCGGACCTTCAAGGCGACGCTGGCGCAGGCGATGGAGGAGGCCTACGGGGTGGGCGGCGTGCCCACCCGGAGCACCCTGCACGGCGCCTACGCCGAGGCGATCGAGCGCGCCCGCGCCCGCCCTCAGCTGGAGCTCGACCTGGCCTGACCCTCTGGTGCGTTCGCACTTAGGGTCGGATAGCGACCATTACTGCGAACGCACCGGGCTAGGACAGGCGGCGGACGGCCCAGGCGCCGACCAGCGCCGCGCCGCCGCCGGCGATGACGCCCTGGACCGAGGCGCGACCCGCGGCCGGGTCACGCCCGGCGATCGCGAAGCTGACCGCGTCGGCGAGGTCGACGACGGCGGCCACGGCGGTCACCTCGAGCAGCGCAGTGCGGTCGTCCCGCGCGGCGACGGTGAGCACGCCGAGGGCGATGTCGCGAGCGCCGGCGAGCCGGGCGAGGGTGCGGGTCGGGGTGTCGATCGCTTCGAAGCCGAGTGCCTTCAGCGCCGGTCGGGTGGCGAGGAGGGCCCCGACCCCGATCGCCGTGCGACCCGCGGCGACGCCGAGGACGGCGGTGCGGGCGAGCGGGTCGGGATCGTGGCGACGGCGCACCCCACAAATCTAGTCAGCCCCCGCGGTGCTTCCGAGCTTTCCCGCCATATGTGGCGGGAAAGCTCGGAAGCACAAGGCGTAATCATGAGGCGATGGCCGAGGGCGACACGATCCTGCGCGCGAAGCGACGCCTGGCCGGGGCGCTCGTCGGCCGCCCCGTCGCCGTCTCGGCCCCTGACCCGCGCGGGCGCGCCGCCGGGGTCGAGCGCCTCGACGGCCGCACGCTGGAGGGGATCGACGCGCATGGCAAGCACCTGCTCCTCGACTTCGGCGACCTCGTCCTCCACAGCCACCTTGGGATGAGCGGCGGCTGGCACCTCTACGAGACGGGCTCCCGCCAGCGCCGGCCGCGCTCCTCGGCCTGGGCCATCCTCGCCGCGGACGGCACCGAGGCCGTCCAGTTCGGCGGCCCGACCCTGCGCGTCCTGCCCGCGGGCCGGGTCGCGGTCGACCCCCAGCTCACCCGCCTCGGCCCCGACATCCTCGCCGAGGACCTCGACCTCGACACGGTGATCGCCGGCTTCCGCGCGGCGGACCCCTCGCGCGCCCTCGGCGATGCCCTGCTCGACCAGCGCCTCGTCGCCGGGATCGGCAACATCTTCAAGAGCGAGGCCTGCTTCGCCGCCGCGGTCGATCCCTGGCGCGCGCTCGGCGAGGTCTCCGACGAGGAGCTCAACGCCGTGCTCGGGGCGGCGCGGGAGCAGATGCTCGCCGCAGTCGCCGCCGGCGGTCGCAAGGCGTTCGCCGTCTACAAGCACCGCGGGCCTTGCGTCCGCTGCCGCGGCGCGGTCCACCACCGCGGCCAGGGCGACGGCAACCGCACCACCTGGTGGTGCGAGCGCTGCCAGGTTTAGGATCGGGAATATTTTCCGAACGGTGTTCGGTTAAAGTCGGCCGACAGAACATCCGTCTGGGGACAACTTCGGACGTTCGTCGAATCCCAACGTAGGGCGAGAAAGGGGCATTTCAGTGCGCAAGATCTTGGTGGCCTTCGCGGCCGCATCACTTCTGATGGTTGCCGTCGTGGCAAGCGCTTCCGGGAGCACCGGGACCGTCTCGTCGGCCTCTCCGAGCCCGAAGGCTTCGGCCGCGCCGGTGAAGCTCGGCTACTACTACGGCATCGAATGCGGCCGGCATTCGTGCTCCTACTACAACGAAAGCCGGGAGGCCGCCCAGTACTACTGCGGCTCCACGTTCCACCTCCACGGCTATAGCAGCGGCTACCACGCCGACTTCAGGGGCTACAGCATCGTCTGCTTCCAGCTGAAGTCGCAGACCGAACTGGTCAACTTCTACGTCCATGAATACAAGATCGTGAACCGTGTCCACGTGTCCTACGACCGCTTCCCGCAGACCTGCGACAACGGTTGGTGCATCCAGGGCGAGTGGCAGAACACGACCGTCGTCCACGGCTTCTTCCGCAACCCGAACGGGGTCACCGCGGACTACAAGGCGCAGTGGTTCAGCTCCTAGGTCCGACCATCTCGTAGCGCAGTTTCCGGCCGGGCAGCCGTCGTGGGTTGCCCGGCCTTTTTACGCCAGGTTCTTGACGAAGCGGCTGCGAGCGGTCTGAAGCTCGTAGTCGGCGGCGGTCCAGAAGTCCATCGCCCCCCGGACTCTTCGGTTTCGACGGTGAAGGCTGTTCGTCCACGGCCGAGAGAGAGCCGACGATCGGACTTGAACCGATGACCCCTTCATTACGAATGAAGTGCTCTACCAACTGAGCTACGCCGGCGCGGGGGGTCATTGTAGGAATATCCTCCGGTGGCGCGCGAGCGGATAGCGAAGAAACGCGAGGAGCACGAGGTCGAGTTCTCGCGGATCGTGGCCTTCAGCGACGGCGTTTTCTCGATCGCGATCACTTTGTTGGTGCTCGGCATCTCGATCGAACCTGGCATCCCACACCAGAAGCTCGCCCACGAATTGTGGGAAGAGCGCGAAGCGCTGCTCGCCTACGCGATCAGCTTCGCGGTCATCGCCCGCTTCTGGATCGTCCACCACAGCTTCTTCAGCGAGGTCAAGGCGTTCGACAACAAATTGATCGCGCTCAACATGTTCTATCTGGGCTGGCTGGTCCTGATCCCGTTCTCGAGCCAGGTGCTCGGCGAGTACGGGGGCCAGCTTCCGGCGGTGGTCGTCTACTCGGCCAACCTGGCCGGGGTGGTGCTGATCGGGCAGTGGATGAACTGGGACGCCCGCCGCGCAGGTCTGGCCACGATCGACGCCGAAACGGCGTCCGAAAGCCTCTTCCGCTCCCTCTTCATCGCCGGCGTCTTCCTGCTCTCGATCGCCGTCGCCTTCATCGACGCGAGCATCGCCCCTTACTGCTGGCTGCTCCTCTTCGTCGAGGGGCGTACCCATCTGGTCAGGCGGGTTATCCGGAGCCGGACTTCCTGACCAGCCAGGCGGTGGTGACGAAGGAGACGTCGGCGCCCTCCCGGGCGCAGCTCACTTCGGCTCCGCCGTCGATCCGCACCGCCTGACAGCGGAAGTCGCCGAGCGTGCAGGCGCTGCGCGAGCCGTGGGCACCGAGCGTGCAGGCGTGGCTGCTCTGCCAGTGCCGCATCGTCGTCCGCGCGGTCTCGCAGTCGACGGCGGTGGCGCGCAGATCCCGGGCTTCCTCGCGTCCCTCGGTGCAGGAGACGACCTTCGAGCCCGCCGGGGCGCTCGGCACGGTCGAGCTCCGACCGCTCGAGCCGCTCCCGGACCCGCCTCCGCACCCGGCGGCGAGCGATGCGGCGCCGAGGACCGCGAAGGTGGCGATGGCGGCGAGCTTCATCGCCGCCGAAACTACCCGTCCGCGGTCTCCTTCACCGCCGCCGCACCCGCGTGGGGGAGGTGACCGCAGACGGGGCAGTCGGGCTCCGGGACGACCGGGTTGCGCTCGACCTCCATCGTGCGCAGGTCATAGATATGTTCGACGCCTTCGGTCGACGGGGTCGCCAGGCCGGTGAGCAGGTGCATCACCTCCATCCCGATCTGGCCGCCGATCAGGCCGCAGGCGGGGCCGATGGTGGCCGCCGGGCTGGGTTTGGCGCGCTGGGCGTCGATCGCCGCGTCCATCAGCGGGTACTCGCGCCGCCAGGCGGTCCTCTGGCACTCGTAACAGCCGGTGACGCCAGGGACGTAGAGCGGCCCGACCCGGGCGATCGGCGGGAAGTGGCTCATCGTGATGTAGGGGATGCCGGCCTCGAAGCAGGCCTGGTTGCACCAGAGCTCGACCTCGAAGGCGGGCCAGTCGATCGCGTCGATGACGAGGTCGGCGCCGTCGATGAAGTCGGCGATCTCGGCGACGCTGCCGAGCCGGCGCGCCGTCGCCGTGATCCGTGCCTCCGGATTGAAGGCCCGCAGCCGCGCCGCCGCGACCTCCACCTTCAGGAGGCCGAGATCGGCGACCGTGTAGAGGATCTGGCGATTGAGGTTCGAGATCTCGACCCGGTCGCCGTCGACCAGCCACATCTCGCCGATCCCGCAGGTGGCCAGCGACATCGCCGCCCAGCCGCCGAGCCCGCCGACGCCGAGCACCGCGACCTTCGCCTCGCGCAGTCGACGTTGGCACTCGGACGGGACCAGCTCGCCGGCGCCGATGTCGGAGAAGTAGCGCAGCTGGCGGTCGAATCGTGACCGCTCGGCCGGCTCGATCAGGTCGTCGTCGGCGGCGTCCTCGATCACCTCCAGCTCCTGCATCTGGGCGATCGCGTCGTCGACTGTCCCGGCGCCGAACTCGGCGTGCAGCTCGGCGAGGGTGTGCTCGCCGTCGAGCGCCGTCAGCAGTCGTTCTTCGGTCGTGTCGGGCTGCTCGATCCGGACGTCGCGTTCGGCGCTCGGCCTACGCAGGTAGACGTCGCCTTCCGGCGAGCGGAAGGACTCCGTCGTGCGTTTGATCCGCGGGCGACGCATATCTATTGGAGGAGAGTGTCACATAGGTGGAAACCGTTCCCTCAATCGGCGGCGAGCGCCTTGGCGCGGGCGAGGACGGCATCGGTCATCGGCTCGGTCAGCTTGCCGGTGAAGGTGTTCTGCTGGGACGGGTGGTAGCAGCCGAGGAGCGTCCAGCGGCCGAGCTCGGCCTCGGCGCCGTGGCCGAAGCGCGGCTTCGGGCGCGGGGTGGGGACGCCGATCGCCCGCGCCGCGCGCAGGAAGCCGTCCCAGCCGAAGGAGCCGAGGGCGACGACGACGCGGGCGCGGTCGAGCAGCGCCAGCTCGCGCTCCAGGTAAGGGAGGCAGTTGTCGCGCTCCCCCGGGGTCGGCTTGTTGGCGGGCGGCGCACAGCGGACGACCGCGGTGATGTAGGCGTCGCGCAGCTCGAGCCCGTCGCCCCGACGCACCGAGGTTGGCCGGTTGGCGAGGCCGGCGCGATGGAGCGCCGCGTAGAGCCAGTCGCCGGAGCGGTCGCCGGTGAACATGCGGCCGGTGCGGTTGGCGCCGTGGGCGGCGGGGGCGAGGCCGACGATGAGGATGCGCGCCGCCGGGTCGCCGAAGCCGCTGACCGGCCGCGCCCAGTAGTCCTCGCCGCGGTAGCGGCGGGGTGGGTTGGCGGCCTCGGCCTCGCGCCAGGCGACGAGGCGCGGGCAGCGCCGGCAGCCGTGGATCTCGGCGGCGAGCCCCTCGAGCCCCGTCGCGCTCCCCGAATTCATAAGGTTCGCCACCGATCCATGGCACCGAACCGAATCACGCGGGGCGGCGCGACGCTCGCCGCCTTGGTCCTCGTCCTCTGCGTCGGCGGTTGCGGCGGCGGTTCGTCGAGCACGACCAGCACCACGGCGACCACGCAGGGCGCGACCAAGGTCGTCGCCGAGACCTCCGGCCAGGCCGCCGACGCCGCCCTCCTCGACAAGGTGCTCGGCCGCCAGGAAGCGGCGGCCGCCGCCTACGCCAAGGTCATCACCTCGCTGCCGCCGCACCTCAACCACGTGGCCTTCTACTTCCGGCGCCAGGAACAGGAACATGTCGACGCGGTGATCAAGGCGCTGCGCGGGCTGGGAAGCCCCGCCGAACCGAGCGAAGAAACGATCGAACCCGGTGAACCGAAGACCGATCGCGAACGGCTCGAATTCCTCTACGAAGTCGAAGGGGCGACGATCGACGAGGAGCTGAGCGCGATCTCGAAGCTGGAAGCGAGCTGGCCGCGCTCGCTGCTCGCCTCGATCGTCGCCGACCAGGCCCAGCACCTGACCCTGCTGCGCCGCGCGCTCGGCGCCGGCCCGCTCGCCTCGATCCCCACCCCGTTCGAGAACGGGACCTTTCCGCCGCCGCTTGGATAAGGAATACTGCGCCCTGCGATGACGGGGCCCCTCTACGCGATCGGCCGCTTCTGCGCCCGCCACCATTGGCCGGTGATCGCGGGTTGGATCGCGCTGGCGATCATCCTTGTCGTGGTCGGCCAGGCCTCCGGCTCGAAGACGAGCGAAAACCTGACCCTGCCGGGGACCGGCTCGACGCTGGCGACCGAACTGCTCGAAGAAAACCTGCCGGAGCAGGCCTACGGCTCGAATCCGCTGGTGCTGGAAGCGCCGCACGGCTCGAAGCTGACCGAACCGCAGTACGCGAAGGCGGTCGAAGAGACCGCGAAGAACCTGGAACAGCTGCCCGAGGTCAACTCGGCGGCCAGCCCGCTGGTGCAGGGCTCGAAAACCCTGAGCAAGAACCAGCAGATCGGCTACATCCCGGTCGTCCTCGGGATCGGCCCGGGCGAAATCGAAGAAGCGCAGTCGCAGAAGATCCTCGATGCCGCGAAGCCGTTCGAAGCGGCAGGCGGCAACGCCTCGATCGGCGGTTACGTCGGCAACCAGCTCTCCAAACCGTCGACCGAGAAATCCGAGCTGATCGGCCTGATCGCGGCGGTGATCATCCTGCTCTTCGCCTTCGGCACGGCGACCGCGATGATGCTGCCGATCATCGGCGCGCTGATCGGCCTCACCTGCACGCTGATGATCATCCGCCTGCTCGAGCACGTGCTCGAGGTCCCGGGCGTCGCCTCGACCCTGGCGACGATGATCGGCCTCGGCGTCGGCATCGACTACGCGCTCTTCATCGTCACCCGTCACAAACTGCAGCTCGGCGAAGGGATGGAGGTGCAGGAGTCGGTCGCCCGCGCGACGGCGACCGCGGGCGGCGCCGTCGTCTTCGCCGGCTTCACCGTGGTGATCGCGCTCTGCTCACTGCTCGTCGCCGGCATCCCCCTGGTGACGACCCTCGGCTTCACGGCGGCGATCGCGGTGGTCGTCGCGGTCTGTGCGGCGGCGACGCTCCTGCCCGCGATGCTCGGCGCGCTCGGCCCCCACATCAACAGCCTCCGCTTCCACATCGGCAAGACCCACCCCGACGACAAAGAGCCGCACGGCTGGCGGCGCTGGGCCGAACGGGTCTCCGACATGCCGTGGCGCTCGGCGATCGTGGCCTTGGTCATCCTCGCCGTGCTCGCCCTGCCGATCTTCAAGCTGACGCTCGGCCAGAACGACATCAGCGCCCTGCCCAAGGAAACGACCTCGCGCCAGGCCTACGACGGTCTCGACGCCGGCTTCGGGCCGGGGGTCAACGGGCCGCTCCTGATCGCCTCCGAATTCCGCACCCCCGAAGAAGCGCAGAAGCTCCTGCCGGAGCTGCAGAAGTCGATCGGTGGCGCCGAAGACGTCGCCGCGGTGACCGAACCGAGCCTCTCCGAAGACAAGAAGGTGGCGGTCTTCACCGTGATCTCGAACTCGGAGCCGTGGTCCGACGAAACGGTCTCGCTGGTCGAAAACCTGCGCGACGAAACGATCCCCGGGGTGGTCGAAGGGACGAAGGCCAAGTCCTACGTCGGCGGCCAGACCGCCGGCTACATCGACCTGGCGAACCAGATCGCCGACCAGCTGCCGCTGATGATCGCGGTCGTCGTCGCGCTCAGCTTCATCGTCCTGATGATGGCCTTCCGCTCGGTGCTGGTGCCGCTCAAGGCGGCGGCGATGAACCTGATCTCGGTCGCCGCCTCCTACGGCGTCGTCACCGCCGTCTTCCAGCTCGGCTGGGGCGCCTCGCTGATCGGGTTACCCCACGCGATACCGATCGTCAGCTTCGTGCCGCTGCTGATGTTTGCGATCCTCTTCGGCCTCTCGATGGACTACGAGGTCTTCCTGATGACGCAGATGAAGGAGCACTACGTCGAGTATGGGGACGAGAAGCGGGCGGTCGTGGAAGGCCTCGCCAACACCGGGCGCGTCATCACCTCGGCGGCGGCGATCATGGTCTGCGTCTTCGCCAGCTTCATCCTCAGCGGCGATCCGGTGGTGAAGGAGTTCGGGGTCGGCCTCGCGGTGGCGATCGCGATCGACTCGACGATCGTCCGTTGCCTGCTGGTGCCGGCGGTGATGGTGCTGCTGGGCAAGAAAGCCTGGTGGATGCCGGCCTGGCTCGATCGCCTGACGCCGCGCATCAGCATCGAGGGCGCGGAGTACTTCGAAGCTCGTGACGCTGCCGCTGCGGCGGCCGCATCCGTGCCCGCCGCGGGCCCCGCTGCGTCAGACTGAGGGGCGGTGTTCCCGCTCAACCTCCCCAACGCACTGACGATGCTGCGCATCCTCGCGGTGCCGGTCGTCGTCGTCGCGCTGCTCGGCGAGACCCCCGACGGCGACGTGATCGCGGCGATCGTCTTCGCGCTGGCCTCGCTGACCGACGGCCTCGACGGCTACATCGCCCGCTCGCGAGACTCGGTCACCACCTTCGGCAAGCTGATGGACCCGCTTGCCGACAAGCTCCTGATCGTCGGCGCGCTGGTCTCGCTGGTCTCCCTGGGACGGCTCGCGGCGTGGGTGGCGATGGTGATCATCGCCCGCGAGGTCGCGGTGACGATCCTGCGCACGATCGCCGCCGAGCGCGGCCTCGTGATCGCCGCCTCCTGGCTCGGCAAGGCGAAGACGGTCCTGCAGACCGCGGCGGTCTTCGCCCTGATCGCCGCCGATCCGTCGCCGGTCTGGGTCGACATCCTCGTCTACGTGGCGCTCGCGGTGACCGTGATCAGCGGCGCCGACTACTTCTTCGGCCTGCGCAAGCGGATCGAGCAGCAGCAGCGCGAACGCGCCGCGGCAGCTTAGTCGGGGCGGTCGTCCGAGAAGCGTCCCGGCCGTCTCGTGGCGACCCCGGCAGGGTGTGGCCGCCACGAGACGCCCGGGACGTGAGGGGTCCGCAGGGAAGTCCACGAAGGCGTCGGAGAGATGCCGAGGACGTCACAGGTCCTCATGCGTCTCCCCACCGACACAGAGGTCCCCACCACGACCGTGCACTTGAGCCGCCTATAGGCGGCTCAAGTGCACGGTCGTGAGCGGCCTGATGAGTAAAGCGCACAGAACCGTGGACTTGCCCGGGTCTTCGTCACCGATCCCGGGCCTTCGTGGAGGAACACGCGCCTCTCCCCACGCCCTCTCCCTCCCCGGAACACGCCGATCCCACGCCCTCTCCCCGAACCCCCGGCCGTCCCGGCCACGGCCACACCCTGCCGGGGTCGTGGCCGGGACGGCCGCGTCCCTCGCGCTTCGGGCGCCAGCTCCCCGGCCGTCGAATCGCTCGTCTAATCGCCCGGCGCCTCGAGCCACTCGCGCACCGAGGTGTGGTGCGGGCTGTGTTCGCCGCTTGCCAGCTCGGTGCGGAACTCGCCGAGGGTGCCGTGGCGCTCGGCGACCACGTTGTGGCGGTGGATCGTCTCGAGGTTCTCCTGGCGCGCCATGACGAAGGCATCGTCGGGCAGGTCGGGATAGAGATCGACGACCTGGCGGATCATCTCTCGGACGCAGTCCTCGACGAAGCGCGGCGTCTCGTGCGCCTTGACGACGACCGACATCTCGTCGGGCCGCTTCATCAGCTCGTAGATCTCCGAGCTCATCGAGCTCTCGACGATCCGCAGCAGCTCCGGCGCGTCGATCCAGGCCGGGCCGCCCTCGGGGCAGCCGACGTGCAGGGTGCCGATCCCGCGCTGGTTGTGGGTGGCGATCGGCACCGCGTCGACGATCCGCTCGATCTGCTCCGCGTCGAAGCCCTGCTCGGCGAGCCGTTCGCGCGACAGCCCGGTGACCATCTCCTGCGCGCATGGGCAGGCGGTCATCCCCTGGGCCTGGACGCCGGTCAGGGTCCGCGTCCCCGCCTCGGAAGCCACCGCGGTGCCGAAGAGGACGTAGATCTCCTGAGTCTCGATCGCACTTTCCGGGGTCGAGACGATCTCCGGGTAGCGGGCGGTCAGCGAGACCTCGGCGCGGCGCCCGCGCTGGCGCTCGCGCACCTTCTCGGCGACGTGGGCGGCGAGCACCTCGGCCTTGAAAGCCTCGCCGAGGACGACCTCGTCGATCGCCTCGCCGACGATCTCCTCGAAGCGCGACATGTGGACGCCGGCCTGGCGCGGCTGCAGATCGACGAAGCACTCCATCTCCGCGTAGAAGAGGTTGTCGCGCTCGCCGTCGCGGACGCGGATCACCTTCTCGACGCCGGTCACGCCGACCCGCGAGAGGCTGACCTGGGTGGCGGGCAGGCCGGACTGGACGTCGGGGACCGAGGGCAGGGTGGAGCTGGTGTCGTTGGCCATCGGCAAAGCCTAGAGGCCGGTGTCCATCGGGCTCCTATGGAGCGGTGACCGTGCCTATAATCCGCGCCTGCCGGAGCATCGGGGCCGGCTGCCGGGTGAACCGGGGGAGAGATAGTTCAGGAGGCACCGATCATCGAACCGATGGAGACGGTGGAGGTCGTCGAGCGTGGGGACGCGGGCGGCGCGACGGAGATCGAGGAGTTGTCGGGACTGATCGCGCTCGGACGCGAGCGCGGCTACCTCACCTACGAGCAGATCACCTCGACGCTCGAGGAGGTCGAGATCACCAAGGAGCAGGTGTCGCAGCTCTACGCGAACCTGGTCGAGCACGGGGTGGACGTGATCGGCGAGGACGGCGTCAGCGCCTGGCGCGAGCAGCGCGGCGGCGGCGAGTCGGCCGGCGATGCGGCGACCGGCGCGCCGAAGAAAGAGGAACTCGACCTGACGGTCGAACCGAGCCTCGACTCGCTGCGGCTCTACCTGCGCTCGATCGGGCGGGTCGACCTGCTCACCGCGCAGCAGGAGATCGAACTTGCGAAACGGATCGAGCGCGGCGACATGCTGGCCAAGCGGCAGATGGTCGAGGCCAACCTGCGCCTCGTCGTCTCGATCGCGAAAGGCTATCTCGGCCGCGGCCTCTCCTTCCTCGACCTGATCCAGGAGGGCAGCCTCGGGCTGATCCGCGCGGTCGAGAAGTTCGACTACCGGCGCGGCTACAAGTTCTCGACCTACGCCACCTGGTGGATCCGCCAGGCGGTGACCCGGGCGATCGCCGACAAGGCGCGGACGATCCGCATCCCGGTCCACATGGTGGAGAAGCTGAACCGGGTGGCGCACGTCGAACGGCAGCTCGTGCAGCGGCTGGGACGCGAGCCGGAGGCGGTCGAGATCGCCGAAGAGCTGCGCTGGCCGGTCTCCGACGTCCGCGACATCCTGCGCGTCGCCCAGCTGCCGGTCTCGCTGGAGAAACCGGTCGGCGACGAGGACGAATCGGAGCTCGGCGACTTCGTCGCCGACGAAGCGATCCTCGAGCCGTTCGAGGAAGCCAGCGAGCATCTCCAGAAAGAGGGCGTGCGGCGGGCGCTCGACGCGCTGCCCGAACGCGAGCGGCAGGTGATCGAACTGCGCTACGGCCTCGGCGGGGCGGAGCCGTTGACCCTGGAGGAAGTCGGCCGCACCTTCGGCGTCACCCGCGAGCGCATCCGCCAGATCGAGAACAACACGCTGAAAAAGCTGAAGCGCCTCCCCGAGGCGCAGATGCTCCGCGAAGCGAGCTAGGCGAGCGCCGCCACTTCGGCCGCGCAGCGCTCGCCGCTGGCGACGGCCCCCTCGAGGAAGCCTTGGGCGGGGAGGGCGGTGTGCTCGCCGCCGAAGAGGATGCGTCCTTCGGGGCGGCCGATGAAGCCCCAATAGCGGGTGTACTGGCCGGGTTCGAAGGCGGCGTAGGAGCCGTGGGTCCAGGGGTCCGAGGTCCAGTGGTCGAGCCACGTCTTGGCGCCGTCGAATCCTGCGGCCAGGCCGGGGACCGCGCGCGTGACCCGGGCCAGGGCGGCATCGACGCGGGGGCGGGGCGCCGGTCCGTGGGGGACGCGGCCGCGCTGGCGGGCGCCGTAGCTGCCACCGGAGAAGACGGTGAGGAGGCCGGGGCGCCCCCGCTCGGCGAGGGAGCTGTCCCAGGTGTCGATCGCCTCGTCGGTGTATTCGCCGTCGAAGCGGTCGTAATGGCCGAGGTGGCGGCGGAACTGGATCAGGAGCTTCGCGTTGGTCCCCATCCCGAGCTCCTCGATGCAGCGGCGCTTGCGGGTGCCGAGCCCGGCGCCGTCGAGTTCGACCCGGCGCAGGGCGGTGAAGGGGAGGCAGAGGACGACGACGTCGGCCCGCGCCTCGCCGCGGACGCCGGCGAAGGAGAGGGCGAACGAGGAACCGCGGCGGCGCAGCGCGGTGAGCGGGTGGTCGAGCCGCAGGGCGCCCGACGGCAGGCGCTCGGCGAGGCCCCAGGCGATCTGGTCGTTGCCGCCGCGGACGTGGAAGCGTTCGTCGGATTCGGGCCCGACCGCGAACTCGATCAGCATCGCGATCGCGCTCAGTCGGCCGATGTCGAGCCCGTACTCCTCCGCCATGAACTGCGCGGTCACCAGGCGCAGGAGGTGTTGGGACGGATCGGGGAGCGCTCCGTCCAGCCACTCGGCGGCGCTCATCTCGTCGAGCTCCCGGGCGGCTCGCCCGGCCCGGTTCCAGCGGAAGCTGCCGATCCGGTGCGCGTCGGCACGGGCGCGCGCCGCGATCAGGTGCTGGTCCCGGTAGACCGCGTCGAAGCGGCGCTCCCGGCCGTCGAGGAAGAGGCGGGGATGGAGCCGCGGCGTCCGTCGTTCGGCGGCTTCCAGATCGTCGAGCGTCAGGCCGAGCTCCGCCGCCAGGGCACGGATGCGGTGCTGGACCGTGTCGATGAACTCGCCGCCGTGCTCGGCCGTCTGCGAGGCGGCGAAGCCGCGCGCGGTCCAGCAGCGGCCGCCGACCCGATGAGGGTGCGCCTCATAGAGGGTGGAGGGGATGCCGCGCTGGTGGAGGCGGTAGGCGCAGGTGAGGCCGGCGAGGCCGGCGCCGACGATCGCCACCCGCGGCGGGTCGGCCGGCCGCTGCCGGGTCCCGCCCGAGAGCGCCCCGGCGATCCCTCGCTCGAACAGGACGGCGGCGCCCAACCCGGCCGCGCCTGCGAGGAGGCGCCGCCGGGTGAACCCGATGCCTTCGCTCACACCGTTGCAGTGCCGGTCGCCGCAGGCTCCAGCACCCAGACCCGCGGGGTGCGGTCGAGCCATTCGGCGTACCTGTCGAAGCCGCCGTACTGGTCGTTGGAGGCGCGCCACAGCTCCTCGCGCTCGGTGCCCTCGGCGATCCGCGCGGTGACGTCGAGCTTGCGCCTGCGGATCTCCACCTCGCCCCGTGGCTTTGCGTTCAGGTTGATCGACCAGGCGGGGCGCGGCTCGTTGCCGCCGTTGGTGTCGATCAGGACCATCGCCTCACCGTGGGGCAGATAGAGGACCGGGGTCGTGCGCTGCCTGCCGCTCCTGCGCCCGGTGGTGGTCAGCAGCAATACCGGCCCGTCGCCGACCTTGCCGCCCAGCCGCCCGCCGCTCGCGCGATAGAGCGGCACGTTCAGCCTGCCGATCAGGCGCAGCCCGCGGGCGCCGATCGTGTTCGAGAACTTCGCCAAGAAGTCGTCGCTGAGCATCCCGCCGCAGTATCCCATCGGGTTAGAGTGGGCGCATGCCGAATCCGCACCCGTTCCGTCGCGCCGCCGAAGCCAAGGACCTCGACCAGTTGCGCGAGACGCTGAACGAGGATGTCGTCCTCCACAGCCCGATCCTCTTCAACGGCTTCGAGGGTCGCGACGCCACCTTGTTCGTGCTGTCCAACGTGATCCAGGTCTTCGAAGACTTCCACTACACCGACGAGCTGCACGGCGAGGACACCGTCACCCTGCGCTTCAAGGCCAGGGTCGCCGATGGTCAGTACGAGATCGAGGGCATCGACTTCCTCGAGCTCGACTCCCACGGCCGCGTCGTCGAGTTGACCGTCTTCCTCCGTCCGCTGAAGGCCGTCAACGCCTTCAACGAGCTGATGATCGAGCGCCTCGGCGCGGCGCCGCCCGCCTGAGCCCGCCTCTCTAGAATCCGCCGTCCCAGTATCCCGGGGGAGTGCCCGAGTGGTTAAAGGGGACTGGCTGTAAACCAGTTGGCTCTGCCTACAGAGGTTCGAATCCTCTCTCCCCCATTCCGTGGCTAGTGCGAGTGACGGTGTCCGTCGTGGTCGTGGGTGTGGTGATCGTGGACGCGATGCCCGTGGACCGTCTGCCATGAGTGCCAGGTGATCCGCAGGATCACGGCGGTGATCGCGAGCCCGATCAGCGGGTCGGCGATCGAGACGCCGAGGGTGACGAAGCCGGCGCTGGCGACGACGGCGAGGCTGACGTAGGAGTCGGCGCGGGCGTGTTCGCCGTCGGCGAGCAGGGCGGGACTGTCGAGGCGCCGGCCGGCGCGGGTGCGGATGATCGCCGCCGCCCAGTTGCCGCCGAATCCGATCGCGCCCGCCAGGGCGAGGGCCCAGAGGTGGGTCGGGGTCTCGGGATTGATGATGCGGTCCACCGACTCGACCCCGGCGACACAGGCAGAGAGGAAGATCGTCGCGACGACGAAGAGGCCGGCCCAGCGCTCGGCGCGTTCGGAGCGGAGGATGAAGGCGATCCCGAGCGGGATCGCGGTGGCGGCGTCGCCGAAATTGTGGATCAGGTCGGCGAGCAGCGCCAGGCTGCCGCTCGCGACGAACACCGCGAGCTGGGCGGCCGCCGTCAGCGCCAGCACCGCCAGCGAGAGCCCGACCGCGATCAGCCCCTCGCGGGAGCGTTTGATGCTCGCGTCGACGAGGCCGTGCGAGTGTCCGTGGCCGGCGTCGGCGACTTCCTGGCTCATCCATCGGAGGCTAACCTCCTCATATGAGCGAGCTCGCCGACCGGGTCATCGCGATCGCCGGGGTCGGTGGCGGCCTCGGGCCGTCGGTGGCGGCGCGGCTGGGTGCGGCCGGGGCGACCGTCGCCGGGGCCAACCGCGGCCAGGAGGAACTCGACACGCTCGGCGCCGAGCTCGGGCTCGGCGAGCGCTGGGACGGCCACGCCGTCGACCTCACCGACGAGGACGCGGTCGCCGCCTGGCGCGACGGGCTGGTCGAGCGCTTCGGGCGCGTCGACGGCCTGATCCACCTGGTCGGCGGCTGGCGCGGCGGGCAGCCGCTGCACGAGGAGCCGCTGGCCGACTGGGACCTGCTGCACGCCCTGCTGATCCGCACCGTGCAGCTGACCACGCGCGCCTTCCACGACCAGCTGGCGGCGAGCGAGCACGGTCGCTTCGTCCTCGTCTCCGCCAAGCAGGCGCAGCGGCCGAGCAACGGCAGCGCCATCTACGCGGCGGCGAAGGCGGCCGCCGAGACCTGGACCCTCGCCTACGCCGACGGTTTCGGGCCCGGCGGGGCGACGGCCAACATCGTCGTCGTCGACGCGATCCTCACCCCGCAGATGCGCGCCGAGAATCCCGGCAAGGATTTTTCGACCTTCACGCCCGCCGAGCACGTCGCCGACGCGATCGCCTGGCTCTGCTCGGATGGCGCGGCGGAGATGAACGGCAGGCGTCTGGCGCTTACGATGCCGTGATGGCCGCAGAGACGAAAGGGGCCACGACCCCAGACGGGAAGATGACGATCGGTGAGCTGGCGCGGCGCACCGGGATGACGGTGCGCAACATCCGCGCCCACCAGACCCGCGGCCTGTTGCCGCCGCCCGAAGTCCAGGGGCGGACCGGCTACTACAACGAGGAGCACGTCGCGCGGATCGAATTGACCCGGGAAATGCAGGCCGAGGGCCTCAACCTGGAGGCGATCCGGCGGGTGCTCGAGAGCACCGGCGGCTCCTCCAAGGAGATGGTCGACTTCGCCCGCGCCGTGCGCGCCCCGTTCGAGGACGAGACGCCGGAAATCTTCGACCCGGCGGACTTCGCCGCGGCCTGGAACCTCGAGTCGGTCGAGGAGCGCCTGCTGAGGCGAGCCGAGAAGCTCGGTGCGCTGCGGATGCTCCCCGACGGCCAGATCGAGGTGATCAGCCCCCGCCTGCACCGGGCCGCGACCCGCCTGATCGAGTTCGGCGTCAGCCCGGCGGCCGCGGTCGCCCTGGCGGGCAAGCTGCACGAGCACGCCGACGCGGTCGCCCGCGCCTACGTCGACCTCTTCACGGAGCAGATCTGGGAGCCGTTCGACCGCGCCGGCCGCCCGGACGAGGACTGGCACACCGTGCTCGAGGCGCTCGAGGCGCTGCGGCCGCTCGCCTCCGAGGCGCTCCTCGCGATGTTCCAGATCACGATGGGTGAGGAGACCGAAAAGGCCGCCGAACAGACCCTTCGCAACGCCGGCAAACCGCAGCGCCGCGGCCGCTCCCGCAGGCGCCGCTGATCGCGTTCGCACTTCGTTCCGCTATGCGGAACGAAGTGCGAACGCGCCGGGTCAGCAGCCGAGTTCGCCGGTGTGCGCCGGGACTTCGGCCGCCGCGAAGGTCTGGAACCGGGGGTGGCTCGCCACCCGCCTCACCCAACTGCACTGCTGGTTCTGAGGCGGGTCGGTGGCGAGGTAGCCGAGGACCGTCTTCCAGGCGCGGTTTTCGCTCGAGGGCAGCTGCAGCCCCGCTTCGGAGTTGACGCTGCGGACCGAGCCGTAGCCCACCTTCGAGACCGGGCAGACGGGATAGATCGCGCCGGGCGCCAGTTTGCCGTTGCCGACCGCGAAGGTCGCGCCGGCGCTGTTCGCGCCCCAGCAGTTGCCGCCGCCGGTCGCGTCGTCGAAGACGTCGTATTCGCCGTTCGGATCGGCGCCGCCGCGACCGAAGGCGTTTTCGACGACTTCGTTGTCGACGTTCTTCGCCTCGTCGGCCGGATCGACCACCGGCGATTCGCCGGGGAGGGAGAAGGTCGCGACGCCCCACTTGTAGTTGCCGAAGATGTGATTGGCGCGGACGATGTCGCCGTCACCGCCGAAGATCGCGACCCCGACCCCGATCGGGTAGTTGAGCGCCCTGTCGTTCAGTTCGCCGATCGCCCCGAGCGCGGGCCCGATCGCCGACCCGGCCAGGAAGTAGTCGTAGTTGTTCCAGAAGACGAAGTTGCGTTCGATCATGTTCCAGCCGTTCGGCCCGCCGCCGAGGCTCGGGAGCGAGGCGGCGACCACCCCGGCGCCGTTGTCGTAGAAGACGTCTTCGATCACCCGCACGTACTTCGAGTTGGTGCCCGAGAAGCCGAGCGCGTTTTCGTAGGCGGCATCCCCTTCGAGCAGGGTCCACCGCGGCCGCGCCTGGCACGGTGACCCCGAGTAGGGGCTCCAGCCGGCCGCGTCGCAGGGGGTTTCGGCGACCGAGAAGCCGGCGCCACCCTGGCGGTAGGCGGCCGAGTCGAGCATCTTGCCGCCGACGCAGCGATGCGCGGCGAGCCCGTAGACGCCGTTGCCCGAGGCGAGCAGGTTTTCCAGCATGTAGCTCTTGCAGGGGGCGCCGCCGTCCCCTTCGATCAGGAAACCCGCCGTCGTGTAGTTCCGCGCCCAGAGGTTGCGGACGACGAGCCCGTCGACGCCGCTCGCCGCGATCCCGGCCCGGGTGTCGGCCGCACCGCGCCCTTCGAGGATCGTCTTCTTGCGGTCGCGGCTGGTGCCCTCGATCGTCATCCCGCCGTAACGGCGCCCACTTTCGCCGCCGTCGAGGACGACCCCTTCGGCGTAGGTGCCGGGCCGGATCGCGACCGTCACCGCGACGCCACCGTGGCGGTGGGCGTAGCGGGCCGCGGCGTCCACCCCCTTCTGGATCGCCGGATAGGGGCAGCCGTGATGACAGACGGTGAAGACCCTCGCCTTCTTCGCCGGGCGGGCGGCGGCGGCCGGGCCGGAGAGGGCGAGGCCGAGCATCGCGGCGAGAAGGATGAGCAGCGGCAGGCGGTGGCGCATCGCGATCAAGTTACAAGTCGGGCCGAGGCGGACCTATGCTGGTCCCCATGGCGAATATCGAGGACCCGGAATTCGTGGAACGCGACGGGCCGCCCGGCTTCCGCGGCTTCCGCGCGCGGGTCGGCTTCGAGCTCGGCTGCGAGGGCCTCGGCGCCAGCGTCTGGAAACTGCCGCCCGGCGAGGCGGCCTACCCGTACCACTTCCACTACTCCGACGAGGAGCTCGTCTTCGTCCTCAAGGGCAGGCCGACCCTGCGGACGCCGGAGGGGACGCGGCAGCTCGAGCCCGGCGAGGCCGTCCGCTTCCCGCTCGGCGAGGAGGGCGCGCACCAGATCACCAACCCGACCGACGAGGAGGTCCGCTTCCTCGCCGTCTCGACCAACGGGCGCCCGGACATCGTCATCTATCCCGACTCGAACAAGCTCGGCGCCGCGGAGCGCCGGCCCGACGGCGGTGGCCTGCGCACCTTCTTCGACCGGGGCAGCGAGGTCGACTACTGGCAGGGTGAGACGCCGCCGGGGTCCTGAGGCAGGGCCGGTGGTCGCGCCTCCGTAGGCTTCGTCACCAACCCGACTCGAATCGGAGGACCGATGAGCAGAGCGATCTACACCGCCGAGGCCCATGTCACCGGCGGCCGCGCCGAGGGCCACGGCAAGACCAGCGACGGGGCGCTCGAGGTCGACCTGCGCCTGCCGGGCGAGATGGGGGGCGAAGGCGGTGGCACCAATCCCGAGCAGCTCTTCGCGGTCGGCTACGCGGCCTGCCTCGAGGGCGCGATCGGCGCCGTCGCGCGGCGCCGGAAGCTGGCGGTGGACGACGTCGCGATCGACTCGAAGGTGTCGCTCCACCCCGGTGAGGAACGGACCTTCGTGGTGTCGGTGGAGCTCGACGTGATCCTGCCGTCGGTCGAGGGCGACGCCGCGGTCGAGGTCGTCCGCGAGGCGCACAAGGTCTGCCCCTACTCGAACGCGACGCGCGGCAACATCGAGGTGACGCTGACCGCCAACGGCGCCCCCGTCTGAGCGGGCGCCCGGGGAGGAGTCGGTCGACGGGAGGCGAACCGGGCAGTCGTGAGTCGACTGCCGCTTCGTTTCCCGCTCGGCGCCCTCGCCGTCCTCGGCATGATCGCGATGGCGATCGTGCTGCCGACCGCCTTCGGCGCCGCGGCGCCGGAACCGGCTCCGGTCCGCAAGGCCCTCGCCCAGACCGAACACGTCCAGGGCGCCCCCGGCCGCACCATGGTGCTGAGCAAGGTGACGGTGCCGCCGGGCGCCAAGCTCGCCACCCATCATCACCTCGGCACCCAGATCTCGCGCGTCGTCGCCGGGACGCTCACCTACACCGTGCGCCGTGGCAAGGCGGAACTCTTCGAAGGCGAATCCTCCGAACCGCGGGCGGTCCGGAGCATCACCGCCGGCAAGACGGCGCGGATCAGCGCCGGTCAGTGGCTGGTCGAGCAGCCGAGCGACATCCACGAAGCGGCCAACCGCGGCGCCACGCCCGTGGTCATCTACCTTGCGACTCTCCTCCAGGACGGTGCCCCGCCTGCGACCCCGGTGAATCTAGAACCCGGTCATTGACGCGGGCGCTAGACTGACGAGCGATGGCGATCCAGGGCGGACAGAACGTGGTTACTTGCGCGTCCCCCGCGGTCGTCGTCGTTGCCGTCAAAGCCGAGGCCGAGCTTATTCTCAGCTCGGTCGTCGTCTGACACCGCAAGAACGCCCGCCGGCCAAGAGCACACACGAAAGGGACGCGGCGGAGGCGTTGCCGGCCGTGCCGATCCCTTCGAAACACTGGCAGGAAGCCCTCGGGGTACTGGCCGGGCGTCGCGTTTCGATTCGATCCCCGTACCGGGCCACGACGGAGGCGCCGAACGGGCGCTGAGCGCACCCGGTCCTCCTCGCCGTCGAATAGCATGACGGCCATCATCCAGATCTACTACATGCCGCGCACCCGCTCCAACCGGGTGCTCTGGGCTCTCCACGAGATCGGCGCCCCGTTCGAGTCGACCCGGATCGCTCCCGAGGACCGGCGCTCGCCCGAGCACCTCGCCCGCCATCCCCTCGGCCGTGTCCCCGCCTTCGAATTCGACGACGGCACGGTCATCTTCGAGTCGGCGGCGATCCTCCTCCAGCTCGGCGACATGTATCCCGACTCAGGTCTCCTGCCCGCCCCCGGCACCACCGAGCGCGCCCTCGTCTACCAGTGGCTGATGTTCGGGATGACCGAGCTCGAGGGCCCGCTTTACAGATGGCTGACCGCGCGCCGCGAGGGAACCGAGGACAGCGCCAGCTCGGAGCGCTTCACGGCGGCCGCCGAGGCGATCGCGGCGGCGCTCGACGGCAAGGCCTGGTTGCTCGGCGACCGCTTCACCCTCGCCGACATCGTCTGCGTCGGTGTGCTCGGCAGCGCCGACTCACGCGGCCTGCTCGAGCCGTGGCCGGTCCTGCACGACTACGTCACCCGTGGCGAGGCGCGCCCCGCCCATCTGGCGGCGGTCGCCTTTGCCGAAGACTGATCCCGGGCCGCGATCTCGCCCTCACGGGTCGACCGGTGCGTAGATCGTTTCGATGGCGCCCCGGACCCGCCGCGTGTTCACGACCTCGATGAGGCCGATCGCCGCCAGTGCGCGCATGTGGTAGGCGACCCTGTTGACCTGCATGAGTGGATCGCCCATCTCCGCAAACTGGACCGGGGAGAAAGGCTTCCCGATCCAGTCGAAAGCCTCCATCACCGCGACCTGGGTCGGGTGGACGGAGCGGTCGAAGAGCGCCAGTGCCCAGTTGCTCACAGACGATCACCGTCGCAAGGAGAACCCGCAGAGATAGAGCTGCCACCTGTGCGTTGTGGAGGCCGCCCTCCGATCGGTGAAGTGCACCGGGCGGCCGACCGGGCTAGTTCGCCTTGGTCACAGAGGCCGACGGAACGGTCGGCGCAGCACAGGTCATCCTCACTCTTGCTCACCCCCTCCCTTTACATGAGGCAAAACGACGAGGCGATCTAAACGCCCTCATCAATCAGATTTCAACCATTGACAGAGGAAACTTTGTTTTGGAAACCGCACTGTCGGATCTTTGTGTGCACTATGCTCGTGCAATCGGGATCATTCGAGCATTTGGAGGATCGGTGATGGAGGCTGGGGCGGTGGTAAGAGGTAAGACGGCGGCTGCGGTGATGCGCCATCCCGTCCGCGTTCAGATACTGGTGATCGCCAATGACCGCGACATCAGCGCGACGCGCTTCGTGCAGGAGGTGATGGGCCTGAGCCTCGCCGAGCAACCCGCCGACTACAAACGGGCGCTTTCCCACGTCTCCTTCCACTTCCGGGAACTGGAAAAAGCGGGCTGCATAGAAGTCGTGGAGATGGTGCCGAGGCGCGGTGCATTCGAACGGGTCTATCGAGGGACGATGCGGGCGCACTTCACCGACGACGAGTGGAGCGAGGTTCCCGACGACGAGAAGGGCCGGATCACGACCGTGGCCTGGCAGGGCCTGATGGCGCGGACCGAGGCGGCGAGGATGGCAGGAACGCTCGACGCCCGCGACGATCGTTGGCTGGGCTGGACCGTGGCCAAGCTGGACGAGCGCGGATGGACAGAGATGATGGCGGCCATGAGCCGCAGCTTCGACGCGCTCGAACAGATCAGGGTGGACGCCGAAGCCCGCCTCGAGGAGACCGACGGCGAGGCGATCCCGGCCACCTTCGCCGTTCTCGGCTACGAATCCCCACCGGAGCGATGACCGCCTCCGGGGAGGCGCTTGCCGGAAGACGGCGACCATCCTCTTTCGAGTCTTCCCGCCGGCCGATGACCCTCTAAGATCGGCTGCGTGATTCCGATGCAGCGGTGATGCCCTGCACTCACTTCACAGACTTGGCTCGCCAGAGCCGATCCGCCCAGGTAGCTCAGTTGGTAGAGCACTTCCATGGTAAGGAAGGGGTCACGAGTTCGAGTCTCGTCCTGGGCTCTGAGAAGTTGCTGTAAATCGGCCTCTTTTCGGGGCCGATTTGCGTTTTGGGGATGCGTGGCGATTACGGAATAGCGCCGCTGGTGGCGTTATCGGCGGGAATTGCTGGCGATTCCGCCATGCGCCGGCGAGCCAGTAGCTCCGCCGGTAAAAATTCACGGTCATGACGGTCAAGGAGCGACTGCAGCAGGTTGTCTTCGTGAGACCCGACGGGATGGTCGTCCGGCAGGGTGCGCGGTCGAGCACCGTGCCGGCGGCCGGGAGCAAGGTCACGGTGACGCTGAAGCCCTGAGGGCGCAATCGGGTTCGACACGGTCTCTTGAGAAATCCGACGGGTTGCGCGAGGATCGATATCCGGATGTCCCGGGGAGCCGATATCGGGCCTACGGGCCGTCGTCTCGGATGGCGGGTGGCCCTGCTCGTCGCGCTGGCGACGTGGGCGCCTGCGGCCGTGACGACCACCGTCGCGGCGGCCGCGACCGGCGGCGGCCAGCTCTACGCCTTCGGTTACAACAAATTCGGCGAGCTCGGCCTCGCGACCAACAACGGCACCCAGAACCCCAACCCGACCCCGACCTTGGTGACACTTCCCGGCGCCACCGGTCCCGTGACTCAGGTCGCCGCCGGAGCCGATCACAGCCTGGCACTCACCTCGAGTGGCCAGCTCTACGCCTTCGGTCTCAACCTGTACGGCCAACTTGGGAGTGCCACCAACAAGGAAACCCTCAATGCCAACCCCACGCCGACCGCGGTCACGTTGCCCGGAGCCACCGGCGCGGCGACGCAGATTGCCGCCGGGGGGAGTCACAGCCTGGCACTCACCTCGACCGGCCAGCTCTACGCCTTCGGCCTCAACGAGTTCGGCGAGCTCGGCGACGCCACCAACAACGAAACCGGCAACGCCAACCCCACCCCGACCCTGGTCACCCTGCCCGGCGCCACCGGCCCGGTGACCCAGATCGCCGCCGGGGAGGATCACAGCCTGGCGCTTACCTCGACCGGCCAGCTTTACGCCTTCGGCGACAACTACTACGGCGAGCTCGGCAACGCCACCAACAACGGCACCCAGAATCCGAACCCCACCCCGACCCTGGTCACCCTGCCCGGCGCCACCGGCCCGGTGACCCAGATCGCCGCCGGGGCGGACCACAGCCTGGCGCTTACCTCGACCGGCCAGCTCTACGGCTTCGGCGATAACGGCGCCGGCCAGCTCGGCAGGGCTGCCGGCAACATCAACCCCACCCCGACCCTGGTCACCCTGCCCGGGGCGACCGGCCCGGTGACGCAGATCGCCGCCGGCTATCGGCACAGCCTGGCGCTCACCTCGACCGACCAGCTCTACGCCTTCGGCCTCAACGAGTTCGGCGAGCTCGGCAGCACCACCAACAACGGCACCGCCACCGCCAACCCCACCCCGACCCTGGTCACCCTGCCCGGGGCGACCGGTCAGGTGACCAAGATCGTCGCCGCCAGCGAATACAGCGAGGTGCTGACCTCTGGCGGCCAGCTCTACACCTTCGGCTACAACCACTTCGGGCAGCTCGGCAGCTCCACCAACAACGAAACCGGCAACCCCAACCCCACCCCGACCCTGGTCGAACTCGGGGCCGGGACGACGATCGTCACGATCGCGTCCGGCGGCACGGGCGAACACACGCTTGCCGTGGTCGCCCAGCTCGCGGTCGCCACCGACTCGCTCCCGAGCGGACAGTCCGGTGCGGCCTACGGCGCCACCGCGGTCGCATCGGGTGGTGTGGCGCCCTACTCCTGGCAGGCGAGTGGGCTGCCGGCGGGTCTCTCGATCGACGCCGCCAGCGGCCGGATCAGCGGTACGCCGCAGGCGGCCGGGACTTCCGAGGTGACCCTGACCGTCAGGGACCGCGATGGCGTCGTCGCCTCTGGTGCCCCGATCGCCCTCACCGTCACCGGTGCGCCCACTCCGATCACCCACGCCGCGACTGCGCGACCGACGCTCAGCAAACTTCGTCAGTCCAACCGTCGCTGGCGGCGCGGTAGCGCGGTCGTCAAGGCGAGCTCACTGGCGACCGGCTCGCACGCCACGCGAGGCAAGAGCGCTCCGCTTGGGACCACCTTCAGCTTCAGTCTCAACGAGAGCGCCCGGGTGAGCTTCTCCTTCGCGATCCGCAATGGCAAACGCTACAAAAGCGAGGGCGTGCTCACCGTCTCCGGTCGTAGGGGAAGCAACCGAGTCGCCTTCCAAGGGCGCCTCTCTGGCCGCAAGGAGCTGAAGCCCGGCCACTACAAGCTGACCGTCACCGCCACGCAGGGCGGTCAGCGATCGAAGACGCACTCGCTCAAGTTCACGCTCCTGCGCTGAGCCACGATGTCCCCGGCGGCGCCGCCGGCGTCGTCATCGGGTCTACGCAGGCGCTGCAGCGGAACTATCATGAGTCGCGAGTTGGAGGGGGGTGGCGACAGCCCGGTGCTGGCACCGCAGGGGCCCGACGGTGTGGATGTTCTGCGTGCGGCCGTGGGCGGTGCGCAAGCGGGCCGCGGGAGGACGCTGCTCGTGAGCGGGCCCGCCGGGATCGGCAAGACCCACCTACTGAAAGCGGCGGCCGATATCGCTCGTCCGAGGCTGGTCCGTTTGGTCGCGCGCGGTACCGAACTGGAGCGCGAGATGCCGTTCGGCGCTCCGCTCCAGCTACTGGAGGCATCGGTGCGACGCTCGCCCGAGCTGCTCAGCGGGACGGCGGGCATGTCGAGGCGGCTGTTCTTCCTCGATGTCGGCGATGGCGCGTTCAGCGAGGTCGAAGGTCAGCACCTGCTCATCCACAGCCTCTATCGGCTCGTGGCCGACCTGGCGGCCCGGCAACCTTTGGCCCTGCTCGTCGACGATGCGCACGAGCTCGATGCGCCGTCCCTGCGCTTCCTGGCCTACCTCGCGCGCCGCGTCCGCGATCTGCCGGTCGTCTTGGTCGTCGCTCTGCGTCCGTCACACCCGGGGGCTGAGACGCACCTTCTGGGCGAGTTGATCCAGACGCCGGGGGCGCAGCGGATCGAGCCCCGACCGCTGCGCGAAGAGGAGGTGACGAAGATGGTCGCCGCGGCACTGGATTGCCCCTTGCATCCCGCGTTCGCCCGCGAGTGCTTCTCGGTGACCGGGGGCAACCCGTTGCTGGTCCGCGAGTTGGCTCGAGGACTCGCCGAGCACGGCGCCGTCGGCTCCGATCGGGACCTCGAGCTGTTGAGACGCATCGGCCCGGAGCCGGTCGCGTGGGCGGTACAGGGGACACTCCGCAGGCTGCCCGAACCGGCGACCGCGATCGCGGGGGCGGTCAGCGTCTTCGAGACGCACGGCACCATCGAGCTTACCGCCGCCCTGGCGGGCGTCGCTGCGGACTCGGCCCGAGATGCGATCAGCGCGCTACAGCTCGCCGGCTTGGTAGAGGGCGAGATAGAGCTGCGCTTCGCACACCCGCTCATCGGGCAGGCGGTTCGTGCCTCGATACCGTCGGCCGAGAGAGCGTCGCTCCATGCCGGGGCAGCCGAGCTGCTTGCCGAGCGGGGGGACCCGATAGCCGTGGCCGCTCATCTGCTTCTCAGTCCTGCCACCGGTCAGCCTTGGGCGGTGCAGGCGCTGGTTCGCGCAGCGGACCAGGCGCGCGCGGGAGCGAGCCCGGAGCGCGCCGTCGAGCTGCTGGAGCGTGCCCTGCAGGAGACACCGAGGCCGGAGCAACGGCCACTCGTGCTCGCCGAGTTGGCTCGTGCGCAGGCGGCCATCGGCGATGCCGCCGGCGTGGAGACGTTTTCCGAAGCGATTGCCGTCACAGACGCGGACGAGGACCGGGCGTGGCTCCTGCTCGGCCTCACGCGGGCCTACCAGGACCAGGCTCGCTTCGCCGAGGCCGCGGAGACCGCTGCGCTGGGGCTGGGTATCGATCCTCGCGACGACCAGCTGCGAACCGAGCTGACGGCGGCGCATGACACGGCGATCATCTGGACCTCCGGGGGCGGCGAGGAAGCCGGTGAGATCGAGCTCATGCCGGGGATGAAAGATCTGATCGCGGAGGCTCGCGAGCGGCTCTTCACCGGGCGCGATCACGAAGTCGCCGCCGATCTCGCGCGCCAGGCGTGGGCCGGTGCCGCGAAGCTTCCGGGAGGCGGGGCGGACGACCCCACCGCGATCCGGCTGTTCGCCCTACTGCACAACGCCGATGCCGAGCGGGAGGCGATCGAGATGGCCGATCGCTGTCTCGCCGCCGCGCGTCGGTCGGGCTCGCGCATGGACATCGCGACCTGGCAGCACATGCGTGGGCACGCGCTCGCTTACGCGGGCCGTCTCGAGGAGGCCGAGGCGGAGCTCCGCGCCGCCTTCGAGATGCGAGGGCGTGGCTGGTCTACGTGGCTGCCCATCACCGCCTCGGCGCTGATCTACGTCCTGATCGAGCGCGATGATCTGGACGGCGCCGACGCCGTGCTTGCGGCTGCCGACGACTTCGTCCTGCATCCCCGTGAGAGTCCGATGTGGGCAATGACCGACGCCGCGCATGGACGCCTCGTGCTCGCGCGCGGCGAGCCCGCCCGTGCGCTCGAGATCCTCGAGGAGACGGGCCGCCGCATGGCGGCGGAGCTTGGGATCTCGAATCCGGCCTGCTCACCCTGGCGCTCGGACTGCGTGGTCGCGCTCGCGGCGCTGGGACGCGCCGAGGAGGCGATCGCGCTGGCCGACGAGGACCTCGAGCGGGCCGAAGCCTGGGGCGCGCCGCGGGCTCTCGGCGGCGCGCTGCGCGTGCGGGGACTCCTGGCATCGCCCGACGAGCGACTCGGCTGGATGAGCCGCGCGGTCGGGGTCCTCGAAGACAGCGAGACCCGCCTGGACCATGCGCATGCACTCCTTGCGCTCGGCCGCGCACAGAGCGAGGCGGGAACCGGCGAGTCGGACGAGACGCTGCGCGTCGCGCTCGACCTGGCCGAGCAGTGCGGCGGGCAAGCGCTGGCGCGCCGCGCCCTGGCCGAGCTTCACGCTGCCGGCAGCCGGCCGCGCCGTCCCCGACTCAAAGGACCGCAGTCGCTCACGGAGCGCGAGGCCGACATCGCGGAGCTCGCGGCCTCCGGCATGACCAACAACGAGATCGCCGAGCGCCTTGTCCTCGCGCCGAGAACCGTGGCGTTCCACCTGGGCAACGCCTACCGCAAGCTCGGCATCCCCGGTCGCAGCGAGCTCACGGCCGCGCTCGATTTCCGGCCCGACTGACCCGTCGCGCCGGGTGCAGGACGCTCCGTACTGGCATTACAGGTTTTGGAGCATCCGCTTACAGGGTTTTGTCCAGGGCGGCAAACAGCGCCTACGCTCGCGGAGATGCTCCACGTCGAGGGGGAACCAGGCATGCAGTCGAGGAGCGTCAGGCCGGCGTCCCGCGCCGCGCTCGCGCTCGTGCTCGCCGCAGTCGTCTTGGGGACCCTGCCGGCCGTCTCGCTCGCCGCCAAGGCCACCCCGACGATCTCTACCAACCCGTCTCGTGCCACGCTCGGAGGGGCGATCCACGACGAGGCCACGGTCGAAGGCCGCGTCGATGCGCAGGCTGGGGAGGAAGTCGAATTCGACCTCTACCCGCCCAGCGACCCTACCTGCGTCAAACCTCCCGTCTACACCAACTCGGTCTCTTACGCGGCGGGCGGCGAACCGACCGTCTCCTCGGGCCCTTACACCACCACCGAAGCCGGCACCTATCACTGGACCGTCGTCTACTCGGGCGATGCAGACAACGAAGAAGCCGAATCGGCCTGCGAGGCGGTGCCTGCCGGGGCCGATGAGGTGTTCGTGGGAAGCGAGTCCTCGAGGATCCAGCCGGTCGACATCGCCACCAACGTGGACGACTCGCCGATCGGGGTGGGGAGCCAGCCGGAACAGCCGGCGGTCTCGCCGGATCAGGAAACGGCGTACGTGGCCAACCATGGCAGCAACAGCGTCTCGGTGATCGACACCGCGACCAATACGGTCACCGCGACGATCACCGGCTTCGGCGGTCCGATGGGCGTCGCGTTCGATCCGACCGGAGGAATCGCCTATGTGGCCGACAGCACCGCCGGCAAGGTTTCTGTGATCGACACCGCGACCGATACGGTCATCGCGACGATCCCGGTGGGCAGCAATCCGTGGCAGATCGCCTTCACGCCCGACGGGTCGACTGCGTACGTCAGCAACAGTGGCGGCAACAGCATCTCGGTGATAGACGTCTCGGCCGGCAGTGTCACCGCGACGATCGCCGGATTCGACGATCCCAAGGGTGTGGTCGTAACTCCGGATGGCAGGACCGTGTACGTCGCCAACGATTTCGGCTCGGCAAGCGTACGGGGCACCGTCACGCCGATCGCCACGGCGACGAACGTCGCCGGCAGCCCGATCGCGGTGCCGGCGGACCCGGTCGCCCTGGCCGCGACTCCCGACGGCCGCGAGGTGCTGGTTGCCAACAACTTCCCCGGGTCCCCCGACGGAAGCACCATCACCCCGATCGACACCACCGGCAACACCTCCGGAACGCCCTTTCTCCCGTGCTTTGGCTTTGGGAACTTCGGGGCGCCGCTGGGGATCGCCGTGACCCCGGATGGCCAGACGATCTACACCGACAACGAACACAACTACCTCGCCTGCCACGACTCGGCAGCCTCGCCGACGCCGACCGCACCCAATTACACGTACGCGGACTCTCCGGTCGGCGTCGCGATCGCAGCGCCGATGCGGATCGGCAACGCCACGACGCTGTCGGCGCCCACCGTGGGGGAATCCTTTTCGCAGGCGCTGTGGTCGGTCAGCGGCACCTACCCGATGACGTACTCGGAAGCGGGCGGCTCGCTTCCGCCAGGGGTGTCGCTGTCGAGCTCAGGCGTCCTCAGCGGGTCGCCGACCGCGGCCGGGTCCTACACCTTCACTGTGCAGGCCGGCGACTCGAGCAGCGTGCAGCAGGGCACGGCCAAGACGTTCGACCTGGAAGTCAAAAAGGCTGAACCGACGATCTCGACCACCCCCCGCGGCCCGGTCACCGTCGGCGCCACGATCGAAGACGAAGCCAAGGTCGAAGGCCGCGCCGACCCTCTCGCCGGCTCCGGCGTCGAATTCAGGCTCTACCCGCCGAGCGACCCGACCTGCTCGCACACCCCCGTCTACACCCACACCGCCCCCTACGCGGCCGCGGGCGAACCGCTGGTCTCCTCGGGCCCCTACACGACCACCGAAGCCGGCACCTACCACTGGTCGGCGATCTACGCCGGGGATGCCAACAACCAGAGCGCCGGCTCCACCTGCGCGGAGACCTCGACCGTCCACAAGGCCGCCCCGACCCTCTCCACCGATGCCTCGCCCGGCGTCACCTTCGGCTCCGGCGCCAAGCTCAAGGACACCGCCACCCTGACCTCCGGCTACTCGCCGGGCGGCACCGTCACCTTCAGGCTCTACGGGCCGGACGATTCGAGCTGCACGGGAGGGATCGCCTTCGAAGACACCGAGGCGGTCGCCGGCGCCGGTGC
>DATJWW010000033.1:0-36131 GCA_035500835.1 Solirubrobacterales bacterium | reverse complement strand
CTTCCTCGGCGCCACCGCGATCCGCCCCGGTGAGTACAACGTGACGGGGACGCTGATCGCCGTCGCCTTCAACGCCGTCTCGATCTCGGGCCTGCTGCTGGCCGGGGTCGCCGACTGGGTGCAGCCCGTCTACATCGGGGTCACCCTGATCGTCGCCGTCGCGATCTCCACCATCCTGCGCAAGCGGAGGACGGGGAGGTGAGCGAGGGCGGGAGCGGCCCTACACATACGCAGGGCCGCTTCCGCATCGGTCTCGACATCGGCGGGACGTTCACCGATCTCGCCGTCCAGGACGACGCCGGCGGCGAGCTGCTGCAGGTGAAGAGCCTGTCGACGGTCGACCCGGTCGAATGCGTCACGTCCGGGCTCGGCAAGGCCGCCGACCATTTCGAGCTGGAGCGCCGCGAGTTCCTCGAGGCGGTCGACCGGGTCTTCTGCTTCGGCAGCACCCACGGCCTCAACACGCTGCTCACCGGCCAGGGCTCGAAGGTCGGGATCCTGACCACGAAGGGGCACGGCGACTCCTATCTGATCGCGCAGATGCACCGCCCCGGCATCCACGACATCCGCGAGGCGGTCGAAGGCACCTTCGCCCCGCTGCTGCCGCGCAGCAGCGTCCGCGAAGTCGACGAGCGGATCGACTACACCGGCTCGACGGTGATCCCGCTCGCCACCGAGCAGGTCGGCACCGCGGTCGACGAACTCGTCGAGCAGGAGGGGATCGAGGCGCTCGTGATCGCCTTCCTCTGGTCCCATCGCCAGCCCGCCCACGAGCAGCGCGCGGCGGAGATCGCGCGCGAACGGCACCCGGAGCTGTTCGTCACGATCGGCTCCGACATCACCGGGGCGCTCGGCGAGTTCAACCGGCTCTCGACCGGCGTCATCAACGCCTACATCGGTCGTCGCGTCCAGACCCAGGCCAAGCGGCTCGGGGACTTCCTCGCCGAGGAAGGCCTGGGCGTGCCGGTGCTGGTGATGCAGATGGTCGGCGGCGTCGCCCCGGTCGAGGAGATCGCCAAACGCCCGGTCGCCCTGCTGAAGAGCGGCCCGGTCGGCGGCACCGTCGCCGCCGCCGCGGTCACCCGCACGCTCGACACCGACGACGTCGTCTGCATCGACATGGGCGGCACCAGCCTCGACGTCAGCCGCATCACCAGCGGCGAGATGCAGCTGAGCCGCGGCTTCAACATCCTCCGCCACCCGATCACGATCCCCGGGGTCGAGATCGAGTCGGTCGGCTCCGGCGGCGGCAGCATCGCCGTCCTCGAGGAGGCCGGCGGCTTCGCCCGGCTGCGGGTCGGCCCGGAGAGCGCCGGCTCCTCGCCGGGCCCGGTCTCCTACGGGCTCGGCGGCGAGGACCCGACGGTCACCGACGCCAACCTGCTGCTCGGCATCCTCAACCCGGAGGTCCCGCTGGGCGGCGAGATCGAGCTCGATCGCGACGCCGCGGAGGCGGTGGTCAAGGAGCGGATCAGCGACCGCCTCGGCGAGAGCCCGGTCGAGAGCGCCTGGGGCGTCTACCAGGTCGTCACCGCCCAGATGGCCGACGCGACCGAGCACTTCATGGTCTCCAAGGGCGTCGACCCGCGCGGTTACTCGCTGATGGCCTTCGGCGCCGCCACCCCGCAACACGCGCTGGCGATCGGCGCGCGACTCGGCTCGCCGCAGGTGGTGATCCCGGCCGCCAGCCCGATCTTCTCGGCCTACGGCCTGATGATGACCGACATCCGACACGCCTACGACATCAGCGACGACTCGGTCAGGTTCCCGATCGTCGGTGCCGCGGTGAGGGTCGGTGAGGACCAGGTCGAGTACGTGCGCGGGCGCCTCGAAGGCGCCGCCGAGCGACCCTTGAAGCTGCTCGACGGCGAGGAGGTCCGGCTCGTCTCCCGCGACCTGACGCTCTCGGTCGACCTGCGCTACTCCGGCCAGGAGCTGCAGCTGCCGATCGATCTGCCGGGCGGATTCCTCGAGTCGGGCGACGCCGCCGCGATCGAACGGATGGTCGAGGAGTGGCGCGCCAAGTACGTCCAGGTGTACGGCGAAGCCGCGGCCTGGGCGGAGGGCACGATCGAAATCGTCAACTACCGCGCGGTCGCGGTCGGTCGCCTCACCTCGATCGGGGCCGGTCCCGACGAACGGACGAGCACCAACGGCAACGGGCACGCCCGGCCCGAGGTCTCCCCGGTCGGCAGCCGCCGCGTCTACCTGGGCGCCTGGCACGAGGCCGACGTCTACACGCACAGCACCCTGCGGCCGGGGGCCAAGGTGTCCGGCCCGGCGGTGATCGACGGCGAGCTGACCACGGTGGTGCTCGGCCCCGGCGACGAGCTCGAGGTCGACGCGATCGGCAACTTCGTCGCCACGCCGCGCAGCGAAGCCTGGAACCGATGATCGAGCACGAGGAACGGAGGCGCTGATGACGGGACGAGCAGAGGCCGCGACCGGAGGGGTCGCCGAGCGCGGACCGGGTCGCGGCGACGCCGTCGCCCTCCAGGTCGTCCACAACCGGCTGGAGACGCTGATGCGGCTGATGACCAGCACGATGAAGCAGCTCGCCGGGACCGCGATCGGCCGCGAGTCAGGGGACTTCTCGACCGCGTTCATGGACGCCGACGGCGACGTCGTCGCCTTCGGCAGCGCCGTCTGCACCCACCTCGGCCACGAGGTCAAAATCATCCCCTGGATCGCCGCGAACATCGGCTTCGAGAACGTCTCGCCGGGCGACATCTTCATCAGCAACGACCCCTACACCGGCGGCGCCGTCCACTCCAACGACGTCGGCTGCGTCGCCCCGGTCTTCGCCGAGGACGAGCTGCTCGGCTGGGTCTTCTGCGACATGCATTTCGCCGACGTCGGCGGCATGGTCCCGGGCAGCTTCGCCCCCGACGCGGTCGACGTCCACGCCGAGGCGGTCCGCTTCCCGCCGACCAAGATCTACGACGCGGGGGTGCGGCGCGAGGACGTGATCCGCGCCTTCGTCACCAACACCCGGCTGCCGACCCAGATCTCCCGCGACCTCGCCTCCGAGATCGGTGCCGTCCATTTCGGCATCCAGGCGGTCGCCGAGCTGGCCGAAGACTACGGCGCCGCCGAGCTGAAGCGGCTGCTCGCGGCGCTCCAGGACTTCTCCGAGCAGGTCTTCCGCGCTCGCCTGCGGCAGATGCCCGACGGGGTCTACGAGGCGGCCGACTACATCGAGGACGGCTACAAGTCCGACACCGTCTACCGGGCCCTGCTGCGGATGACGAAGCGCGACGACGAGCTCTACCTCGACTACCGGGGCAGCACCGAGGCCGCCCCGGCGATGATCAACTGCTCCGAAGCGGGGCTGATCGGCGGCATCGTCGGCCCGCTGATCCAGCAGCTCGCGACCGGGATGCCGTTCAACGCCGGGGTGATGCGGGCGATCCACCTGACCGCCGATGAGAACTCCTTCGTCAACGCCTCCTTCCCGGCGCCGCTCGGGATCTCCACCGGCTACGGCGCGCACGCCGTCCAGGACGCGCTCTTCGACGCCGGCTCGGCGGCGCTCAGCGCCTCCGGCGACGACTTCCTCGCGGGCCGCGCCTCGGCCCAGTGGGGGGCCGTGCACCCGTGCTGGATCTTCAGCGGCCAGAGCAACCAGCACGGCGAGTACTCGATCTTCCTCAACATGGACGGCACCGGTGGCCAAGGCACCGGTGCGATGCGCGGGCTCGACGGCGGGCGCGGCAACCGGATCTGCCTCTACGGCACCGTGCCGAGCATCGAGGCCCACGAGGTGACCGAGCCGTTCCTCTACCTCTCGCGCGAAATCGGCGTCGACTCCTGTGGCCCCGGCCGCTGGCGCGGCGGCTTCGGCCTGCGCGCCGCGGTGATCGTCTGGGGTGAGAAGTCGAGCGAGCAGAGCGGCACCTTCTGCACCGGCCGCAACGCGGTCCCGACCCATGGTGCGGCCGGCGGCTACCCGTCCTCGGGGCTCTACTACGGGCCGTTGACCGACTCGGGCGCCTGGGAGAAGCTGCACGACGGCGGCCCGATCCCGACCTGGAAGGAGCTGATGGAGCAGTACGGTGACCACTTCGAGTCGCTGCGCTCGAAGGAGGCCTGGGAGGGAGTCCGGGCGCTGCACAAGGGCGCCGGCTCGGAGGTCTTCATGATGACCCACCCGGGTGGCGGTGGCTTCGGCGACCCGCTCGACCGAGAGCCGGCCGCGGTGGTCGGCGACATCGCCGAAGGGCTCGTCTCCGCGGAGGCGGCCCGCACCGCCTACGGCGTCGTCATCGGGCCCGACGGGGTCGACGAGGGAGCGACCCGGAGCGCTCGCGACGAGATCCGCGCGGCGCGCTTCGCCGACGCCAGGCAGCAGCTTGAGACCGAGTGGCCGGCGCCGGTCGCGGCCGGTGCGGAGGCGCGCGATGGGGCCCGTGCCCTCGGCGGCGTCGAGTTCCGGCTCGACGCGGGGACGGTCCACTGCCTGGAGTGCGAGCAGGAGCTCGGGCCGACCGATCAGAACTGGAAGGACCGGGTGCCGGTGCGCCGGGCCCCGGCGGCGGAGCTGAATGAGCGCGGCTTCGGCACCCATTACCGGATCAGGCCCAACCCGACGGTCGAGTTCGCCGAGTTCTTCTGCCCGGGCTGCCGACGGGTGCTGAGCGCTGAGCTCTACCTGAGCGGCGAGGATCACCGCAGCGACTTCATCCCCCTCGAGGTCGCCGAAGCCCGCGGCTACGAACCGGCGGCCGAGCGCGAGCGCAGTCCGGAGGCCTGGATCTCCTTCGGCGACCGAGCGACGCGTTGACGGTGGCGGACCCGGCCCTGGTCGAGGGCCTGCGGAGCCAGCTGCAAGCTCGCGAAGGCGCCTTGGCCGGCGGGGCGGAGCATCGCGGCTGGAAGGCCGGCTTCGGCACCGCGGCGGCGAAGGAGCTGCTCGGCACCGGCGGTCCTCTGGTCGGCTACCTGACCGAGGCGACCCTGCTGGAGTCCGGCGCCGCAGTCGACGTGTCGGGGTGGGGGAAGGCCGTCCTCGAGCCGGAGGCGGCGCTCCTGCTGGACGCCGACATCGCCGGCGACGCCGACGCCGAGGCGGCCGCCGCGTCGGTCGGTGCCGTCGCCGCGGCGATCGAGCTGGTCGACCTCGGCGAGGCGGGCGGCGACCCCGGGCTGATCCTGGCGGCGAACGTCTTCCACCGTCACTACCTGCTCGGCGATCCCGCCCCGATCGCCGATCGGGAGGCCCTGGACCGCGTCCGCATCGACGTCCTCGCGGACGGTGAGGAGATCGCGACCGGCGCCGATCCGAGAGACGCGCTCGGCGACCTGGCGCAGGTGCTCGCCGACCTCGCCGCCCTGCTCGCGACCGGCGGCGAGGCCCTCCGGGCCGGCGACGCGATCATCACCGGCTCCGCGATCCCCGCCCTCGCCCTCTCGGGCGGCGAGCGGGTCGAGGTCCACCTCGACAGCTCCCGGGTCGGCGTCCGGATCCGGTAGCGGCGCGGGCGCTGGTTGGTTGATTTCGTGGGGCGGCCCGTGGATGGCGGCCGTCCGAGGTGGGTCCCGGGCGTCTCGTGGCGACCCCGGCAGGGTGTGGCCGCCACGAGACGCCCGGGACGTGAGGGGTCCCCAGGGAAGTTCACAAGGAGGTAGGGGAGACGCCGAGGACGTCACAGGTCCTCATGCATCTCCCCTCAGGCACAGAGGTCCCTACCACGACCGTGCACTTGATCCGCCTATGGGCGGCTCAAGTGCACGGTCGTGGCAGGGCCCTCCGGACCGGAGGGGAGATACATGAGGATCGGTGACGTCCCCGGCATCTCTCCCACGTCCATGTGGACTTCCCTGCGGACCCCTCACGTCCCGGGCGTCTCGTGGCGGCCACACCCAGCCGGGGTCGCCACGAGACGCCCGGGACGCACCTCGGACGGCCGGGGCTTACAGCCCGTAGGCCTCCTTCAGCTCCGGGTCCTTCGCGGCCAACATCTCGGCCAGCTCGAGCATTACCTTGCACTGCTTCCAGGTGGCATCGTCCTGCATCTTGCCGTCGATCATGTGGACGCCGCGGCCGTCGGGGATCGCCTCGATGACCTTCTTCGCGAACCTGACCTCGTCCGGCGGCGGGCTGAAGACCTTCTTCGCGATCGCGATCTGGACGGGGTGGAGCGACCAGGCGCCGACGCAGCCCATCAGGAACGCGGCGCGGAACTGGGCCTCGCAGCCGGCCGTGTCCTTGATGTCGCCGAAGGGCCCGTAGAAGGGCAGGATCCCGGCCGAGGTGCAGGCGTCGACCATACGGGCGATCGAGTAGTGCCAGAGGTCCTGCTGGGCGCTGACGCGGCCCTCCTCCGGGTTCTCCGGGTCGGGCGGGTCGTTCAGCACCAGGTAGCCGGGGTGGCCGCCGCCGACCCGGGTCGTCTTCATCCGCCGCGCCGCGGCCAGGTCCGCCGGGCCGAAACTCATGCCCTGCATCCGCGGGCTGGCGTTGGCGATCTCCTCGAGGTTGACGACGCCCTGCGGCGTCTCGAGGATCGCGTGGACGAGGATCGGCCGCGACAGCCCGGCCTTCGCCTCCAGTTGGGCGAGCAGGCGGTCGACGTAGTGGATGTCCCAGGCGCCCTCGACCTTCGGCACCATCACCACGTCGAGCTGGTCGCCGATCTCGCCGACCAGCTGCTCGAGGTCGTCGAGCACCCAGGGGCTCTCGAGCGAGTTGACCCGCGTCCACAGCGAGGTGCCACCGAAGTCGGTCTCCTTGGCGGCCTTGATCAGGCCCGCGCGGGCGGCCTCCTTGCGGTCGACCGGGACGGCGTCCTCGAGGTTGCCGAGCAGGATGTCGGTCTGGGCGGCGATCGCACCCGCCTTGGCGACCATTTTCTCGTTCGAGAAGTCGAGGAAATGGATCATCCGCGACGGGGTGACCGGGATCTCGCGCAGCGGCTCGGGGGCGCCGATCGCCTGCGGGTGAAAGAAGTCTCTGGGGTGTCTCAAGCTGCTCCCTCGTCAGATTGCTGTTGCGGCGCGAAATCTAATGCGAGCGCCGATTTGCCGCCTCGGAGCCCCCTAAATTTGCGGGGCGATGAAGAAGCGCAAGCGCCGTGAGCTGGAAGCTCGGATCGACGACGCCGTCGAGATCGCCCGCTCGGCCGAACGGGCCGCGCTCGAGATCGGCGACGCCGCCTTCGACGCCGCCGACCAGGCACGGAGGGCGGCCGACACGGCCGTCGCCCTCGCCGCGGGCGCCCACGGGCTCGCGGCCCTCGAGTCGGTGGCCGACCGGCGCGCCATGCCCACGGAGGTCGACCCACTGCGGCATTTCACCGAGCGCGCCGACCGGGTCATCGCCAGGTTGCGGGCGCTCGATCGGCTGCCGGCCGCCTCGAGCGCCTCCTAGGAGGGACCAGCGAAACTCGCGCGTGCGGCGCCGCCGGGCGTGCGCGGGAGCCTCCTAGCGCCCGCCGCCTCCGCGGTAGGTAGACGACCTCAGCCCGCGTTGTTTTCGGCTTCCGCTTCCGCTTCGGTCTGTGCGGTCGCCGGGGTGGTGGTGACCGGGTAGAAGATCACCTCGGGCGCCGATTCCCCGGCGATCCAGGAGAGCTCTTCGTCGCGCCGTTCGGAGGAGAGCGGGACGATGCCGAGTTCGTTGGCGGCGGATTCGGAGTTGACGACCATGTAATGGAGGAAGGACCGGATTTCGGCTTCCTTGAGGCGCTGGGTGGAGACCGTGAGGAGGATCTGGCGGGCCAGCGGGTAGGTCGCTTCGCTGACCGTCTGGGTCGAGGGGAAGATGCAGTTCGGCTGTTTGGCGTCGGCCGGCCGCGTGTCGATCTCCATCGGCCGCAGCTGCTCCTCCCAGACCTCGTAGTAGGTGAAGCCGAAGATGCCGAGCGTGCCGAGCGAGCGGTTGAGGCGGTGCCCTTCGCGGACCTCGAGGCGGAGCTGCTTGCGGATCGGGGGCAGGCGCTTTTCGATCCGCGCCAGCTTTTCTTCGGCTTCTTCGAGGGTCTTCTTGTCCTTCGCCTTTTCTTCGGCGTCGCGCTTGTCGCGGATCCCTTTGTTGACCTGGAACTTCGCCTCTTTCACGAACGCTTCGGCGCCTTTCAGCGCTTCCAGCTGCCCTTTGAGGACTTCCGCGGTTCCTTTCGCGCGTTCCGCCAGGTGCTGACGCCTGCCGGTGCCGCCGGTGACCTGCAGGCGCACCCCGCGCGGCTCGGCGTGGGGGATGTAGTCGCCGCGCACGCTGGCCAGCGAGGGGAGGTCGATGCCGAGGACGATCGAGCTGAAGAATTCGAACAGGTCGGATTCGGCGTCGGGCCCGGTCGTGGTCACGTCGGGTGCGCTGCTTTCCGTCCCCGGGCTGATGAAGTCGACCTGGGACCAGTTCGTGATCGGCGAGCCGGCACGGAAGATTTCGTGGACCTCGCCGAGGGTCAGGCAGTCGACGCCGACGTTGGTTTCGTTGTGGATCGCCAGCACCGCGGCGTCGGAGGCGAGCTGGATCTGGACCGGCTGCACGTTGCGCTGTCGGCAGGTCTCGAACTCGGCCCGCGAGATCGGCCGGGTCGAGGCGACGATGTCGGTGCCGCCCTGGCAGAAGCTGTTGAAGGCTTCGCCTTCGTCGCTTTCGTTGACGGCCAGCGTCGTGCTCGCCGTCGTTTCTTCGTAGGACTGGAGCAGCGCTTCGGTGGGGACCGAGTCGGTGGCGCCGCTGATCCGGATCTCACCGGCCGGGCGTGGCGGCAGCTTCATCTTCTTCTGCGCCGGGCCTTCCTGGGAGACGTTCTGCGTTTCGCCTTCGTTCTTGTTTTCGGTCTGCTGGCTGACGCCGCACCCGGTGGCGATGATGGCCAGACAGAAGAGCGCGGCGATCAGTTGTGCGCGGCGGCGCATCAGAAGCCTCCGTTGGTCGCGGGACGGGCGACTTTGGCGGCGCGGGCCGCGGCCTTGCCGGCCGGCGGGTCATAGCGGACCTTCGGCAGGGCGACGACTTCGAAGTTGTCCAGGTGGAGCCATTCGAGCGCGTTGCCTTCGATCAGGCCGGTGAGCTGGCCGTCCTGGGCGTAGAGGGTCGGCACGGCGGCCCGGTCGACGACGATCGCCCCGTATCGCCGCAGGGTGGCGAGGATCGCTTCCACGTAGCGATGTTCTCCTTCTTCCTGGCGCGCCTGCAGCACTTCTTCTTTGCCGGCGTTCTTCGGCAGTTTCCTCGCGTCGAGCTTCGGTTCGGGGGCTTTGACGTCGGCCTTCAACCGGATGCGGGCGCCGGCGGGCAATGCCTTGACGGGACCGACGCCATCGGTCACCGAGGCAGGCTGGACGTAGCGGCGGCGGGCGAGGCCGGGGACCGAGACGGAGAGGGCATGGTCGATCTCGCCGTTTTTCAACTCGCCCGGTTCGACGACGCCGGCGAAGAGCGGCAGCCCGGAGCCGCGCGCGCCGACCGCGCGCGCCGGCGCTTCCGAGATCGGCTTGGAGAAGCCTGGCCCTCGCAGCGCCCACGCCTTCGAGAACTGGAAGGTGATCACCCCGTCGTCCTGGCGCCGCGCGCGCCAGAGGTCGTAGCCGATCCCTTTTTCGCGGTCGATCAGGCTCATCCAGCCGTCAAAGCGAGGGTCGGGGTGGGCCCCGGCGGGCAGTTTGAGCGTCTTGGGCACCTGGATCCCGGCACCGCAGTCGACCTGGCGGCACTCGAGCGTGGTCTGCACCCCATTCTGTTCGTCGACTTCGACGATCACCGGTGCCCAGGAGACGGTGTTGAGGGCGAACCCACGCTTGATCACCCGGCTGACGGTCCGGGACTTACGCCCCGGCTGTTCGATCACACCGATCCGGCGCCGCGCCAACTCGAGCATTTCTTCGGAGTTGGAGTCCTCGGGGAGCGATTCGACCTCGGTGTTCCAGGGGCTCTTGTCGGAGAAGTACCGATGCCCGGCGGGAAACGGCGCGAACAGCTTTTTCTTCTTTTCTTCCAGTTCTTTCTTCGCCTTCTTCTGGGTCGGCGTCAGGTTCGAGGCCGTCGTCGTGCTGCTGCTTCCGCCGCCACCGCAGGCGGCGACGACCAGCACCAGGGCCAGCGTGCAGAGCAGGGCGGCGAGAGGCCGCAGGTAGCGAGAAGGCAGGCTCACTGCCCCTCGATGGTGGGAGCCGAGGTCTGGCCTTCGCCGCCCGCCCCGGCGCCGCCCGTGGTCGTTTCGGGCGTGATCGTCGGTTCGATGCCTTCCGTGCTCCCGGTTTCTTCTTCGGGTTCGACCGGCGTGGGAGGGGTGATGAGGTTGCGCGTGCCCTGCTCGACGGCGGTCTTGCCGTCACCGCGGGCGACCACTTTGGCGAGCATGTAGCGCTTGTTGACGACCACGGCCTGGAAGTGGGGGTCCTCGTTGTTCGGGAGATCCGGGTAGCGCTGGACGATTTCATCGGCCTTCGCCTGGGTGGCGATCAGGACGTATTCGATCCCCTTCGGCAGGTTGTCGCGGTCCGCCCGCCACTGTTCGTCACCGTGGTCGATGCGGTCGACGAAGACCCCGGGGCGCCCGGTGAGGAGGATGACGGCGTAGGTCTGAGCGTTGTCGGTGAGGATCGAGTCCTTGCGCTCGCCGACGATCCGATTGATTTCTTCGGCCATCTGCAGCTCGGGATCGATCCCGACTTCGTAGCCGCCCTTCGAGAACGTCCCCTCCTGGCTGTTGCCGCTGGAGATGAAGCGCGTGAAGGCCTGCTCCTGGTTCTGGTGCGGGTAGTTCTTCATCGCGTTCCAGGAGAGCGGTAACGCCAGGGCGAGCATCGCCAGGATCCCCAGGGCGGAGATCGCGCGCCACTCGGTGCCGGCGAAGTGCACCCAGGCGAGGCCGGCGGTGCCGGCCACCGCCAGGTAGAGGCCGGTTTCCAGCGAGAGCAGGTCGGCCCGGTCGTAGATCAACGCATTGCCGACGATCAGCGCGCCGATCAGGAGGATCAGGACCGCCAGCCACCCGCTCATCGATCCCTGCACCCCGGAGAAGGCGACCAGGATCAGGGCGGGGACCGCGACCAGCGCGATCGGGGCGGCCCCGACCGTGAGTTCGAGCAGGTCCTTGATCGCCGTGGAGAAGGTGACGCCGACGTGGCTGACGGCGGCCGAGGCGTTGATCGCCGAGTAGGTGCTCGGTTCGCCGAGCCAGCCGAACGGCGAGCCGAGGATGATCGCGTTGAGCAGGATCCAGACCATGATCGAGTAGGCGAACGGGGTCAGGTAGACCAGGGCGGCCGACTCGATCTTCGGGGTCGGCACCTTGTCCGAGGCGCGCAGCCCGATGATCGCCAGCCCGAGCACCAGGCCCCAGGCGATCAGCGGGTAGTAGGTGATCGCCCCGAACGCCAGGGCGAGGCCGGCGACGACCAGGTAGCGGGTCGAGAGTTCCACCCGCCAGGAGATCAGCCCGTAGAGCGCCGCGGAGATGAAGAAGACGCCGAGCGCGACGCCCGTCCCGTTGCCCGCGTAGTAGACGAACAGCGGGTTCACCGCGAAGAGGAGGACCGCGGCGTAGCGCAGCGCGCTCGACATCTCGCAGCGCCTGAAGGTGGCGTTCAGCACGGCGAGCGTGCCGCCCGCGGGGATCGCGCTGATCACCGGCAGCGCCGCCAGCGAGGTCGCCAGCGGTTTGATCAGGGCGAAGGGGAGGGCGAGGAGGGTCGGCATCGGCGTCAGCGAGAGGCCGATCGCGGCGAGTTTCGCCGGTTCGTTCCACCACACCATGTAGGCCCGTGAGAGCCGGTCGACCGCGTCGAAGACGATCACGTGACCGTTGGAGATCACGATCTCGCCGATGACCGTGTAGGCGATCATGCCGATCAGCGCGATCACCCAGCCCTCGAGCAGCCGGCGGGCGGCGCGGCGCGACTGCTGCGGCGCGACGAAGAGCTCCGGCGGGGCCTCCTCGACCGGGGCCCTCAGCACCCTGGCGCGGCGCCGCGCGGCCGTGGTCGCCCCCGTGGTCTCGGTGACGGTTGAGATCTCGTACTGATCTGACATCTACGGCGGAGGATCTACTAGGGGGCGGACGCCGTTCCTTGACCGGCGCCGTGATCGAGACCGTGCGTCGTCTTCTCCCAATAGAACGGATTGGTGAAGAGCTGGATGAAGCCTTTCCAGGCGGCCAGTGACATCAGCCCCCAGTAGAGCGGTGAGAGCAGCGCGTACTTGGCCAGGTCGTCGTCCCCGCGTCGCGCGGCGGCGATCACGCCGAGGTAGAGGAAGACGAAGTTGCCGAGGAAGAGCTGCGCCGCGGCCACGTAATAGACGTAGCTCGGGAAGATGTCCGAGATGATCCCCAGCTTGGTCAGGAAGAAGACCGTCGTCAGCGTCCAGAAGATCGGGTTGATCAGGAAGATGAACGTCCCGCCGATCATCACCTGGATCGCGAGGAAGCCGTTGAAGCCGAACTCGTTCATCAGCCGTACCGGGTGGCGCACCGAGACGAGCCAGGTCTGGATGTAGCCCTTGATCCAGCGTGAGCGCTGGCGGACCCAGTTGTCGAGTTGGGAGTTGGCCTCCTCGAGCGTGACCGAGTCCATCATCGCGGTCCGGTAGCCGGCCCGGTGCAGGCGCAGCCCGAGCTCGGCGTCCTCGGTGACGTTGAACGGGTCCCAGCCGCCGACCTCGAGCAGGCGGTCGCGGCGCAGGTGGTTGGAGGTGCCGCCCAGCGGGATCGGGTCTTTGCGACGGTCGAGGCCCGGCAGGACGAGGTCGAAGAGCATCGCGTACTCGATCGAGAACCAGCGGGTGAGCAGGTTCTGGTCCTGGTTGAAGTAGTTGAGCCGCGCCTGCACGCAGGCCAGCTCTTCGCCGCCCTGACGGAACATGATCACGGCCTTCTTCAGCTGGTCGGGCATCGGCCGGTCCTCGGCGTCGTAGATCGTCACCAGCTCGCCTTCGGCGCCGGCAAGGCCGTAGTTGCAGGCCTTCGGCTTCGTCTTCGGCAGCGAGTCGGGGACGATCACCAGCTTGAAGTGCGGTTTGAGGTCGAGCGCCCTGATCGCGTCGATCGTCTCGTCGTCGTCCTCCTCGCAGAGGAGGCGGACGTCGAGTTTGGTCCGCGGATAGTCGAGGCCTTCGATCCCGGCCGCCAGCTGGGGGATGACCGCCGCCTCCCTGTAGAGCGGGATCAGGATCGTGTACATCGGCAACGTGCGCTCGTCGAGATTGCTGATGTCGACCGGCTGGATCGGCACTTCTTCGTTTTTCTGCTCGAGCGACGAGTACCCGACGATGATCTTGAAGAGCGAGGTGATCGTGTAGAGGATCGTCGCCGCCGCGCAGAGGCCGATGAAGGTCTGCAGCGGGAAGATCACGATCAGGGCGAGGATCGCGATCGCGGTGAAGGTGAACACCGCCTTCTGGGCGCCGGTCACGGTCCAGCGGGCCGAGACCTCCGGCATTTCGTTGATCAGCCAGGAGAGCGCGTTCTCGGTGTACTCCTCGTGGTAGATCGCGTGGAGGAGTTCGTCGATCCCGTTCGGCGAGGCGAGGAAGGTGCGGATCGGCAGGTCGGTGTATTCGCGGATCGTCATCAGCGCGTCTTCGCCGAGCGGGTCGGAGACGGCGACGAAGAGGGCCTCCTCGCCCTCGGCGATCGGCACGCAGTCCAGTTCGCGGCAGACCGGCTCGGGGATGAGGTCGCGCGGCGCCTGTGCGGCGTCGAATTCGGAGAGATCGACGAGCGGGATGCGCAGCCGCTGGGAGAGCGCGTTGAGCAGCGAGTCCTGGCCGATCGCGCCGCTGCCGACGAGCACCTCGCCGATCCGGTCGCCGGTGCGCTGCTGCTCCTCGACCGCTTCGCGGATCTGATCCTCGGTGACCAGCCCCTCGGCGGCCAACATGTCGCCGAGCCGCGGGGGGACGGCGAGGCCGAGCTCGAGCAGCGAGCCGGTGTCGAGCATCACCCCGTCGTGGGGGACGGCCTGCGCGCCAGGGTCGTTGAAGACCGCTTCGACCGTCTGCGCGACCTCTTCCGGGTCGGCGGTCACCCAGCGGACCTTGTGGCTGGTGGCGGCGGCGACCGCTTCCTGGGTGGAGATGTCGTAGGGGTTGCCGGTGGCGACGGTGAGGGCGTCGTCTTCGAAGGAGATCGCGATCACGTTGTAACGACGGCAGAGCCATTCGGGGAGGAACTGCGCCGCCAGCGGGCTGACCGTGCTGAGGCCCTCGCAGATCCCCGCTTCGCGGTCGTTGACGACCAGGTGCAGGCCGAGATGACCGAGGTTCGTGTCGCTAGGCATGGCTGTCGGGGGGGTCGGATTTGTCTTTTTTCTCGGGCTCGATCGGCCTCGGTGGCCCGCTCGAGGAGCTGCGCTGGGCGACCATCAGGGCGACGAAACCGAAGATCACGACCAGAAGAGGAACAAGGAGGAAGGCGCCGAAGATCACAGCGAAGAGGCCGATTGCCACAAGGACGACGAAGATCGTCCCGAGGATCCCGCTGCCGTTGTTCAACTGGGTTTCCCTGTTCGGCGCCTACACGGGCCGCTCATGCGAGCGTTGATCCCGCGCCGCCGCCTCCGTTGGTCGTCTGGGGTTGCGCCCCGGCGTAGCTGAGCGCGATTTCCAGGCTGTGGTCGGACGAGTCGGTGACGTCGAAGGCGATCGGCAGCGACTTGCGCAGGCCGCTGATCAGGCCGGTGCCCTCGTCGAGCCGGATTTCGAGGATCGCTTTGCGGCCTTGCAGCTGGCGCAGGGCCACCTCGCGGACGCCGGGGATGCGGAGCAGCGCAGCTTCGACGACGGAGACGACGGTCAGATTCGAGAGGCCGGCGACGGTCAGTGAGACCGTGCGGGTGATCGGCGCCGCGGGCACCGCGGCTTCGGTCGCGAACTGGTCGGCGCCCTCGTAGACGGGCGGCACGGGCGCGGCCGGGGCGAAGATCGGCTCCGGCGGCATCTGGGGGGCGACCGCGGGCGGCGCCTGCACGTTCGGGGCCTGGGGTGGGACGGCCACCGGCGCGGGTGCCTCCGCCGCGGCGAGCCAGCCCTCGAACTGGTCGAGGCGCGCGCTGGTCGCGCTGATCCGCTCGGCGAAGCCATCGGCGCTGGCCCGCAACTCGGCGACGATCACCACCGCGGCATTCAGCTCCTGCCGTGCTTCGCCGACGACGCGCTGCAGTTCGCGATCGACGAGGACGTCGGTCGGCTCGGGCATCGGGGTCGGCTCGGGCATCGGCGGTGGGGTCGGCTGAAGTGGGGGAACGGTCTGCGCCAGGGAAACGGGCTCGGATTGGGTCTGCGGCGCGGGCTGGACCTGGGCCTCCTGGGGGGTGGCCACTGCTGGAGGCAGGGTACTCTCCTGCGGCTGAGGGACCTGAGGCGCGGCGGAGACCTGCTGCGCCTGCTCCAGACCGGGGTCGTCGGCCGCCGCCGATCTGCCGGAGCTCGTCAGGCGCAAGACCAGCTCATTGATGACCCGATCGATGATGCTTTCCATTGCCGTTGGCCTCTCTTATGCGGCGAATTCTCCGTTGCCGGAGCTGATGCACGAGGACTGTACTGTCGCCTTCGGTCGAAACGGCCTGCCGGGGAAATGTACCAGCGTAGGAGCGCTTTTCCCGCCTGGGAAGCCAAACGTAGGAGATTCTGCAGGGCGGATCAGCGACGTTGTCATCATGGGTGGATGCGCCGCTCGCGGATTCTGCTTCTCGTGGCTGTCTGCGTGGCGGCGATCTTGGTCTGCGGTGGGACCGCGATCGCCGCGCGGCAACAGGGCAAGGATCGGCCCGCGGCGCCGAAGCGGCACAAGAAGAAGCGCCCGGGCGCGAACGTCCTTCGGCCGGTCGGCTGGACGCCGCTCACCAGCGGCGCCGCGGCCAAGCTGGTCAGGCATTCGAGCTGGGAGCCGCGCCCCGGGAACTACACCGCCGACCACACGATGCCGACCGGTGCCCAACTGGCGGAATGGCGCTCACAGAGCCAGATGCCCAACGCCTACCTGGTCAACGGCCACTTCACCGGGACGACCGACGAAATCATCCAGTGGGCGGCCTACAAGTGGGGCCTGCCGGTCGAAGTCCTGCGCGCCGTCGCCGCCTATGAGACCTGGTGGGAACAGTCGTTCATCGGCGACAACGGTGACTCCTTCGGGATCTACCAGGTGCGTCGTCCCTACCACTGCTTCGGCGAATGCACGATCGTCAGCGAGTCGACCGCCTTCACCGCCGACTACTACGGCGGCATCATCCGCTCTTACTACGAAGGCAAGGAAACCTGGTTGAACACCGTCTCCTCGGAAAACGGCGCGCCGTACACCGCCGGTGACTTCTGGGGGGCGGTGGGCGCCTGGGCCTCCGGTCGCTGGCACAACGCCCGCAGCGAAGAATACGTCGCCGGGGTGAAAGCAGACCTGGCCTCGAAGCCCTGGCTGACGCCGGAATTCGTCGGCCAGTAGGACCCGCGCGGCGCCGGCGGGCGCCCCGGATCAGCCTCCGGTCGTTCCCGGCACGCCGCCGACCTGGACGATGAGCCGCCCCGGGGCGGCGTCGCGGAGGATGAAGGGGATCGGGAAGCGCGAGCGCATCGAGCCGAGCAGCATGTTGACGTCGACCCCCGGCGCCTCCAGCACGGCCGCATTGCCCTCGAAGGAGCGCAGGCTGACACCGGCGCCGATCGGCAGGGTCTCGAAGGCGCGCTCGATCGCCCGCGCCGCGGCCAGGTCTCGCAGCGGTTCGACCCGGACCTCGACGCCCGTCACCGGCGGGGCGGAGGGCAGAGGAGGCAGCGGTCGCTCGACCGGTGCGGGCGCCAGGCGCGCCGCCAGTTGCTCGGCGATCGCCGACTCGTCGACCGGCGCGGGGGCGGCGGCGGCCTCGGCTTCGACGACGGCGGGGTTCTCCTCGGAGCGGGAGAGGACGTCGCCGAATTCGCTCAAGGTCACGCCGAGGCTGTTGAACAGCCCTTGGCGCAGCCGCACCAGGTCGTCTACCTGGGCGCGGGCGGCGTCGACGTCGCGCTGTGCCGCCGCGCGGGCCTCGTCGGCCTTCCGTTCGGCGTCGGCGATGATCGCCGCGGCCTGCTGCTGGGCCTTCCGTTCGGCCGCTTCGATGTGGATGTCGAGCGTGCTCTCGAGGCCGTGCGCGCGGCGTTTGACCTCGTCGAAGCGGCCCTGGACCTCGTCGTCGAGCTCCGGCTCGTCGGCCTCTACGGCCTCATCGACCTCGGGAGCCTCGGGTACCGCGTCCTCGTCGTCAGCTTTTTTGGCTTTTCTGGCAGGGCTCATCGGCGGCATTCTCGCATCCGGACCCGACGTCTGGGGCGACTACCGCGCGATGCGGATCCGGAAGCCCGTCGCCGCGCCGCCCGCGGGCTTCACCGTCGCGTTCAGCCAGCTGCGATGGCGGACCAGCTTGCGGTAGCGGTGCGCGATCGGCACCCGCACCGTCTTCGCGCCGCCCGCACCGACCCGGTACGGGGCGGAGCCGACGACGATGCTGCGGCCGGACCCGGCCGGGACGCTGAGCGCCAGCGTGCCCGAGCAGGCCGCGGTGCAGCTCACCTGGACGGTCGCGGTGCCGCCTGAGCCGGCGATCCTGGCGGCGCCGAGCTGGACGGCCGGGCTCGACGACGGGGTGACCGAGCTCGGTGAGGAGCCCGAGGGTTCGGGCGTGACGGCCGCTTTGGAACTGCTGCCCGACGAGCCCGACGAGGAGCCGCCTGAGGAGCTCGCGGAGCCCTCTTCGCGGCTGATCGTGATCCCGGCGGTGCCTTCGTTGTTGCCCGGGTTCGGGTCGGTCGTGGTCGTCGTCACGGTGGCCGTGTTGTAGACCGGTTCGAGCGCGTCGATCTCGGTCCCGGTTTCGATCCGCAGGCAGATCAGGTCGAGTTCGATTTCGACCGCGTGGCCGGTGGTGTTGAGGATGTCGAAGTCGCGGTTGATCGGCTGCGGGTCGTTGCCGTACATGAACACGCCGGGAGGCAGGTCATAGGTGGCGACGATCCCCTCGTAGCCTTCGCCGCAGCTGACCCGGAGCTGGCGGGTCGGTTCTTCGCCGGCCGGGATCGTGAACCGTTCCGAGCGGTGTTCGAAGATCAGATCGTGGGCGTGGCCGTCGGTGGCGCCGGTCACTTCTTTCAGCGGCCGCACCGAGAGCGAGAACGAGGCGGTGGGGGAGGTCACCTGGACCGCGAAGTTCCAACCGCCTTCACCGTCGTCCTCGGACTTGATGATGCTGGCCTCGCCTTTGGTGACGTCGATGCCAGGCGCCACCGCACGGTAGCCGAGCGGCGTCGAGACGTGGAACGAGTAGACGCCTTCGCCGAGGTTGGTCATGTTGCCGGGGACCGGGATCAGCGAGCCGACGATGATGCTGTGCGAGTGGCCTTCGGTCACGTCGGTCGATGGCGGCAGGCAGAGGTAGTCGAGTTTCACCTGAGCCTGGCCTTCGGTTTCGTTGTCGATCACGAAGCGATAGGTACCGAGCCCGACCGAGTCGGCCTCGAGGATGTGGACGTCGGCGTAGGACTGACCCTGGTCGACGTGGAAGATCCGCGCCGACCCGTCGACCATCTCGCCGCCGTTCTGGCAGCTGACGGTTTCGGTCACGGTATGACCTGCCGGGATCGAGATATCCGGTTCACCCTTTTCGACGGTGATCTTGTGGGTGTGGTGCCCTTCGCCCGGGGCCGCCGGCGGCGAGCCTTTGGCCTTGGTGACGATCGTGATCGTGCGACCTTCGCCCGGCTCGAGCGAGCCCAGGGAGCAGTCGACGACTTCGGCCGCCTCGCCGCAGGTCGGTGAGCCGGGGCTGACCGACTGGAAGGTGACTTCTTCGGGCAGCGGGTCGTGGACCTTGACGTTGCGGGCGGTCGACGGCCCGTTGTTGTGGGCGACCAGGGTGTAGGTGACCGTTTCGCCGCCGAGGTAGTGCTTCTTGTCGGCGGTCTTGACGATCGAGACGTCGGCCCTGGTGATCACGGTGGTTTCCGCCGAGCTTTCGTTGTTGCTCGGGTTCGTGTCCGTGGTCGTCGTCGTCACCTTGGCGGTGTTGTGGATCTTTTCCCCTTCTTCCTTGTCGGGGTCGACCTTGGTGACGACGTGGATCGTCTTCGACGCTCCCGCGGCCAGCGTGCCGAGTTCGCAGGTGATCGCGTTGCCGACATGGGTGCAGCCGGAGTCGGCGGAGACGAAGCTCAGGTCCGGCGAGGGCAGGTTGTCGGTGACGACCACGTTCTGCGCGTCGGAGGGACCGTTGTTGTGGACGGCGAGCGTGTAGGTGAGGTTTTCGCCGGCGACGACCGGGTCCGGGTTGTCGGTCTTGACGATCGAGACGTCGCCCTTCGTTTCGACGTGCAGCGAGCCGGTGTCTTCGCGCGGCGGCACATGGTCGGCGTGGGTCTGGGCGTGGTTGACCAGCAGTTCGCCGTTCGGGACGCTCGCTTCGACGAAGACCGGCAGGGCGATCGTCACCGACGCGCCGGGGGCGAGCGAGCCGAGTTCCCATTCCAGTTCACCCGTGGTCGCTTTCGACGGTGCGGGGTTGGCCACGCCCGCTTTGGCGGGTTCGTAGAGAAGCCCGCTCGGCAAGGTGTCGTCGACGACGACGTGCTTCGCGATCCCTTCGCCGGTGTTGGTCACCTTGATCTGGAAGCTGCTCGGTTCGCCCGCCACGGCCGTGCCGTTGTCCGGGGTCTTTTCGATTTCCAGGTCGGGGACGTGGAGGATCGCCTTGGCGGTATCGGTATTGCTCACGTATGGGCCGTCGAGGCTGCTCGACGAGCCGGAGCTGTCTAGCGCCGAGGAGACCGCGCTGTTGATGTGCGGATCGGCGGCGCCGTGGCCCGGGTTGGTGGCCGAGGCCGGCAGCGGGATCGCTTCGAATTCGACGACCACCGTATGGCCGTGGGCGAGGTTGCCGACGTTGCCCCAGACCAGCTTGTCGCCCGACGCTTCTTCGGTGACGGTCGGGTCTGCCCCGCTGCCCGTGGAGAAGGTCGTGGAGCCCGCCTTGTATTCCCAGTTGGGCGGCAGCGTGTCGGTGACGGTGACGTTGTGTGCCGTCGCCTTGGTCGCCGTGTCGGTGACTTCGATCCGCCACTTGAACGGCACTTCGATTTCGGCGCTTGCTTCATCGGGGTGGCCCGAGGCGCCGGTCGTCTTGTGCAGCGACAGGGTCGGCAGATCCACCGTCTTTTCGACGGTGCTGTTCGGGCCCATGTACTTGCGATATTCCCAGGTGGAGTGCGCTTCGCGGGTGGCCTTGGGGACCCCGAAGTATTCGCCGATCTTCGCCGTGTTCTTGATCAGCTCGCCGTCGTGCAGCGAGCCGCCACCGACGACTTCGGCGGTGTAGGTGAAGGTGATGCTTTCGCCGGGGGCGAGCGGTCCGGGCACGGTCCAGAGGATCTTGTGGTTGCCCGGGGTCCAGGATTGGGTCGCGAGGTTCGCTTTTTGGACGAGGACGACGTTGGTCAGCTCGCTGTCCGGTTCGTCTTCGATGACCGTGTCGTAGGCGGCCGAGTCGCCGTTGTTGGTCACCTTGACGGTGTAGGTCAGCGCCTGGCCCGGTTCGACCTTGGCGCCGCCGCCGGCGGTCTTGGTGATCGCCAGCTTCGGCTCGACGACCTTGTTGATCGCTTCCGCCGGGCCGGCGGTGTCGTCGAAGCTGCTGGGGAGCGTCGCCGGGTTTTCCCCGATCTTGTCGGTCCGGTCGCTGCCGACGATCGCCTTGTTGACCAGCGTTTCGTTGTCCAGGATCTTGGCGCCATTGTGGCGGTAGGTGTTCAGCAGGTGGCCGTGCAGTTGGATTTCGTAGATCCGTTCCAGGTTGCTGGGGGCGAGGTCGCCGAGGAACCAGCCGACCTTGGTGGTCCCGTCCGCCTGCACTTCCGGCGCAAAGGACTGGATCGCCGGGTCGCCGGCGGGGCAGCCGCCGGTGCAGTTGATCGTCTCCGAGTCGACCGCGAAGCCGTCGGGCACGGTGTCGATCACGGTCGTGTCGTAGGACCACAGGTCCTTCGGCACGGTGACCTTGATCGTCCATACGGCTTCGTTGCCGATCGTCACCTTTTCCGGGCTGACCGTCTTGGTGATCGAGTCGAGTGCGAGGTTCAGCGTGTCGCTCGCTTCCGCCTTGTAGTCGCCGCTCGTGCTCGCCGTCGAGGAAGAGGTGCGGACGCCGCCGACCGAGCTGTCGAGGCTCTTCGCCTGGTCTTCGGCCGTGTTGCGGAGCATGGTGCCGGAGACTGCCGGGTCGTCGACCTTGACGCTGTAGTGGAGCGCGACGCTCTTGCCGGGTTCGATCGCGCTCAGGCCAGGGGTCGTCACCGTGGTCCAGGTGATGGTCCGCGTGGTTTCGTTCCAGATACCGCCCTGCGGGCCGGCCACCGCGCCGTCGGCGAGCGCTTTGCCGCTGCCGTCGACCGGCGTCGTGCCTTTCGGGATAGTGTCGACGACCGTCACTTCATGGGCGGTGGAGACGTCTTCCGCACCACTGTCGGAGGCATTGACGGTGAAGCCGACGATCTGGCCCGGTTCGACCCGCGACGGGTTCGCGTTGTCGGTCTTCGAGATCCCGAGTTCCGGCTCGACGATCGTCGTGCTGGTCGAGCTTTCGTGGCTGATCGGGCGATTGAGCTGGTCCTTGGCGGTGAGCACGGCCGTGTTGCCCAGGGTGCCTTCGCGCGTGTTCGTTTCGACGTCGAGCACCTTGGTGGTGAAGGTGAGGACGAGTTCGGCGTCTTTGTTGCCTTCGACTTCGTATTCGGCGGGGAGGGTCGCGGTGATGGTGCCCGCCGAGTATTCGAGGCTGATGCCCGCGGCGGCGAGTGAGCCGCCGTTCAGGGTGCCGCTGAGCGAGCCTTCGACGTAGGACTGGCGGCTGGTTTCGAGCGCGTCGGTGACGGTCCCGTCGTAAAGGGTCGTCCCGTGGGGGATCTTCGTCGTCACCGTGTATTCGACGTTCTCGCCGATCGTCGCTTGGTCGGCCTTTTCGTTGCCGCCCTCTTTGACGCTGGTGGTGCGCGTCTTGACGATGCTCGAGGCCGGGGTGTGGACCGTGGCGCTGTCTTCGGCCTTGGTCGTGTTGGGGGTACCCGCGGTCGAGTCTTTGACCGTCGAGTTTTCGGGGATCAGCTTGTAGCTTTCGCCGGCGTCGGTCTTGTAGGTGTATTCGACGATCCCGGCGGTGTTGGTGAAGGTCTGGTCGGGCGAGACGTCGGCCGGGACGTCGACCTTGTAGGTGAGCGTCTTCGAGGCGCCGACGGCCAGCGGGGTGCCGAGGCTCCACTGGATCCGCGACTGGCCCGATACTTCGACGCAGGTGCCGCCGTCGGAGATCGTATTGACGTCGGCGCAGTCGATGCCGGTGGGGAGGAGGTCCCAGACGCGCGAGGTCGCGGCCGCGGCTTCGCCTTCGTTGGTGACGACCACGTCGTATCCGACTTCATCGCTGCCGCGGACGGCTTCGTCCTTGTCGTTTTTGGGAGTTTCGCCATCCACCGTGGCGATCGTCTTCGCCAACGCCAGTTCGGGCAGCGCCAGCTTGAAGTCGGTGAGGTCGCGCAGCGCGAAGGACTTCCCTTCGGTGTTTTCGTAGGAGAACTTCTCCAGGTTGCCTTCGACGTCGCCGGACTTGTGGCCGAGGGGCGAGCCGACCTGCGTCTTCAACGTCACTTCGAAGATCTGGCCGCCGGCGTCGACGTCGTCTTTGGCGCCGATCACCCATTCCAGGCGCCCTTCTTTGTCGGCGAACGATTCGACCGAGACCGAGTCTTCGCCCGCCGTTTCCCAGGTTCCCGCCACATATTCGATCCCATGCGGGAGCAGGTCGAAGACGTTCAGGCTGTGGGTGTCGAGCTTTTTGGGGAATTCGACGCGAAGCTTCCAGCAGACGTAGTCGCCGGGGCCGTAGGACGGGATCGTCTTGCCGTAGTGGGCCATGCCCAGTTCGTCGCAGTTCCCCGAGGTCGGGTAGTCGGCGGCGACCGTCTTTTCGAGGATGGGGCCGTCGGCTTCCTTGCCCGAGGTGGAGACGTCCTTGACCTTTTCGCCGTCGTGCCAGTCGCTTTCGATCTTGTTCGCCGGCGATTTGCTGCAGTCGCCGTTGCCGCCCTGGCAGCGGACGTACGCTTTGCCTTCGGTCTGGATGTTGTTCTTCACCGCGTCGTGCGAGAGGATCGGCCCGGCGTCTTCGAAGTCCTTCTGGTAGTTCTTGCGGGTTCGGGTCCAGAAGGTGAAGTGCAGGGGTTCGTCCGGTTTGAGGTGGGAGAGTGCCGAGAAGGTCGATTCGTCCCAGGTGATGTCATAGGTGCCGTCGGACTGCTCGGTGACGTTGGTGTAAGGCTCGCTCGGTTCTTTTCCGGACACCGGATCGCATTCGGAGTCGTCACCGTAGGTTTCGCGCGTGTAGTTTTTTTCGCCTAGCGGGCAGAGGCCGTCCGGGACTTCGTCCTTGATCACGACGTTGTTCAGATAGCGGTACTCGGAGACCTGCAGGTTGACGGTCCACTCGGTGTAGTCGCCCTGTTCGAGGGTCGGCTTGTTGTTCGTCTTCTGGATCGCCAGGTCCTCGGCGGTGCGCGTCAAGGTGCCCTCGTCGGAGACGGGGAGGCCGCTCGGGTGGGCCGGGCTGACGTAGGTGCCGCTGACGATCGCGCCGTTCTGCAGTTCTTCCTCGTCCTTGGTTTCGGCGCCGCTGTTGTTGTCGAGGTTGACCGCCTGGGCACCGGATTCCGGGGTCGGTTCGCCTTTCGGCCAGGTCATCGTGTTCCGCCGCTCCGGGATCGCCGCCCTGTAGCGGATCACCTTTTCTTCGTTTTTGGCGAAATCGCCGATGTTTTCCCAGACGACACGCGTGTATACGCCTGATTCCAATGGCCCCGCGCCGTCGGGATCCTCGTCGACGGTTTCGACGATGTCCGGTGGAAGGCAGTCTTCGACGGCGCCGACCACGATCTTGCCGGAGCCTTCGTACTCTTCGGCGTGCCCTGGGTAGGTCGGCGCTTCTTTGGTGTGGTCTTCGGTCCCGGCGCAGCCGAGGAACTCGAGCCCGGCGGGGAGGAAGTCTTCGAGTTCGACGCCGTCGGTCGGGTTGACGTGGTTGTTGGTGACGGTCAGCGTGTAGATCGTCTGGTTGTCGTGGACGCCGCGCGGGATCTCGCCCTCGGGGTGGGGCTCCGACTTCTTCACTTCGATCGCGGTGATCTTGGTCTCGGCGGTCGCCGTCGCGCTGCCGGTGTAGGAGCCGGGGCCCGAGGCGCCGGGCGTGCCGTCGGCGTTGAAGTCCGCTTCGTCGCGCGCGTTGGTGGAGATGTAGGCGCCGACTTCGGTTTCGATCACGTCGCCGACGTCGTAGACGCTGGTGTCGTATTCCAGTTCGAAGGAGATCGTCCGCGAGGAGGCCGGGCTGAGATCGTCGACGTTGTGCCAGATCAGCGTCGTTTCGCCGGTTTTCGCGTTGGTGATGATTTCCGGTTCGCCCGCTTCGGTGGTCTCCGAGCCGGCGACGTAGGAGACGCCTTTGGGCAGGACGTAGCGGAAGGCGAGGTTGTAGCCGTACGGTTCCCCGGCCGGATCGGCGGCGGTCAGATCGACCTGGAGGTTGCTGCCGGCGAGGACCGAGCCCGGCGCGCCGTCGGTGACGGTGATCGCGGGGGTGCTCGCGGCCTGGGCGAGGGCCGAAGGACCGAAGGCGAGGGCCGCGAAGATGCCGATCACCAGAGCCAGGCGGACCCGGAGGGATCTGGTTTTCGCGGACGAGGGCGTGCGCCAAGGATTACTTTTCATGCCGATCTTTTTGCCTCCACAGCGTGTCTTCAGTTGCGGTGGCGGCAGGATCAGCAAAGACCGGGCGCGCCGAGGAGCGGGATTATGGCACAGCAAATAGACGAATTCGCCTTTTCGCCGCCTGTCGGGTTGCAAGAATCGAACGACTCTTCTTGAGCTAATGAACAGCGCCTTATCCCAACGCCCCCGTTTTCCTCGTGCTCTCGCTCGCACCCGCGTGGGCGTCGCCGTCCTCGCGGCGGCGGCGATCCTCCTCGCCGTCTCCCTGGCCGCCCCCGGTGGGACGCCGGTGCCGTTGGCACCGCAGACGGCGGGGGCCTGCGGAGTCCTGCCGGTCTCGGTCCGGGTCAAGACGAAGTTCCCGCAGGTCTATGCGCGCCAATACAAGAAGGCCATCCCGGTCGAACTGACCAATCGCGGCGGCTATCGGGTCGGTGGCCTCTACGTCCAGGTCTACACCTTCGGCGGCCTGCGACTGGGCAGCAGCCCGGCGGTGGGCAACCTGCGCGCCGGCAACACCAAGCAGACGACGATCAAACTCGGGTTCCCGATCCAGACCGGCAAGGTCACCTTCGTCGTCAAGGGCACCAACAAGGGCTGCCCGCCGGGGGAATCGATCAGCCACGTCGTCGCCTTCCACTCCTGCAAGACGCAGCTGCCGCTCACCTTTCCCAATCCTCCGGGCGGCTTCGCCTCCGATTACGGCGAATACCTCTCGGTGCCGGCGGAAGCCGAAGAAGGACAGGCGATCTTTCACGCGCGCAGCCGGGTTTACAAGTTTGACGGCCAGTTCGTCGGGGAAGACATCGATCATTACAGCCTCATCTATGGCAAGGTCACGTTCAACAACCGTCTGCGCAGAAGGCTCGCCAAGGGCGGCTACACGATGGTCGTGACCGGCAGGCTGAACCAGCCGAAGTCCTGTGGCGCGAAGACCGCCCAGGTCAGCATGGGCTTCAAGTGAGCCCTGGATGCGCGTCCGCACCCCAGTTCGTCGCCTGCTGCTGGGCCTCGCCGTGACCGTCGCCGCCCTCTCGGCGGTCTCCCTGGTCGCGGTGGCGGCCCCCGGCCCCGGGGGCTCGTCCTCGAATCACGGCAGCGACGCGCGTCCCGCCGTCGCCCATGCCTCCAAGGCGGCTCGCGGCCGGCCCGGTCCGCGCGGCAAGAAGGGCCCGGTCGGCAAGAAGGGCCCGGTGGGCGCCCAGGGCGCGGTCGGATCGCAGGGCCCGCAGGGCCAACAGGGCTCGCCGATCATCCGCCAGTCGATCACGATCGACTGGCAGAACAACCAGTGGCAGGGCCAGGCGACGCAGGAATTCGAAGTTCCGGGTATCGGCAAGGGGAACGTGACCTGCAGGCCGCCCTACGAATACAGCTCTGCCGAAAAGGAGCCCGGCGGCACCCAGTGGGTGCAGGTCTTCCCGAACGACTCGACCGGGTCCTCCTCGGAAACCGAGATGTGGACGACCCGCCACGGCGGCTCCCCGACCGAATCGGACATCTCGGTCGTGCGTACGGCGAAATTGCTGAACGGCAATTACGGGCCGAGCTTCTACGAGGGGATGAACACGCGCTCCGACGAAACGGTCACCCCCGAGAGCCAGGGCATGTTCACCGGCATCATCGTCTCCCGTCCGAAGGGCGGCGGACCCGACCTGGCGCCGCCGACGACCTTCGTGCTCAGCTGGCACTGGCACTTCGCCAATCTGAACGGCGAAGGCGGCCCGTCCTCCGAAAACCGCTGCTACGTCACCGGTAGCTTCTACACGGCGCGATGAGGCGGTTCGGCGACAGCCCGCGGAGGTTCCTGCCGGCCCTGGCACTGGCCTTTCTCGCCTTGATGGCGGGGGTCGCCGTGGGTAGTTCGAGCGTCCGCGACTGGCTCAGCTCCGGCCAGGCGAGCGGCGCGCCCGCCGGCCAGACCGACGGGCACGGCGCCGAAGCGCTCGCCCGCAAGAAGGCGAAGAGCGGCGGCAAGAGGGGCCCGCGCGGCAAGCGCGGCCCACAGGGCAAGCAGGGCCCGAAAGGCGAAACCGGGCCGCAGGGCCCACAAGGGCCACAGGGCGTGGCCGGCACTTCCGGCGACCAGGTCTACGACTTCTCGATCAACTGGAACGGGGCCGGGAGCGGCGCGACGAGCACCGCGGTCAGCGTCTCCGGCGTCGGCACCGTGAATGTCTCCTGCCCCGACGCGGAAGAACTTGAAGATCGCAGCGCCTCGATGACCTTCTCCCCGGCCGCGGACGGCACGACCACGCGCGGCGTCGCCGCCTACACGGTGTCCCAGGAATCAGGCGGAGGCGTGAACGCCTCGTTCTTCCAGCGCATCCTCAGCGAAAAGGTCGACCCGATCCCGATCGGCTATCCCAAGATCGTCACGGAACCCGAAGACTATGCGACCTATCGCCTGCCCTCCAACGGGATGATCACCGGCACGCTGAACGTCGAGAAGTTCTCCGAAAACGGCGGCTCCGGCCAGCCACCCGCCACCTTCACGATGTATTCGGAATACAAGACGAACGAATCGGACCCGGCCGAACGCTACTGCCACATCTCGGGCCAGGTCATCAGCCACGTCCCCTGAGGGCGCACGAGGGGTACGAGGGGTTCCTCGGGTCCCGCGATAACCTGGGCGGCCCAAGCAAAGCCTTCCGATCAGAGCAGGAGCCATGGCCGTAGATACCTCCGCGTACAGCGAAATGACCGACGAGCAGCAGGCGATCATCGAAATGGTCCGCCAGTTCGCCGACGAGCAGATCATCCCCAACGCCGAGCACTACGACCACGAGGACGTCTTCCCCGAGCCGATCGTCGAGCAGATGAAGGAGCTCGGCCTCTTCGGCGTGACGATCCCCGAAGAGTACGGCGGCATGGGGCTCGACCTGACCACCTACGCGATGATCGTCGAGGAGCTCTCGCGCGGCTGGATCTCGATTTCGGGCGTCGTCAACACCCACTTCATCGGCTCCTACCTGCTGATGAAGTTCGGCACCGACGAGCAGAAGGAGTACTTCCTGCCGAAGATGGCGACCGGCGAGATCCGCGCCGCCTTCTCGCTCTCCGAGCCGGAGGTCGGCTCCGACGTCCAGGGCCTGAAGGCGACCGCCAAGAAGGGCGAGGACGGCAACTGGGAGATCAACGGCCAGAAGATGTGGGTGACCAACGGGCTCGGCTCGAGCGTCGTCTTCGTCTTGGTCAAGACCGACCCGAAAGCCGAACCGCCCTACAAGGGCATGACCTGCTTCATCACCGAGAAGGAGCCCTGGAAGGAGATCAACGAGGGCGACTTCAAAGGCCTGAACGTGCCGCCGAAGATCAAGAAGATGGGCTATAAGGGCGTCGAGTCGACCGAGCTCGTCTACGACGGCTACAGATGCCCGCCGGAGCGCATCCTCGGTGGCGAGGAGGCCGGTGTCGGCCAGGGCTTCATCCAGATGATGGACGCGCTCGAGGTCGGCCGCGTCAATGTCGCCGCCCGCGGCGTCGGCATCGCCCAGCGGGCGCTCGAGCTGGCCCTTCGCTACAGCCAGGAACGGAAGACCTTCGGCAAGGAGATCGCCCAGCACCAGGCGATCCAGTTCAAGCTCGCCGACATGGCGACCCAGCTCGAGGCGGCCCGCCTCGTCACCCGTAAAGCGGCGCGGATGAAGGACGCCGGCGAGCGCTCGGACCTGGAGGCGGGGATGGCCAAGCTGCTCGCCTCGGAGACCGGCAAGTTCTGCGTCGAAGAAAGCTTCCGCATCCACGGCGGCTACGGCTACTCGAAGGAGTACGAGATCGAGCGGCTCTATCGCGACGCGCCGCTGCTTCTGATCGGCGAGGGCACCTCCGAGATCCAGCGCATGGTGATCGGCAAAAAGGTCCTGCAGCGCAACAAGATCTAGGGCGGGCGCCGTGGCCTCCACCCAGGAGCTGATCCGCACCGCGGTCGAGCGCTTCCAGGCGGAAGTCCCGGCGCTGGCGAAGCTGAAGTTGGTCTTCGGCCTTGAGCTGCGCGCCAAACACGACATCCAGCTCTACCGGGTCGAGCTGCCCGGACCGAAGATCACCAAGGAACTGGCCCAGGACGAGCGGGTGCTGGTCGAAATCGACCGCCCCCATTTCAACCAGCTGGCCGAGAAAGGGACGATCGCGAGCTACCGGCGGGCAGCCGAGACCGGCCACATCAAGGTGACCGGCGACTCCAACGTGGTCAAGTTGATCGTCCAGGTGGTCGAGAAACAAGAGCAGCGCGCCCGCCTGCGCAAAGTGCACTAGGCGGTCGATTCCGCGGGGCGGCCCGTGGACGGCGCCCGTCCGAGGTGGGTCCCGGGCGTCTCGTGGCGACCCCGGCAGGGTGTGGCCGCCACGAGACGCCCGGGACGTGAGGGTCTTTCAGGGAAGTCCACATGGACGTGGGAGAGATGCCGGGGACGTCACGGATACCCATGCGTCTCGCCACAGGTTCCGACGGCCCCCGCGACGATCGTGCACTTGAGCCGCCTATAGGGGGCTCAAGTGCACGATCGTGAGCGGCCTGATGAGGGAGGCGCGAGGAATCGTGGAGTTGCCTGAGCCTTCGTCACAGATCACAGGCCTTCGTGGAGGAACACGCGCTCTCTCCCCGGAGCACGCCGATCCCCACGCCCTCTCCCCGTACCCTCGGCCGTCCCGGCCACGGCCACACCCTGCCGGGGTCGTGGCCGGGAACGGCCGCGTCCCTTTCCCGGGCGACAGCTCAGACCGCGGAATCGATCATCTGGGTCGCCGTCCGGCTAGGCCTGATCGAGCCAGCGGGCGCGAAGGATCGCGGCGAGGTGGGCGGGTAGCTCGCTCGCCTGGGTTAGGGGGACGCCGTCGAGGCTGCGGGCGGGGCGGATGCCGCGCACCGAGGAGGTGAGGAAGACCTCTTCGGCGGCGCGCAGGTCGGTGACCCGGAGCGGCGTCTCGGCGACCGCGATGCCGAGCTCGGCGGCGAGCGTTAGGGTCGCGGCGCGGGCGGTGCCGGCCAGGATCCGGCCGTCGAGGGGCGGCGTGGAGAGGCCGTCGTCGCGGACGACGAAGACGTTGGCGCGGCCCGCCTCGAGGACGTCCTCGCCTGCGACGATCAGCGGCATCGCCTCGCCCAGGTCCGCCTCGACCGCCTCGAGCCAGTCGCGGTCGGCGAGCTTGTGGGCGCCGGGCCAGGCGGGCGGGTGGACGGTGCGCAGATCGACCGCGCCGGAGCGGTCGGGGAAGAATGTCGCCGGGTCGATCGGGGTCACCGCGATCTTCTGCTCGAGCCCGCCGCCGGTGGCCGGGAGGACGTCGATCCGCATCCGCCCGAGCTCGATGCCCCGCGCCGCCTCGGTGGCCGCCACGGCCACCTCGTCCGGCAACTCGGCGCCGAACAGCTCCCGCAGGCTGCCGCGCATCCGCTCCAGGTGGACGGGCAGGCGGATCGGCCTGCCGTCGGCGACCAGCACGGTCTCGAAGACGCCGCGCCGGTGGTCGAATGCGCCGCTCACCGCCGGGAAGATAGAGTGCCGCGCCGCAGGCAAACCAGAAGCAAAGGACAGCGATGACCGAGACGTACGAGGTGACCACCGACCAGGCCGAGCGCGAGGCGTCGGGCGCGCACGCCTATGGCCGCTACCTGGAGGAGTTCCAGGTCGGCGATGTCTACAAGCACTGGCCGGCCAAGACGGTCACCGAGTCCGACGATCACCTCTTCTGCCTGATCACGATGAATCACCACCCACTGCACATCAACGATGTGTACGCGGCGGGCTCCCAGCAGGGCAAAAACGTCGTGGTCGGGCCGCTGGTCTACTCGCTGGCGCTCGGGATGTCGGTCTCCGACGTCTCCGGCAAGGCGATCGCCAACCTCGCCACCGAAGAACTCAGCCATCCCAACCCGGTCTTCCACGGCGACACGCTCTTCTGCGAGACCGAGGTGCTCGAGGTCCGCGAGTCGCGCTCGAAACCGGACCGCGGCACGGTCAAGGTCCACACCCGCGTGCTGAACCAGGACGGCGTCCTGGTCGCCGAGTTCAAGCGCCTCGTGCTGGTCCCCCGCAAAAACGCCGGCTGAGATCGCCCAGCTGTTCCTTATGCGCCTCATAGGCGCATAAGGAACAGCTAATGGGCCTCGCCGCTTGCATGCGCGGGGGGGCGTGACTCCTCGGCCAGCGAGGTGATCTCGAGGGTGCCCTCGGCGGCCTCCTCGAGCACCTCGGTCGCCTCCTGGGCGGAGCGCGCGTAGAGCTCGACCAGCAGGTGGACGACGATCTGCTCCTCGTCGTGCTTGTGGAAGCGGACGTGGGTGAAGAACTCGCGCACGCCTGCGTCGCCGAAGGCGCCGTAGGTGAGGAACTCGGCCGCTTCGGGGCCGGAGCAGCTCTCGACCCGCTCGGCGTCGATCGTCACCGTGCAGGAGGCGACCCAGGGCGTCCCCGCCACCATCCGCGGCCAGCGCTCGCCGATCGGCACGACGCGGTCGTCCTCGAAGGTCAGGTGGGGCTGGTCGTGCATGCAGTCGAGGCACTGGACGACCGATTCCTGCACCTCGTCGACCCCTTCGGCGAGGGCGCCCGTCCCCGGCTCGACGCGGCGGATCGCGTCGTAGTGGATCTGGATCTCGAGGTTCTGCGACCAGCACCGGTAGCAGCGCAGCCAGGCGGAGCGGTCGTCTTGGAAGTCGCTCATGTCCCTATTGTCGCGCGCCGCGGAGCTCGGCGTGGGCGATCGCCTCAGGCCGCCGCGCGGGCGGCGGCGCGCTCGCCGACCAGGTCGACGATCTCGCCCATGATCCGGTTCACGTCGAAGTCCTTCGGCGTGTAGACCCCGGCCACGCCGGCGGCGCGGAGCCGCTCGGCGTCGGTGACCGGGATGATGCCGCCGACCACGACCGGGACGTCGACGCCCTCCTCGGCGAGCAGGCGGACCACCTCGGGGATCAGCTCCAGGTGGGAGCCGGAGAGGATCGAGAGGCCGACCACGTCGACGTCCTCCTGCAGGGCGGAGGTGGCGATCTCGGCCGGGGTGAGTCGGATGCCCTGGTAGATCGCCTCGATGCCGACGTCGCGGGCGCGCAGGGCGATCTGCTCGGCGCCGTTGGAATGGCCGTCGAGGCCGGGCTTGCCGACCAGCATCTTGATCCGGTGGCCGATCTGCGCCGAGACCTCGTCGACGCGGCGGCTGATCGTCTCCAGCTGGGCGCGGTCGCTGGGCGGGGCGGCGCCGTCGACGCCGGTCGGCGCGCGGTAGGCGCCGAACGCCTCGCGCAGCACCTCGGCCCACTCGCCGGTCGTCGCCCCGGCCCTGGCGGCGGCGATCGTCGCGGGCATGATGTTCTCGCCGTCGTCGGCGGCGACCCGGCCGAGCTCCGCCAGGGCGGCCTCGACCGCGGCCTGGTCGCGGTTCGTCTTCCACTGCTCGAGCGCCCTGATCCGTTCCCGCTCGACCTCCGGGTCGGGGGTGAGGATGCCGCCGTCGGCACCCGCCGTCAGCGGCGACTCCTCGGTCTCGGTGAAGCTGTTCTGGCCGACCACCTTCTGCTCGCCGCGCTCGATCCGGGCCACCCGTTCGCGGTTGGACTCGACCAGGCGCGCCTTCATGTAGGGGACTGCGTTGACCGCGCCGCCCTGCTTCTCGACGACCTCCATCTCCTCGCGGGCACCGGCCGAGAGCTCCTCGACCAGGCCTTCCATGACCACCGAGCCGGTGAAGATGTCGGGGTACTCGAGCAGGTCGGTCTCGTTGGCGAGCACCTGCTGGATGCGCAGACTCCACTGCTGGTCCCAGGGGCGGGGGAGGCCCATCGCCTCGTTCCAGGCGGGAAGCTGCAGGGCGCGGGCGCGGGCGTCGCGGCTCATCGTCACCGCCAGCGCCTCGAGCACGATCCGCTGGATGTTGTTCTCCGGCTGGGCCTCGGTGAGGCCGAGGCTGTTGACCTGGACGCCGTAGCGGAAGCGCAGCATCTTCTCGTCGGTGACCCCGTAGCGCTCCCGGCCGATCTGCTCCCAGAGCGCCGCCATCGTGCGCAGCTTGGCGATCTCTTCGATCACCCGGATGCCGGCGTTGACGAAGAAGGAGATGCGGCCGAAGACCTTGGGGAAGTCCTCCTCGGCGACCTGGCCGCGGGCTTTCACCTCGTCGAGCACGGCGATCGCGGTGGAGAGCGCGAAGGCGATCTCCTGGACGGGGGTCGCGCCCGCCTCCTGCAGGTGGTAGCTGCAGATGTTGGTCGGGTTCCAGCGCGGTACCTCGTTGACGCTGAAGGCGACCATGTCGGCGATCAGCCGCAGGCTCGGCTCGGGCGGGAAGGCGTAGGTGCCGCGCGAGAGGTACTCCTTGATGATGTCGTTCTGGGTCGTGCCGGAGAGGGCGGAGCGGGCGACGCCGTTCTCCTCGGCGACCGTGACGTAGAGGCCGAGCAGCCAGGCGGCGGTCGCGTTGATCGTCATCGAGGTGTTCATCTCGTCGAGCGGGATGCCGTCGAGCAGCTGGTGCATGTCGCCCTTGTGGGCGACCGAGACGCCGACCTTGCCGACCTCGCCACGGGCGAGGACGTGGTCGGGGTCGTAGCCGGTCTGGGTCGGCAGGTCGAAGGCGATCGAGAGGCCGGTCTGGCCCTTGGCGAGGTTGCGGCGGTAGAGCTCGTTGGAGCGCTTCGCGTCGGAGTGGCCGGCGTAGGTGCGCATCACCCAGGGGCGGTCGCGCTCGGGCAGTCGGTGGTCGGTCATGTCGCAGATGATATTTGGGAAGGAACCGGTATGCGGCGGGCCGAAATCCGCCGCCCAGGTGAGGCGCCGACGCAACACTGGGCGCGGGCTGTGTTTAGGTTGGCGACCGCCCACGTCGGGCTGCCGGCCATGAAGACCAAGCTGATCATCGCCACCGTCCTCGCCTCGATCCTCGGCCTGCTCGCCGCGGGCGCGGCCTCCGCCGCGTTCGTCGCGATCTACCGCAACGCGCTGGAAACGACCGCGCAGCGCAGCGAAGTGCTGAAGCTGAGCGGCCGCAGCTGCACCCGGGGCGGCGGCGGGACCTCACTCAAGCTGACGGTCGGCAAGCGGACCGAAGAGTGCGCCTACCGCACCCCGGTGATCGGCTCCAACCTCGAAATCGCCGCCACCGGGCAGATCCTCGAAGGCACCCCGACCGCGGTCGCCAAGAAAGCGTTCCTCGGCCTGCAGCTGCGGGCAGGGGGCGGCGGCAAGCTCGAGCTGCGCATCTTCCCCGGCCAGAAAAAGGCCCAGATCGCGAAGATCACCAAGGAAGGCATCCGCTACCTGGCGATCGAAAAGAACATCGCCTCCCTGAAGGAAGCGATGAAACCGGTGGTGCTGCGCCTGCGGGTGATCAACGGCGGCGGCGAAGCGGCCAACACCTGCACGATCAACGGCTACATCGCCGGCGAAGCGGTGGTCGAAGCGACCGAAGAAGCCTGCAATGAACTGAGCGGCGAATTCACCGCCCTCGCGGCCGGCGCACCGAACAACGGTGTCGGCCTGATCGCCGGCTTCAAGGCGATCGTCGTCCGCGCCCCCGTCAACTTCTAGCGCTTCGGGCTAGCGCCCCTTCCGCGGGAAGGGGATCTTTTCGTGGAGGACCTTGGAGACGAGGCGGGCGTAGACGCCGGCGCCCTTCGGGGTCAGGTGGATGCCGTCCCAGAAGAGGCTTTCGCCTTCTTCTTCGGCGACCCGCGCCCAGGGGATTTCGGTGGTGTGATGCCAGTCTTCCGACGCTTCGCGGATGGCGTGGTTCGACTCGTCCTGCCAGGAGACCGGGGCGTGGTCGGAGATCAGGAAGAGCTGGCCGACGTTGGTGGTCGCCTTGCGCAGCGCCTCCATGTCTTCGCTGTAGAGGGGGCCGTTGTTGCCCCACTGGATCACCATCGCGGTCGGGTGGTGTCCCTCGCGCTTGATCTTCTCGATGATTTCGAGGAACTGTTCGGCCTGGCGGCCGACTTCGGCATCCATCGAGAAGCCCGGCCCGAGCCGCGCCGCCAGCTTTTCCTCGGCGCCGATCATCACCGAGTCGCCGAGCATGATGATCCGCGGCCAGTGCTTGGTGGCGCGCGGGCGCTGGTCCTGCTTCGACTGCCGACCGTGGCCGCTGCGCTGCGGGCTGCCCTTTTCCCGCGCCGTTTCCTGGGGCGGCAGCTTGGCGTGGACCTTGGCGACGGTCGCGGTCGAGGCGGCAGCCGAGGCGGGGTTCGAGCCACCCGTCTTGACGATGCCGCTCCAGCCGACGATCAGGATCACGCCGAGGACCGAGACGAGCAGGGCGGGGCGGGCGATGCGAAGCCAACCGTCGGGCATCTTCGGCACCTTAGCCTTGCCGCTGAACGGAAGCTCGACGAAGCGGTAGGAGAGGTCGGCGAGGATGAGGCAGAGGATCAGCTGCAGCGGGATCAGGATCCCGCGCGGCAGGTCGATGTCGATGCCCGGGCGGGTCATCACCAGGACCGGCCAGTGCCAGAGGTAGAAGCTGTAGCTGCGCAGCCCGAGCCAGAGCAGGGCCGGCCGGCCGAGGATCCCGCCCAGCCGCGCCGCGGGGTGGGCGAGGGCGGCGAGCAGGAGCACGCTGGCGAGCGCGATCCAGGCGTAGCCGCCGTGCCAGAGCGCCAGGTCGTAGTCGTGGACATGGACGAAGCTGAGGATCAGATAGCCGAGCGCGATCACCCCGAGGGCATCGAGGATCGGGCCCACCAACGGGCCGGATCTGTGGCTGGGGAGGCGCAGCACGGTCGGCGACCAGACCAGGGCCAGGGCGACCCCGGCGAGCAGGCCGATCGCATGGGTGTCGGTGCCGTAGTAGACGCGCGAGGCGTCGTGGCCGGGATTGAAGAGGATCCAGGCGAGGACGACCGACGCGGCCGCCCCGGCGAGCACCCCGAGCAGCAGCCGGCCGCGACCGAAGAGCTTCATCCCGGCGGCGAAGACGAGCGGCCAGAAGAGGTAGAACTGCTCCTCCACCGAGAGCGACCAGAGATGGGTGAAGAGGGACGGCCGCCCGAACTGTTCGAAGTACGAGGTGTGGGCGAAGATGAAGTGCCAGTTGGCGAAGTAGAAGAGGCTGGCGAGGGCGTCGCCGCGGGTCTGGTCGATCTTGCCCGGGTCGGCGATCGCCGAGACGACCATCGCCACCGCGATCAGGACGCCGACGGCGGGGAGGAGGCGCCGCGCCCGACGCAGCCAGAAGTTGCGCAGGCTCACGCTGGTCGTCCGCCGGCGCTCGGCGAGCAGCAGCGCCGTGATCAGGTAGCCGCTGATCACGAAGAACACCTCGACACCGAGGAAGCCGCCGCGCAGCAGCGACCGGTCGTCGCGGTAGTGGTACAGCAACACCGCGACCACCGAGATCGCGCGGAGGCCGTCGAGTCCGGGGAGGTAGGGCAGCCGCGTCCCGCGCGCGGCGGTCGGCCGCGACGGTTCGGATCCCGGCGGC
>DATJWW010000032.1:0-49997 GCA_035500835.1 Solirubrobacterales bacterium | reverse complement strand
CTCGGCGGGGTGCGGGTCAAGATCGTCCACTTCCACCGCATAGTCCGCGGGCATCTCGGCGGCGCCGACGTCGGCATCGACCTGATCACGCCGACCGGCGAACGCGAAGAAGCGCTCGAATTCTCCGCGCCGTACCTGAGATCGGCGCCGACCGTCCTGGTCCGGGCCGGGACCGAAGTCCCCGACCTGAAGACCGCCCAGGAACTTCGCTGGGGGGCGATCCAGTCGACCACGTTCGTCGAAACGATCGAAGACTCGATCGTGCCGGAATCCGAACCGGTGATCTACGACGGCCAGCAGGAGGTGCTGGCGGCGCTGGAAGCGGGCAGGATCGAAGCGACGCTTCTCGACCTGCCGCTCGCGGTTGCCACGGCCGAACGGTCCGGCGGCAAGCTGGAAGCGGTCGCGCAGCTGCCCGACAAGGAGGCGCTGGCGGTGGCGATGCCGAAGGGCTCGCCGAACAGGCAGGCGATCGACTCCGCGATACGGGCCTTCACCGCGGATGGCACCATCGAAGGCCTCCTCGAAGAATGGGTCGGCGGCGACGCCGCCGAAGCCGAATCCGCGATCCCCCTCCTCCACACCACCCTGCACTGATGTCCGGCTCGCCCACCCCGATCCTCGCCGGCATCGCCCTGAAAGCGCCGACCGGCCCCGCCTGGGAGTTCCTCGTCCTCTTCCTGGTCGTGATAGTCGGCCCGCCGCTGATGACCAGGGCGCGGGTCCCGGGCATCATCGGCCTGCTCCTCGGCGGATTCGTGATCGGGCCCTACGGGCTGAACCTGATCGAGGCCGGCAACACGACCGTCCCCGATCTCGGCCAGCTCGGCCTGCTGTACCTGATGTTCGTCGCCGGGGTGGAGCTCGACCTGGCGCTGGTGCGGGTGCACCGGCGCGCGGTGCTCAGCTTCGGCGCCCTCACCTTCCTGCTGCCGATGCTCTTCGGGACTGGGATCGGGTTGGCGCTGGGCTGGATCCTGCCCGCCGCGCTGCTGCTCGGGGCGCTGCTCTCCTCTCACACCCTGCTCCTCTACCCCACCGCCCGCGCCGCCGGGCTATCGGCCGACGGCGGCGTCGCGACGGCGGTCGGGGCGACCGTGCTGACCGATACCGCCGCGCTCGTCGTCCTCGCGGCGGTCTCCGGGACGCAGGTGGCGGGTGGCTCGCCCACCTCGATCGCGCTGCAGATCGTCGTCGGGCTCGCCGTCCTCGTCGCCTTCACGCTGCTCCTCCTGCCCCGCCTCGCGCGAATCGCCTTCCGCTACCTCGGCACCGATCGCGTCGTCCGCTACCTGCTTGCGGTCGCCTCCTTCCTCGCCGCCGGCACCGTCGCCGACATCTTTGGTATCGAGCCGATCGTCGGCGCCTTCTTCGCCGGGCTGGCGCTCAACCGCCTCGTCCCCAACGAGGGCCCGCTGATGGACCGCATCGACTTCTTCGGCAGCGCCGTGTTCGTCCCGATCTTCCTCGTCTCGGTCGGCCTGCTGCTCGATCCCAAGGTGATGGTCGAAACCGAGACGCTGAAGCTGGCGGGTCTCTTCATCGCCGCCAGCCTGGCCGGCAAGGCGGCCTCCGCCGGCATCGCCCGCCTCTTCCTCGGCTACAGCGGCCCGCAGGCGACGCTGATGCTGGGACTGACCGTGCCGCAGGCGGCGGCCACCCTGGCGGCGACGATCGTCGGCTTCAACATCGGCCTCTTCGACCAGTCGGTCGTCAACGCCGCGCTCGTCCTGATCCTCGTCTCGATCGTCGTCGGCACGCTGCTGGTCGACCGCTCGGTCGCGGCGGTGCCCGCGCCGGAGGGGGTCGGCGAGCGGATCGGTGCCCGTGTCCTCGTCGTCCTCACCGAGTCGGACCAGGCGCCGCTCGCGTTCGCCCTGGCGGCCCGGATCGCGGCGACCGACGGCGGCGTCGTGCGCAGCCTGCTGACCGCGCCGCGAGGGGAGATCGAGGCACTCGAGCCGCGTCTGGCCGATCTGCAGGCGGCGGGCTACGCGGTCGGGGTCGACGTCGAGCCTCACCTCCTGGTCCACCACGCGCTGGCCGAGGGAGTCGTGAACGTCGCCACCGAGTCGCGTGCCTCGTTGGTGATCCTCGGCGCGCCGCACACGCTGGAGGCCTCCGCGTTCGGCAGCGACGCGGAGGCGATCGCCTCGGGCCTCGCCGTGCCGGTCGGCGTCCTGCTCGGCACCGATGCGGGGGTGCGCGAGGTCGAGGTGGTGCGCGAGGTCACCGATCGACCCGGAGGCGCGTTCGACGCCGACGGCCTGGCGATCGACATCGGCCGACGGCTCGCGGGCGCCGCGGTGCAGGCCGGCGACCTGGTCCCCGAGAGCCTCGAGTCGCCCCGGCCCGGCCTGTTGCGGATCATGCCGACGACCTCCTGGCAACTGCTCGCGGGAACCGCCGCGCCGGGCGCACACTCGTCGATCCTGCTCCTGCCCGACCTGTAGGCGCTGCATGAGTTTGGGCCCCTATAGGGGCCCAGAAGGATGGTCACATGTTCATGACGTCAGAACATCTGGCTCCCCCGCCGCTACGCGCCTGCGAGCCAGGCGAGCACCTCGCCGGCGTCGCGGTCGGGCGGGAAGACGGGGTAGAAGACCTTGACGATGCGGGCATCGCGGGCGACGAAGGTGAGGCGCCGGTAGAAGGTCCGGCCGTCGACCTCGAAGGTCGGCAGCCCGGGGTCGGCGGCCAGCCGCAGGCCCTCGTCGCTGAGCAGCGGGAAGGGGATGTGCTCGCGGGCGGCAAACTCGACCTGCTCGGCGGAGCTCTGGGCGCTGATCCCGACCACCGCGGCGCCCAGTCGCTCGAAATCGGCGAGCGCGTCCCGGTAGGCGCAACTCTGCGGCGTGCAGCCGCGGGCGCCCGGAATGTCATCCCAGCCGTGCGGCAGTGGCAGGCCGGGGGTGCCCGTCATCGGGTAGACGTAGGCGACGAGGAGGGGCAGCGCCTCGACGAGGCGAAACTCGCCGCCTCGGGTCGAGAACAACGGCTGATCGGGCAGCCGCCGTCCGACCAGGCCCCCGGCGGCGCCGTCGTCGACCGGGGCCGGCAGATCATCCGGCAGGCTGGAGTAGTCGTGACCCACCCCTCCGATTATGGACATCGTCGTCCCCGATTAATGTCGTCCTCATGCCCCCTGAGCAGCAGGTCGTCTGGATGCCGGGTGGCGTCCGCACCGAGATCCACCTCACCGGCGCCGACACCGACGGCGCCTTCTGCCTCCTCGTCGACGAGCCGCCGGCGGGCTGGTCCCTCCCTCCTCACAGCCACGCAGCGGAGGCCGAGACGATCCACGTCCTCGCCGGCGAGTTCGAGATGACCGTCGACGGGTCCACCACGCATCTGGGGCCCGGGCAGACCGTCCATATACCTGCGGGCGTCGTCCATTCGGGCCGCAACATCGGTCCCGAGACCGGCCGCAGGCTGCTCGTCTTCAGCCCCGCCGGGATGGAGGAGTTCTTCCGCGAGGCGGGCGCGGCCTCGCCCGACGCCGAGGTCGATCCCGACGCGGCACTCGACGCGGCGACCCGCCACGGCTGGCGCTTCACGCGCTGAATGCGCCTGCTTTCCAACTCCTTAACTTGATCGATTCCAGAAAAGCGGGATACTGGCGCCCGTGCCGACCACCGTCGACTACGAGGAGCTGCTGCGCGGCGCCGACCTGCGGGTCACGCGTCCGCGGGTGGCGGTCCTGACCGCCGTCTACGACCATCCGCACACCGACACCGGCGCCCTGATCGAGATCGTCCACGACGACCTCGGCGGGAAAGTGTCCCCGCAGGCCGTCTACGACGTGCTGCGGGCGCTGACCGAGGCCGGGCTGGTGCGCCGGATCGAGCCCGCGGGCTCGGTCGCCCGCTACGAGTCGCGGGTCGGCGACAACCACCACCACATCATCTGCCGCGCCTGCGGCGCGATCGCCGACGTCGACTGCGCCATCGGCGAGACCCCCTGTCTCACCGCTTCCGACACCCACGGCTTCTCGATCGACGAGGCCGAGGTCATCTACTGGGGCCTCTGCCCCACCTGCAGAAAGGAACCCCATGTCTGACACCCACGAGACCCCGAACGCCGTCGTCGGCAAGATGGACGAGCCGCAGGAGGGCGGCTGCCCGGTCCACGGCCGTGCGCCCGAGCCGGTCGAGGGGGGCGGCAACCACGGCTGGTGGCCGCAGCAGCTCAACCTCAAGATCCTCGCCAAGAACCCGGCCGAGGCGAACCCGATGGGCGCCGACTTCGACTACGCGGCGGCGTTCGAGGCGCTCGACCTGCCGCAAGTCAAGAAGGACATCGAGGAGGTCCTCACCACCTCCCAGGACTGGTGGCCCGCCGACTTCGGCCACTACGGCCCGCTGATCATCCGCATGGCCTGGCACAGCGCCGGCACCTACCGGGTGAGCGACGGCCGCGGCGGCGCCGGGGCAGGCCAGCAGCGCTTCGCGCCGCTCAACTCGTGGCCCGACAACGGCAACCTCGACAAGGCGCGCCGGCTGCTCTGGCCGATCAAGCAGAAGTACGGCCAGGCGATCTCGTGGGCCGACCTGATGATCCTCGCCGGCAACGTCGCGCTGGAGTCGATGGGCTTCGAGACCTTCGGCTTCGCCGGCGGCCGGGTCGACGTCTGGGAGCCCGACGAGGACGTCTACTGGGGCCCCGAGCAGGTCTGGCTCACCGATGATCGCCACACCGGCGACCGGGTGCTGGAGAAACCGCTCGGCGCCACCGAGATGGGCCTCATCTACGTCAACCCGGAGGGCCCGAACGGCAACCCCGACCCGCTCGCCGCGGCGGTCGACATCAAGGAGACGTTCGGCCGCATGGCGATGAACGTCGAAGAGACCGCGGCGCTGATCATCGGCGGCCACGCCTTCGGCAAGACGCACGGCGCCGCCGACCCGGAGAAGTACGTCGGGCCGGAGCCGGAGGGCGCACCGCTCGAGGCCCAGGGCCTCGGCTGGATCAACTCATATGAGAGCGGCAACGGCACGGCGACGATCACCAGCGGCCTCGAGGTCACCTGGACCGACACGCCGACCAGGTGGGACAACCGCTTCCTGGAGATCCTCTTCGACAACGAGTGGGAGCCCGAGCAGAGCCCGGCGGGCGCCAACCAGTGGGTCGCCAAGGACGCCGAGGAGACCGTGCCCGACGCCGCCGACGCGGCGGTGAAGCACAAGCCGCGCATGCTGACCACCGACCTGGCGATGCGCTTCGATCCGGAGTTCGAGCCGATCGCGCGGCGCTGGCGCGACAACCCGGAGGAGCTGCAGGACGCCTTCGCGCGGGCCTGGTTCAAGCTCACCCACCGCGACATGGGCCCGCGGGCCCGCTACCTCGGTCCCGAGGTCCCGGACGAGGTGCTGATCTGGCAGGACCCGGTGCCGCAGCCGAGCGGCGATCCGATCGGGGCGGATGAGATCGCCTCGCTGAAGGAGCAGATCATCGGCTCCGGGCTGTCGGTCTCGCAGCTGGTCTCGGCGGCCTGGGCCTCGGCCTCGACCTTCCGCGGCGGTGACAAACGCGGCGGCGCCAACGGGGCGCGGGTGCGGCTCGAGCCGCAGAAGGGTTGGGCGGTCAACGACCCGTCCGAGCTGGCCCAGGTGCTGACCGTGCTGGAGAAGATCCAGGCGGACTTCGCCGGTGACGTCTCGCTCGCCGACCTGATCGTCCTCGGCGGCTGCGCCGCGATCGAGGAGGCTGCGAAGAGGGGCGGCCTCGCGGTCGAGGTCCCCTTCACCCCGGGCCGCACCGACGCCACCCAGAAGCAGACCGAGGTCGACTCGTTCGCCTACCTCGAGCCGGGCTCGGACGGCTTCCGCAACTACCTGCCGGGCGGCAACCGCCTGCCGGCCGAGTACCTGCTGGTCGATCGGGCCAACCTGCTGACCCTGACCGCGCCGGAGATGACGGTGCTGGTCGGCGGCCTGCGCGTGCTCGGCGCCAACAGCGGCGGCTCGCAGACCGGAGTCCTCACCGAGAGGCCGGAGACGTTGACGAACGACTTCTTCGTCAACCTGCTCAGCATGGACACGGTCTGGAAGCCGACCTCGGCCGACTCGACCACGTTCGAGGGCTGCACCTCCGCCGGTGAGCTCAAGTGGACCGGCAGCCGCGCCGACCTCGTCTTCGGCTCGAACTCCGAGCTGCGGGCGCTGGCCGAGGTCTACGCCTCCGACGACGCCAAGGAGAAGTTCGCCGCGGACTTCGTCGCCGCCTGGGACAAGGTCATGAACCTGGACCGCTTCGACCTGGCGTAGCCAGCATCCCCCGCACCGCGGTCGTCCTTTGGCCCTCCTACCGGGCCTTAGGACGACCGCGCTCTGATTAGGTAGGTCCATGACCGCCCTTGGACTCTTCGCCGGTGCCTGCACGACGCTCAGCTTCCTGCCGCAGGTGATCCGCACGCTGCGCACCCGCCATGCGGGCGACCTCTCGGCTGCCTGGCTGCTGATCTTCAGCGTCGGGACCGCCTGCTGGCTCATATACGGAATCCTGCGCTCGGATGTCGCGGTGGCGGGCGCCAACGGCGTCACCTTCCTCCTCGTCCTCACCCTGGTCGTCGTCAAGTACACGATCAAGCCGGTGCCCGAGTCGGCGCCCGACGAGACCTTCTAGGAGGCGCCCCCGAGCGCTCGCTCAGGGCGTCGCCGAGCGGTTGCCGAACCGCACGTATTCGCGGCAGGGCTCACCGCGAAGGCCGGGGCACGGCGGCAGTTCAGCGGACACCTTCACCCCGGGGACGACCGGCAGCAGCAGGTCCGAGGGATCTTCTGCGGAGTAGGCGATCGCGACCTGTGCCTTCCCCTGCGGTTCGGTGTCTTCGAAGTCCCAGATCGGCTGCGTGCCGTTGGGCGCGCTGATCGTGATCCGGATCCGCGAACCGGCCCGGTAGGCGTGGCCCTCGTAATAGAGCGGGATCGTGACCTTCACGAACTTCTTTCGGGGCATCGGTTCGACGTCCGATTCGCGCAGGCTCAGGACCGGCTCGAGCGGCGTCGACTTTTCGGCGTCGAGCTTGCGCTCGTCGGCGCGCACCCAGCCGTTCTGCACGAACGTCTCCTTGCCGTCGGGCCGCACCTCGGACACCGTCGCCTGCAGGTCGACCTTCGGGGTCGACGAGCGCACCCACAGGTTGACCGCACCCCCGCCGATCACGGTCGTGTCTTCGCCCAGTGGTTCGGTCACGTAGGAGACCGCGGTGCCCGCCGGATTCTGTTCCCAGTGGTAGCTCGGCGTCTCCGTCCAGAGCCCGCCGGCGCCGGAGCCAGTGTCGCCGCTGAAGTCCTGCAGCGGGAGCGCGCCCGCATCCCAGGTGAACTGATCGGCGTGTGAGCCGGTCGGCGGCGCGGCGGCAAGCGTCCCGCCGGGCGCGAGGTACCAGGCCTTTGCCTCCGTCCCCGGGATCGGGAACTTTTCGAATTCAGCTTCGGAGGTCGGGTACGGCTGCCCTGCTTCGCTCCCTCCGGCGCCGTTGTCGAAGAGGACGCGGATCGGCTTCTCTTCTTCGAAGGCTTCGAGCGCCCCGCGATAGCCCGGATGCAGTTGCACCGGGTCCGGCGGCAGCGTCAGGCCGGAGATCCCCATCGCTTCTTCGTAGATGAGCGGCGCGGCGGCGTGCGCGACCGCCCCGGCGATCGCCGGCGAGCGCTTCGCCACGTAGAGCTCGAGGAAGTCCACCCAGCGGTCGAAGGTCGCCGGATCGAGCGAGTCGATGTGGGTGCCGTTGGTGAAGGTGAACCACTTCTTCCTGGTGCCGGTGAGATGCTCGGCGAGGTCGGGGCAGTGACCGCCGGTCTGCTCGTCGGTCCACTGGCAGGCCATGAAGGTCGGCACGTCGATCTTGTGGACGAAGGTGACCGGTGAGAGCGGGTCGGCGACCTGCGGCCGGTAGTGCGCGTTTTCTTCGATCTTCTTCAGCAGGTTGATCGCTTCCGGGTGGAGCGCCTGGTCGGCCTTGCAGGTCTCATCGCCTTCCTGGACCCGCTTGTAGGCCCAGGCCTGGCCGCTCGAGGGACCGGCCGCCTCGGCGTCGTGGACCCGCTCCTTCGCCCATTCGAGCGCGAAGCCGGTGTTGAGGATGCCGCCCGGATAGAGCGTCGTCTGGGTGTTGTCGATCACCGAGAGCGGCGTGATTGCGGCCAGATCGGGGGGCCGCGTGGCGGCGGTGAAGAGCTGGCTGATGCCGCCGTAGGAGATCCCCATCATCCCCACTTCGTGATGGAGGACCCAGGGTTGGTGGGCGATCGTCTCGACGACGTCATAGCCGTCGAGGTTCTGCAGCGGTTCGAAGAAGTCGTAGGCGCCGCCCGAACAGCCGGTGCCACGCATGTTGACGTCGACGACGGTGAAGCCGAGCAGGTTGGCGATCAGCGAGATCCCGTTTTCGGGACCGGCCGGATCGGCATAGCCGTAGCCGGAGTACTCGATCAGGGTCGGGGTCGGGCCGGTCGGGGCGTCGGGGATATCGACCGACGAGGCGTGCGCGGTGGGGCCGGGGCGCGCGGACGCACCGGCCGGCAGCGCCCCGACCACGCCACCCGCCATTTCCTTCAGCCCTTCGATCGCTTCTTCGACGCCGGGGATCTGGTCGAGCTTTTCTTCGACTTCGGCGAGCGGCAGTTCGGGCGTGCCACCCGAGCCTTCGCCGGCGCTCGGGAGCGCCCCGGTCAGGATGCTGAGCACTTCCTGCGGCGGGTGGACGTCGATCGCCAGCTTGGTCCCGTCACGGGTGGTCAGATAGCCGTAGCCGCTCGACGGGATCGACTGTTCGTAGATCGAGGGATCGGGCGGCGCCGAGCGCTGCGTCAGAACCGTGAGCGGGCCCGAGCGCCTGCCGCCGACTTCCAGCCGATAGCCCCCGCCCGGCGTCACTTCGCGGAAGAGGACGGCGCCGAGTTCGTCGGTGCTCTTCGACTGCACGGCCGTGCCCTGCGGACCGTAAAGGGTGGCCTTGGCGCCCGGGGTCACCCCGGTCGCGTAGACCTGTTCGACGCTGCCGTGCGCGGCGAAGGCGGGCGCCGCTCCCGTGGCGCCCGCCCCACCAGGCATGAGGAAGAGGAGGAGCAGGGCCAGAACGAGCGCCGACAATCCCACCGTTCGCCGCGCCGGCCTCCGATAGTCAAGAGTTCCTGCTCCTCCCATGCTGAGGCATTACTACCACAAATTAGGTAGTTGAAACAGAGACTTTTAAGTGAAGGACGGAGGGGACCCTTCATACCCGGACCGACCTTGTCGACGCACCACGGCGGGCATAGAGTTGCCCGATGCGCACCCGCCTGATCACCGCGATCGCCTGCGCCGCCGCCGCGATCGCCTGCGCCGTCCTCGGGCCGGCCGCGGCGAACGCCGGCACCGGCTCGGCGGCTCCGTGCTCTCCCGCCACCCTCGTCGCCTGGCTTCCGCACGGCCTCGGCAACGGCACCGCCGGCAGCATCTATTACAACCTCTGGCTCACCAACCTCTCGGGCAAGAGCTGCACGCTCTCCGGCTTCCCGGTCGTCTCCGCGGTCGGCCTCGAAGGCAAGAAGATCGGTGCCACCGCCGGGCGCATGCCGGAACAGAAGTCGCGCACGTTCAAGCTCGCCCCCGATGCCTCTGCGACCGCGCAGGTGCGGATCGTCGAGGCGGGGGCCTTCAGCCCTTCGGTCTGTGGCCCGAGGCAGGCCGCGGGATTGCGCGTCCGCCTCTCCGGCCAGAGCGGCTCACGCCTCGTCGCGCTCCCCTTCGAAGCCTGTGCGAAGGGCACCGGCGTCCTCTCGGTCGGCGCCTTCCGCCCGCTCGAATAAAGGGCGATCTCAATGAGGCTCACCGAGGCGGGGCGCGTGCGGCCATGGGAGCATTGCGCGGGATGCCCCCTGAGCGCCACCGAGTGAGGTCCCTGCGTCGAGCGATCGGCGCGCTTGCCACGGCGATGGTCGTGATCCTCGTCTTCGCCTCCCAGGCCACGGCGGCGGGCCCGACCGTCACGATCAACCAGGCAGCCGGACAGAGCGACCCGACGTCGGGTTCGCCGATCGAATTCACCGCGACGTTCTCCACCGCGGTCACCGGCTTCACGGGCACCGACGTCGACCTCTCCGCCTCGACGGCGGGCGGGACGCTCGTCGCGACGGTCAGCGGCGGCGCCACGGTCTACACGATCAAGGTCACCGGCATGACCACCGCCGGGGTGGTGGTCGCCTCGATCCCGGCGGGCGTCGCGCAGGGCTCCGGAGGCTCGAACTCGGCCTCGATGTCCACCGACAACTCGGTCACCTACGAATTGCGCCCGACGGTGACGATCAACCAGGCGGCGGGACAGTTCGACCCGACGTCGGGCTCGACGATCGAATTCACCGCGACGTTCTCGGCCCCGGTCTTCGGCTTCACGGCAAGCGACGTCAGCCTCTCCGGGTCGACCGCCGGCGACACCCTCGATCCCGTGGTGAGCGGCGCCGGCGGCTCGACCACCTACACCGTCGTCATCTCCGGCATGACCACCGCCGGAGTCGTCATCGCCTCGATCCCGGCCGGCGCGGCGGAGGGCGCCTCGGGCGCCCAGAGCCTCGCCTCGACCTCCACCGACCACACGGTCTCGTGGGCCCCGGAAACGACCTCGCCGACGGCGACGATCAACCAGGCCGCGGGGCAGGCTGATCCGACCTCCAGCCCGACGATCGAATTCACCGCGACCTTCTCGACCGCGGTCGTCGGCTTCACGGCGGCCGACGTCAGCCTCGCCGGATCGACCGCGACCGGCAACCTGATCTTGCAGGTGACCGGCGGCCCCACCGTCTACACGGTCACCGTCGCCGGCATGTCCGGTGCCGGGACGGTGGTCGCCTCGATCCCGGCCGGTGCCGCCCAGGGAAGCGGCGGCCACCAGAGCCAGGCCTCGACCTCGACCGATGACTCGGTCTCCTGGGCGCCCGCGAGTGCCGGCGGCGGATCGTCCGGGTCCGGCGGTGGTGGGACGACGCCGCCGACCGGGAAGTCGAGCACCGGGTCGCCGTCGCTGCAGCTGCTGACGAGGTGCAGTGCCAAGCACCCCTGCCCGACCGACGCGAAGGGCAAGGTCCTCCCCCTGCGGGTCTCCTGCGGTGCCGTCGCCCCCTGCACGGGCCAGGCCGGCCTCGTCCTCGGCCACAAGAGCCTCGGCAAGCTCAAGCTGAAGCTCGCCGCGGGCGCGACCGCCAAGCTCCGGATGCCGCTGAGCGCGAGCGCGACCCGCCTGCTCGCCTCCCGGCCGAAGATCGCGGCGAAGCTCCAGGTCGAGCTCGGCTCGAGCTCGGCGGTCTACCCCGTGACCTTCGCCCTGCCCTAGCGGGCACCACGACCGGCACACTCCCTCGGGATGCCCGAGCGCAACCGCGTCACCCCGACCGGCGAGATCGTCGCCACCTCGCTGCGCGGCGAATTCACCGGCAACCGCGGCGTCCTCCACGAGGGCCGCGAGATCGTCCGCTTCCACGCCGGCGATCTCTGGATCACCTGCGCGCTCGAGTTCCGCGGTCGCCATCGCGAGCTCTGGCTGCCGGGCCGCTGGACGCCCCTCTTCTTCCACGACGAGGCGGTCGCCCTGGCCGCCGGCCACCGTCCCTGCGGCGAGTGCCGCCACGCCGAATACCAGGCCTACAAAGCGACGTGGGCGGAGGGGCTAGGCGGCGCGCCACCCTCGGCCGGCGAGATGAACCGCCGCCTCCACGCCGAGCGGATCTTCCGCGGCACCCGTCGGCGCCGCTTCCACGACGTTCCCTGGGCCGAGCTCCCCGACGGCGCCTTCGTCCACGACGACGGCGCCCCGCGCCTGGTCCTGGACGGCGGGCTGGTCGCCTGGAGCCCGGCCGGCTACGGCGAGCGGCGACGGCGCCCCCGCCGCGGGACCGCCACCGCGATCACCCCACCGGCGTCGCTGGCGGTGCTGCGGGCGGCCTACCCGGTGCGGATCTCCGTCGAGGCCCATCGAGCGGCGACGTAAGTCACGGCTCGGTGACGTCCGCAAGCGCCACCGCCTGGGATACTCGGCGCATGGCTTTTGATCGCCAGCCGACGTTGCAGGGCTCGAAGTTTCGGCTCCGTCCCCTGCAGGCCGCCGATCACGACGCGTTCGTCGCCGTCGCCGACGATCCCCTCATCTGGGAGGAGCATCCCGAGCCCGATCGGGCGACCCCCGAGAAGGTCGAGCAGTTCTTCGCCGACGCGCTCGCCTGCGGCGGGGCGATGGTGATCACCACGGCGGACGGCGAGGTCGTCGGCAGCTCCCGCTTCGAGGAACTCGACGAGGGCGGCGACCGGGTCCTCATCGACCACACCTTCCTCGCCCGGCCCTACTGGTCCGCCGAGGATTACACCGCGGTCAAGGGGCTCGTCTTCGACCACGCCTTCGCGACCTTCGACACCGTCGAGCTGCGCGTGGGGGTCGACAACGCCCGCACCCGCCGCGCCGTCGAGGACTTCCTCGGCGCGGTCCATGTCGAGACGGTCTCGACCCCCCTCGGCGACCACGCCGTGTACGAGCTTTCGCGCGACGCCTGGGCCGAACGCGCCTGAGCGCCAGGTGTAGTCCCTGACCTCGTCGTTCATCCGACCTCGGCCCCGCTCCCGACGTCAGAGCGAGTCGAGCTCGGCGCGAAAGGGACGGCTCGGGATCACCTCGGCGCCGGCGACCCGGGCCTTGGCCCTCAGGTCACGGTCGGAGGTGACGAGGACCACCTCGTCATCAACCAGCCAATCGGGGAGCCGGGCCAGGATCTCGCGATCGGCGGCGTCCGCGCCGGCCACACCCGCCCAGGCGATCTCGACCCGCTCCGCACACAGCGCCCGACGCGGCTCATGCTCGAGCATCACCGTCACCCTCTCCTCGCGGCCCTCGGCCCACCGATCGACCTGTCCGACCAGGCGCTCGATCGCCCGGCCCCGATCGCGCCACCAGCCGTCGGGACGCGATCCGATCACGTTCATCGCATCGACTACCCGGTGCACCGGATCACTCGATTCTGTTGTCGCGCCGGCCCTGATCGCGACCTAGGCGGCGAAGCGCCGTTCGGAGCGGGCCCGCGCCTTGGCCGCCTCCACCTCGCGGTTCTTGGACGGCGCCGCGGTGACCAACTGGTCGAGCAACGCCCGCGTCGCCACCTCGACCGCAGCGACGGCCTCCTCGAACGCAGCCGCATTCGCCTGCGAGGGTTTGGTCGAGCCACTGATCTTGCGCACGTACTGCAACGCCGAGGCATGAACCTCATCGGCGGTCGCGGGTGGATCGAAGTTATGGAGGGTCCTGATGTTTCTGCACATGCGCCGATCTTAGGACGCGTAGCGCCCCGACCGGCCAGGACTTGCTGATGGCGGGGCCCCGGGTATCGACGAGCCACCTTCGCCGGAGACGATCGATCTCTCAAGGCGCCCGGTGTCAGGCGACCAATCCCGCCGCCACCTCGGTCGAGCGCCCACTCCGGCCAAGTCGGAAGTAGGTCGTAAGCCCCATCAGGTTTCTCGACGCTCGCGCTGGGGTCGTCGAGATCGATCACGGTCGAGAGGTACTTCGGCCCGGGTTCAGGGTCCGGATTCAGGTCGAACGCAGGTGGGGTGAAGCGAGGTATGAGGTCGACTACCTTTCCACCATGCTCTCGGCAAAGAACACCGCCTGCGACCGGGCCGCCGAGGCCCTGGCGAAGCGCCATGCGGGGCCGCCGGGGCCCGCTGACGTGGACGGGAAGATCCGCTGCGTGCACGGCTCACGGGCCTTCCGCTATCGCTATGCACCTGGACCTACCCGATGAGATCCGACAGGGTCCGAACAGTCCTTCTCTGCCTGCCGCTGGTGATCCTCGTGATCCTCTCCACCTGCGGCGCGATGGCGCAGGCTCGACGACCCGCGTCGGGCGGCAGGAACTGTGGTGCCGTCACACCGCCACTGCCTTCCGACCTGCACGAGGGCTACAGCTTCTTCGAGGTGACCGCACGCGACCTCCACTGTGGGCCCGCCAGACACGTCGCCCGTCGCTACGTCGAGCTGACCAACCACGCCACCCCGCCGCTGCCGGTCGACCGTCGTGTGTTCGGGTTCAGGTGCACGGTCTCCTCGAACGGCGGAATCGTCACGTGTCGACGTGGCCGCGCGGTGGCCGTCGGCCATAACGGGGGCTTCTGAGCGAAGTCGGACGAGTCGGCGGATCCGTCGGGGAGAAGCGACCTACTCGAATCCCAGTTCCACGAAACGGCCGCCACGCCTACAAAGCGCGCCTCCGCCACCGGCCCGCAGCGGCAGCTCTCGGCAACGGAAGCCATGATCGCGCGAATGACCCATGAGGTCGGCGCCGACCGAGCGGGCGATCCGGCGCCTCAACCCGCAACCGACGTGACGCCAACTAAGGATCGAGACACCCCCTATCCGGAACCGGACGACGTTGCTGCAGGGCTCCGGGCCGGACAGGGCGTCGATCTCATATTCGGCCCTGGCACCTCCCTTCTCACAGGCGCCACCTCCGGCACCCACCCCGCAGCGCCAGCCGGGCTGGCTCGGCATCGTCCACCAGGATTCCCCTGGGGTCCGGCCACCGTGGTGGCGCCTGGGCAGGAAGCTGAGGAAGCTCCGCACCACCGTGATCGCCCGATCGCAGCCAACCTGCCGATTGAAGAGCGAGACCCGGAACTGGCCGAGCTCCGTCCCTTGGTCGGTCTCCATGTAGGCGCAGTGGCTCGTGGGGAGGGCGGCCACGGCATGGGTCGGAGGCACCAGCACGAGGACCGTGGCGACGAGGACGACGGCCAAAGGGCCGAACGTCTTCCGTATTTCCGAGCCGGCCGAGGCAGAAGTCGGCTCCGAAGCTCTTCTGGTTGCCGCCGTCACACCCACATCGTCCACCGGACCACACGATCACGCGGCGAGCCCGTCGGCCGACAGGCGACCGGGTAGGTGGCCCCGTCTTGGGTGTGGTGGGCGAGACAGCGCCAGTTGCCGATCATGCAGCTTCCGGGCTTCTCACTTCCGTCGCGCCACATGCAAGGAGAGTTCTCGACGGCACGTCGACGTCGGTTCCACCCACGCGCCAGGCGATCGGCCTGTCGGCACGACACCCCGACCGAGCTGACTTCGGTGCGGCCGTACTCCGCGGGAAGCTTTATCGAAGCACAGTTGCGAATCACGGGTCCCCGCGCAGTCGCCTGTATAGCACCGGTGGCCAGCACCAGCCCAAGCGCCGCAAGGACGAAGACGAAGGTCACGGACGCTCGGCCCATGAGAGAGGAAGCTATCCGATCAGGTGCCACGTGAATACACCCCCAACCGACGACGACCATCAACCAGCCTGTAGCCGACACTGCAGTGTGCAGACCCACCGACACACGGCCGAGAAGTCCCCTCCACGCTTCCTGATACCAGGAGGGACTAGTTGTAGTTCCTGGGCACGTTGTTCATCCGGACCTCCTTGGAGGCTTGGGTTGTCGAGACACCCAGCAACAAGGAGGAACCGGATGAGGCTGCACGCTGACGCGCCCCTCGGCCCGATGGGGAGAGTGCGCCGCTATCGCGAGGAGGGAGATCCGCCTCACGCACACTCCCCGAAGGTTTCGATGGTCCGCCGCGTCCCAGCACTGATGTGGATGACCCGCGTGTGCCAGATATCGAACTCGAGCTCGTAGGTGGCACCGCCTCTGACTTCACTCGCGAAGAGACGGTTTTCCGCAGCCCCAAGAGAACCCGATCGTCCCCCGTGCAGTCGACCTCGATAGCGGTGACGGAGGCGGCTGATGCCGTCGCCGACCGTGATCCCCCTCGTCGTCTTCGGGCCTCGACGGTAGATTTCGGCATATGCCAGGCGCCCGTGGAGCGCGATCGTCTGCGCCCCATTCGAGAAGCCCGGCAGCGTCCAGAAATTGCAGCCGTTGATCCCGGGATCAACTTCGACCTGGGCTCCGAGCGCCGCGCTCGCCTGGCGCGCATCCATGCCGAATCGCACCGGACCGAGCGCCGCGGGCGATAACCGCAGGGACGGGGGCCGGGCGGCAGCGGCGCCCGAGAAGATGGTGAACCAGGCCATCGCCAGGCAGATGACGGTCACGGTCTTGGTCCGGTTCACTCGCATGGGAACTGGGCCAATCCCCACTGCACGCGGCGCTTCTGGCTCTCCCCCGGGATTCCGCTCGGCGGCCCATGCAGCCAGGTCAGGGTCATCCGCGTCCAGACCTCGTGGGCGCACTTGCGCCGAGGCCTCCAGAGCCTGACCCGTGCGGGTGCACGATGGAAGGTGCCGGTCGCACAGTCGGGTTCACAGTCGTCCTGGGCGCCGATCCCGCGGCCTCGAGCGCTCCGTCGCCCCCAAAAGCTCCAGTGCATATTCTCCACGGCGAAGCTCCCCTCGCCGGCGACCTGCAGGGTCTTCGGCCGGTAGGCACGGGACGCCGGGTCTTGAGACTGGCCGAAGTAGGTGGTGGACGCCTGAGCCACGGCGACCGACGAGAAGACGGCGATCACACACACGCCGACGACCACGACGGAGATGGATCCCGAGACTTGCCTCATGCGTTCCCTTCGGCCAGGGTCGAGTAGAAGGCGTCCTTCCGCCCCTTCGCGCAGTTGCCTGCCCCGGCCCCGGACGTACAGCGCCACCCCGGGAAACGCTTCAGCGTCACGTAGCCGTTGTATTCGTCGGGACCGACGAGTTCCTTCTCGCTTTCGGGCGCCAGCCAGTACTCCTTCTGGATCTTCATCGCCATCCGGCAGGACACGTGCTTGGCCTGGACGTGGATATGCATTCCCTGTGCCTTGAACGTGCCGCAGCGCTTGAAGCCTTCCAACCCTGGGGAAGCCACCCCCTGTCGGGGAAAGGCCAGGAGGCCGCCCACGCAGACGAGAGCCAGAAGGATCACCGCCACCCCGACGGCGGCCGTGCGCTCAGGGTGCCGCCTCCACTCTTTCATTCGGTAAGGCCCATTTCTTCGGCGAGCCAGGCGACGGCCTGGGACAGGACGGCCTTCTCGCCGGGATCCTTCGTGTAGTGGGTGTGGATGTAGGCCGCGCGCTTGTACCACGAGATGCTCAGATGGAGCTTGAAGTCGCAGACGATGTCGCCCTTGATGCAGATCTCGGCGGTTGTTTCGGGTTCGGCGACATCTTCGGCCTTGGCTCCGCGCAGATAGACCTGCACGCCCTCGCCGCTCAGAGGCGCTCCGCCGAAGATCTTCGCCTGCGTGTTCGGGACGCGGTCCCCGTCACCGAGGAGGAGGGTGCCTCCGATGACGTCCAGGGCTTCTTCATCGCCTTCGCGTTCCAGCTGTAGCTCGGCCTTGTGGATGGCCATCGCCCCCTGTGAGTAGCCGGCGAGGACGAGTTCCGATTCGGGGCACCGGTCGGTCGTGGAGCGGATGTCGGCGACCGTCTGCCTTACACCGTCGGCGATGCTGGCGGCGTAGGGCTTGTAGTTGCGCTCGTAGTAGATCTCGGGAGCACCACCGAGAGCCATCTCCGCGAGCTCCGCCTTCGACGGCTCGAGGTCGTCCACGGAGTCGGCCCGGTAGGCCACCGGGAGAACCTGCATTTCTTCTCCGTAGTGGTGAATGTCTTCTTCCAGGAGGCCGGCCATGTATGCGAGCGGCCCGCCCACGCCCTGGGATTCCGTCACCAGATAGCTGCCCTTCTTCAGCAACGGTTCGCCGGAGCCCCGGGCCCCGATGAACATCACGTCCGGGCATCCGATCCCCGCGGCCTCCGCGGAACCTTCCGTCCCGACGCCCGCGAGGATCGCGAGGATCGCGAGGGCGACGAAGACCATGATCACGCGGCCGGAACGCATCACGGTGGACGGCAACCTCACGTGGATCGGCCCTTTCACCTTTCACACCGTGCGAAGACGTGTTGGCGCCGACATGCGCGAGCATCCTAGCTGCGTTCTGTCGTTCTCGCGCATCGAGCGGTTCTCCGGACCCGGAATAGCCACACTGACACCGAATCGGAGGCCGGGGGAAGCCTGGCGAACCCCGCTCAACCGGCAGGGTAGGGAAGGAAGAAGCGGACCACCGGCTTCCCGGGCGGCCTCTTGCCTTCGTAGTCGGTCTTCCAGTGGACATGGAAGCAACCGAGCGTGGTGTGTTGCCTATGGTCTGGGCGGGCGACTATGGGGCATTGCCATCTGTGGCCGAACAGACGGAACGTGAGGAACTCGCCATCGGTCCCGTCGGCGTGACGCCACAGTCTCCGCAGTCGCCCACAGGTCCAATTCGACGGCGCGTCGGCGGTGATCTCGCGACCCGGGAAGCTGTTGGATTGCGGCAGACAGCCGGCGAAGTTCGGGCCGTAGGTATGCGCGTTGTAATCCGTCAGATCTGCACGGTGGGCTCCGGCCGATGGCCGCGCGGTGGCGGAGGCGGCGAGACAAAGGCAGGCGAGCCCGACGAGGATGACGACGTGAGGACGGTGGATGCGCGGCATCGAGATCATCCGGCGGTCAGGAGGCATCGGTCCAGAGGAATCCGGAGCCCACCCGGTGCCCGCCCGGATACGCGCAGCCTTGCCTTCGTGAACACCTCGTGCCCACACGCTGCACGTGGATCGAAGAGGCGGATTTTGACGCGAAACCAGCCTGCCATCGGGTACGCGATTTCCCCGCTTGCCGTCGCGGAACGATGCCCCCAGTGCAGCCAATGCAGGCGTCTGGTCACCGTGTATCCTACCTGGGAACCGATGGGATCCCTGCGATCGTGGAAGTCGCACACCGGAGGCCTGAACCGGTAGACGAGGGAGTTCGCACCCCCGCAGAGGACATCGGTGCGCATCGGGATCGTGCCGCCGGCACCGGCTGTCGAGGCGATGCCCATGAAGACCGCGACGAAGCTCGTGGTCACCACACATAGCCGGCGCCTCGGACCGGCCAACCTGCCGAGTGGGTTTCTGGCCTTGGGCATCGGGATTGCTCGACGAGGTCCCCTCACCTGGACCGGTCGACCTCCGTGAATATATCCGCCGGTCGGAGACGGGGGGTCAGATCGGGCGGACCCAGGAGGGACCAGCTGCGGCCGGGCCCGCGAACAGCCTGGCTTCGGACAGATACACCGATTGCCGGCCGATTAGGATCTCCGCATGCCGAGACTCAGTAAGTCGCTCCCGGGGCGGATATTGCGCCCGGAACTGTTTCGGGCGCTCGTAGTCGGTTGCCTCGCGGCCGGCGCCGCGCTCTCCGTTTGGTCGCCCGTCGCGTCCGCGACCGCCCGGCCCGCACCCGACCGCCTGCACGCGACGGCACACGTCAGGTGGTCTGGCTACCGCGGTGTGAAGTTCGGGGAACCGTTGTCGGCTGCCGCGAGGAAGCTCCACGGCAAGGTGGAGTCGGATGAGCCGCGCTCCGACGCCAACTATGTGTACTACGCCGGCGAGCCGGTTTCGATCTCGGGCTCGATGCGTTGGGAGGAATCGGGTGGCCTCCGTTTTCAGGTCCGGTCGGGGAGGACGGTCGGCAGCTTTCAGGGCCTGTCAGGACGCGTGACCTTCCCGCGACACACGTTCATCGGTGAGTCGCTCGCCCGGTTCAGGCACTCACTCGGGAAGGGCGCGCGTCCGGAGAGGCCCGAGCACAATGCCGCTATCGGCTATTACCTCGTCGGGCCGCACGGTCGGACGCTCTGGGCCTGGGGCTCGCGCGGCACCGGGGTGATCGCGATCGGGCTCGCCGAATCGCTTGCCGGGGCAGAAGTCGACTGGGGTGTCGAGGGGTAAGACATCCCACCGGAGTCCGATCAGCCCGGCTCCCCGACGGTCGCGGCGCCTCTCACTTCCTGCTGCACGGTCACCCTGTTACCGGCTTTTGTTGAACGTAGGGATGAAAAAGAAGGTGGCCGACCCTTTCGGCGGTTTTGTCAGCGGATCGGCTGTACGCTGCCGCCGTCTGAGTAGGCGCTGTTCGCCGCGTTCGCGTTCGTGGTCGCGGAGAGCCGGCCTCATGTCTTCGACACCAGAGAGTCCATACCCGCCCGAGTGACAGACGGAGGAACGCGCGAGATGAAGTCACGCCCCACCAGCGCCATGATCGTCGCGGCCGCGGTCGTCGCCTTGGCACTGGCCGCTGCCCCGTCGCAGGCGTGGAGCCGGCCGATCCTCTTCTTCCAGAAAAGGCTCTCGATCTACAAGGTGCGGCTGACTCCGCGACACCGTCCGACGCGGGTGGTCGGGACGAAGGCCGAACCACTGGCGATCACCGTCGCTCCCGGGCAGGTCTTCTGGACCACCTCGGAAACCAGTCGCGGGACCGAGTTCAAGAACGCGATCATGGCCGCGACCGTGCGGGGCAAGGACGTTCACAAGGTCGCGTCGGGCCTGCCGATCACGATCGACATCGTGGCCGCGGACGGTTATCTGTACTGGCCCGACGAAGACGGCATAGGCCGGGTGGCGTTCGACGGTTCACACCTGAATCACGACTTCATCCCACTCCCCGAAGAGTACGGCGGCGGCGTCGCCGACGGGATCACCGTCGCCGGCAGGTACCTCTTTTTCAGCCGCTGCCAAGACGACTCCGTGGGCAGGGTGGATCTCACCGATCGCAGCGTCGAACAGGATCTGATCCACCTACCCGGCCGTCTCTGCCCTCAGTCGATGGCGGCCGCCGGCGGCCGCGTTTTTTGGACCGAGCTGGGCGGATTCCATCCCTACGACGGACGGGTCGGGAGCGCCAACATCAACGGCACCCATGTCGACCAATCCGCCTTCGTCCTCGACTCCCCCGATGGCCCGTTCGGCCTCGCCGCCGCCGGCAACTCGATCTTCTGGTCCTACGGCGGCTCCGCGGGAAGCCCCCAGTACGTCTCCCGGGCCAAGCTCAGCGGCGGCCTCCTGAGCTCGAAGTTCGTCAGCGGCGGCAGTGCGCTTGCGCTGCTGGCGGGAAGCTGATGACAAGGTAGCTGCTCGTGGTGCACGCCCCGCTCGCGATCCCGACGAAACGAACCCGAGTCCGGGCCGCGAGCGCGATCTTGATCCTGCTCGCGCTGTGGTTGGCGACGCCGGCCGAAAGCTCCGCGACCAGCGCGTCGGATTGGGGCGCGGGATTCAAGGCATGTGGAAGCTTTCGCGCCCAGTACAAGATCCAGGTCTTCGCCAAGGACGTCAGCTGTGCCAAGGCGAGGCGGATCCAGAAGGACTACTGGCTGGGACCACCCGATGGACACGTGGAAGTGCACCGCCACCAAGGTCCCCAGATCGTCTTGCTGAAGCGCTTTCCGGGCTGGAGATGCTCCTCCGGTGCCGGAGGAGGAACGTGCACGAAGGGCAGAAGGGTCGCCGCCTACTCGGACATCTGATCCGAAGACGGGACGTGAAAATCGTAGTCAGGGGAGAGCAATGGAGAAATCTCATACTGGTCTGGACAAACACAACTGCGGTTTCCGGGTTCCACTGAGTCCCGGCGGGCGGATCTCGTCCTTGGGACCCCCATGGGTCCGATCCCGTGGGGTGCTTCTGTTGATAGGCCTCGGTGCTTTAGCACCTGTGCTCGGTGGCTGTGGCGGCGGCGGATCGTCGTCGACCACGGCCTCGGCGTCCCAGGCCCAGATCCGGGAAGCGAAAAAGGCCGGCGAAGAAGCCGCCCACGAAAAGGACCGCGTCAACTCGCTCGAGAAACAGGTGAGGAAGCTCCGTCATCAGGTTCGCCATAAGCAGTCGGCACCGATTCTGAGCGCCGAAGGCAAGGCCTCGGAGCCGGCAGTGGCACAGCCCAACCCGGAACCTTCGGACTCTGAAGTCCGTGAATTCCACGTTGAAAGCGGCAACGTCTCCTGTCAGGTCCGCTCGGACGGGGCGATCTGCACCGTCGAGCCGATCTCCCAGACCTTCTCCTTCGCCGGTGGCGGGGCCGCCGGAACGGAATCCGGGTCTGTTCTTCCGCTGGATCTGGGTGAAGTCGTCCCATACGGAAGCACCGTCGCGGTCGGCTCGGTCAGCTGCGAAATCCCTCCCACGAATGTGCCGAGTGGAATCGTCTGCAGTGATGCCGACACCGGCCACGGTTTCGAGGCCAGCCGAGTCGCATCACGCCAGAAGGTCTACTGATGGCTCGGGCCGTCGGTCACGCAGCTCTTCGCTCTCGCAGTCGCCTCGCTGTGGCCGCCGCCCGGTGCGACAGCCTTCACGCCTGCCCCGATCAACCAGAAGGGGATCACCTATCACGGCTGCCATCCTGACGGCGGCGGTGGGATATGGGTGGAATCCCTCCATCACCTGACCAAGGACACGGCCTGTCGCTTCACCCAGCGCCTCGCCGACGATCCCCGGTCCCGGAATCCGAGTGGAGTTCGTTCGGCCCTTGACGTCGTTCGGGCAACTCTGCAGCAACACGCAGTGAGCTCCGACAAACCGGAAGCAAGGCTCTAGGTAGGCGCCTCTCTCTCTCCGAAACCACCTTCCCGAAAGGGGCCGGCACTGCTGCTATAGCGGGGGCAGGATTCGAACCTGCGACCTTCGGGTTATGAGCCCGCGCGGGGGTCTATGCCGGGCTATGTGGGCCTGGCTTTAGGCGGTTCGCGGCAAACGGGCTTGGCTGGGATTGGCTGGACTATGTGGGACTTTGTGCCCCAATACGTGCCCCACCACCCCCGCTCGCTGCGCCACTCCTCGTAGGCGTACCTTCGCCGAAGCCAAACCTTGGGTCCGGAAGCGGGGATCTGTCAAGCCCTCCTCGCCGCTCTTGGCGGGGAGGGCTTGCTCATCAGCTACCAACTTCGTGAAGCCGGCCGAGGCCCGGCGGCGCGACAATCCCGCGTTGCTCGACCGATCTTCTATCTGTAGGCCTACTAGGCCACAGATACGACTACCCAGTCTTCAGGGCGAGTTGCCAACGGCGGCGCTGGTCGGGCCAGCCACACATGAGATGCAGGCGGTGTGCGCTCTGCTCTGGGTATTCTCGCGTCTCCCGAAAGCTCGGAGGAATCGAGATCGATGCAAGCGGAGACCCGGACGCTCAATCAGTTGTTCCAGCTTGATGTGCGGTACGCGATCCCCCTTTATCAGCGCCCTTACGTCTGGACCCAGGAGAGGCAATGGGAACCGCTCTGGGAAGACATCGTCACGGTCGCCGAGCACGTACTGACCGAGGGTGCCAGCTCATCCTCGCCGTCTCATTTCCTCGGGGCAATCGTCATCCAACAGGAGGACAACCCGCCGGGTACGCCTCAGCGCTTTCTCGTCATCGACGGGCAGCAGCGCTTGACCACCCTCCAGATCCTCCTAAACGCCGCCGCCCACTGTGCCGACGATCTGGCCTGCGACGGGCAGGCCCAACTGATCCGCAAGCTGATCTACAACGATCCGCTCCTGGCCAGCGGCACCGACCGCTTCAAGGTCTGGCCGACCAACTCGAACCAGAGCGCTTTCCAGATCGTCATGGAGCCCGGCGGGTCACCTGAGCAGGCACCCGACGACCCCGGCAACGAGATCCAGGAGGCGTTCGCCTTCTTCCGCGAACGGATCGCCGATTGGGCCACCGAAGAGGATCGGCCCGACGACCGGATCGAGGCCCTTCGGGTGACCGCTACGGATCTGTTGAAGCTGGTCGCGATCAGGCTCGAAGACAGCGACAACGCCCAGGTCATCTTCGAGACCTTGAACGCGCGCGGGACCCCCCTCATTGCGCTCGACCTATTGAAGAACTCCGTCTTCTTGCGGGCCAGCAATGAGTCGGCCGAAACCGATGCCCTCTACAACGAGCACTGGAGCCCGGAGCTCGACCGGGAATATTGGCGCGAGGACCGACGCCAGGGCCGGCTCTTCACCAAGAACGGCGACCTCTTCCTGATGCAGTGGCTGGTCGTCGAACTCGCCAAACCTATCCCAGCCACGGAGCTGTTCAAGACCTTCCAAGGTTCGGTCCTCGCACGATCCGACTGTCCCTCGATGGAGGAGCTGATCCCTCGCCTGTGTAGCGACGCCACGGTGGTCCGCGGATTCGATGAGATGGCGGTCGGCACCCCCGAGCGCCGGTTCTTCGACCTGCTGGAGCTTCTCGACACGACCACGATGCTCCCTGTCGCTCTGCTGCTCTTCCGCGACACGGATGTCGAGACGTCGCAGAGAAACGCCGTACTGGCCACTATCGAGGGCTTCCTGGTCCGCCGCATGATCTGTGGCTGGACGACGAAGAACTACAACCGGCTCGGCGCCGAATTGGTGGCCGCCCTCAAGGAGGCATCCGGCGACCTCGGCCTCGCGGCCAAGAAGTTCTTCGCCGACCAGACTGCGCCCGCGAACAAATGGCCTACCGATGAGGAGGTCACGGAGGTGGTCTGCACCAGAGCTCTCTACGGCCAGCGACGCCAAGAGCGCCTGGTCATGCTCCTGTGGGAGATCGAGAGCCGGTGGCGGCAGCTGGACAACCGAACCGAGCAGGGCCTCGCCAAACCGGCGAACCTGACGCTGGAGCATCTGCTGCCACAAGGCTGGGAAGAGCACTGGCCGCTAGAGCATCCGACACCTGAGGCCCGCGAGGTGCGTAATGAACATCTGCATCGGCTGGGCAATCTGACGTTGACCACCGGCCCCTTGAACTCAAGCCTTTCGAACTCCCCCTGGCACGATCCCGAGGCCGCGCACGACAAGCGAGGCGCCCTCTCCAGGCATAGCCTGCTCCTTCTGAACACCCGCCTCGCCGAACAGAATCCGGACATGTTCGACGAGACGGCGATCGACAAGCGCGGGGCGGAACTCGCGCAACAGATCCTCGCCATCTGGCCCGGACCGCCGGACGCCGGGCACGGCTAGGCGAGGCCGGCTCGCCGGACCCGGCTCGGCGCTGGATCGGAGGCCCGCGTGGAAAAGCGAAGGTCGCCCAAACTATGAAGTCCGCAATTGATCTGCTCGACCTGCCCTACAGCTACTGGCAGCTTCCCCTTTACACCGAGGCGCAGTTTCGTCGCGAGGCGAAAGCCCGCGGCCTGCACCTGACCGAAAACCAGCTTGAGGGCCTACACCGGCTACGAGTCCTGACGCCGATCCTGCGGGTGAAGCGCGACGGTCGCGCGATCGCCGCCGCGGCAAGGCGCAAGGACCCCTTCATCTGGGAGAAGGCCCACTGGGAGCCCACCAGCAGGGCCGACCTCGTTGAGGCTCGCTCGGCGGATCGCCTCCATGATCCGACCGATGAGCAATTCAAGGCACGGCGCCGCCTTCAACGACAGGTCGGCGAGATCACCTACCGCTCCAGCGAGTACCTGTACTCCCATCATCAACTTCTCGCTCTCCCGGCCGCGAAAACTGCCGTACGGCATGTCCGCTACTCGAATAAAGGCGCCATCGTCGGATTCGACGACCTCCACCCGGCCGAAAGTGGGCGGTGGCCGGCGCACGCGAGGTGGCTCCATCCACGGATCATCGCGATCAGCGCGCTCGAGCCCATCTACTACCCCCGCGTAATCCGCCGCCTCCGGTACGGCCTCGACGAGTTGGAGGCGTACGAGGAGTGGAGACGAGAGCTTCCGCCTAGGGCGATGCTCGACTGGCTCGGAACCGATCCCGATTGGGTCCGAGAGAGCGCGCGCACCCTTCTGTATGAAGCGGACCAGCTCGATCCGCTGGGTCGATGGCTGGAGGTGGTCCGTGAGGCCGACCCCGCGCGTTGGGAGCTGCTCAAGGGGGAAGCACGGAGCGTCATAGATCTGCGAATCGGCGCGGAGATCCTTCTCAGCTATTACGACCGCCTCGTTCGGTCGGGGCTGGCGACGGAGATCGAGCCACCGCCGCCCAGGGTCCGGGACGAGTTCGGCGGGCGCCTGCGCCCCAACGGAGGTCTCGACAGCACCTTGACCGACTTCGGTCTCTCACCGCATCCTCGCCTGATCCTGATGGTCGAGGGCGAGACGGAGCTCCACATCTTTCCCCGCCTCATGGAGATGTTCGGGATGCGGCTGGACCGCGACTACATCGCCATCGAGAGCGCCCAGGGAGTCAACAAGAACATTGCTGCGCTGATTGCCTATGCGGTGGCGCCGCGAACCGAACGGGCCGAGCACGGGCGGTATCTACGACTGGAGAAGCCGCTGACGCGACTTCTGGCGGTCATGGATGCGGAGGGCAAGGTGGCGACGGCTCAGGGAAGGAAGAGACGGTGGAAAGCCTGGGTCAAGCGGATCGTTGACACGCTGCCCGCAGAGGACCGGACTGCGCCGGTCCGTCAGTCGATCGAGCGGCTGGTCGAGGTCGAGACCTGGAACGCTGCGGGCGAGAGTTTTGAGTTCGCCCATTTCACCGATGAGGAGTTGGCTGTCGCCATCAATGAGGTCGACGATCGACCAAACGCGCCTTCGCTGAACCGCCGGATCGAGATCGTCGCCCACATCAGGCGAGAACGAGGCAACCTCGACTCGACGTTGAAAGGACGATCCAAGGTTGCCCTGGCAGGAGCACTTTGGCCGATTCTCAGGGCGAAGATCGAGGTCGCCGAAGTAGACGGACGGGGCCTGGACATTCCCATCGTCCGCGCGTTGGAACAAGGGGCAAAAATGGCCCATGAGTTCCCGCGGCGCAACCTCGTCATCCCCCTGAAGGAGGCGAACCAGGGTTAAGGATCGCCTCGGCGCCCGCGCGATCCACACCCGAGCACTTCCCACGGAACCGTCGTCCCTCACCTTAACCAAGGCCAACCCGACGCTGGCAGGGTCAGGACAATGACGACGCCCGCCGGGTTGCGAAATTGGTCTCTTCGCCATCCTCGGCTTCCAGATTCTTTCGTTCGGCGGCCCTGATCCACGACCTGATGTGACGAACGGGCTTGTCGTTTCCGGTATTCAGAAAGTCGATCATCCAACCGATTTGTCGGCCGCGCATGGCCATGTATCGACCGAGTTCGTCAAGCATCTCGCCACTGAACAGCCGCCCGGAGTAGGGCTGTTTCTCGGCCCAGCTCGGCTTGTGTTTCCACTGGAGCAACCACCGCTCATCGAACGCTGGCGCGGAGGCGATCAAGGCACCTATCTCCTCCTCCAGATCACCGAAAGCCTGGGCCAATTCGTTCGTCGCCCTCTGGTTATTAACCGGGATGAGTATGGCGGCCTCGGCGATGTAGCTTCGATTGACGACATCAGCTCGCTCAAGTGCGGTCAGCAGCGCCTTGGTTGAACCGGGCAGGCCCGCCGAGATCACGATCCTGGAAGCAGGCGAGAAAACCGTGTTCGGGCGGCGGTTAGCAATGAGGGCGAGGATCAGCCCGACCGAGAGCACGGCCCATACGGCGAACGCCAAGAGGGTGACAACGCCCACCCCCGCTAGCCCGATCACAACCACCCCGAGGGCTATGAGGCCGTAGACAGTGTTCCCGCGAGCGAGCCACTTGGAATCAAGCAGGTGGAGTAGTCGCTCCATCAGGCATCGACATCCGTGTCGGCGGCCCCCAACGGGAAAAATGGGCACGCCGAGCTATTGAGACAGTGGCCGTACATCTTTCCGCTGAGGATAAACCCTGCCCTCACCCCCTATGTCGGACTTTGCGCCCCAATTCGTGCCCCACCAACCCCACCATGAACTCGGCTCCGGCGGACGAGCGATAGTGGAAGGATCTAGCCGAGCGGTGGGGGAATTGTGAAAGTCATCGACTACAGGGTTTGACCGCTCCGATTTGACGACAAATTGGTCAAGGCCGTCATGGCACGCCGAAAGAAGGTGGGGGGAAGCATCGCCAAGGTCGCCGAGGCATTGAGAGTTGGGCAAGGACGGGCGGCGATGGCCGAACTGATCGCGACGACCGAGCGAGTGACGATCGATGACGCCACCAAGCTCGCGCAAGCCATAGTCAAAGACCGTAATCGGGTTCTTCTTGGGGAAAGGCTTGCGGCAGGTACGGAATCACCGAGGGCACGGCCCGAACAGCGTTCGTGGCGGCTTCCGGGCAACCTTTCACGTCACTCGACCTACGGACCCAGAAGAACGGCAGGCCAGAGGGCTGATGGCCGGTCACGTCAGCAAACGGAAGCTATGCGCGGCGGACGGCTGCGGCGGGACGATCCGGAAACTGGATCTGCCTGAGGACGACCGTTCAAGCGTTGAGCACTGGGAGGCAGGCCGCTGCACGAGGTGCGGGGGTCGCAGATTCAGCGCCAAGTGGCGTGCGCGCTATCCCGACCCCACGCGCGGAGGTACCGCCCAAATCGAGCGCAATTTCGATCGGCGACAGGACGCCGATCGCTGGATGAACAACAGCGCATCTCGGTCCAGCGCGGGAGCCATATCGACCCTCGAGACACTGAGCGCCGGTTCTCCCACATCGTGGACGCCTGGCGGGCAACCTGGCTCAATCTTGAGCCAAAGACGAAAGCAGGCTACGAGTCGATCCTTAACAGGCACGTCCTGCCCCGATGGAAAGGCGCCCGGGTTGGAGAAATGGGAACTGACGCCATCCAAAGCTGGATCAACGAACTCGCGTCCATGCGCTCGCCCAAGACCGTCCGCAACGTCTACGGCGTCCTGCGTTCGGCGCTGAACGTCGCTGTCGAGCGCCGCTACATCACGGCCAACCCCTGCGATGCCGTCAAGCTGCCGAAGCGGTCCAAGAACAAGCGGGTGATGCTGTTCCTGACGCCTGCCGAGATAGCCGCTATCGCCGAGGCCATCACGCCCCGCCATCGGGTGATGGTTTACACCGACGCCTACACCGGCCTACGTGCTGGCGAGGTAGAGGCGTTGCGTCGGAAGGACGTCGACCTTTCTCCACGGCCGCCTGCATGTCGTCCTTGCGCTCAAGGAGGTCAACAGCACGAGCAAGAACTTTGCCGACGAAGACAAGGGGCTGATCTTCGGCGCTCCAAAGAAAGGCGAGAGCCGGATGGTGGTGATCCCGCGCTTTCTGAACACGATGCTGGCCAGTCACCTAGAAGCCGAGCAGCCGATGACGTCGCAGGGCTACCCGGCAGTCAACGACGACGGGGAACTTCGCTGGGCCCGCGACCCGTCCGACCCCGAGCGCCTGTTGTTCGTATCCGCCGAGGGCGAGGCGATCCAGCACGACAACTTCTACAAGCGCCACTTCAAGCCCGCCGTCAAGGCGGCGGTGCCCGCCGAGAAACACCGACTCCGCTTCCACGACCTGCGGCACACCTGCGCCGCCATGCTCATCGCCCAGGGCAACCACCCTAAGGCAATCCAAGACCACCTAGCTAGGCCACAAGGACATTCAGACCACGTTCAACGTCTACGGCCACCTGCTGCCGTCCGTGCATGAGGCGCTGGGAGCTTCGCTGGATGCCGCCTTCGAGGGCAGCGACCAGCAAGCTCAGTCCGGACCACTCATCAACTTCCGCCCCCAGCGCCCCTAGGCTTGGCGTCCATGGGAGCAGCTCAACGCAATCGCAAACTTCGACTCGTAGCCGACAACTCGCCATCGGTGCTGCCAGTCATCTCCTTGTTTTCAGGCGCCGGAGGTCTGGATCTCGGGTTGCATCTCGCCGGCAACGGTCTTCTCTCCATCCGGGCATGCGTTGAGATAGACCCCGACGCCAGGAAGACGCTTGAGGACAACCGGAAGATTTGGGGCGGCGGCGAAACGAGGATCTTTTCCGACATTCACGACGTTCAGCCGAAAAAACTGATGGAGGAATGCGGCCTCGCCAGGGGCGACACCTTCCTTCTCGCCGGAGGGCCACCTTGCCAATCATTTAGCTCGGCGGGCCTCCGAAAAGGAGTGGACGGAACGGGTGCTGTCGTCCAGAACTATTTCGACATGGTTCGCCAGCTACAGCCAAGGTTCTTCGTTTTCGAGAACGTAAGGGGGCTTCTCTCGGCAGCTCTGAAACACCGGCCCCTGACGAGCCGGAGCCATCCCCAAGAAATCCCGGCCGACCAAGAATCGCGCCTCGGATCGATCATGGAGCTAGTGATCCTGCCGACCTTTAAGAGGCTCGGCTACGAGGTGGTCTACGGCATTCTCAATTCCGCCGATTACGGAACCCCTCAAGTTAGACACCGAGTGTTCCTCATCGGCAGCCGGGACCGAGAGCTTGGTTCGGGGTCGTTCCGCAAGCAGACCAGCAGGCCGATGATGCCCCTTGATCTAGTTCCGCCCACGCACCATCGCCATGCTCCGTACGAGCCAATAGCCGCGTGGCGCACCCTCGGCGATGCAATCGAATCAAAGTTCTTCGCGGAACCGGATCTGGCAGAAACTTACACCTATAGTGCGGAGCGCGCCGAGGTATTTGCTGGCATTCCCGCTGGGAAAAATTGGACTTATGTCCGCGACAATACTGAGCGGTTCCCTGAGGGGCACCTGGCCAAGATCATGGGTAAAGGGCTTAACTCCGGTGGAGGGAAAGAGGGATACTGGAGGCGGCTTACCTGGGAGCGCCCCGCGCCAACTCTGACGGCCCAGCCTCAGCAGCTAGCAACGAGCCTCTGCCACCCAGAGGAGGAGCGCCCGCTATCTATCCCGGAGTACGCGGCCCTCCAGGACTTCCCAAGGAACTATCGCTTCGCTGGGTCGAAGTCGAGCCAGTATCGGCAAATTGGGAATGCCGTTCCCATCAAGCTGGGAGAAGCACTGACTAAATCGATTCTGGCCAGTGCAGGCATTAGGGTTGCGCCATCTCGTTCCCGAGAGCCAAAATCACGGATCGCCTCAACGCGAACGTAGACACCCTCCTTTCAACTCTCGGTGGCGGGAAAGCAGCCCGTGGGCTATTCCTGGCAGAGATTTACTCGCCTGGCGATAGCGGAAATGCGTCCCCGTTCTTAAAGACTTTGTTCCCCGAGGTAAAGATCGCAGCGACGATCGAGAGATCCCTCCAAACCGCGCTGGGTCGGGGATGGGATCATATGGCGGCAGACATAGCTCGGGCAGCCGTCGGAAATGCCGAGACGAACTACAGCGTGCTCGGTTCGATTCCAGTAGTCACGGCGAACCAGATCGAGGGGATCATCACCTCCTATACGACTGGCGCCGGGCACGCCATTCCGGATACCACTAGAGAGCTTGAACTGATCCTTCCAGGCATCGCGTCTCCGGGTCCCAAGGACTCAGTCAATGAGACGGATGACGTCTTTTTCGTTGGCGGTGACGGCTTCGAGAACCACATCGAGATAAAGACGCCGAAGCCGAACTACGACCAGGGCCGCGCATCGAAGCGCCGCATTCTTCGGATTCTCGCGGCTCGGTCGGGCGTTAGCGCCCGAGCATTTGTCGGTCTGCCCTACAACCCGAACGGCCTGCTCGGGGACTACACGTGGCCGACGACGAAGTACATGCTCGATCTGAACGTCGACCTGAAAGTCGGCAAAGATTTTTGGAATTTCGTAGGGGATTCTCCGGACACCTACGACAACCTGATGGACTGCTTCCTGGAGGTGGCCGTGGCGCGCAAGCCGGACCTTCTTGAGCTTCTCAGCGAGGTCTGATCGTGCCGTTTGGAAGCGATCTCTTTCCGAAACCTGAAGCGCTCGTTGAAGGACTTCAGGTATCCGACGCGGCGTTCTCAGCTCGCCTGGCATTCGGAGTGCGCAACTCCCCTCGCAACGGGCAGACCAACTGGATCGTGCTAGACGTCAGCGGCGGTTCGGCCACGGCAGGCGAAGATCTCGTTCTCCCCTCAACCGAGCCACCGGAGGAGAGTCTGGAGGTCGTTGTCGGCATCGCCGCCACCGATGAGGTCTGGCGTCAGGTGGACGGCGATTCGGCCTTTCTTCAAGCGGTGGACGGCCAAAAGTTCTACGTCACGGGTGAGGCCCCTTTCTTCGTCCGTTATATCTCAGTTGTTCTCGAGATTTGGGCGCATTTGAGGTCGCTCTAAATCACGCGCGCAAGTCTGGTGCAGCGTTGGCGTTTGGCCACGCCCGGACCACGTAGGCCAGCCGTTTTGCCCCGGCCCAGGGTAGGCCCACCTAGGGAGAGTCGGTGGCTTAGGCGTGGTTAGGCGCTGTCATGGCCGCTTGGCCCTGCGCCTTGGTGCCGCTGCTGGTGAGGTTCCCGCAAGGGCCGTACAAGGGCCGGGCGTTGGCGGCGGCTGGACGCGAGGAAGAAAAACGGCCCCGTTACCAGGGCCTTTCTGAAATAGCGGGGGCAGGATTCGAACCTGCGACCTTCGGGTTATGAGCCCGACGAGCTACCTGGCTGCTCCACCCCGCGGCGGTCACCGGATTTTAGCAACGGGGCGCTGAGATCCGGCTCCGCCTTTGGGGTCTTGGGTAATGCGAGCTACGAGGGCGGCGGCTGATTAGGGTGGCGAGATGTCCTCGATCCCGTTGCGTGTGGCGGTCATCGACATCGGCTCGAACTCGACCAGGCTGCTGGTCGCCGACGTCGCCGAGGGGCGGGTGGTGCCGGTCGAGCGGCGGAGCACGGTGACCCGATTGGGGCGCGGTGTCGACCTCAGCGGCAGGCTCGCGGCGGAGGCGGTCGAGGCGACGTGCGCGGCCGTCGATCCCTATGTCGCGACACTGCAGGAGCTGGGCGCCGAGCAGGTCGACGCGATCGCCACGAGTGCGGTGCGGGACGCGGGGAACGGCGATGCGTTCATCGCCGAGCTGCGGGAGCGCTTCGCGCTGTCGGCACGGGTGCTCGACGGTGAGGAGGAGGCGCGGCTCACTTATCTGGGGGCCACCTCGGAGACCGCGCCCGCGGTGCCGACGCTGGTCGTCGACATCGGCGGCGGCTCGACCGAGCTGATCGTCGGCGAGGGCAGGGAGGCGGAGTGGCACACCTCGCTCCAGGCGGGGGTCGTCCGCCATACCGAGCGCCACCTCGTCTCCGACCCCCCCACCCCGGTCGAGCTGGAAGAGCTGGCGGCCGACCTGCGGGGGCTGATCGAGACGGCGAAGGCGGGCGCGCCGCGGGCCGCGGCCGGGATCGCAGTGGCGGGGACGCCGACCTCGCTGGCGGCGATCGAGCTGGAGCTCGAGCCCTACGACCCGAACCGGGTGCACGGCCACACGCTGGAGCTGCCGAACATCCAGCGCATGCTGTCGAGACTGGCCGCGGCGCCGCTCGCCGCCCGCACCGAGATCACCGGCCTGCATGCGGACCGGGCGCCGACGATCGTCGCCGGCGTCGTCACCCTGGTCGAGGTGATGCGCGCCTTCGGTCTCGACCGGATCACGGTCTCCGAGCACGACATCCTGTATGGCGCAGCGATTGCGTTGGCGGATTCGCGTTAAACCCGGCGGCTTTCGCTTGTACAAATGGGTGGCTGGCGGAGTCGAACCCCCACAAATGGGCTAGTGAAGGGTCGATTTTCCGGTACACCACGCACGAGTCGGTGGACAAATCCATCACCGCTGGGCAATACTTCTGGAACCGGGGACGAGGAGGGGTTCGCCTCACCTTGCCCTTGGCATAGGGCTTGGGCGATTGCCGCATCATGGCGCCTCCCGCCGTCTGAGCCCGTAAATAAGGGTCCCTGAAGACGTACCCCTGCCCGTCCTGAGGGATCCGCGTGGATCGGCCGTCATTTATGACGGCCGATTCTCGTTCAGGGACTTCCTGAATCGACTTCAGTCCGGAACCCCAGCCAGAGAGCGACCCTCAGGCCAGGTTCGATTTGCGCGGGTAGACGACCTCGGGGTCGGTGATGACGTTGACCAGGGTCGGGACGCCGGAGGCGAACGCCTTCTCCAGCGCCGGGCGCAGCTGGTCGGGCTCGCGGACGACGACGCCCTCGCAGCCGAGCGCCTCGACCACCTCGTCATAGCGGGTTTCCGGCCGCAGCTCGGCGGCCACCGAGTAGCCGTAGAGGAACTTCATCGGGTGGTGCTCGAGCGCCCAGATCCCGTTGTTGCCCATCACCCCGACGACGCCGAGGCCGTGGCGGGCCATCGTGTCGAACTCCATCCCGGCGAAGCCGAAGGCGCCGTCACCGAGCAGCAGGCAGACCTGCTTGTCGGGGTTGGCGACCTTCGCCCCGATCGCCTGGCCCGGCCCGGCGCCGAGGCAGCCGAACGGGCCCGGGTCCATCCAGCAGCCGGGCTCGTAGGTGTCGATGTAGCGGCCCGCGTAGGAGACGAAGTCACCGCCGTCGCCGACGACGATCGCGTCGCGGTCGAGGACCTCCCCCAGCTCGCGGTAGATCCGCACCGGGTGGAGTGGCGCGCGCGGATCGTCGAGCTGCTCGCGCTCGGCTTCGCGCGCCTCGCGCTCGACGTTGGTCAGCTGCTCGACCCATGGCTTCGAGCGCTGCCCCTCCCCCGCCGCCGTGCGCATCGCCGCCAGCCCGGCGGCGATGTCGCCGACCAGGTCGAGGTCCGGTAGGCGGTTGGCGGTCAGCTCGTTGGGCGCGACGTCGAGGCGGACGATCTTCGTCTCCTCGCCGAAGCTGCCGCCGAAGCCGAGCCGGAAGTCCATCGGCACGCCGACCACGAGGGCGACGTCGGCGCCCTGTAGCGCGGTCGAGCGGGCGCGGCTGAAGGCGAGGTCGTGGTCGGCGGGCAGGCAGCCGCGGCCGAGGCCGTTGAGGAAGACCGGGATGCCGAGCGCCTCGGCCAGAGCTCGCAGCTCACTCTCGCCGCGCGCCCAGTAGAGCCCGGTGCCGGCCATGATCACCGGCCGCTCGGCGCCCGCCAGGAGGGTGGCCGCCTCCTCGACGCCCTCGGGGGCGGTCGCGCCCGCCGCGACGGGCGATGCCGGGACCTCGGACTCGGCCTCGCTGAAGATGACGTCCATCGGATAGTCGAGGAAGGTGGGGCCGCTCGGCGCGGCCGCGGCGGCGTCGAGGGCGGCGGCGGTCAGCGCCGCGATCGCGTCCGGCTCCTTCGCCGTCGCCGCCGACTTGACCAGCGGCGAGACGAACGGCAGGTGGTCGATCTCCTGCAGCGAGCCCGACCCCCAGCGCATCTCCGGCGCCCGCCCGCCGAGCACGCAGATCGGCGAGTTGTTGGCCTGGGCGCCGGCGATCGCGCTCATCCCGTTGGTGACACCCGGGCCGGCGGTCAGCGCGGCGACGCCGACCCCGCGGGTCGCCTTCGCCATCCCCTCGGCGGCGAAGGCGGCGGTCTGCTCGTGGCGGACGTCGACGATCCGGATCCCCTCGGCCTTGCAGCCGTCGTAGATCGGGAAGATGTGACCGCCGGAAAGCGTGAACAGCGTGTCGACGCCGCGCGACCTGAGGACCTTGGCGACGATGCGCCCGCCGTGCTCACCCATCTGGTCATCTTATATATGACACGGATCGATGTAGAGATAGCGGCACCGGACGCGAAGCGGAGGACGCGGCGACTCATGAAATGCCCGGGGCGGGACTCGAACCCGCCAACCCCTCGCGGGGTAGCGCCTTTTAAGGGCGCCGCGTTTACCAGCTTCGCCACCCGGGCCCGCCGATCGTAGCCCCGCCGGAGGAATCGATAAATGGTCGATAAATCTCGATAAACCGGCAATAAAAGTTGGGCGAGCGCAACTCGGCCGTTGTTACCGTGTCTGGACAAGCACCGGACCACGCCTTCCCGGAGGGGAGCATGGAGGCATCAGCCCTAACTCACGCCAGTCGCCGCGGGCTCATCGCCCGCAAGTCGCCGCTGCTCAAGCTGCAGGGCGACGAGAAGCTGATCGCGATGGCCCGCAACGGCAATCCGGGTGCCTTCGAGGCGATCGTCGACCGCTACCAGGGCCGGCTGCTCGGCTTCTGCCGGCAGATGCTGGGCTCGACCGAGGATGCCGAAGACGTGCTGCAGGAGGTCTTCGTCAACGCCTACCGGGCGATGCTCGCCGACGAACGTGAGATCAACCTGCGCCCCTGGCTCTACCGGATCGCCCGCAACCGCTGCCTCAACCACCTGCGCAAACCGAGCGCCGACGCGCAGGAATCGATGGACATGGTGCCCGAGGTGGAGGCCGCTTCGACCGCCGAGAAGGTCCACAACCGCGAGGAGTTCCGGCAGATCATCGCCGACGTCAACAAACTTCCCGAGACGCAGCGCTCGGCGCTCCTGCTGCGCGAGATGGACGCGCTCTCCTACGAGGAGATCGCCGACGCGATGGAGACCACGGTCCCCTCGGTCAAGTCGCTCCTGGTCCGGGCGCGGATCTCGCTCGCCGAGGCGAGCCAGGCGCGCCTGCTGACCTGCGGCGAGGTGCGGGTCGAGATCTCCGAAGCGGCCGAGGGCCTGCGCAAGGTCTCGGCGCCGGTCCGTCGCCACGTCCGCGAGTGCGACGAATGCGCCGACTTCCGCTCCCAGATCCGCTCCAACGAGAAGATGCTGGCGGCGCTCTTCCCGGTCGCCCCGCTGATCGCCCTGAAGGGCTTCATCGCCTCCAAGCTCGGGCTCGGCGGCTCCTCCGCCGCGAGCGGCGCGGCTGCGTCGAGCGCTGCGGCGGGCGGCGGCGCGGCAGCCGCGGGCGGCGCGGCGAGCGGGCTCGGCGCCGCACTCGGTGGCACCGGCAGCCTGGGTGGCCTCGGCGGCGCGCTGGGCGGGGCGATCGGCACCAAGGCGGTCGCCGGTGTCGTCACCGCCGCCGTGCTGACGGCGGGCGCCGCGGTCGAGTTGCCGAAGGAACACCACTCCGCGCCCGTGACCGGCGCAAGCCACACCCGCGTCGTCGCCATGCCGAGCGGCGGGGTCGCCCCGGCGATCTCTCCGAGCCATGCGGTCGCCGCGAAGCCCGCGATCTCCTCCAACGCCGTCGCCACGGCCCCGACCAAGGCCGAAGAAGTCGAAGCGGCCGGCACGGCGGCCGCGGAATCGACCACCCCCGCGGTCGCGGTCGAACCGGAAGCGCTGGCCGAAAACGTCGTCGTCGACGAACCCGAGGCCGGCGCATCCGACACCGCCGCGCCCAGCGTCACCGGGGGCGTCGAAGTCGGCTCGGGCGGCACGAGCGCCCCGCCCGCCCCCGGTGCCCAGCCCGGCAAAGGGACGGTGAGCGTCACCGTCACGCCGGAGCCGACGCCGACGCCGGCCCCCGTTGCGCCCGCGCCGACCGACACCACGCCGCCGCCCGCGGAAAGCACCCCGCCGGAAACGGTCGAACCGGAAGCTCCGGCCACCACTTCACCGGAAGTTCCGGCCGAAGCTGAACTCGAGATAGAAGCTCCGTAGCCGGCCCCGGCCTCAGCCGAGGCCGATCACTTTCAGCCGGCGCATCAGGCAGGTCGCGGCGAACTGCCGGGTTTCGCCCAGCGAGTAGCCGAAGAGCTCGAAGTCGTCGCCGCCCTCCGCCCAAGGCGGCATGAAGACGCCGTCGGCGGCCGGCAGCGCCTCCTCCAGGGTGCGCTGGATCGCCGCCTTGTAGCGCTCGTCCTCGTGCGCCTTCTCGCGCAGGAAGACCGAGCCGAAGGCGACGTGGCGGTGCTCGTCGCGGGCGACGTTGCCGAAGCCCTCGACGAAGGCGGGCAGCGTCCCTTCGCGTTCGTTGAACTCCATGATGAAGTGCTGGCCGGTGAGGGCCAGCATCCCCTCGATCACCATGTGGTAGAGCGTCACCGCCTCGACCATCGCCTCGGTGTCCTCGGGTTCGCGGGAGAGGCGCTCGGTGCGCGACCCGAGCATCTCGTCGAAGAGGCGGCCGAAATCGGCGTTGATGTGGGCCGAGGTCTCGCTCAGCATCTCGCTGAGGCCGTCGGCCTCGAGCACGCCGACCTCGCGATAGAAGCGCTCGAAGAAGCGGACGTGGCGGGCCTCGTCGGCGATCTGGGTGCAGAGGAAGACTTTCTGGTCCTCGGTCGGCGCGGCCCGCATGATCGGGCCGAGCTCCTCGGCCACCTTCTGCTCGCCGATGAAGAAGGAGGAGAGCCCGTACATACGCTGGAAGCGCTCCTCGGCCGGGATGCGCTCGTGCCAGTCGATCCGGTCCTGGCTGAAGTCCAGCTCCTGGGTCTGCCACTGCTGGCGCTCCCAGAGGTCGTAGAGCTCGCCGTAGCCGAGCAGTTTGATGTCGGCGGTGCGGTCGGCCGCCTCGTTCAGCGCCGGGTCGGCGGTCGCCTGGTAGTCGGCCCGCTGGGTCCGCGACCGGATCCCGGTCACCTCTTTCGCCTCCATCCCATCCTCCCTCGATCGTGTGCGTGAGGCGAGGCTAACACCGGACTGGCCGGCCGGCCAGTTTTTCGCGAACGCGACCGGTTCAGGCGGTGTGGGACTCGCCGGGCCTGAGGACGACGACGGTGCCGGCGCCGGCCGCCTCGACGTCGGCCTTGAAGGCGTCGGCGTCGGTCTCGATCGGCGGGAAGGTGTCGTAGTGCATCGGGATCACGATGTCGGCGCCGATAAATCCGGCGGCGACGACCGCGTCCTCGCGGTCCATCGTGTAGTGGCCGCCGATCGGCAGCAGGGCGATGTCGACCGGGTTGCGTTCGGCGATCAGCTTCATGTCGCCGAACAGGCAGGTGTCGCCGGCGTGGTAGATCGTCTTGCCGCCGATGTTGATCAGCATCCCAGCCGGGTTGCCGATCACGGTGCCGTCGGGCAGCGTGTTGGTGTGCCAGGCGGGGACGAACTTGATCCAGCCCCAGTCGAAGCGGACGGTGCCGCCGAAGTTCGGGTCGCTGACGTTCTCGATCCTCTGTTCGCCGATCCAGCTCGCGATCTCGACCAAGGCGACGCAACGGGCGCCGGTCCGCCTGGCGACCGGCAGCAGGTCGGCGATGTGGTCGGCGTGGCCGTGGCTGAGCGCGATCACGGTCGGGTCGACCTCCTCGGCGCTCGTCACCGCGACCGGGTTGTTCGGCGCCAAGAACGGATCGGCGAGGACGACCGCGTCGCCCTCGGTGATCTCGAAACAGGAATGGCCGTGGAACTTGATCTCCATCTCAGGTGTCTCCCTTCTGGTCGGAACGGCGCGGGTCTTCGCGCTCTACGTCGTGGCGAAGCTCCTCGTTCAATGCCCAGCCGACCGCGACGCCGACCATCATCCCCATCCGCGCCTCCTCGGCAAGCAGGGCGCGGACGGCGGCGAGCCGCTCGTCCGGGTCGGGCACGGTGGCGGCGCGCAGGCTCTCGGCTTCGTGCGGCTCGGAGAACCAGCCGCCCTCGGCGAGCGCCGCCGCCAGCACCTTCTGCAGCTGCGGCGCGGCCTGGGCGACGACGCGCTCGGCGGCGGCGAAACGCTCCGCGTCGAGCAGCCGCTCGATCGCGGCTTCGAGCTCCTGCTCGTCCGGCACGCCTATTCCTTGTGGTGGAGCGTGGTCGCCGCCAGCCCGGCGAGGCCGCCGACGGCGCCGCCGACCAGGCAGGCGAAGAAGTTCGCGGTCGGGGCAAAGAGCGGTAGCGCGATCAGGACCGCGGCGCAGACCGCGACGCCGATCAGGTCGTACTCCTCGTCGATCGCCCCGTGCGCCTCGGAGCGGCGGATCGCGAACCAGGCGGCGACCGCGCCGAGCGCCATCCCGTTGCCGCCCGCGATCACCGTGATTTCGCCCTCGGCGGCGGCGATGCCGCCCGCCGCGAGCACGCCGAGCGCCCCGCAGGCAAGCAGCAGCAAGGCGGTCGGGGCGCTGCCCAGCCGGCGCTCGATCGCGGTGCCGAAGATCGCCAGCCCGACCGCGACGACGAAGAGGTAGCCGACGTCGACATAGGCGAAGGGCGCGGTCAGATATCGCCACCACTGATCGCCGATCGGGACGATCAGCCCGCCGAAGGTGGAGAGCGGGTTCCCGGTCGCCTTCTGCAGCAGCAGCAGGATCGCCGAGCCGAGGATCACGGTCAGCGTCGCGTAGGGACGGAAGGCTTGGGCCCCGGTGAAGGGCGTCGGCGGGCGTCGCAGCCGCAGCCTGCGCCTGCGCTTCGGCCGCTGTGCCTCGAGCAGGTCCCCGCGCCGCTCCAGTTTCGGCGCCCGCTTGCGCAGTCGTGCGCCGCAGTACGGGCACTCGGTCACATACGGACTGACCTCCGAACCGCAGTTCTTGCAGATGACGCTGAGCTCAGTCTCACTCATGGGCACAGTCGAGGATACCCGGCGACGTGGCTCCCCACCTGAGGTTCCGCTGCCATACTGGACTGCCACCGATATTCGAGGAGGAACAACAGTGGAGTTGAAGAGCCTGACCGAGCAGAAATCCCTGCTCGCCACGCTTCCCGCCGGCAAACGCGCCCGTCTCTATCGGCTTCTGTATGAGTTCGGTCCGGGCAACGGGACGCTGATGCTGCTGCCGATCGACCAGGGAATCGAGCACGGTCCGCGCGACTTCTTCCCCAACCCGGCCTCGAAGGACCCCGACTACCAGTTCCGCCTCGCCGCCGAGGCCGGCTACTCGGCGCTCGCCTGCCAGATCGGCATGGCCGAGAAGTACTACCCGGACTACGCGGGCAAGGTGCCGCTGATCCTCAAGGTCAACGGCAAGACCGACATCCCCTCCGGTTCCAAGGCGTTCTCCTCCTGCAACGCGAGCGTCGAGGACGGGGTGCGGCTCGGCGCCGACGCGATCGGCTACACCCTCTACGTCGGCTCGCCGCGCCAAGACGAGGATCTCGCCCAGATCCGCCGCGTCCGCGAGGAATGCGACCGCTACGGCATGCCGCTGGTCGTCTGGTCCTACCCGCGCGGCGAAGCGGTCGAGTCGAAGGGCGGCCAGAACTCCTTCTACGCGATCGACTACGCGGCCCGCCTGGCGATGGAGATGGGCGCCGACATCGTCAAGCTCAACATGCCGCAGATCAACCCGGACAAGGACAAGGACGCCCCGGCTCCCTACAACGAGCTCGAGATCACCCAGCAGGAGGCGATCAACCACTGCGTCGAGTCGGCGGGCCGGGCGCTGGTCGTCCTCTCCGGCGGCTCCAAGGCCGACGACGAGGTCGTCCTCCGCAACACCCGCGAGGTGATGGAGGCGGGCGGCAGCGGCGTGATCTTCGGCCGCAACGTCTGGCAGCGCGAGTGGGACGAGGCCCTGGCGATCATCGAGCAGATCAAGGAGAGCCTGCTCGCGAACGTGCGCCGCACCCCTTAGCGGGGGCGAACTGAGGTCCCCGCCCGACTTGGGCGGGGATGAGGCGCTACGGAAGCATCGCCCTGCTGCTGATCGCCGCGGCGATCCTGCTGCGGCCCTGGGAAGGCGGTGGGTCCCCTGCCCAGGCCGAAGCCTCCCGATCGCTCATCGGGCGGGTGATGCGGGCCGTCGACGGGGACACGCTCGAAGTGGCGCTCGACGGCGGGGCGACCGAGACGGTGCGGCTGATCGGCGTCGACACGCCGGAGACGGTCAAGCCCGATACGCCGGTGCAGTGCTTCGGCCCGCGCGCCTCGCGCTTCGAGCACCGCACGGTGGAAGGGCGGCGGGTGAGCCTCCTCACCGGGGTCGAACCGCGGGACTTCTACGGCCGGCTGCTGGCTTACGTCTGGGTCGGGGGACGCCGGCGCGGGCGTTTCCTCGAGGCGGAATTGCTGCGCCGGGGCCTCGCCCGCACGCTCACCTTCCACCCCAACGACCGCTTCTCTCCCCGTTTCGAGCGAATCGAGCAGAACGCCGCGAGATCCGGGAAAGGGCTCTGGCATGCGTGTTGAGGCGCCTCGCGGCCGGTTTCCGTGTGAGGGAAGCGTGAGCTTTGCAAGATCCTTTGCTACGGTGCCCGCGCCCCTTCGGGGTTCCCCGTTATGAAGATGCGACAGAGCATCTCCCAGTTCGAGACCGCCTTCGAGCAGGAGACTTCACTTGAGCGACGACGCCGCGAGCAGCTGCGGCGGCGCGCCGCGAACCGTTCCCGGGCGCGGCGGATCGAACGGACCGAACACTCCGGCACGGTCCGTTTCAGCGTGCTCGCGATCTGCCTGACGGTCACCGTGATCGTCGTCGCGATCGCCATGTTCGAGGCGCTGTCGATCCTGATCTCGTAGCTGCGGACGCCCGCCCGCCCGCTTTCAATAGACTCGCCCGCCGATGCCCCGACGCTCGCTGAAGCCACAGCTGAACCAGATCCGTGCCTGGGTCCACCAAGGACGCACCGACGCCTGGATCGCCCACCAACTCGAAGTCTCCGCCACCGAGCTGCGCGAGTTCCGCAAGCAGTACGAACTCTCACCCGATGACGAGAACGCCGGCTCGGGCGAAATCGACCTTCGCGATGAGATCGAAGCGGAGATCGAAGCCGCCGCCGCCGAGGAAGAGGCCGAGGAGGCCGACGCCGAGGAGGCCGAGGAGGGTGACGATGAGGATGGCGAGGGCGAGAGCCGCCCGCGTCGCCGCCGTCGTCGCGGCCGCCGCGGCGGGCGCGGGCGCCGCAAAGAGATCGAGGCGACCTTCGACCACGGCGAAAACGACGGCTACGGCCTCTGGCTCGACGCCTCGGTCAAGGACAACCCGGTCTACGCCGAGAACTGGGCGGGCAACCGCGCGGTAACGGTGCGGATCGAGGCCGACCAGATCGTCATCCGCCGCGCCGGCAGCGCCGAGGGCGACTCGGACGACGACGACGACTCGGACGAGTAGCGCAGGTCTCGGCTAGGCGAGGCTGCGCCCGCCGGCGAAGTCCCCCGCCCCGCGTAGATATCCCCAGAAGGCGGCGTCGGCCAGCGTCTGCGCTTCCTCGGCGGCGGCAGGGGCGACGTCGAGAGCGATCTGCTGCGCCCAGTCGGTGCCCTCGCCGTAGAGGTCGGCGAGCTGCGCGGCGCTGAAGGTGGGGCCGATCCGGCGGCGCAGCTCGACGCGGATCGCCTCGATCACGCGGTCGGCGAGGCGCCGCCGACGCGGATCGTCGATCGCCGCCGCCTCCCGCGCCCCCTCCTCCCACTGATAGAGCGCGTTGGCGAGCGGATAGGCCATCGGCCTGGAATGTACCCGCCGGCGCTCTCCGTCAGCCGGGAGGGGTGTCCGGGATGTGACGGAGGGGAGCGTCGGCGCTCGTACAGGTCCGCTTCAGGGGGCCGGTGATCTGCCAGACGGTGACCGGGCCTTCGCGGAGGATCGGATGGACGCCCCCGGCGCCGCGCAGCCAGGTCGCCTCGGGCGAGGGGATCGGCTTGCCGGGGTGGAGGAAGTTGAGGAAGGGTGAGGTGACCAGGTAGTCGAGGTCGGCCGCATTCACGGCGGCGCGGAAGCCTTCGCAGGTCGGGATCGCGTCGTAGGCGCCGTGCGGACCCGCTTCGCCGAGGTAGAGGACGCGGTTGGAGAGGTCGGGCCCGTAGAAGCCGTAGCCCGCGAATCCCGCGGTGGTCCCGGCCAGCCCGATCCGCGAGTGCGTGATGCCGCGCGACCAGCGGTAGGCCTTGTCGAGGCTCATGCCGGGGATCGAGGTGGCGGCGGTGAGGTTGGCGAAGCGGTGGTTCAGGTAGTGGCGCTGGACCGGGTAGCCGAGCGCGATCACGGCCAGCGCGAGCGCCGCCAGCCCGGCCGCGACCACCCGGATCGGCGCCCCGTCGCGGCGCGCCAGCCAGAGCAACGCCGGGACGGCGACGAGGACGACCGTGAAGGCCAGGGCGAAGAGGCGGGCGCCGTCGTGGAGCGCGTGATCGGGGCGGTCGGTGATCAGGTAGACGACGGCGAGCACCGCGATCAGCCCCCACTGGGCCTTGCGCGCGTCGAGGAAGCGGGGCAGCGGCACCAGGACGAGCGCCGCCAGGAGGGCCGGGATGACGTAGCGGATGTTGATCGCGAAGCCGACCGGTTCCCCCTCCGCCCCGGCCGCGCCCAGCGGCGTGAAGAGGTAGGCGACGAGCCCGAACAGGGCGACGCCGCCGAGCAGGCGGACGAGCTTGTCGCGGCCGGAGAAGATCGCCAGCAGACAGGCGGCGACTGCGCCGACCAGGATCAGGGGCCAGAGGGCACCGAAGGCGTCGTGGAGACCGGGGACGAAGTAGTGGTGCCAGACACCGGTGTCGGTCAGGTAGTGGGAGATGCTGTAGCCGGGGCGCCCTTCCTGGAGCCGTTCGGGATGCGGCAGGGAGACGGGGCCGAGCTTCGTCGCCTCGGGGATCGGGCTGCCGGAGACGATCAGGTTGCGCAGGTACCAGTAGCCGCCGCCGAGCAGGCCGCCCGCGAACCACCATCCCGCCGCCTTCCATCGCTTCCCGACCGGGGCGAGGACGACGACCACGACGGTGAGCGCCGCCGCCATCGCGAGCACCGTGAGGCGCGTCCCCGCCGCCAGCCCCACCGCAAGCCCCGCCGCCGCCAACGGCCACCCGTACAGCGTCTGCGTTCGCACTTCGTTCCGCATACCGGAACCAACTGCGAACGCATCAGCGGGGCCGGCGGGGCTCGCTCCGGAGGACGGGCGGGCGTTCCAGGACTCGATCAGGATTGCGATGCCGGCGAGGAGGAGGGCGGCGGCCATCAGGTCGTTCTTCGCCGCGCCCGGCTCGCGGACGACGAGGGTGTGGCAGCCGACCAGGATCGCGGCGGCGATCACCGCCGGGATACCGCGCCCGTAGGGCCGACCGACGCAGTAGGCGCCGAGGAAGGCCACGGCGAGCCAGCCGAAGTTGATGAAGAGGCTGAGCGTGTCGCGGCCGATCAGCAGCATCCCGACCGCGTGCAGGAGCTCCGAGTTCTGCGGGTAGAACCAGTTGACGAAGACGGTCTCGACGTGGTGCATCCCGGTCGTCGAGTGCGACTGGAAGATGTCCGCCGAGAACGGCATGTGGTACCAGAGCGAGTCGAAGTTGAAGATCCCGGCGTCGACCGCGTGCTTGGCCGTCACCGCCCAGTCGAAGACGACGATCGCGATCACGGCCAGGGCGACGACGGTGGCCCAGAGGCCGAGCTCGCCGCCGGGCGCCGTCTCCCCTCCCCCGTCCCGGGTCGGCACCAGCCGCGCCGCCAGGGCCACCAGCACCGCCGCGACGATCAGCACCCCGGCGTAGAGCCCGCCGAACGTCCCCAGTACCTCGCTCACCACGATCAGCAGGCCGACCGCGACGACGATCTCGACGAGGCGCGCCGGCGCGCCCCGCCAGCCCCCCAACAGGCGGGCGCGCAGCAGATAGGCGGCGTAGCCGAACCCCGCCCCCAGGACGATCAGCTGGGCGGCCCCCAGCAGGTAGGAGCCGAGGCTAGGCATCGGCCCTCAGCGCCGGCCGTGCAGGTGCAGCACGTATGGCGTCTCGCCTTCGGCAAGCATGCCCTGCTCGCGCGCCGCGTGGGCGACCACCGGCGGTTCGTCCGCCGACTGGATCTCGCGGTGGAGCCGCTTGTTCTCGTGCAGCAGTTCGTGGAATTCGGCCTTCGCCGCGGTGGTCGACCGATACGTGTTGAAGAGGTTGATCGCCGGGTTCAGATAGGAGTAGGCGACGGCGAAGAGGACCAGGACCAGGGCGATCCGCCCGACCCGGTCCCACTTGATCCGGCTCGGCGTACGGCGGGCGCCTGGCCGGCGCGGCGCCGGACGGCGTTTCGCCCGGGAGCCGGCGTACGCGGTGGAGGCCATGCCCGCAGCTACGCTGCCGGCGGGCCTTCTCCTTCATTAAGAGGCCCCTAGGACCGGCGCTGGACGAACGCGTTCAGGCCGGGGAACTCGGCCGCGGCGCCGAGCTCCTCCTCGATCCGCAGCAGCCGGTTGTACTTGGCGACCCGATCGGAGCGCGACGGGGCGCCGGTCTTGATCTGGCCTGCACCGGTGGCGACGGCCAGGTCGGCGATCGTCGTGTCCTCGGTCTCCCCCGAACGGTGCGAGATCACCGCCGTGTAGCCCGCCTCGCGGGCGGTGCGGATCGCCTCCAGGGTCTCCGAGAGGGTGCCGATCTGGTTCACCTTGACGAGGATCGAGTTGCCGACGCCGAGCTCGATGCCGCGGCGCAGGCGCGCGGGGTTGGTGACGAAGATGTCGTCGCCGACCAGTTGGACACGGTCGCCGATCGCCTCGGTGAGGAGCTTCCAGCCGTCCCAGTCCTCTTCGTCCATGCCGTCCTCGAGCGAGACGATCGGGTACCGCGCGACGGTGTCGCGCCAGTAGTCGACCATCTCCTGCGGCGAGAGGGTGCGGCCCTCGTGCTCGAGCACGTAGGAGCCATCCTCGTAGAACTCGCTGGTGGCCGGGTCGAGGGCGATGAAGACATCGGCGCCAGGCTCGTAGCCGGCCGCCTCGACGCCCTCGAGGACCGCCTGCAGGGCGGCCTCGTTGGACTCCAGATTGGGCGCAAAGCCGCCCTCGTCGCCGACCGCGGTGGCGAGGCCGCGCGCGCCGAGGCTCTTCTTCAGCGCGTGGAAGACCTCGACCCCGTAGTGCATGCACTCGGAGAAGCTCCCGGCGCCCGCCGGGACGATCATGAACTCCTGGAAGTCGACCGAGTTGTCGGCGTGGGCGCCGCCGTTCAGCACGTTCATCATCGGCACCGGCAGGACGCGCGGCTCGCCACCGCCGTAGAGCTCGGCGAGGTAGCGGTAGAGCGGCTGGCCGGAGTCGGCGGCGGCGGCCTTGGCGGCGGCCAAGGAGACGCCGAGCAGCGCGTTGGCGCCGAGCCGGCCCTTGTTCGGGGTGCCGTCGAGCTCGATCATCGTCTCGTCGAGGGCGCCCTGCTCGGCGGCGCGGGCGCCGGTCAGCGCCGCGGCGATCTCGCCGTTGACGTTGGCGACCGCCTTGGTGACGCCCTTGCCGACCCACTGCTCGCCGCCGTCGCGCAGCTCGACCGCCTCGAACTCGCCGGTCGAGGCGCCGGAGGGGACCGCGGCCACACCGCGCGCCCCGGACTCGAGCGCGACCTCGACCTCGACGGTCGGGTTGCCGCGCGAATCGAGGATCTGGCGCGCGTGGATGGAGGCGATCGTGCTCACGAGTCGGCCACTCTATTCGCCGGAGTGGCTCCGGCGCGCTGCGGTGGCGAAGCGCCTATTCGCCGCTCGCGGCCGCTTCGGCCGCGGCTTCTTCGGCAGCTTTGGTCGCCGCTTCGGTTTCGGCTTCGGTCGAGCCTTCGGCCCCGGCCGCGGCTTCTTCTTCGCCTTTTTTGCCCTTCTTCTTCGATTCCACGTAGGGGCGCGGGCGCTGCACGAAGCGTTCGCCTTCCGGTTCGCCGACGCTGACCGAGCCGGGCAGGGCCGGCGTGGTCTGCACGACCGGCGCCGGGCATTCTTTCGCGGGCGCCTTCGGGTCGGCTTCGTAGCAGGCTTCGGAGGCGGTCGCCGGGTGGCCGGTGCCCTTGTAGTTGGCGCAGCTTTCGATCACGAAGCCGGAGGCGCAGTAGCTGCGCGAGGTCCACTTCGACTGGAAGCCCTGCACCCATTCGGAGAAGTACTTTTCTTCGGCCTGTCCGCTCAGCGTGCCGGCGATCGTCGTTTTGACTTCCGAGAAGGGCTCGACTTTTTCCGGATGGAGCTTCACGACTTCCAGCAGGAGGTAGTTCGATTCCTGTTTGATGGGGCCGATCAGTTCGCCCGTGGCAGCGCCGAAGATGTCTTTCTTCAACGGTTCCTGGAGGACTTCTTCAGAGATTTCTTTCTGCAGGCCGCCGTTGGCTTCGGTCTGTGGCGAGTACTTTTTCGTCACCTTTTTCCAGCCGGCTTCCGAGTTGTCGGCTTCCAGCGCCTTCTTCGCCGCTTCGACTTCCTGCTTGTTTTCGTTGACGACGACGCGAACGTCCCGTGACGGTTTTTTCGTGAACTGGGTGGCCTTTTCTTTTTCGTAGTAGGCCTTGAGTTCTTCTTCGGTCGCTTCCGGAGCTTCTTTTTTGATCTTTTCCTGGATTTTGGTCGAGATCAATTCGAGTTCGACCCGTTCATTGACTTCTTCCACGGTGTAGTGGTTTTCCTTGAGGAATTCCTGCCACGCCTTGTGGGTCGGGAAGTTTTCGTTCCTGATTTTCTCGATCTGGGTTTCGACTTCTTTCGAGGTGATCTGGATGCCCAGTTCTTCGCTCTCGCCGACGAGCCAGACTCTCTCCAGCAATTCGCCCACCGTCGCTTTGTGCAGTTCTTCGGCTTTTTTCGAGCCGGCCTTGGGCGGTTTTTTGAGGCCCCCCTGGGCTTCCTGCTGTTCGAGAGCGTGTTCGTAGTCGGCTTCCGAGACGTGGCCGACTTCGCTGGGGACGCCGGTCACCAGGGCGATGTCGCCGGCCGGGACGCTCGGCGAGCCGAGGCCCTGGGCGACGGCGAAGATCACGAAGAGGGCGACGAAGACGACCGCGAAGACGACCAGGCCGATCCGCTGCGCGCGGCTCACGCCCGCGGCGCTCTTACCGCCCTGTGGCGCTCCTTTGCCTTTGGCGCCGCGTTTGTTTCGCCCCGATTTGGCTCCCACCGCCGGGGCAGCATAGTGAAAGTGCCTTTGCCGTGGTTAAACGCGAGGGCCGGGGGTCGTGGCGCGGCGTCAGGCCGCGGCGGGCTCGGCCGCCCGTTTCGCCTCGCGCAAGCCGTCGGCAAGAGCCAACACCGCGGCGAGCCGTTCGTCCGGATCGCCCGCGACGCGCAGCGAGGCGGCCTGCTCGCGCCATTCGTAGAGCGCCCCCTCGACCTGCTCGGCGAGCACCCCGGCGCCGGTCGAGTCGAGCTCCACCCCGGTCACCGTCAGCTTGCCGCCCCGGAACTCGACGCTGCGGGCACCGGCGAGACCAAGCTCGATCCGCGCCCGCTGCAGCTTCAACAGATTCTCCGCCTGCGCCGGCAGCTTGCCGAAACGGTCGTCGAGCTCGTCGGCGATCTGACGCAGTTGGCCCGGCTCGCGGGCGGCGACGATGCGGCGGTGGATGTCGATCTTCGCCGCCTCGAAGGGGACGAAGGTGGCGGGCAGATAGGCGTCGACCGGGACGTCGAGGCGGACCGGCTCCGGCGCCTCCTCCCCGCCGCCGTCCTCCCCCCCCAGCGTGGCGGCGACCGCCTCGTCGATCATCTGGCAGTAGAGCTCGAAGCCGACCGCGGCGACGTGCCCGGACTGCTCGTCGCCGAGCAGGTTGCCGGCGCCACGGATGTCGAGGTCCCGCATCGCGATGCGGAAGCCGGAGCCGAGCTCGGTGTGATCGGCGAGGGTCGAGAGGCGCGCCGCGGCGTCCTCGGTCAGCGCCTCGGCGCTCGGGTAGAGCAGGTAGGCGAAGGCGCGCTCCTTGCTGCGGCCGACCCGTCCGCGGATCTGGTAGGCCTGGCTGAGCCCGAGCTGGTCGGCGCGCTCGACGATCAGCGTGTTGGCGGTCGGGATGTCGAGGCCGGACTCGATGATCGTCGTCGTCACCAGCACGTCGGCCTCGCCGCGCAGGAAGGCGAGCATCGTCTCCTCCAGCGCCTGCTCGTCCATCTGGCCATGCGCCTCGAGGAAGCGGGCTCCGGGAACCAGGGCGCGGAGGCGCTCGGCGACCTCGAACAGCGAGTCGATCCGGTTGTGGAGGACGAAGGCCTGCCCACCGCGCTCGACCTCGCGGTCGATCGCCTTCTTGACCAGGCCCTCGTCGTAGGGGCCGACGTAGGTGCGGACCGGGCGGCGGCCCTCCGGCGGCGTCTCGATCACCGAGATGTCGCGCAGACCCGACAACGACATGTGCAGCGTCCGCGGGATCGGGGTCGCACTCAGGGCGAGCACGTCGACCTCGAGTCGCAGCTGCCGCAGCAGCTCCTTCTGCGCGACGCCGAACCGCTGCTCCTCGTCGACGATCACCAGCCCGAGCTCGCGCGGGATCACGTCGCGCGAGAGCACGCGGTGCGTCCCGATCAGCACCTCGACCTTGCCCTCGGTGAAGTCCGCGAGGACCTGCTTCACCTCGGCGGGCTTGCGGAAGCGCGACACCATCTCGACGCGCACCGGGAAGTCGCGGTAGCGGCCGCGGAAGGTGTTCCAGTGCTGCTGGGCGAGCACGGTCGTCGGTACGAGCATCAGCACCTGCTTGCCGTTGACCGCGACGGCGAACGCGGCGCGCAGCGCGACCTCCGTCTTGCCGAAGCCGACGTCGCCGCACACGAGGCGGTCCATCGGGTGCGCCGACTCGAGGTCCTCCATCACCGCTTCGATCGCGGTGCGCTGATCCTCGGTCTCGCGGTACGGGAACTCGGCCTCGAGCTGCTCGACCCATTCGTGATCGACGTTGAATGCCACGCCGGGCTGCGTCTGCCGCTGCGCGTACAGCTGAATCAGTTCGCCCGCCATCTCGCGCAGATGCTCGCGGGCCCTCGACTTGAGGTTCTCCCACGCCTTGCCGCCGAGCTTCGAGAGGGCCGGCGAGCGCGAATCGGCGCCGACGTAGCGGCTCACCTTGCCGATCTGCTCGTGCGGGACGTAGACCCGGTCGTCGCCGCGG
>DATJWW010000031.1:0-37912 GCA_035500835.1 Solirubrobacterales bacterium | reverse complement strand
GGACGACCGCGCTCTGGAAACCGGGCCAAAGGACGACCGCGGTGCCACGGAGATCTGGTGGAGCACGTTGGGGGGAGGGGGTCCGGTCGTCTCGTGGAGGAATGTCGCGAAGCGGCGGAAATGCAATCCGGTCATTGCCCGCCATAGGCGGGCACAAATATCGAGAGCCGCACCCGTAGGGTGCGCGACTCAATTCCGGAACGAGATGACCGGAGCGCCTCCCTTGCGACCCCCCCGAACCCCATGAGCTCCGAGCTGCTCAGCCTCGCCAAGCGCCTGATCGCCTACGAATCGTGCGACGAGCGCAGCATCGTCGAGTGCGCCGGTTTTGTGGAAGCGTGGTTGGAGGCACGCGACATCGAGGTGGCCCGCGAGGAGATCCATGGCCTGCCCGTGCTCAAGGCGGAGGTGGGGCCGGAGGAGGCGCCGACGATCGTGCTGGAGGGGCACATCGACGTCGTCCCGGCCCACCCCGAGCAGTTCGAGCCGCGGGTCGAGGGGGACAGGCTCTACGGGCGTGGCGCCTACGACATGAAGGGGGCGATCGCGGCGATGATGGTCGTCACCGCGGCGCTGCGCGACCAGGATCGGGTGCGGGTGAGGCTCGGGATCGTCGGCGACGAGGAGTCCGAGGAGGCCGAGGAGGGGGATCGGGGCTGCGATCGGCTGGTCGCGGGCGGCTTCGTCGGCGACTTCGCGATCACCGGCGAGCCGACCGATCTCCATATCGGGGTCGAGGCGAAGGGCGTGCTCTGGCTGCGGCTCGAGGTCGACGGCACCGCGGCCCACGGCGCCACGCCGTGGCTCGGCGACAACGCCGTCCTCAAGGCGGTCGACGTTTTCCGGAGCATCGAGTCGCTACCGTTTGCCCGGCAAAGTTCGGAGTTGTTCGACCGCCCGTCGATAAACCTGGGGCGGATCTGGGGCGGCGACGCTCTGAACAAGGTGCCTGACACATGCGTGATCGACGTCGATATCCGCTACCTGCCCGGCCAGGACCCCGATGCCCTGCTGGAGCAGGTGCGGGCGATGCCCGGTGTCTCCGCGACGGCGCTTCTGATGCGGCCGCCCGCCACGGTCGACCGCGCCTCGCCCTTCGTGCAGGGGCTGCGCGAGGCGGCGGCGAGGCAGGCGAGCGACGGCGAGACGATGAGCGTCGGCCGCGACGGCGCCTCCGACGTGGTCTCGTTCCTGCGTGCCGGGGTGCCGGCGGTCGAGTTCGGGCCGGTCGGAGCCGGTCACCACGGGCCCGAGGAGTGGGTCTCGATCCCCTCGCTCGAGGGTTATCGGCGGGCGCTCGAATCCTTCCTGACCGCCGTGCCGGAGCGACTCGGTGAATAGCGCCCCGCCGCCGCCCGGTCGTGACTGGGGCGCCCGTAAGCCGGGCCCCGAGGGCGACGGCACCGAGCCGCCGAAGAAGAAGCGCTATTGGTGGCGGTTCAGCCTCGCCGGCCTGATCATCGTCGCGGTCACCGCCGCTGCGACCTCGTCGGCGATCCTCCTCTACATCAACTCGATCGCCGAAGCGATCGGGACGAACGAAAACAAGCACCTCTCCAAGGAAGTCGAAAGCGTCATCGCGAAGGTCCACGGTGGCGAACCGGAGACGATCCTGATCCTCGGCTCCGACAAACGCCCGGAATTCGGCGAAGAGTGGGGTCGCTCCGACACCACGATCCTGCTGCGCCTCGACGCCGGCAAGGACATGATCTCGGTGATGTCGATCCCGCGCGACCTGAAGACCGAAATCCCCGGTTACGGCACCGACAAGTTCAATGCCGCCTACTCCGACGGTGGGCCGAAGCTGACCGTGCAGGTAGTCAAGGAACTGACCGGGCTGCAGATCAACCATGTGGTCAACATCGACTTCCTCGGCTTCGTCCGCGCCGTCGACGCGATCGGCTGCGTCTACACCGACGTCGACCGCCGCTATTACCACTCGAACGTCGGAGCGACCGAAGAATATGCGGAAATCGACATCAAGCCCGGCTATCAGAAGCTCTGCGGCAAAAAAGCGCTCCAGTACGTGCGCTATCGCCACACCGACACCGACATCGTCCGTTCCGCCCGGCAGCAGAGCTTCCTCAGCCAGGTCCGCCACCAGGTCTCGCCGCTCGACCTGATCACCGACAACCATGGCCTGATCGACATCCTGGCCGAATACACCACCTCCGACATCACCGAAGCGACCGGCCTGATCGAACTCCTCGACCTGCTCTACGAACTGAAGGGCGCGGAAGTCAACCAGGTCCACTTCCCGGCCGAACTCGGGCCCAGCTTCGTCTACGCGAACGAGGAAGAAGTCCACCACGCGGTGAAGGAATTCATGGGCGAAGTCGGCTACGACTCCGAGTCCCACAAGTTCCCCGAACAGAAGCCGGAAAAGAAGAAGCACAAGAAGAAGTCCTCGAAGGAGAAGAAGCACAAGAAGAAGCACCACACGCCGCCCGGCGGCGACGAACTGGTGCCTGCGGCAGAAGCCGGTCGGGAGATGGGCGAAAAGGTCGCCCGTCAGGTCGGCGGCGGCTTCCCCGTCTTCTACCCGACCCGCCTGCCCCCCGAAGCCCTCTATCAGGAAGACGACTCCTACGAACACATCGTCAATCCGTACGTCTACCACCTGAAAGACAAGGAAAAGGAACGTCACGCGGCCTACCGGATGGTCGGCGAGTACCAACCGGAATACGAAGTGACCTACTTCGGGGTGCAGGGGATCCGCGGCTGGGAAGACCCGCCGATCCTCGACAACCCGACCGAAACCAAGACCGTCAACGGCCGCGAATACTCGATCTACACCGACAGCGGCAAGGTCAAGCTCGTCGCCTGGCACCGCGGCGAAAACACCTACTGGATCTCCAATAGCCTGCAGCAGTCCTTGACCAACGAGCAGATGATGGGCGTCGCCGAGTCCTGCAAGGTGATCCCGCCGAAGAAGCCGACCGCCAAGAAGGGGAGCAAGAAGGAATGAGCGAGCGCGAAGCAGTCGGGGTGATCGGGGTCGGTTGGGTCGGGTTGGTGACCGCGGCCTGCTTCGCCGAGCTCGGCCACCGGGTGATCGCCCGCGACATCCTTCCGGAGAAGGTCGAGGCGCTCGCCCGCGGCGAGGTGACGATCCACGAGCCGGGGCTGACCGAGATGATCCGCCGCAACGCCGAGCGGATCACCTTCACCACGAGCATGGAGGAGCTCCTCGACGGCGCCCGCCTGCTCTTCACCTGCGTCGACACGCCGCCGACCTACTCGGGCGACGCCGATCTCTCCCGGGTCCGCGCGGTGGTCGCCGATCTGCCCGAGGGCTCCGACCACGTGCTGGTGATGAAGAGCACGGTGCCCGCCGGGACCGGCGAGTCGATCCGCCGCGACCTGCCCGGCCTCGCCTATGTCTCCTGCCCCGAGTTCCTCAAGGAGGGGACCGCGGTCGACGACTTCATGCATCCCGACCGGGTCGTGGTCGGCGCCGACCCCGGCGACGAGGAGGCGGCCGATGCCGTCGCCGCCCTCTACGCGCCGCTCGGTGAGGAAGGGGAGATCCTGCGCACCGACGTCGCCAGTGCCGAGATGATCAAGCTCGCCTCGAACGCCTTCCTGGCGACCAAGATCTCCTTCATCAACGAGATCGCCAACGTCTGCGAGGAAGTCGGCGCCGACGTCGGCGAGGTCGCCCGGGGCATGGGCTCCGACTCTCGCATCGGCTCCTCCTTCCTGCGCGCCGGGATCGGCTACGGCGGCTCCTGCTTCCCCAAGGACGTCTCGGCGCTGAAGATGCTGGCCGGCAACACCGGCTACCACTTCCAGCTCCTCACTTCGGTGATCGAGGTCAACGAGCTGCAGAAGCGGCGCGTGGTGGGGAAGCTGGAGAAGCACCTCGGCTCGCTGATCGGCAAACGGATCGCCCTGCTCGGGCTCGCCTTCAAGCCCGACACCGACGACATGCGCGAAGCCTCCAGCCTGGTGCTGGCGGCGCGCCTGCAGGGCGAGGGCGCCGAGGTGGTCGCCTACGACCCGGTGGCGACCGGGCGGGCCGGCGAGATGCTGACCTCGGTCGAGATGGCCGACTCGGCGATGGCGGCGCTCGAGGGGGCCGACGCGGCCGTGCTCGTCACCGAGTGGCGCGAGTTCGGAGAGCTCGACTGGGCGACCGTCGCCGCGGCGATGGCGCGGCCGCTGATCGTCGACGGGCGGAACTTCCTCGACCCGGCGGTGCTCGCCGCAGCGGGCTTCGAATACGAGGGCATCGGCCGCCAGGCTCGCTCCGCAGCGCAGGTTCCCTAGAGTTCCCGCCATGCAGGCGATCGTGCTGGTCGGGGGGCAGGGGACTCGCCTGCGACCCCTCACCAACACAGTCCCGAAGCCGGCCCTGACGCTGGTCGACCGACCGTTCCTCGCCTACATGATCGAGTGGCTGGGCTCGCACGGGGTGACCGAGGCGGTGCTGGCCTGCGGCTTCCTCCCCGATCAACTGCGCGAGGCGCTCGGGGAGCGCGAGCACGCCGGGGTCAAGCTCACCTACGCGGTCGAGCCCGACAGGCGCGACACGGCCGGGGCGATCCGCTTCGCCGCCGACCAGCTCGGTGACCGGCTCGAAGACCGCTTCCTGGCCCTGAACGGCGACGGGCTCGCCGACCTCGACCTGACCGCGCTGCTGCGCGCCCACGGCGAGAGCGGGGCACGCGCGACTCTCGGCCTCTACGAGGTCGAGGACTCTTCCGCGTTCGGCCTGGTCGAGCGCGATGCGGCGGGCGCCGTGACGGCCTTCACCGAAAAGACCGGCAAGGCGGTGCCGGGGATGGTCAGCGCCGGCATGTACGTGCTGGAGCGCTCGGTGCTCGACCTGGTCCCGCCCGAACAGAAGTTCTCGATCGAGCGCGAGGTCTTCCCCGAGCTGGTCGGCGCCGGGCTCTACGCGATGCCGCTGACCGGGTACTGGATGGATATCGGCACCCCCGACCGCTATCTGGAGGCGACCTGGGACATCCTCGAGGGGAGGGTGGAGACCGACGTGCGCGCGACCGGCCCCGGCCTGTCGATCGGCGACGGCTGCGAGATCGCCGACTCGGCCGAGATCGGCCCGCGGGCGGTGATCGGCCCCGGCTGCAAGGTGGGCGACGGCGCGACGGTCGCCGACTCGGTCCTCCTGGCCGGCAGCACGGTCGGCGAGGGAGCCCGGGTGAGCGGCTCGATCCTCAGCGTCGGCATGGCGGTCGGTGCCGGCGCCGCCGTCGAGGGCGCGGTGATCGGCGAGGCCGAGAAGATGGGCGCCTGACCTCGATGGTCGACGACGTCCTCGGTATCCCGGATCAACTTCGCGACGCGCTCTGGCGGGTCGAATCGGCGCGGCTCGAGGCGGCCCCCGCGGCCGGCCTCTTCGTCTGTGGGATGGGCGCCTCGGCGATCGGTGGCGATCTCGCCGCGGCGGCGCTCGGCGATCGCCTGACCGGGCCGATGCACACCGTCCGCGCCTACGCGCTGCCGAGCTGGGCGACCCCCGAGTGGACGGTCCTCTGCTCCAGTTACTCGGGGGAGACCGAGGAGACGCTGGCCTGCCTCGAGGCGGCCGAGACGCTCGGTGCGCCGCGGCTGGTGGCGAGCATCGGCGGGCCGCTGGTCGACCGCGCCCGCGACACCGAGGTGCCGGTGGTCGGGCTGCCGGGGATCTTCGCGCCGCGCGCCGCGGTCGCCTACATGCTGGTGGTCGCCGCCGAGGTCGCGGCGCTGGCCGGCATCGGCCCGCGCATCCACACCGAGGTCGACGCCGCCGCCGCCTTCCTCTCCGGGCAGAGCGAGATGCTGCAGCAGCAGGCGCGCGAGATCGCGGCGCTGCTCGACGAGGCGACGCCGATCGTCTACGGCTCCGACCTGACCGCGCCGGTGGCCCGCCGCTGGAAGACGCAGGTCAACGAGAACGCCAAGTCACCCGCCTGGTGGGGGTCGCTGCCTGAGGTCGACCACAACGAGCTGCTCGGCTGGGGGGCGGCGGCCGGCGCCGAGGGCCTTGCCGCGGTCTTCCTCGAGGACCGCGACCAGCACCCGCGGGTGGCCCGCCGCTTCGAGCTGACGGCGGCGGCGCTCCAGCCACAGGCCGCCGCCGTGGTGCGGGTCGAGACGGCGGGGGAGACGCGGCTCGAGCGGCTGCTCTGGGCGGTGATGCTGGGTGATCTCGTCTCGCTGGAGTTGGCGGCGCGGCGCGGCGTCGACCCCGCCGCGACCGAGGCGATCGACTCTCTGCGGGAGGCGCTCGGATGAGGGCGATGGTCCTTGCCGCCGGGCTCGGCACCCGCCTGCGGCCGATCACCTTCGACATGCCGAAGCCGATGGTGCCGGTCCTGAACCGGCCGGTGATGGAGCACATCGTCCGCCTGCTCGCGAAGCACGGCTTCGAGCAGACGATCGCGAACCTGCACTGGTTCCCCGATCTGATCAAGGACCACTTCGGCGACGGTTCGGCCTTCGGCCTCTCGCTCGCCTACAGCTACGAGGACGAGTTGCTCGGCACCTCCGGCGGGGTGCGCAACGTCGCCGACTTCCTCGGCGAGAGCTTCCTCGTCATCTCCGGCGACGCGCTCACCGACCTCGACCTGACCGCGATGCGCGAGTTCCACGAAAGCCACGACGGGATCGCCACCCTGGCGACCAAGCGGGTCACCGACACCAGCCAGTTCGGGGTCGCGATCACCGACGCCGAGGGGCGGATCGGCGGCTTCCAGGAGAAGCCGGAGCCGAGCGAAGCGCTCTCCGATCTCGCCAACTGCGGGATCTACATGTTCCGCCGCGCGATCTTCGACCACTTCCCCGAGCCGGGGACGAGCAAGGCCGCCAAGCCGGGCCAGCCGGATGGCTTCGCCGACTGGGCGATGGACGTCTTCCCGCGGCTGCTGGAGAACGACATCCCCTTCTACTCGCACGAGATCGACGCCTACTGGAACGACATCGGCAACCTGCGCGAGCTGCGCGAGAGCAACTTCGACGCGCTCTCCGGCGCGGTCGCGGTCGAGCGGGTGGGGGAGATCGTCGACGGCTTCCGCAGCGGCAGGGCGCAGGGGGACGAGGGCGATCTGCAAGGCCCGGTCCTGATCGGGCCCGGCTGCGAGATCGGCGACGACGTGCGGATCGACGGCCCGGCGGTGATCGGCGACGGCGCCCGGATCGGCGCCGGGAGCCGGCTGCGCAGCGCGATCGTGCTGCCAGGGGCCGAGATTCCCGAGCGCTCCGTGGTGGTCGGTGGCACGCTCGGCGCGCGGGTCTAGCCCTCTTCGCCGGAGGCGTCACGGAGATTTGACTTTGTGCGCGCCACGTGTGCGGATTTCCAGTTCAGGGTGCGGGCGTGGGGGCTCTGGACATCGCAAAAGCGCTGCTCGCGCCGCCGACCTGCGCGGCCTGTGGGCGGGGATGCCAGGCCGACGCGGTACTCTGCGTGCGTTGCGCGCGGGGGCTTGCGGCAGCGCGCCCTGTCGTCGGTCGTGGACCGCAGGGGATCGACCGCGCCTGGTCCTCGGCGCCCCATGAGGGCGTCGCGCGCCAGCTCGTCGTCGGGCTGAAGTTTCGGCGCCTGCTGCCGGTGGCGGAGGCGATGGCCGAGCGCCTGCATCGCCTGGCGCCTGGCCACCTGCTCGGCGGGGCCGTGGTCGCGGTCCCGTCCGCGTCGCCCCGTCTGCGGCGGCGCGGATTCGATCCGGCCGGGGAGTTGGCCACGGCTTTCGCGACGAGGCTCGGAACCGAGCCGGTGGCCTGTCTCGCGCGCCGAGGCTCGGGCCATCAGGTCGGCCGCAGACGCGCCCAGCGCATCGCCCACCCGCCGCGGATCGAGCCGATCGCCGATGCCCCCCGCAGTGTCCTGCTCATCGACGACGTCCTCACGACCGGCGCCACGCTGACGGCTTGTGCGGCGGCTCTCCGCTCTTCCGGCGCCAGGCGAGTCATCGCCCTGACGTTCGCGCGCCGGCTCTAAGGAGGCGAAGTCACGAAGTTGTCAGAGACCTCTCGGCAATCGTGCACTTGACCACACCCTGGTGTGGTCAAGTGCACGATCGTGCGATCGAGCCGCCTCTGACCGGCTCAAGTGCACAGTCGTCGCACCACCGGACGACGGCTAGGTCGCCGGCCGTCCCCGCATCTGTCCCATGACCCGGCGCGTCACCTTCCGCTTGCGCAGCATTTCGCGATGTTTCTTCACCTGCCGGCGCACGTCCTCGGCCAGCTTGTGGATGCTCTGGGCCATCTCGGGCGAGGCCTCGCGCGCGTGCAGGGTCGTGCCCTTCAACCGCACGGTCGCCTCGGCCACCTGGCGATCGGCGATCGACGGGTTGCGCTCCTCGTAGAGCACCACGTCGCACGTCGCCAGGCCCGATACCTGCCGCCCGAGGCGGCTGAAGCGTTTGCTCACCAACTCACGCAGGTCGTCCGTCATCTCGACATTACGGCCCCGAATCTCAATCCGCATGAGCTACCTCCTTGTGAGTATCGAAGCTCGATCGTACGCCGCTCGCGGGCCGGCCACAAGGGGGTGATCGCTACTCTTGGGCAATGCCCGCAATGGACCTGGTGACCAAGGCCCTGCGCACGGGGGAAGGGCGCAAGTTCAAGGCGTACCAGAAGCGTGCGGAGGCGATCAATCGCTACGAGCCGGAGATGGAATCGCTCTCCGACGAGGAGATCCGCGGCGAGGCGGACGAGCTGCGCCGCCGCGCCCGCGACGGGGCCGCGCTCGACGATCTGCTGCCGGAGGCGTTCGCGCTCTGCCGCGAGGCCTCCCGTCGCACCACCGGCCAGCGCCACTACGACGTCCAGCTGATCGGCGGCATGGTCCTCCACGACGGCGCGATCGCCGAGATGAAAACCGGCGAGGGCAAGACGCTCACCGCGACCCTCCCCGTCTTTCTCAACACGTTGAAGGGCGACAGCGTCCATGTCGTCACCGTCAACGACTACCTCGCCCGCCGCGACTCGGAATGGCTGAAACCGATCTACGACGCGCTCGGGGTCAGCGTCGCCGCGGTCCAGGACTCCGACGACCATGCCGCGCGCCAGACCAAATACGCCTGCGACGTCGTCTACGGCACCAACTCCGAGTTCGGCTTCGACTACCTGCGGGACAACATGTCGCAGTCGCTGGAGGAATGCGTCCAGCGCGGCCACGACTTCGCGATCGTGGACGAGGTCGACAACATCCTGATCGACGAGGCGCGGACGCCGCTGATCATCTCCGGCCGTCCCGAAGAGGCGGCGCAGACCTATTACACCTTCGCCCGCCTGGCCAAAGCGATGGTCGGCGTCCCGCACAAAGAGAAACTGAAAAGCCTCGGCGAATCGAAAGACACCTCCGACGTCGACTACGACTACGAGTACGACGAGAAACACAAGACGGTCGCGCCGACCGAGGCCGGGGTCAAGAAAGCGGAGGAGTTCCTCGGCGTCGAACATCTCTACCTCGGCGAAAACGGCAACCTCGTCAACCACCTCGTGCAGGCCCTGAAGGCCGAGTCGCTCTACAAGAAGGACGACGACTACGCGGTGATCGACGGCGAGGTGATGATCATCGACGAGTTCACCGGCCGCATCCTCGAGGGGCGGCGCTGGTCGGAAGGCCTGCACCAGGCGGTCGAGGCGAAGGAAGGCGTGGCGATCCGCGAGGAGAACCAGACGCTCGCGACGATCACCCTGCAGAACTACTTCCGGCTCTACGACAAGCTCTCCGGGATGACCGGCACCGCCCTCACCGAGGCGACCGAGTTCATGAAAATTTACGAGATGCCGGTGGTCGAGATCCCGACCAACCAGCCGATGGTCCGGCTCGACCAGAACGACCAGATCTTCAAGACCAAAGACGGCAAGTGGCAGGCGGTGATCGACGAGATCGTCAACCGCCACGGGGAAGGCCAGCCGGTGCTGGTCGGGACCGTCTCGGTCGAGGTCTCGGAGATGATCTCGGGAGCGCTGAAGCGCGACGGCATCGAGCACGCCGTCCTCAACGCCAAACCCGAGCACGCCGAACGAGAGGGCGAGCTGATCGCCCAGGCGGGCCGCAAGGGCGCGGTGATGATCGCCACCAACATGGCGGGTCGCGGCGTCGACATCAAGCTCGGCGGTGACCCCGAACACCTGGCGATCGCGGCGCTGAAGAAGCAGGGGATCACCCATGGCGACGAGGGCTACGAGGAGGCGCTGGCGGAGAAGACCGAAGAGCTGAAGCCGCAGTGCGAAGCGGAGGCGGAGGAGGTCCGCGACCTCGGCGGCCTCTTCATCTGCGGCACCGAGCGCCACGAGTCGCGCCGCATCGACAACCAGCTGCGCGGTCGCTCCGGCCGCCAGGGCGACCCCGGTGAGTCGCGCTTCTACCTCTCGGCCGAAGACGACGTGATCCGCCTCTTCGCGGGCGACCGGATCTACAAGATCCTCGATCGCCTCGGCCCGGTCGACGACGACGGGACCGAAGTGCCGCTCGAGGCGAAAATGCTGACGAAAACCGTCGAGAACGCCCAGAAGAAGGTCGAGGAACAGAACTTCCTGATCCGCAAACGGGTGCTCGAGTACGACGACGTGATGAACGAGCAGCGCCGCGTCGTCTACCGGTATCGCCGCGAGATCCTCGAAGGGCGCGACATCTCCGAGAACAGCCGCGAAGAGCTCGAAGGCGTGATCGAGCGCCTGGTCGAGGAGTACACCGCGAGCGACATCCTCGAAGAGTGGGACCTCGACGAGCTGGAGACCCAGCTGCGCCAGATCTGGCCGGTCGGCATCGACGTCGCCTCGTTGGCGCCGGAGGCGGTCGATCGCGAGCGGCTGAAGGACGACCTCGACGAGGACGCGATGTCCGCCTACGACGAGCGCGAAGACAAACTCGGCGAGGAGCTGATGCGCCATCTCGAGCGCTCGATCCTGCTGCAGGTGATCGACAACCGCTGGCGCGAACACCTCTTCGACATGGACTACCTGCGCGAGGGAATCCACCTTCGCGGCTTCGCCCAGATCGACCCCCTCGTCGCCTACAAAAACGAGGGCTTCACGATGTTCGAAGACCTGATGCACTCGATCTGGGAGGAGTTCTCCAAAATCGTCTTCAACGCCGAGGTCGAGTTCACCGAGGCGCCCGGGCAGTTCCAGGGCGGCGGCTTCGAAGCGGGGACGGATCGGCGTGCGCTCGACTACTCGGGTGGGACCGCCGAGGCGCAGCCCTCGGCGCTCGAACAGGTCGCCGCGGCGGCCGGCGCCGGGACCGCGACCGCGACCGGTGCGGTCGACATGGCCGCCTCGCAGGCGGTCGGGCCGCTGAACGGCGGCGACGTGGTCGAGACCGTGGTCAAAGACGAGCACGACAAAATCGGTCGCAACGACCCCTGCTGGTGTGGGAGTGGGAAAAAGTTCAAGAAGTGCCACGGTTCCTGAGCTGAACGCGACCACATGCGGGCGTCCACGCCTCTTCATAAAGACCCGGTCCGCGAGTTCATCCGGGCGTTCAACGAGCGGGACCTGGATGCGTTCGTCGCGGTGCTCGACCCCGAGGTCGAAATTCACTCGATGAAGGGGCTGGTCAAAGGAGTCGAGGGAGCACGGCTGTGGGCGACCCGCAAGCGCGGCGGGGTGCAGCAGACGATCGACCTTGAGCAGCTGTACGAGGGTGGCACCGAGGCGGACGGACGCGCCGTGGCGCTGATCATGCGCCGTTGGCACTGGGACGAAGGCGGCGATCATGCGGGCGAGGACGCGATGGCCTGGATGTTCGAGCTGCGGGAGCACCGGATCCGCTCCTGGCGCCCCTTCGAGGACCGCGCCGAGGCGCTCCGTCGGGCTGGCTTCGCGCGATCCCCCCGACCGCGGTCGACCTAAGGCCCGTTGGGCGGGCCAAAGGACGACCGCGCCGCGGCGGTATCCTTGGGCCATGGCCGATGCCGCGCAGAAAGAGCCCGTAGCGCCGCGAATTGCCGCTGTCCGCGAGCAGCTGTCCCTGCTCTCGGACTACCTTTGACCCGGCCGGACTGGAGCGGGAGGCCACCGCACTCGAGGAGGAGATGGGGAAGCCCGGCTTCTGGGACGACCAGGAGGTCGCGGCCCGCACCTCCGCCGCCCACGCCCGGGCGCAGCGCCGGCTCGAGATGTTCCGCGGGCTCGAGTCCGACGTCGGCGAACTCGGTGACCTCGCCGAGCTGGCCGAGGAGGACCCGGAGATCGAGGCCGAGCTCGAGGGTCAGCTGAGTCAGGTCGAGTCGCGGCTCGCCGAGCTCGAAGAGGCGCGTCTCTTCAGCGGCGAGTACGACTCCGGCGACGCGGTGGTCACCGTCCACGCGGGCGCCGGCGGCACCGACTCCCAGGACTGGGCCGAGATCCTGCTCCGCATGTACCTGCGCTGGTCCGAGCGGCGCGGCTTCGACGTCGAGATGGCCGAGGCCTCGCCGGGGGAGGAGGCCGGGCTCAAGTCGGCCACCTTCATCGCCCGCGGCGAGAACGCCTACGGCCTCTTCGCCGCCGAGCGCGGCGTGCATCGGCTGGTCCGGATCAGCCCGTTCGACTCCTCCGCCCGCCGCCACACCAGCTTCGCCCAGGTCGACGTCGGGCCGCTGGTCGAGCAGGACGTCGACGTCGACATCGACGAGTCCGACCTGAGGATCGACACCTACCGCGCCTCCGGCGCGGGCGGCCAGCACGTCAACAAGACCGACTCGGCGGTGCGGATCACCCACATCCCGACCGGCGTCGTCGTCCAGTGCCAGAACGAGCGCTCCCAGACCCAGAACAAGGCGGTCGCGATGCAGCTGCTGAAGTCGAAGCTGATCGAGCTGGAGGAGCGCAAACGGGCCGAGGAGCTGGCGAAGGCGCGCGGCGAGGTCAAAGACGTCGCCTGGGGATCGCAGATCCGCTCCTACGTCCTCCACCCGTACACGATGGTCAAGGACCACCGCACCGAGCACGAGGTGGGCGACGTCCAGCGGGTGCTCGACGGCGACATCGACGGCTTCGTCCGCGACTACCTCGAGAAGACCGCCGCCTCCTCGGCGGGTTAGCGTCGCCGGCCAGATGACGACGTCACTCGTCACCGTCGAACGGCCCGCCGCCGGGGAGCCGGAGGGGCTGCTGGTCCTCCATCACGGCCGCGGCACGAACGAGAACGATCTGCTCGGGCTCGCCGACGCGCTCGACCCCGGCGGGCGCCTGCGGGTCGTCTCGGCACGGGGGCCGCTGCGGGTCCCGGGCTGGCCTGGTTACCACTGGTACCTGGTGCCGAAGGTCGGCCACCCCGATCCGGCCAGCTTCGAGGCGGCGCGGGCGGCGCTCGCCGAGCTCCACGACGGGCTCTGGGAGGAAGGTGGGCCGGGGCCGGAGCGGACCGTGCTGGGCGGCTTCTCGATGGGGGCGGTGATGAGCCACGCGATGGCCTGGAGCGAGGAGCGCCCGGCGGTCGCCGGCGTGCTCGCCTTCAGCGGCTTCATGCCGACCGTGCCCGGCTGGCGTCCGAGCCTCGCGGATCGCCAGGGCACCCGTGCCTTCATCGCCCACGGCGACCGCGACCCGGTGATCGAGGTCGGCTTCGGCCGCGCTGCTCGCGACCTGTTGGCGGCGGGCGGGATCGAGGTGACCTACCGCGAGTCGGAGGTCGTCCACACGATCGACCCGGCGACGGTGCCGGACGCCGCCGGGTGGCTCACCGCGACGGTCCCGGCGTAGGCGCGGCGCAACCTCTGTTCGAACCGGCCGCCACAAGAGGCGCCCGGCGTGCGCAGCGAGACGTCAAGCTCCTTCGCCTTCGTCACCCGGCCCATCCGAGCGTCCCCGACTCTTGTGGTCATCCGCAGGGTGTCGCTGCCCTTGCCGAGGCGCCTGGATGCGCTCGGCAGGCGCACCGATCCCTTGTCGTCGCGCGCCTTCAATCCGATGCTGACCGCCGTCCGGTCCGACGTCGTGTAGCGGAGCGTGAGCCGCAGCCGTCCCGAGCCGGGCAGCACCGTCACCTGTGAGTCGATGCGTCGGATCATGCACGCGGCAGCATCGGCCGCCTTGACGCCGACGGCGCCGCGTTCTTCCGCCTCGATTTCCTCGGCTTCCATTTCTTCTTCTTCGGACATCGGGAACGGGGAGGAGGGGCTGGCTTCTTCGATCAGGCAGGGGGTGCTGACGCCTTCGCTGGTCTCGATGCAGCTGACGATTTCGATGGTGGCTTCTTCACCTTGCTGCGGCGTGGCAGCAGAGGCGGACGCGACCGAAGATGCCAGCAAGATCAGCAGGATCAGGATCATCGATAACTGGTGGCCACGGCTTGTCGAGGCGAGGCCGGATGACCCCGCCGAGGCCTGAAGGCCCCGGTCCGTGGTTGGACTCCTGATCCAAGAAACGCGTCTTCCCGGGAATAACTTTTGCTACGAGACGGCGGTCGGAATCAGTCCTCTCGCTCGAGCTCGAGCAGGCGCTCCTTCATCTCCAGGCCGCCGGCGTAGCCGCCGAGGCTGCCGTCGCTGCGTAGCACCCGGTGGCAGGGGACGACCAGCGGGATCGGGTTGCGCGAGCAGGCCGAGCCGGCGGCGCGGACCGCGCGCTCGTTGCCGGCCCCGCGGGCGAGCTCGGTGTAGGTGCGCGTCTCGCCGTAGGGGATCGCCGCGATGCCCTGGCGCGCCCGCAGGTGGAAGCCGTGGCTGAGCTGCCAGTCGATCGGCAGCTCGAAGCGTCGCCGCCGGCCCGCGAAGTAGTCGTCGAGCTCGCGTCGCTCCTCGTCGAGCCCGGCGGGCGTCTCCAGCACGCGCGGCGAGACCCGCGTGGCAAGGTCGGCCAGCAGGACCTCCGCGTCCTCGCTCGGCAGGCCGATCCGGACCAGCCCCCGCGGCGTCCTCGCCAGGAGCAGGGTGCCGAACGGCGAGTCGGTCGTCGTATAGGCGACGTCGAGCAGCCCCTCGGCGGCAGCGCGCTCGCGGAGCGCCTCCAGCGATTTCTCCATGGTCGGCGTCATGCGATCTCCTTTCGCAGTCGTTTCAGTCCCTCGTGGAGGCTGCGGCGCGCCGCCTCCGTCGAGCAGCCGAGCGCCGCGGCGATCTCCTCGTGGGGGAGGTCACCGGCGAAGCGCAGGGTCACCGCCGCCCGCTGCTTCGGCGGCAGGGCGGCCACGGCGCTCCAGAGCCCGGCGTCGGTGGGGTCGGGATCGAAGGCCGGCTCCTCGCGGACCGCGGCGACCGGCAGCGGTGCCCGGCCGGCGGCGCGGTGGTGGTCGATCGCCTTGCGGTGGGCGATCGTGACGAGCCAGCCGCGCAGATTGGTGGTGTCGCGAAGCGACGGGTAGGCGCGCAGCGCCGACAGGAACGTCTCCTGGAACGCGTCCTCGGCGCCGTCCCGTCCGACCGCGCCCCGCAGCACCGCCATCACCGTGGCGGCGTGTTCGTCGATCAGCGTCTGGAACGGTGGTAGCTCGGCCATCTCTGAACCCAACGCCCCAAGTCTCCCCGACGTGAGATTTCTCCCCGCTAGGGTGCGCCGATGGACGCAGACAGCGAGTTCGTTGCGCGGGCGCTGGCCGAGGATCTTGGCGACGGCGACGTCACCGCGGAGGCGACCGTCGCGGCCGAGGCGACCGCGACGGCGCGGATCGTCCAGAAAGCGCCCGGTGTCGTCTTCGGCCTCGACCTGGTGGTCGAGACGATGGCGCAGGCCGGGGTGGAAGAGGTCGAGACGCTCGCCACCGAGGGCGAGTGGCGCCAGGGCGTTCCCGCCGAGGTGCTGATCGCCCGCGGCAACGCCCGCTCGATCCTCGCCGCCGAGCGCACCGCGCTCAACTTCCTCGGCCACCTCTCCGGGGTGGCGACGCTGACCGCCCGCCACGTCGAGGCGGTCGCCGGGACGAAGGCGAGGATCCTCGATACCCGCAAGACGACCCCCGGTCTGCGCAGGCTGGAGAAGGCGGCGGTCGCGGCGGGCGGCGGGACCAACCACCGGATGGGCCTCTTCGACGCCTTCCTGATCAAGGAGAACCACATCGCCGCCGCGGGCGGCATCGACAGGGCCGTGGCGGCCGCCCGCGCCTCGCGGCCCGGGCTGCCGGTCGAGGTCGAGGTGCGCGATCTCGAGGAGACCGGCGAAGCGCTCGCCGCCGGCGCCGACCAGCTGCTGCTCGACAACATGGACCCGCCGACGATGCGGGCCGCGGTCGAGCTCCGCGACGCCCACTCAGACACCGGCCGCCCGACCCTCGAGGCCTCTGGCGGCGTCAACCTGCAGACCGTCCGCGCGATCGCCGAGACCGGCGTCGACTTCATCTCCGTCGGCGCCCTTACCCACTCGGCCCCCGCACTCGATTTCTCGCTGCTGCTGAGTGCCGACTGACGATCGAGCCCGTGCCCGGCGGAGCTGGCGCCCGAGGCGCAAGGGACGCGGCCGTCCCGGCCACGACCCCGGCAGGGTGTGGCCGTGGCCGGGACGGCCGGGGGTTCGAGGAGAGAGCGTGGGGATCGGCGTGCTCCGGGGGAGAGAGGCGCATGTTTCTCCACGAAGAGCGGACAAGTCCGCTCTTCCGTGAGCGTTCTTCATCAGGCTGCTCGCGACTGTGCACTTGAGCCGCCTATAGGCGGCTCAAGTGCACAGTCGTGGTAGGCCCCTCCGGATCGGAGGGGAGACGCATGAGGATCTGTGACGTCCTCGGCGTCTCCCATACCTCCGTGTGAACTTCCCTGCGAACCCCTCACGTCCCGGGCGTCTCGTGGCGGCCACACCCTGCCGGGGCCGCCACGAGACGCCCGGGACGCTTCTCGGACGGGCGCGACGGCCGCCGGGGCGGGATCACCATCTGGCGGCGCTCACTTCAGGAGTTTGCTCAGCCGGCGGTCTTTGAGGATGCGGCCGCCGGTCTGCTCCTTCGGGCAGTAGTTCATCTGGTGTTCGGAGAAGAAGACGGCCTCGATCGTCGTGCCGCAGCGGGGGCAGGGCTCGCCCTCGCGTTTGTGGACCTGTAGCGGCATGGGGATCTTGTCGGGGAGGTCGGGGCCGATCGTCCTCTCGTAGTGGTCGATCGCGTCGCCGAGGACGTGAAGGGCGGCGTGCAGTTGCTCGACCTCGGCGTCCTCCAGCTCGGCGCCTTTCTTGAAGGGCGAGAGGCGGGCCTCCCAGAGGATCTCGTCGACCCAGGAGCGGCCGATGCCGCTGATGTCTTTCTGGTGGCGGAGAAGGGGATGGAGGTGGCGCGGCTTGTCGATCGCGACGGCAAACTCCTCGAGCGACGGCGCGGGCCAGGCTTCCGGCCCCAAGGTCGCCACCATCTCGTCCTCGGCGACCGCGTCGATCGGCAACAGCTTCGCCCAGGCGCGCTGCTTGGTGCCGAACTCCCGCAGCCGCAGCTCGCGCCCGTCGTCGAGTCGCAGCAGCACCCGTGAGGCGCGATCTTTGAGCGAGGCGCGCTTGTCGAAGACGCGCAGGCGACCCGCCGACATCAGGTGGATCAGCAGCGCCAGGTCACCGAACTCGACGACCGGCATCTTGGCGATCCGCCGCACCCCGGTCACCTGGCGGCCGACCAGCGCCTCCAGCGGCGGGTCGAACGTCTTCATCACGTTCATCCCCGGCGCCAGGGCCGATTCCACGGTGGCGCCGCGCACCGCTTCGTCGATGCGGCGCGCCGTGATCTCGACCTCGGGCAGCTCGGGCATTCATAAAAGGATGCCGCCTCGCCCTGGCGGGCAAGCCGGCATCACGCCGTCGGGGCGCCCCGCCCACTCGTTAGACTTCGTCGTACGTTCATTCGCCTGGTTCGACCCGAGGGTCTGCCGGCGAACATCAGGAAAGGAAGGGCTCATGCAGGAGCTCCCGACGATCCAACCCGGTTTTGCCCCGGAGCTCACCCCGGAGGAGATCGCCACGCTCAGCGAGGAGATCCGGACGCTCGCCGCGCAGCGGAACGCCGTGATCCTCGCCCACAACTACCAGCTGCCCGAGATCCAGGACGTCGCCGACCACCTCGGCGACAGCCTCGGCCTCTCGCGGGCGGCGGCCGCCACCGACGCCGAGGCGATCGTCTTCTGCGGCGTCCACTTCATGGCCGAGACCGCCTCGATCCTCTCGCCGGAGAAGACCGTCCTGATCCCGGACCTCGACGCGGGCTGCAGCCTCGCCGACTCGATCGACGCCGACCAGCTGCGCGCCTGGAAGGATCAGCATCCGGGCGCCCTGGTCGTCATGTACGTCAACACCTCGGCCGCGGTGAAGGCGGAGACCGACTACTGCGTCACCTCCTCGAACGCCGTCTCGGTGGTCGAGCACATCTGGCGCGAGCACGGCGACGACACCGAGATCCTCTTCGGCCCCGACATGTGGCTCGGCGCCTTCGTCGAGCGCGAGACCGGCCTCGTCGATGAGCCCGAGCGCCGCGCCCGCTTCCACATCTGGGACGGCGAGTGCCACGTGCACGCCGGCATCCGCCCCGAGGACATCGCCCGCACCCGCGCCGAACACCCCGAGGCCGAGTTCCTGATCCACCCCGAGTGCGGCTGCTCGACCCAGGCGATGGAGTACGTCGCGGCCGGAGACGTCGACCCGGCCGGGGTCCACATGCTCTCCACCTCGGGGATGCAGACCTACGTCGAAGCGCACCCCGAGGGCGAGTTCATCGTCGCCACCGAGAACGGCATGCTCTACCCGTTGCAGCAGGCGGCGCCGAAGGCGAACCTGATCGAGGCCAACCGGATGGCCTTCTGCAAATACATGAAGATGATCACCCTGCCGAAGCTGCGCGATTCGCTGGCCGAGATGAAGTTCGAGGTAAGCGTCGTGCCGGAGATAGCCGCGCGCGCCAAGCTCCCGATCGAGCGCATGGTCGCGATCGGCTGACGCGCTGTATCACTAAATAGGCGCACTTCGGTGCTACTGTGTCATCCAGATGGCACAGTTGAGAACGTCACCGAGCCCGTTTGCGGTCGATCCCGGCGATGAGCTGCCGGTGGGCCTGCAGCTGCGGCTGCGGCTGCGGGCGCTGATCTCGACCGGGCGCCTGGTCGCCGGCGAGCCCCTGCCGAGCGTGCGGCAGATGACCGGCTGGGCAGGCGTGAACCTGAACACGGTCCGCGGGGTCTACGCGCAGCTGGAAGAGGAAGGCCTGGTCGTCGGCCGCCAGGGCCGGGGGACTTTCGTCGCCGACGACGTCGAGGCCGCGCCGGAGCTCGAGCGGCTCGCTGCCGCAGGCCTGCAGGGTGCGATCGATGCCGGTCTGTCCCCCCGCGACCTCGCCGACGTGATGCTCGCCTGCGTGGGGATTCCCGGCGGGTTGGGCGACGGGGTCGACGAGTCACCGCCGCCGGATGCCGAGTCCGATGCCGAAGCGCTCGAGGTTCGCCAGGAGCTGCGCCGGCAGATCGGTCGGCTCGAGGCCGAGCTGGTCGACTACACCCGCGATCTCCCCGCCGACCTGCCGACCGCGCCGCGGGTCACCGCCGCCCACGTCTCCGGGGTCGAGGAGCTGGAGCAGACGCGCGACACCCTCGTCGCCCAGCTCTCGGAGGCGCGCCTCGCGGCGGAGCGGCGCGTCCGGGTCGAAGCGCGCAGGCGGGCGCGCGAGGAGGGCTCGGCCGGGGCCGGCGAGGAGCTCGGCGGTCCCCTGGGGCGGGCTCTGGGCTGGTGGCACGAGAAGAGATAGCCAGGGCCGGCGATTGGCTCGCGGTCCCACGCGGTTGGCTCGAGTCGCTTGGCGAGGTGACCCGGTTCGGGGGCCGGGTCATGGGGCTCGTCTTCTCCGGCCGCGTCTTCCGTTTCTTCGGCGAGACGTTGCGCCAGGCCGGGATCCTGATCCTTGGCTCGGCGCTGGTGATCTGGGGCCTGGTCTTCATCCTCGGCCTGCAGTGCGGGATCCAGGGCGCCTACCTGCTGCGGGCCGACGGCGCGCCCGCCTACGCCGGCGTCTTCTCGGCCTGGTGCGATCTGCGCGAGGTCCTGCCCTATGGCTTCGGCTACATGATGGCGGCCAAGGTCGGGACCGGGATCGTCGCCGAGCTCGGCGCGATGCGGATCTCCGACGAGATCGACGCGCTCGAGGTGATGGGCGTGCCGCCCGTCACCTTCCTCTGCGCAACGCGTCTGCTGGCCGCCTGGATCGCCCTGCCCTTCGTCTACCTGACCGGGATCGGGATCATGTACCTGGCGAGCTACGTCGCCGTCGTCAAACAGATCGGCGACACCTCCTCGGGCGGTTATCTCCTCATCTTCTGGCAGTTCCAGAACCCCCCCGACGTGATCTTCAGCCTGATCAAGGGGATGGTGATGGCGACCGCGATCGTGCTGGTCGGCTGCTATTACGGCTACACCGCGTCCGGGGGACCGGTCGGCGTGGGAACGGCGACCGCGAAGTCGATGGTCCTCAACATCGTCTTGGTACACATCATCGGCATGCTCGGGACCATGGTCTTCTGGGGAGCAAACCCGAGAGCCCCGATCGGAGGGTGAGGATGCGCTCGCGCCTCGAGGCCCCCTTCCTCCTCGCTGTCATCGCGGTCGGTTGCCAGATGGTGTGGCTGGTGGTCCCGGCCGTCGTCCTCTGGGCGATCTCCCGGACGACCTCCTCAGTCGCGATCTGCCTGATGAGCGCCCTGATCGCGATCCCCGCCGCCATCGTCGCCCTGCTGTGGCTGCTCGGCCTGGTCGACCGTCGCTACCTCCTGATCAGGAACGGGCGGCGGGTCCTGGAGGAAGACAAGGAACTCGACTGGCGTCGACCCGGGCCGCTGGAGTCGATCCTGCCGGTCTCGGTGACGCTTGCCATCATCGGCCTGGTCGTCTGGCTGGTCGTCTTCGCCGCCCACGCGCCGAGCGGCCGCGAACAGTTCATCCCCTGAGGACGAGCCGCGCCCCGCGGGTCTCCCGGCGTGCCTTAAGGGAACTCTCAGACAGCCTTGGCCGGGCGTTTACGACCGCGATGGAGGCTGGGGCCATCCGATGACGAATAGGAGGCCGAGATGGTCAAGGACAGACAGAACGTGCTGGTGATCGTGGGACGCGAGGCCGAGCCGCCCGCCCTGGTCGAGGCGCTCCGCCACCGCTCCGGCGACGCCGGCTTCACCCTGCTGGTGCCCGCCACGCCCTACGGCGGCGACGACGCCTCCGACTGGGCCGACGCGCTGGTCCGCGCCGAGCGCGGGGCCGCGGCGCTGCGCGGGGGTGGGATCGAGGTGGTCGAGACGATCGTCGGCGACGCCGACTTCGCCGCCGCCGCGGGCGACGTCCTGCACTCCCGTGAGATCGACGACGTGATCGTCCTGGTCGACCCGGAGGCGGCGATCGTCGCCCGGCCCGACCTCGTCACCGTCTAGCCGGCCCTTCCGGCGCCCGGCCCACAGAGCCAAACCGCCTTTTTCTGGGCGCGAAATTTCGCGACCGAGACTCCGCAGGAGTCATCTTGTTCTCGCAGAAAGCACCCCTCACCGATGGCCCGCCTCCGCAGGAACAAGAACGCCGCCCCCGAGCCCGTGCGCTCGCGTGGTCGCCGTGCGCCGATCATCGAGCTGGACGACGTGACCAAGGTCTACCCGGGCGGGCACATGGCCCTCGACCGGGTCTCGCTCTCGATCGGCCGGGGCGAGTTCGTCTTCCTCGTCGGCCCGACCGGCTGCGGCAAGTCGACGCTGATCAAGACCCTGATCCGCGAGCTCGAGCCGACCGAAGGCTCGGTGCGGATCGCCGGCCGCGACATCGTCGCGATGCCGGAAAAGAAGATCCCGCAGCTGCGGCGCAACATCGGCACCGTCTTCCAGGACTTCAAGCTGCTCCCCAACCGGACCGTCTACGACAACGTCGCCTACGCGCTGCAGGTGATCGGCGCCAGCCGCCACGAAATCCGCGAGCAGGTGCCGGCCACGCTGCGCCTGGTCGGCCTCTCGACCAAGCTGCACAACTACCCCGACCAGCTCTCCGGCGGTGAGCAGCAGCGCGTCGCGGTCGCCCGCGCCTTCGTCAACCACCCGCCGCTCATGCTGGCCGACGAGCCCTCGGGCAACCTCGACCCGGTCACCTCGATCGGGATCATGCAGCTGCTCTACCGGATCAACAAGACCGGCACGACCGTCCTCGTCGTCACCCACGATCGCGAGATGGTCGACAACATGCGCCGCCGCGTGGTCGAGCTGTACGAGGGCCGCGTCGTCCGCGACGAGGTCTCCGGCGGCTACACCGAGGAGTCGACGACCGAATTCGGCATGCGGATGCGCGCCGAGATGGGCGTCGGCGCCGACGGCGAGCGCAAGACCAACGGCCACGGACACTCACTGGCCCGCTGATGTCGCGCATCGTCTTCTTCTTCTCGGAGGCGTTCCGAGCCCTGCGCCGCAACGGCGCCCCGACCCTGGCCGCGGTCGTCACCACGGTCGTCACCGTGGTCCTGCTCGGCGTGCTGATCCCGATCTTCCAGACCGCACAGGCCAAGTCCGACGAAGTGCGGGGCGAGCTGAACGTCCAGTTCGCGCTCTACGACGGCACGACCAGCGCCGAAGTCGCGGCGGCGAAAGGGAAGATCGAAGCCATCCCCGGCGTCTCCGAAGTCACCTACATCTCCAAGCAGGAAGCCCTGACGACGCTGAAGGGCGAACTGAAGGACAAGTCGATCGTCGAAGAGCTGCACACCAACCCGCTGCCCGCCTCCCTGCAGGTGAAGGCGACCGACGCCTCCGATCTCGGCCAGATCGAAGACGAGGTGATGGGGCGGACCGGGAGCGGCAAGGCGCAGCCGATCAGCCCGGCGATCTCCAACCCCTTCAGCCGCCAGCAGTCGACGGCGAAGATCGAGAAGGTGACGAGCGCGCTGAAGATCGTCCTCACCGTGATCATGGCGCTGCTGGTGCTCGCCTCGCTGATGCTGGTCGGCAACACGATCCGACTCTCGATCTTCACCCGCCGGCGCGAGGTCGAGGTGATGCGGCTGGTCGGCGCCACCCGCTGGTTCATCCGCTGGCCCTTCGTGATCGAGGGCGTCGTGGTCGGATTCCTCGGTGGGCTGATCGCCATAATCATCCTGTGGATCGGCAAGGTCACGATCGTCGACCCGCTCAGCGACACCAACTCCTTCGCGGCGGCTCAGCACAACGGGACGATCACGTTCCCGGCGCTGATCGCGATCCTCTTCGCCGCCTCGATCCTCGTCTCGACGATCGGGTCGGGGGTCACGCTGCGTCGCTTCCTCCGGGTCTGAGGCCCGCGTGAGCGCCCGCGGCGCGATCGCCTTCGGCGTCGCCCTGGTCGCCTTCCTCGTCGCCGGCGTCTACCTCGGCGGCCATCCCTCGAAGCTGCCGACCTTCGCCCGCGAAGCGTTCACCGAAGAACCGACCAGCCTGGTCGGCGAAGCCGCGGAGATCATCAAGGACAACTACTTCCGCAACGTCACCGACACCGAACTGGGCAACGGCTCGCTGCAGGGGATGGTCAAGGAGCTGCGCAAAAAGCACAAGGACCGCTTCAGCGACTACTTCTCGCCGGAAAGCCTCGAAGGCTTCAACCAGGAGATCGAAGGGCACTTCTCGGGGATCGGGCTGAGCGTCGTCGAAGTGAAGCGGGGGCTGCATGTGGCGAAGGTCTTCCACGGCTCGCCGGCGGCAGAAGCCGGGATCGAGGCCGGCGACACGATCGTCTCCGTGAACGGCGAATCGATCGCCGGGCTCGACTCGACCGAAGCGACGGAAAAGATCAAGGGGCCGGAAGGGTCCGAGGTGACGGTCGGGGTGCTCGACCCGAAGACCCACAAGACGACCGAGAAGACCCTGGTCCGGGCGGAGGTCGTGCTGCCGAACGTCTCGGCGCGCGTGTTCAGGACCGACGGCAGGAAGATCGGCTACGTGAGGCTCTTCTCCTTCAGCGAGGAAGCGAGTGAGCAGCTGGCGCACGGGATCGAAAAGGTGAAGAGGGAAGGCGCCGAAGGGATGGTGCTCGACCTGCGCGACAACCCGGGCGGGTTGCTCGACGAGGCGGTCGACACCGCCTCCCTCTTCCTGCCCGAAGGCGAAGTCGTGGTGAAGACGAGATCCCGCACCAAGGGCAACTCGACGCACGAAACCGGCGCCGGCCGGATCGTCGAATTCCCCTACGACGTGCTGATCGACCGCGGCACCGCGAGCGCCGCCGAGATCCTCACCGCCTCGCTGCAGGAGGACGGCGGCGCGACCGTGGTCGGCACCCGCTCCTACGGCAAGGGCGTCTTCCAGGAAGAGCATGGGCTGGCCAACGGCGGTGCGCTGAAGTTGACGGTCGGCGAATACTTCACCCCGGACGGCGAAAACCTGGCCCGGACCGGCGGCATCCACCCCGAAGTGAAGGCCGTCGACGACCCGAAGACCGGTGTCGACGAGGCGCGGACCAAGGCGCTCGAAAACGTCGCCGCGCAGGTCGGCGGTTGAGCCCCCGCCGCGGTCCTCGACGCAGAGAGCGACGGGGAGCTGAGCGTCCGGACGCGCGCGACGCGGTCGCCGACCTGCTCGACGAGCGGCTCGGCTTCCGCGGCTTCACCGGGCTGGTCGAGGAGGAAGCGGCGCGGGCGGCGGAGGAGGCCGCGGCGCGGTCGATCCCGCGGCGCGACCTGACCGCGCTCGCCACCTTCACCGTCGACCCGGCGACGGCGCGCGACTTCGACGACGCGGTCTCGGCGCAGCGCGAAGGCGAGGGCTGGCGCGTCTGGGTCCATATCGCCGATGTCGCCGCCCATGTCCGCCCCGGGTCACCGCTCGACCTGGAGGCGCTGCGGCGCGCCAACTCGACCTACGTGCCGGGGACGGTCGAGCCGATGCTGCCGCATGCGCTCTCGAGCGGCGCCTGCAGCCTCTCGCCCGGAGTGGAGCGCCTTGCGGTCACCGCCGAGATCGAGCTCGACGGCGCGGCGCGGCCGACCCGCACCCGCTTCTACCGCAGCCGCATCCGCTCCGACGCGCGCCTCGACTACGACCAGCTCGACCGCGTCTTCGACGGTCGCGAGGAGCCGCCCGCGGCGGCGGCCGAACCGCTCGCCGCGGCGCGCGACGCCGCCGCCGCGCTGGGAGAGCACCGCGGTGCGTCTAGCCTCGATGTCGAGTCCGCCGAGCCGGAGTTCGAGTTCGATGCCGAGGGGGACGTCGTCGCCGCCCATCGGGTGCCGGGGACCGAGGCTCACCGACTGATCGAGCGGCTGATGATCCTCACCAACGAGCGGGTCGCCGAGTTCCTGGTCGCGCGCCGCGTCCCCGCCGTCTACCGGGTCCATGCGCAGCCTGACCCGCCGCGGGTCGAAAGGTTGCTCGAGCAGCTCGCCGCCCTCGACGTGCCGACGCCGCCGCTCGGGCAGGGGCTCTCGCCGCGCTCGGCCGGGGAGATGGCGGCGGCGGCGAGCCGGCTGGCGCGGCGCGAGGCCGCGCGGCGCGGGCACGGTCGTGACGCGTATACCTCCCTGGTGCTCAGATCGCTGAAACAGGCCGCCTACAGCGAGACGAACTCCGGCCACGCCGGGCTCGGCTCGGACGCCTACACGCACTTCACCTCGCCGATCCGGCGCTACCCGGACCTGCTCGTCCACCGGGCGCTGCTCGCCGCGCTGGGGGAGGGGGAGGAGGCGCCGACCCTCGCCGAGGCGCGCGAGGTCGCCGCCCACGGCTCCGCGCAGGAGCGCGAGTCGGCGAAGATCGAGCGCGATGCCGACGACGTCTGCGCCGCATATCTGTTGGAACGCGAGCTGGGGGAGCGCGGCCTCGACGCCGAATTCGCCGGCGAGGTGTCGGGCGTGATCCGGGCGGGGGCGTTCGTCGCCTTCGCGGGCGAGCTCGGCGACGTCTATGAAGGGATGCTGCCCGCGCGGACCCTGCCCGGCGGCCGTTACGAGCTCGACCGCGCCGAGGTCTCGCTGATCGGCCACGGCGCCGGGGCGACGGCGCTGCGGCTCGGCGACCCGGTGCGGGTGCGGGTGACCGGTGTCGACGGCGGGCGCGGGCGGGTCGACCTCGAGCTGACCGGTGGAGGGGGCAAGGGCTGATGGCGAAGAAATCGAAGAGACGCGCCCCGGCCTCGGGCGATGTGGTCACCAACCGCCGGGCCCGGCACAAATTCGAGTTCGTCGAAACGATGGAGGCGGGGATCGTCCTCACCGGCTCCGAGGTGAAGGCGCTGCGTGGCGGGCAGGCCCAGATGACCGACTCTTATGCGGTGGTCGAGGACGGCGAGGTCTGGCTGCGCAAACTCCACATCCCGCCCTACGAGTTCTCGACCGTCGACGCCCACACGCCCGACCGCCCGCGCAAGCTGCTCCTCCATCGGGACGAGATCGAGCGCCTGGTCGGCAAGACGGCGGAGAAAGGCCTCACCCTGGTGCCGGTGCGGATCTACTTCAAAGGCCCGCGGGCGAAGGTCGAGCTGGCGCTGGCACGCGGCAAGGAGGGACGTGACCGGCGTCGGGAGATCGCCGACCGCGATGTGCGGCGCGAAGTCGAACGAGACTTCAAGGGCCGGATGCGGTGACTTTGAAAGCGAAAAACCAGCGAGTTGGCGCGATCGCCGCGGATGCGGGATGCTTGTAACCATGACTCGATGCCCGCGGCGAACGTCGGCGACTACGTGTCCGATAACACCGGCTGGTTCATCGGCGCGGCCGTCGCCGCGATCCTCCTGCTCATCCTGGTGGTCCGCATGACCGGCGGCGACGACAAGACCGAGGAAGCGAAAGCCGTGGACCCCGCCGCGCCGACCCCGCCGCCGGGCGAGAGCCGCAAGGAACAGCGCGCGCGCCTGCGTCGCGAGCAGCGCGAAGCGCGTGACCAGATGCGCCAGGAACGGCGCGACGCGGTCCAGAACCGCAAGCGCGAACGGGCCGCCAAGAGGGCCGCCCGCAAGGGCAAGACGCCGCCTGCGCCTTCCCCGGCCTCGGTCGGGCCGCCCGCCGCCGGGCCGGTGCCCGGGATCGTGCCGGCGCCCCCGGTTGTCGAGCCTGTCGCGCCGACGCCTCCGCCCGCCGTCGAGTCGACCGCGGCGACCACGCCGGTCGCCGCGCCGACGCCCGTCGCGGCGCCGACTCCGGAGCCCGCCGCGCCGACGACGCCGGAGCCCCCTGCTCAGGTGCCCGGGCCGACCCCGGTGCCGCCGCCGGTCCAGGCGCCCGATCCGACGCAGGAGGAGCCGCCGCCGATCCAGGATCTTTCGGCGCTCGCCGCCTCCCAGGCTGCATCCGAGGCGCCCGCTCCCGAGGTCGCCCCGCCCGAGCCGACGCCCGCAGTGCCCGCGCCTCCCGCGTCGCCCACCGACGCCGATGCGGCGGCGGCCGAACAGCGCGTCCGTGAAAAAGTCGCCCAGGTCCGCTTCGAGGAGCAGCGGATCCGCGCCGAGGCCGATCGCCGGGTGGAGGAGGCCGAGCGGGTTCCGGACGAGGAGCCCGCGCCGCCCGCCGACCTCGGCTTCGCCGAAGAGCGCCTCCGCGCCAGCCGTGAGGAGATCGGGCGCTCGATGGAAGACGTCGAACGTCGCATGCAGGAAGTCGACGACCGGGTGAAGGCCGCCGAGGAGCGCGCCCTCGCCGCCAAACGGCTGGAAAGCGCCCGCGCCGAGGAGGTGACCGAGCGGACCCGCCTGGCGGAGATGCAGCGTGCGGTCGAGACCGCCGAGGGGCGTGCCCGCGAGGCCGAGCAGCGTGCCCGCGAGGCCGAGGAGGCGGTGCTCCGCACGCTCGGTTCGCCGGTCGTGCCCCCGCCCGGGCCCGCCGCCGCCGCGCCGGAGCCCGCCGCGCCGGAGCCCCTCAACCGCGCCGCCGGGCCTCTTCCCGCGTCACCCCCGCCTCCTCCGCCCGCACCCGCTGCGCCGTCCGCGGACGCGATCAACCTCAACTCGGTCACCTTCGAGGAGCTGCGCTCGCGCGACCTCTCGGTGACCCAGGCGACCCGCCTGCTCGCCCATCGCGAGCGGCTCGGCGGCTTCAGCGCGGTCGACGATCTCGATCAGGTCCCCGGCTTCCCGCCCGACATGCTCGCCGAGCTCAAGTCGCAGGCGACAGTCTGACGGCCGTCAGGCTTCCCACTTCTCGATCAGCTTCAGCCAGATCTCACTGCGGGTCGGATAGGGGGCGATCGCGTGGCGCAGGCGCGCCAGCGGGACCTCGGCGACGATCGCGACCGTCGCCGCCTGCAGGAAGTCGGCGGTCTCGAAGCCGGTGAAGGTGGCGCCGACGATCGTGCCCTTCGCCTGATCCACCACCAGGCGCGAGGTACCGCCCGTCCCCTTGCCCTGGAAGCTGGCCCCCGGCGAGCCGTCGGTCGGGACCTCGACCGCGCGGGCGTCGATCCCCGCTTCCTCGGCCTCGGCGAGGGTCTTGCCGACCGCCGCGACCTGCGGGTCGGTGAAGGTGACGCGGGGCGAGCCGAGCGCTTCGGCCACCGCCTCGGTCGGGCGGCCGAGCAGGTTCTCGGCGACGATCCAGGCCTGGTACTTGCCGATATGGGTGAAGAGGGCGCGGCCGTTGACGTCGCCGATCGCGTAGAGGGCGTCGCTGCCGCCGACCCGCATCCGGTCGTCGACGGCGAGGAAGCCGTGCTCGTCGGGCCGGGCGCCGATCGTCTCGAGGCCGAGGTCGTGGGTGTGGGGCTCGCGGCCGATCGCGACGAGGATCTCCTCGCCCTCGACGGCGCCGCCGTCCTGCAGCTCGGCGATCACCCCGGCGCCGCCCGCCCGGACCGACTCGACCAGGTCGCCGACCCGCACGTCGACGCCGAAGCGGCCGCGCAGCGCCGCCGCCACCTCTTCGCCCGCGAAGGGCTCGTCGCGGCCGAGCAGATGGGGGCCGCCCTCGACCAGCGTCACCTTCGTCCCCAGCGAGGCCCAGGCCTGGGAGAGCTCGGAGCCGACCGGGCCGCCGCCGAGCACGACCATGCTTGCCGGGACACGCTCGGCGGTGGTCGCGTCGCGGTTGTTCCAGGTGGGGACCGAGTCGAGGCCGGGGATCGGCGGCATCGCCGCGCCCGAGCCGGTGGCGACGATCACCGCCCGCGTCGCGGTCAGCTCCTCGTCGCCGACCGCGACGCGGCCCGCGCCGACGAGGCGCCCTGCGCCGCGAAAGAGGTCGATGTCGCGTTCTTCGAGCCAGGGGAGCTGGCCGGAGTCGTCCTGCCCGTGGATCACGACGTCGCGCCGGGCGAGGACCGCCGCCGGATCGAGGGCCGCGTCGTCGGCCACCGGGACGCCGGGGATCCGCTTTGCCTCGGCGAGCACGTCGGCGGGGCGCAGCAGCGCCTTCGACGGCATGCAGGCGTAGTAGGAGCATTCGCCGCCGACCAGGTCTCTCTCGACGATCGCCACCTTCCAGCCGGCTTCCGCCAGTCGTCCGGCGGCGACCTCTCCGGTCGGTCCGGCACCGAGGACTATCGCGTCGTAGGCCTTCTCGGACATCCCCCGTACACTTTCAGATGCAACGCACGGGGGCGACAGGCTTCGACGTGGTCGATTCGTGCGAAAGGTTGCAGGTCGAGGTTGCCGGAGGCCTCGTTAAACCCCGGCACAAACCAATACGTGCGGACCATGAGTTCGCCCTCGCCGCTTAGTTAGAAGCTAAGCGATGAGAGTCGGTCCTCCCTCGCCCGTGGGGAGGGGCACCGGCTTCAGAAACGGGCTCACCCGGACGGCCCGCCTCGTCCGGCCGGGGAAATTCAAGGGGCTTTGTCTTCCGCAGTGCCCGTCGGCGCGGACCCCGGGAGACGAGAATCAAGCGCCGGCTAAACCTGTAGACACCCTCGCCCAGCGTCCGCGGATCCGAGTTCGAATCTCGGCGCCTCCATCAAAAAAGCTCGTCCGGCCCGGCGGCCGGGCGAGCACCTGGGTTCGGTCGGATTACCTGGGGAGGGATCGGGCGCTCCTCCTCGTTTTCCGCCCTCGGCCGGCCGCCGCGGCCGCGAGCCTCGCGCCGTGGAATCGACTAGCCGAGATCGGCGCGTGGCAGGGCCGCCAGCTCGATCGACTCGCTGACCGCGCCGATCTCCTCCGGCAGCCGCGCGAGTTCGGCGGCGGTGACGAACTCCAGCTCCTGCCCGAGCGGCCGGAAGAAGTTGTCGTAGTGGGTGGGGACGACGGCTCGCGGTTCGAGGCGGCCGAGGATGCGCTGCCAGTAGCGATCGGTGAAGCCACGGCCGGCGACGCCGGCGAGGAAGACGTCGACGCCGCGGTCGCGGATCGCGTCGTCGACCAGGTCGGCGCTGCCCTGGTGGTAGAGGCGGATGCCGGCGACCGCGATCGAGATGCCCCAGACCTGGCCGCAGCGGTAGGCGGCGGGGGAGAGCGAGTCGAGGTGCTCGCAGGTCAGTTCGCCGTCGTAGGGGACGGCGAGGCCGAGCAGCAGCTTCGAGTGGACGCTGGGGGTGAAGCTGACCTCGAACGGTCCCAGCTCGTAGACGCGGTAAGGCTCGACCTCGACCGCGCGCTCGGGCATCCCGTGCAGCGCCATCAGATTGACCAGCGAGGCGGAGCCGAAGGCCTGGCAGTCGAGGCGCCGGGCCAGTGCCGGGGCGTCCACCGCGTGGTCGAAGTGGGTGTGGCCGACGAGGACGCCGACGGTCCTGCCCGGCGCCCGGACGAAGCGCTCCAGCGCGGCCGGATCGGGCAGCGCCCGCCGTCGCAGGATCAGATCGCGGAGGGGGACGCGGGAGAGGTAGGGGTCGACGAAGAGGGTATGCCCCTCGTGCGTGAGCCGGTAGCCGAGACGCCGAGCCATTCGACCTCGAGCCCGGCCGGGAGCGCGAGCGGCCGCGCCTCCAACTCGGTCAGCGCCTCGGCGTCGGCGCGCGGCGCGGTGCGCCGCCTGACCTGCGCCTGCGCCAGCTCGCCGAGGTGTCGCAGCGGGCCTGCCATCGTCCGCAGGATACGGTGGCGCCGTGGAACGCTACGTCGCCTTCCTGCGCGGGATCAACCTGGGGAAGCACCGGCGGATCAAGAACCCGGAGCTGGTCGCCCACTTCGAGGCGATCGGGGCGGCGGACGTCGCCACCTTCCGGGCGAGCGGCAACGTCGTCTTCGTCGATCCGGCAGGGGAGGCCGAGTCGACGGTGCGGGAGCGGCTCGAAACAGGGCTCGGGGAACGGCTCGGCTACGAGGTCGTGGTGTTCCTCCGGAGTGCCGCCGAGGTGGGCGAGATCGCCGCGCGGGAACCGTTCGACGCGCAGGCGATCGCGGCGTCGAAGGGCAAACCACAGGTGCAGCTGCTGGGACGCAGGCCGAGTGCGAAGGCGGCGAAGGAGGCGCTGGCCCTGGCCGGTCCCGACGACCTGATGGTGGTCGAGGGCCGCGAGCTGCACTGGCTGCCGAGCGTCGGCCTCTCCGAGACCGGGGTCGACATGAAGGCGCTCGACCGTGTCCTCGGCAAAGGGACGATGCGCACCGCCGGCACGATCGAGGCGATCGCCACCAAGTACTGCGCCTGAGCGCGATCAGTACCTTGGACCGATGGCGATCGCGACCGCTACCTCGCTCGACGTCTACGTCGGCGGCAAGCTCCTGTTCGGCGACGTCTCCTTCAAGCTGGAGGCGGGCGACCGGATGACGCTGTCCGGCCGCAACGGGGCCGGGAAGTCGACCTTGCTGCGGGTGCTGGCGGGTGAATTGACGCCGGAGGAGGGCTCGGTCTCGATCCAGCGCGGTGCCCGCGTCGCCCTCCACGATCAACGCCCGCCGCGCGGCTCCGACGCGAAGCTCGGCGACTACGTCTTCTCCGGCCGCGGCGACATGCTGGAGACGGAGGCCGAGCTCGCCCGCCTCGAGGGCGAGATGGCGGGCGGCGCCTCGGAGGAGACGATGGCGGCCTACGCCGACGCCCAGTCCCGCCTCGAAGCCGGCGGCGGCTATCGCTGGCGCGACGAAGTGCTGGAAGTGCTGCGCGGGCTCGGCTTCGGTCCCGAGCACGCCGACCGCCCGCTCTCGACCTTCTCCGGTGGCGAGCTGACCCGCGCCTCGCTGGCCCGCGCGCTCGCCGCCCGTCCCGACCTGCTGCTCCTCGACGAGCCCACGAACCACCTCGACATCCCCTCGCTCGAGTGGCTCGAGCGCTACCTTGTCGACCTCGACGCCGCCGTCGTCCTCGTCGCCCACGACCGCTGGTTCCTGGAGGCGGTCGGCACCTCGGTGCTGGAGCTGGAGGCGCAGCGGGCCCGCTTCTTCGCCGGCCCCTGGCACGCCTGGCGCCAGGAGCAGGCGGCGCGCCAGATCGCGCTCGGCAAAGCGATCGACCGCCAGGAAGCGGAGATCGCGCGGATGGAGCGCTTCGTCGAGCGCTTCCGCTACAAGGCGACCAAGGCGCGCCAGGCGCAGTCGCGGATCAAACAGATCGACAAGAAGAAGAAGGGCGGCCCGATGGCCGAAAAGCGCGACAACCGTCACCTGCGCTTCTCCTTCAAGTCGCCCGAGCGCCCCGGTCGCGTCGTCCTCAAGATGGTCGACGCGCGGATCGAGGTGCCGGGCCGGGTGCTGCTCGAGGACGCCGACCTCGAGGTCGAACGCGGCGAGCACGTCGTCCTGATCGGCGCCAACGGCAGCGGCAAGACGACGATGGTGGCGACCCTCGCCGGGCAGCGCGAGCCCGCCGCCGGGATCGTCCGCACCGGCCACAACGTCAACCTCGGTTATCTCTCCCAGCACGCCGACACCGCGGCCGGCGCCGGCACGGTGCTCGACGCTGCACAGCGCGAGACCGGCCTCACCGGCCCGAAGGCGCGCGCCCTGCTCGGCGGCTTCCTCTTCTCCGGCGCCGACGTCGAAAAGCAGCTCTCCGACATCTCCGGCGGCGAGCAGCGGCGGCTGTCGCTGGCGATCCTCGTCTCCTCCGGTGCCAACGTCCTGGTCCTCGACGAGCCCACCAACCACCTCGACATCGAGAGCCGCGAGGCGCTCGAGGATGCGCTGACCGAGTTCGAGGGCTCCGTCGTCCTCATCTCCCACGACCGGGCGTTGCTGGAGGCGGTCGGCAGCCGCACGATCGTGGTCGAGGACGGCAAGCTGACCAGCCACCAGAGCGGCTGGGCCGAGTATCAGCGGCGCCGCGACGAACGCGAGGCCGACGGCGAGCCGGCGGTGGAGCGCTCGCCGGCCAAGAAGAAGGCATCGAGCGCGACCGCCGCGAGGCGGCGCGACGGCAAGGCTGCCGAACGGGCCGAGCGCAAGGCGGCGCGGCTGGAGGAGCGGATCGCGAAGGCGGAAGCCGATCTGAAGGCGGTCGAGGAGGAGCTCTCCGACCCGGATGCCTGGGCGAGCCCGAGCCGCACCGAGCGGGCGACGGCCAAGCACGAGGCGGCGAAGGCGGCGGTCGAGGAGCTGCTCGCCGAGTGGGAGGCGGCGCAGGGCGCCGCCGAGGCCGCCGCTACTTAAGTCGGCTGGTCCGCCGGGCCGTTCTAGAAGACGACCGTCCGCTCGCCGTCGAGCAGCACCCGGTCCTCGAGATGGGCGGTGACCGCGCGGGCCAGCACCAGCCGCTCGACGTCGCGCCCGATCCGCACCAGGTCAGGAACCTCGTCGGCGTGTCCGACCCGGACCACGTCCTGGTCGATGATCGGGCCGGCGTCGAGCTCGGCGGTCACGTAGTGGGCGGTGGCGCCGATCAGCTTGACGCCGCGCTCGTGGGCGCGGGCGTAGGGATCGGCGCCGACGAAGGCGGGCAGGAAGCTGTGGTGGATGTTGATCGCCGGGGCGGCGAGCCCGGTGAGGAAGGCGGGGGAGAGGATCTGCATATAGCGGGCGAGGACGAGCAGGTCGACGTCGCCGATCAGCTCCAGCGCCCGGCGCTCGGCGGCGTCCTTCGTCTCGCGATCGATCGCCACGTGGTGGAACGGCAGCCCGACCGCCTCGACCTCGCCGCGCAGGTCCTCGTGGTTGGAGATCACGACCGCGATCTCGCCGCCGAGGTGGCCGTTGCGCCACCGCCAGAGCAGGTCGGAGAGGCAGTGGTCCTCGCGCGAGACCATCACCGCGACGCGCTTGCCGCGTGTCGACTCGCTGAACGAATGCTCGATCTCGAACAGTGTCGCGATCTCCCGCACGAACCTCTCCTCCAGCCCGGCCCGCTCCGTCGCCGCCGGCGAGTCGAAGACCATCCGCATGAAGAAGCGCCCCGCCGCGGTCGAGTGCTGGTCGACGTCGACGATGTTCAGGCCCGCGTCGGCGAGGAAGCCCGAGACCGTGGCGATCAGCCCCGGCCGATCCGGGCAGGCGAGCAGCAGCCGCGTGGTGTCCCCCTCCGGTGCGATGAGGGAGATGATGCCGGGTTCGTCTCCAGGTCGGGAACGAGCCTCTACAGAGAAGGGATAAGTGTGACCGCGGTCACAGACAGGGATGGTGATCCACGAAAGCGTTCACCGCTTGCTCACAGAACGCAAACATATTGCGCTGCTCGGGATCGTCGTCGCGCTTGCGGCGCCTGCCGTCGCGTCCGCTGCCCAGGATGGGAAGGCGGTCCCTCGGGAACGGCTCCGGGCTTTTCAGGGCGAGCCGGTCGTCGCGATCGGCGAGGCGCAGCTGGTCAGTGGCTCGCTGCTGCGGCCGGTCGACCGCGACAGTTTGCTGATCGCGGTGACGACGAAGCGGACCGAGCATCGCCGCAAGGTGGAGGCACGGAAGCGCGAGGAACGGGAAAGGTTCTCCCACCTGCCTGGCGGCGTGACGATGGCGATGCTGGAATCGATCGCCGCATGCGAGTCCGGAGGCAATCCGGAAGCCGTCTCGCCCGACGGCACCTATCGGGGCAAATATCAGTTCGACCAGGGGACGTGGGAATCGGTCGGCGGTCACGGCGATCCCGCCAAGGCCCCCGAGGCCGAACAGGACTACCGCGCCGCGCTCCTCTACGCGGAGTCCGGCTCCAGCCCCTGGCCCGTCTGCGGCTGACGTCACGGCTGACGCCCGGGCCGCGGTCGTCCTTTGGCCCTATCCCCGGATCGCGGTCGTCCTTTGGCCCCGACAACGGCCCAAAGGACGACCGCGGGGTGTGAGGCCGGGCCTTAGGTCGACCGCGCCGGGGGGTGGCGGGGCTACGATCCTGGCGATGACGCCTGAGGAGACGAAAGCGGCCGATGCTGCGGCCGAGGTGGGCGAGGGCACCGATGGCGTGCCGGCGCCCGATCCGGGCGGGCCGGCACGGAAGCCGCCGCGCGAGGCGATCGCCGAGGCGCACGTGCGCGCGCCGACGCGCGGCAATCGCCGGCTCGAGAGCCTGATCGACGCGGTCAACGGCGACGACCAGGTGCGCGGCTGGTGGTACATGGCACAGGTCAACGCCGAGCGGCTGGGGATGTCCGACCACAGCTGGGTCCACATGCAGATCGTCCTCAACATCTCCCTGCGGCTGCTGCGCCTGCTGGTCAAAGCCGGGGTCGAGCCGGCGATGGTCGCCGACCATGGGATGCGCGATCGCGACGCCGAGGTGGTGGTCGCCGGCGGCGCCCTGCTGCACGACGTCGGCATGTCGATCCACCGCGCCGACCACGAGGAGTACTCGCTCTTCCTCGCCCAGAGCGCCCTCGACCGTCTCCTCGCCGGCGCCTACAAACAGCCCGAGCGCACCGTGGTCGAAGCCGAGATCCTGCACGCGATCATCGGCCACCGCCGCCGCGGCGAGCCCTACACGGTCGAGGCCGGCGTGGTCCGCGTCGCCGACGCCCTCGACATGGCCCAGGGCCGCACCCGCATCCCGATCGAGGCGGGCCAGGAGGGCATCCACTCGATCTCCGCCGCGGCGATCGACGAGGTCCTGATCAGCGCCGGCGACGACCACCCGGTGCGGATCGAGATCAAGCTCAACAACTCGGCCGGCATCTTCCAGGTCGACGATCTGCTGGCGACGAAGATCCGCGGCACCCCGCTCGAGGGGAAGGTCGAAGTCCTCGCCGAGATCGAGGGCGAGACCGAGAAACGGCTTTTGAGCGGGTTCCGGCTGACCTAGCCGAGGCGCTCGATGTCGTAGCGGCGCTTCTCTTTGCGGCGATCCAGGTGGCCCTGGATCAGCGAGAGGCCGATCACGAGGATGACGAAGAAGGCCATCACGCCGAAGCAGAAGAAGGTGACGGTCTTGTCGTCGGCTTTGCCGATCGCGCCCTGGCCGTTTTCCGCAAATGCCATCGGCGCGGCGACCAACATCGTCGTCAGGGCCATCAGGAAGAGGGCGGCAGCGCGCTTCACGCTCGGCAATCTATCGCAACCGGCAGCGTAGGATCGCGCCATGTCAAACCTCGAGGCCCTGCTCCTGGGAGTGGTCCAGGGCCTGACCGAGTTCCTGCCGATCTCGTCCTCAGGCCATCTGATCATCGTCCCCTGGCTGCAGGAATACACCTTCCTCACCGAAGACGAAGCCTTCAACAAGACCTTCGACGTCGCCCTCCACGCCGGCACCCTGATCGCCGCGGTCGCCTTCTTCCGGCTCGAGGTGTGGCGCCTCCTCGTCGGCTTCCTCTCGGCGCTGCGGACGCGGACGATCGCGACGGGCGAGCAGCGTCTCGCCGTCGCGATCGCGATCGGCACGGTCCCCGCGGTGATCGCCGGCGGCATCGCCTCCGACTTCATCGACGAACACCTCGGCGAGCCCTGGATGATCGCCCTTCAGCTGATCTTCTTCGGCTTCCTGCTCGACCTCGCCGACCGCCGGCCGCAGCAGCGCTCCCTGCAGCGCTCGGACCTGCGCGACGGCCTCTGGATCGGGCTCGCCCAGGTGCTGGCCCTGGCCCCGGGCACCTCGCGCTCCGGGATCACGATCACCGCCGCCCGCTTCCGCGGCCTCGATCGCGACGCCGCAGCCCGCTTCTCCTTCCTGCTGCTGATCCCGGTCGTCGCCGGCGCCACCCTCTTCAAAGGGATCGGCGCCGTCGGCGAAGGCCTGCCGCCCGGCGTCGCCGGGCCGATGGTGGTCGGCACCATCGCCGCCGCGATCTCCGGCTACGCGGCGATCGTCTTCCTCCTCCGCCTGGTGCGGACGACCTCCTATCGGCCCTTCGTCATCTATCGCTACGCCGCCGGCGCGGCGATCCTGCTGGTGATCGCCACGGGCCTGCGCCCGGCGACCTTCTGAAAATCGGCCCGTGGAGCCGGTTCGCCCGCAATTTGGGTGCCGCGGACTTGTTAAAGACCTGTAAACAGCGGTAAAAGGGGGGACGGCGTGCATAGAATTCACGGTGAGTTGGCCACTGACCCGACCACTCGCCTGGCGGTGATCGACACCGATTCCGGTTTCGTCACCGTCCTTGCCAAGCGCGCCGAGGCGGCGGGCTGGTTGCTGCGCACCTCCGCCGGCGCGGTGCCCCCGGACCAGCTGGTGGCGATGAAGTTGAACGCGCTGCTGGTCGACCCGGCGGTGCTCGGCGACGAAGCGTGGCGTTACCTCGACCGGGTCTGCAGCCTGCTGCCCGACCTCGGCGTGGTCGTCTGCACCGGCCGCTCGACCGTGGCCCAGCGGGTGCGCGGCCTGCGCCTCGGGGTCGACGACTGGATCACCAAGCCTTCCCATCCCGAGGAGGCGATCGCTCGGATCGAAGCGGTCACCAGGCGCCATCGGCGCGGCCGCCACGAGACCGAGTCGGCGCCGGTCCTCGCCGGTGAGCTCGAGATCCGCCCCGACCGCTTCCAGGCCTTCGTCGCCGGCGACAGCCTCGACCTGACCCGGCGCGAGTTCGAGTTGCTCCACCTGCTGGCCGGCACCCAGGGCCAGGTGCTGGAGCGGGAGACCATCTACCAGCGGGTCTGGGGCTACGCGATGGCCCACGGCGACCGCTCGGTCGACGTCTTCATCCGCAAGCTCCGCCAGAAGCTCGAGAAGCTCTCCCCGAACTGGAGCTACATCCACACCCATTTCGGGATCGGCTACCGCTTCGATCCCGAACCCGCGGGGATCGTCGAGGAGACCCTCCGGCCGGCCGATCCTCCCGCCACGGAGCCCGCGCGGGGAGCGGCCGGGGAGGCCCCTTCACAGGTCGTTCACAGCACCTTCACGACGGGGTAACCGCCTCGATATAGCCCATCGCCATGCTCGAAC
>DATJWW010000030.1:0-51603 GCA_035500835.1 Solirubrobacterales bacterium | reverse complement strand
TACTCGCCGGGCGGCACCGTCACCTTCAGGCTCTACGGGCCGGACGATTCGAGCTGCACGGGAGGGATCGCCTTCGAAGACACCGAGGCGGTCGCCGGCGCCGGTGCGGAATCGACCGAATTCGCCCCGACCGCCGCCGGCACCTACCGCTGGACCGCCGAATACTCCGGTGACTCCGACAACAGCGCGGCCACCGATGGCTGCAACGGCGCCGACGAGTCGGTGACGGTCGCCCAGCCCTCCCCGACGATCTCGATCTCCTTCCCGCCGGACAAAGAACACTTCGCGCTCCACCAGAACGTCACCCCCGGCTACTCGTGCAGCGAACCGCTCGGGGGCTCCTCGGCGGCCTCCTGCACGGCGACCCCGATCGACACCTCGACGCTCGGTCCGCACCTCTTCACGGTGACCGCCGTCGACAAGTTCGGCAACGAATCGACGAAGACGGTGACCTACGTGGTCGATCCGCCGCGCTACGGCGAATTCGTCCTCGAAGACCATCCGCTCGCCTACTACCGCCTGGACGAGCCGCTCGGCTCCGGCCGGATGCTCGACTCCTCCGGCAACGGCCACGACGGCGAATACAAGAACGGAGTGGTGTTGCGACGCGCCGCGGCGATCGCCTGCGAGCGCCGGCCGCATCCGCCGCACGCCTGCGAGCTGACGAACGATCCGCAGGACTGGTCCGCCTACTTCCCACCCCGTGACGGCTATGGCTACGCGAACGGGATCACCGCGCCGACCCAGGCGTACTCGATCGAGGCCTGGGTGAAGCCCACCGACGGCCAGGACATGATGATCGCCGCGCATGGCGGCGGGGGGCAGCTCTTCATCTCCGGCGGACACCTGGCGTTCCGCCAGACCCAGGACACGATCGTCGCCTCCGGCGCCGACGGTGTGGTACCGCCCGGCCGGTGGAGCTATGTCGCCGCGACCTGGGACGGCCATATCTCGCGCCTGTACGTCGACGGCCACGAAGTCGACTCGGCGAACTGGGCGAACAAGGAACCGTCGGGGAGCGCCACCTTCTACGTCGGCTACGGCGACCAGGCGCCCTGGTTCCACGGCTACGAGGACGAGGTCGCCTACTACGGGCATGCGCTGAGCGCCGGGCGGATCTTCGACCGCTGGCAGATCGGCACCGCCTACGACCACCCGTCGCCGACCGGCCCCGGCACCAGCCAGACCGGTCCCGAAAACACCGACACGGCGATCCCCTACGCGAACATCGAGGTGCCGGTCAACGACGGCACCTACGCTCCGACCAAGGTCCCGAACTCGAGCTTCGACTGCACCGATCCCGACGGCCCCGGCGACATCGCGAGCTGCGAAGCCGAACTGGACGGGACGTCGATCACGAGCGGCGCCCCGCTGCCGCAGACGCCGGGGGTCTACCACCTGACGCTGGTCGCCACCGACATCGGCGGCAACGTCTACACGCATACCCACACCTTCACGGTCGAGCCCTATGCCGACGTGGTGCGCTCCGACGATCCGATCGCCTACTACCGCCTCGGCGACACCGGCGACACGATGGCCGACTCCTCGGGCAACGGCCACGACGGCACCTACAAGAACGACACCGAATCGGGCCCGGTCGGGATCTCCGGCGACGGCGACCACGCCCGCCTCTTCAAAGGCGAAGGGGGCTACGGCTACGTCGACGGGATCACGGCGCCGACCGACGAATCCTCACTCGAGGCCTGGGTCCATCCCTTCGACGGCCGCGACGAGGCGATCGTCGGCCACGGCGACGCGGGGGAGCTCGACATCATCGGCGGCCACTTCTCCTACCGCCGCATGGAAACGACGCTGACCGCGCAGATCGGCCCCGGCGGCCACTGCGTCGCGCCGACGCCGGGCGTCTGGACCCACGTGGTCGGCACCTGGGACGGCGTGACGATGCGGATCTACGTGGACGGCGAGCTCTGCGGCGAAGTCGAGTCGACCAGGCGGCCGAGCTCCTCCTCGACCTTCTACGTCGGCTTCGGCCAGCTCGCCCCCTGGTTCTACGGTGCGATCGACGAGGTCGCCTACTACCCGACGGCGCTCTCCGCCGAGCGGGTCCACGAGCACTACATCGCCGACCCGCCCCCTGCCGAACTGGATGCGGTCGAAGCCGTGGCGGCAGGCGGCGGAGAAGCGTCTTCGGCCGGCGGCGAAGCGTCGGGTGCGGGCGGATCCTCGTCCGTGGCGACCGGTGCCACCGGCGGCGGGACGTCGGACACGGCTCCGGCAGGTGCCGACGGCGCCGCGCCGAGCCCGGGCCCGACCGTGACGAAGAAGTCCCGCTGCGCCAGGCGCAAGGGCAAGGCGCGCAAGGTCTGCCTCAAGCGCGCCGGCGGGCTGCGACGCCATCGTTAGACGGCGAACGGCGCCGCGCCGGTCGCCATAAGGCTGAATCGCTCCCGGGCTCTTCGGTCCGACATGGGCCGCCCTATATTCCAGGCAAATCGAGAGGGCATTGATGAGCCTGATACGGCTCACATTGAGGATTGCCGGGTTGCGCCCTGCGCAGGTCAAGGTGGGTAGGCGACGCCCGCCGTCCGCTCGGATCCGAAGCTCGGATAGACGTGGCGGTCGGCAAGCGCTCCCTCCTCGGTGTAGACACGCGGCCGGGTGACGCCGAGATCGCGGAGTGCGCACAACGACTCCCAGAGGAGGCGTCGGCCGAGGCCGCGCCGCTGGTGGGTGGGGAGGACGCAGATCCCGGTGAGCAGGTTCTGCCCCGTCTCGTGCTCCGTCGCGACCCCCGAGCAGCCCACCGGCACGCCGGCCATGTCGGCGACGACGACATATGCGCTCCCCGGCCGGCCGCAGGTCTTCAGGACGCGGGAGCGCATCCGCATCTCGATCCCCTCCATCATCTCGGCCCAGGCCGGGTCCGATGCGTAGGCGAGGACGACGAGCTCGGCGAGCGCCTCCGCCTCGTCGGGTAGCGCAGGCCGGATCATGACCTTCACCGCGATCGGCGGCGGCTCGCGGGGCAGATCCTCGCTCCTCCAGTCGTAGCGGACCCAGACGGTGTCGGGTGGGTAGCCGAGCATCACTCGACCACCAGCGGACCGACCGCGACGGCGGGCGTCGCCTCGGAACCGCGGTCGACGCCGCCGCCGAGCGAGAGCGCAAGCGGCAACGCGATCACGGTGAAGGCGACGGCGACCCAGAGCGCCGCGTGGAAGCCGGCCACGAACGTCACCGGGTCGACGAAGACGCCGCCGCGGGAGAAGACCGAGGCGAGGACGGCGACGCCGAAGACGCCGCCCAACTCACGCAGCGAGCTGTTGATTCCCGAAGCGATCCCGGCCCGCTCCGGCGCAGCCGCCCCCATCACCTCGTTGGTCACGGTGGGGAAGACGAGCGCCGTACCCGATCCGGCGATCAGGAGGAAGGGCGCAAGCGCAAGGAACGAGGTGTCGACACCGGCGATCGAGGCGATCGCACCGAGGCCGATCGCCTGCATCAGGAGCCCGGCGAGGATGAACGGCCGGTTGCCGAAGCGGTCCGCACCGCGCCCCGCGAGCGGTGCGACGACGAGGCCGGTCGCGCTCCAGGCGAGGAGCTCGGCGCCCGCCTGCAGTGGCGAGCACCCTTGTGCCGTCTGGAAGAACTGGCTCATCAGGAAGAGCGAGCCGAAGAGGCCCGCGTAGAGACAGAAGCTGATTCCGTTCGCGGCGGTGAAGCGCCGCCCGCGGAACATCTCGAGCGGCACCATCGGATGGCGCGTCCGCGCCTCCCAGGCGGAGAAGCAGCCCAGCACCACGAGTCCCAGCGCGATCGGCCCGAGCACCGCGGCGCTTCCCCAGCCGGCCGCGTCGGTGCGGACGATCCCCCAGGTCACCCCGAAGAGGCCGGCGCTCGCGAGGGCGACACCGACGAGATCGAGGCGCGGGTGTCCGGCACGGCTCTCCTTCACCTTCGCCAAGGCGATCGGGATCAGGGCCAGCCCGATCGGCACGTTGATCCAAAAGATCCAGTGCCAGCTGATCGCCTCGACCAGGGCGCCGCCGACGAAGGGTCCGATGGCGCCGCTGAGGCCGCCGACCCCCATCCAGATCCCGATCGCGCGACCACGCCGCTCCGCCGGGTAGGCCTCGACGACGAGGGTGAGGGTGAGGGGCACCATCAGCGCCGCGCCCGCGCCGCCTACCGCGCGGGCGGCGACGAGGACGCCGACGCTCCCCGCCAGCCCCGCCGCCGTCGAGGCGGCGACGAAGACGCCAAGGCCGAGGCAGAGCATCCGCCGTCGCCCGAAGCGGTCGCCGAGCGCCGCACCGGTCAGGAGCAGGCAGGCGAAGGCGAGGTTGTAGGCGTTCAGCGTCCACTCGAGGTCGCCCACTCCGGCGTGAAGGGCGGCCCGCAGGTCCGGTAGCGCCGTGGTCACCACGAGCGCGTCGAGGAACGACATCATCAGCGCCAGGGAGGCGACCAGGAGGGTCCATGCCGGGGCGGGCCCGGCCTCGGTACGGGGCATGATGTGGCTCCTCGCCGAGATGCGCCTCAGGTGGCCGCCGTCGGGACGGCGTCTCCCGTGCCCTCGCGCTCGAGCAGGGTCTTCAGGATCGAGAGCTTGATCGGCCAGCCATCGCCGATCAGGCCGAGCACCGTGCTGCCGGGCTCGAAGCCGTCGTGGATCACGGTCAGCTTCACCTGGTCTCCCCGGGGCTCGATCTCGAAGGTGACCTTCGAGCGAGGCTCCCCCGCGGCGGCGACGATCGTCTCCTCCTCGAGTCGCGTCACCTCCGCCAGCTCAGGGACGAAGGTGTGGAAGGTGAAGGCGAGGCGGCGGTAGGGATCGGACTCGAGGACGACCTGGTCGGGGTGGGCGATCTTCAGCCCGTCCTGGTCCCAGACATAGGTCGAGCCGACCTCCCAGTCGGATTCCAGCGCCAGGTACTCGCGACAGAAGGCGGGATCGGTGATCGCCTTCCAGACCAGCTCCGGCGTGGTCTTGATGTAGGTGGTGTAGACGAACTCGGGTCGTTCCATCGGGGTCTCCTCCAGTGCTCGTTTGAGGTCGGCGAGCGCGCGCACGCGCCTTCTGTCGTAGTGGTCGATCCAGCGCTCGGAGATCGCGTTGATCGGCTCCGCGTTCAGGTAGTGGAGCTTCTCCCGCCCTCGCCGCACGGTGGTGAGGAGGTTTGCCTCCTCGAGCACTGCCAGGTGCTTCGACACGGACTGGCGGGCCATCTCCAGTTGCGCGCAAAGCTCGCCCAAGGTCTGGCCGTCGCGGTCGTTCAGGCTGTCGAGCAAGGCCCGACGGCTGGGGTCGGCGAGCGCCCGGAAGGCGAGGTCGAGTGGATCGTCTGATCGAGATGCAGCCATCTGGCTGCCAAATATACGCAGCCGTACGGCTGCATGTCAAGAGGTCAGTCCGAGGGACCGGGGCCTGCGCCCGGGCACCACTCCCGGTCGAGCACGGCGAAGACGAGTTCGTCGCCCCACTCGCCCTTGAAGATCTCGGCCTCCCGGAGATGGGCCTCCTCGCGCATGCCGAGTCGCCGGCAGAGGGCGGCGGAGGCCACGTTGCGGGCGTCGGTGCGGGCGAAGACCCGGTGGGCACCGAGCTCGGCGAAGGCGAAGTCGATCAGTGCCCGGGTCGCCTCGGTCGCGTAGCCGCGGCCGCCCGCATCGGGGTGGAAGACGTAGCCGACCTCGACCTGGCGGTGCTCGAGGCTGCGCAGGAAGATGGTGACGCTGCCGAGGAGCAGGCCGTCCGCCGGCCGCTCGACCGCGAGGGTCACGGCGTCGTCGTCGCGTTCGAGCCGGGTGGCCTCGATCCAGCGCGCGAGCATCGGTTCGACCTGCTCGCGCGTGCTCGGCTCCCAATACGTGTACCTGGCCACCTCGGGCAGGCTCTGCCACGACGCGAGTCGGTCGAGGTCGTCCACGCGAAAGGGGCGGAGCAGAAGGCGGTCGGTGTGCAGTTCCACGGTCAGAGCTGGTTGGTGGCGAAGTCCCGTCCCCACAACGAGCCGAGGGTTGCAGGGAGTCGGCACTGGACGATGCGCGCCCCGCGCTCTTCGTTTTCGATGTGCCAGCGGTTCCTGGCGCGGCCGAGGAGGCGATGGCCGTCGCAGTGCCGGGCGACGAACCCCGGCGCGAAGCCGACCAGGACGACCGCGCGCTGCGGCAGCGACGCCGGACGCCAGTACTGCCAGGAGAGGTGGCCGCTCAGCGGTGTCGGCAGCCCCAGCGCCGGGCCCATCAACGCGAGTGCCCCCGCCTCGCCGTAGTTGGAGGTGACGATCGCCTCGCGACGTCGCTCGGCGGCAGGCAGCGAGTCCCAGGCCCGCGCCGTCGCGGCGGTGAATTCCGGCCAGCCGATCTCGGCGTCATAGAAGGAGGGTTCATAGACCTTGCGCGAGATCATCGTCGCCGTCGGTAGCACGGGGACCACGACAGGTGCGACGACGACGAGGACCGCCGCCTGCAGGAGCGCGAGCGCCGCCAGCGCCCAACGTCGCCGGTTGGCCCCGCGCAGCCATCCGGCCACGGCCACCGCGCCGGCGGCCACCGCCACCGAGTCGGCCGGGAGCGGGTAGTAGCCACGCCCGCGCGAGAGGAAGAAGATCAGCGTGACGATGACCGGCACGAGCGCCAGCGGCCGCAGCCGCTCGTCGCGCCAGAGTCGCACGACGCCGATGACCGAGAGGACGGCGGCGGCGCCGAGGAAGAGGAGCTGCTCGAGGGCGAATTCGAACCGGGGCGTTTCTTCGGCGGTGGTCTGGTTCTGGGAGCCGAGGAAGTGGACGCTCGGCCAGCCGTGGGCGATCTGCCAGCCGAGGTTCGGGGCGAGGATCGCGAGGGCGATCGCCGCCGCGATCCACGGCCCACGGGTTCGCAGCAGCGTCCGCGCCCGAGTGAGCAGGAGGCCCATGGCGAAGGCGAGCACCAGCGCCGCGATCGTGTACTTGGCCTCCAGGCCGAGCCCGGCGACGACCCCGAGCCAGGGCCAGAGGCGTGGCTCGGGCCGGGCGAGGATGCGCAGCGCGAGGTAGCCGAAGGCACTCCAGGCCAGCAGGTCGAGCCAGGTCGGGTGGAAGATCGAGGCCGAGCCGAGGACGTAGGGGGTGAGCGCCCAGGCGAGGGCCGCACCCAGCTGCGTGCGCAGGCCGCCACCGAGCTCACGTGCCGACAGGGCGACGAGGACGACCGAGCCGACGCCGCAGAGGAGGCAACTCACCCGCAGCGCGTCGAGCGAGTCGCCGAAGACCTCCCGGACCGCCCAGCCGAGCACCGCGACGAGGGGCGGGTAGTCGACGTAGCCGAGCGCCAGATGGCGCGAGGCCGCCAGGTAGTAGAGCTCGTCGCGGTCCCAGCCGTAGCGGCCGAGGAAGGGGACGACCAGTGCCACGAGGAGGGCACCGGCCGCCAGGCCGCAGAGGAGCGAGACGCGCAGCGGCGTCCGCTCCTGCCCCGCCCTCGCCGCCATCTCGCTCAGATCGTCACCGTATCCCGCTCGCGAAGCGCTCGAGCCCTGCGGGCCAGCCGCCCGGAGAGCCGACGGCTTCTCGCATCTGCTCCCAGCCCTCTCCGTGGCGATCGAGGTGGCGATGGGTCAGGACCACCCTGGTCCGCTCCGGGCCGTCCTCGACGAAGCGGACCTCGACCTCGCTCGTCCGCGCCGGGTCGGCCTCGACCTTCCAGTCGAGGCCGATGTCCCAGCTGAAGGTGACGAGCTCTGGAGGCTCGTAGGCGAGGACGCGCGACCAGCGGCACTCGCTGCCGTCGGTTCCGACGTCGTAGATCGCCCCGCCGACCCGCGGCTCGAAGACCATCCGCTCGAGCGGCGCCTCGATGATGTGGTGCTCGGGGTTCCACCAGCTCCCCATCTCCTCGGTGAAGAAGGCGAAGGCGCGCTCGATCGGCGCCTCCACCGTCGTCTCCTGTACGACCTCCGTGATCATGTCCGTCCCGGTCATCTCCCACTCCTCTCTTCCTCGACCGCCGCCTTGAAGGAGGCCAAGGAGCTTTTCCAAAACCGGTCGAGGTAATCGCGCAGCGCGCCAAGCCCGTCCGGCTCGAGCCTGTAGACGTTGCGGGTCCCGTCCTTGCGGACCTCGACCAACCCCGCCTCCTTCAGCACCTTCAGGTGTTGGGAGACGGCGGGCCGGGTCACCGGCAGCGTGGCGGCGATTTCGCCGACCGCCGCTGGAGCCCCGGCGAGGCGTTCGAAGATCTGCCGTCTGGTCGGGTCGGCCAGTGCCTCGATGGTCTTCGATGCAGCGTCAGTCATAACTAACCGTTAGTCTACACTAACTATCAAGATCAAGGCCGGTTCTCGATGCACTTCAGTAGTCCGCTACTGAAGTCACCCGCGGGCACATGGCGGAGGATCGAGGAGGACAGACGAACCCCGGAGGGAGACCCCGATGAGCAACCTGGCCTCGATCCTCACCGACACCGCCGCGCTCGACGCCGGTGCCCCCGCCGTGCGGCTCGGCGGGCAGGCCGTCACCTACGGTGAGCTCGACGATGCGAGCGCCCGCATGGCGACGCTGCTGCGCGAGCGCGGCGTCGAGCCCGGCGACCGGGTCGGGGTGATGCTGCCGAACGTGTCCGAGTTCCCGGTCGCCTACTACGGGGTGCTGCGGGCCGGGGCCGTCGTGGTGCCGATGAACGTGCTGCTGAAACGGCGCGAGATCGCCTTCTACCTGGAGGACTCCGGGGCGAGGCTGCTGCTCGCCTGGCACGGCTTCGCCGAGGAGGCGCGCGAGGGGGCCGCAGATGCCGGCACCGAGTTGATCGAGGTCGAGCCGGAGGCCTTCGCGGCGGCGCTCACCGGGGTCGAGCCGACGAGCGGAGTGGCCGAGGTCGAGGACTCCGACACCGCGGTGATCCTCTACACCTCGGGCACCACCGGGAAACCGAAGGGCGCCGAGCTGAGCCACCGAAACGTCGACCGCAACTCGGAGATGGCGGCGCGCACGGTCTGCATGATCGATGCCGGCGACATGATCCTCGGCGCCCTTCCGTTGTTCCACGCCTTCGGCAACTCGGCGATGAACGCGACCTTGCGGCAGGGAGCCTGCATCACCTTGATCCCGAAATTCGATCCTGGCGAGGTGCTGGCGAGGATGGAGAGCGACGAGGTGACCCATCTCTTCGGCGTGCCGACGATGTTCGGGGCGCTGCTCCATCACCCGGGTCGCGAGCGCTTCGACACCTCCTCGCTGCGGATCTGCATCACGGGTGGGGCCTCGATGCCGGTCGAGGTGCTGCGCGGCTTCGAAGCATCCTTCGGCGCGGTGGTGCTCGAGGGCTACGGGCTCTCGGAGACCTCACCCCTCTGCTGCTCCAACCGCGTCGACCGCGAGCGCAGGCCGGGCTCGATCGGGACCCCGATCGACGGGGTCGAGATGCGGATCGTCGATGAGTCCGGGGCCGGGGTGTCCCGCGGCGGGATCGGCGAGATCGTGATCCGCGGCCACAACGTGATGAAGGGCTACCGGAACCGCCCCGAGGCGACCGCCGAGGCGATCCGCGAGGGCTGGTTCCACAGCGGAGACCTGGGCCGCGAGGACGAGGACGGCTACTTCTACGTCGTCGACCGCAAGAAGGACATGATCATCCGCGGCGGCTACAACGTCTACCCGCGCGAGGTCGAGGAGCTGCTCTACGAGCATCCGCAGGTCCGCGAAGCGGCGGTCGTCGGGGTGCCCGATGACAGGTGGGGCGAGGAGGTCGGCGCGGCGGTCGTCCTCGAACCGGGTGAGGAGTGCGCGCCGGAGGAGATCGGCGCCTGGGTGCGGGAGCGGATCGCCGCCTACAAGTATCCGCGCGTCGTCTGGTTCCTCGAGGAGCTGCCGAAGGGGCCGACCGGGAAGATCCTCAAGCGGGAGATCGAGGTGCCGGGCCGCTAGCTTTCGCCGTATGACCGACCCGACTCTTCATCTGCCCGGCGAGGGCGAGGACCACGTGATGGGCGCCTCGCGGATCTGCCTGAAGGCCACCTCGGCGGATACCGACGGCGCCTTCTTCCTCTCCGAGACCACGGTCGAGCCGGGGTTCGCGGGGCCGCCGCTGCACATCCACCGCACGCTCACCGACATGTTCTACGTGCTCGAAGGGACGCTCACCTTCCGGCTCGGCGAGGAGACGATCGAGGGCCCGGCGGGAACCTTCTTCTGTGCCCCGCCGGGCACTCGGCACACGTTCTCGAACCCTTCCGCCGAGCCCGCCCGATTCCTCAACTTCAACGTGCCCGGTGGCTTCGAGGTCTACATGCGGGAGCTCGCCGCCGCCTGGACCCGGAACGGCGGTCCGCCCGACCCGGCGACGATCGGGGAGATCGCCTCGCGCCACGACTTCGAGGTCGTCTGAGCGCGAGGCGCCCCCCGCCGCTTCAGGGATGGGCGGGTTGCAGTGAGAGGCGGCCGCCGCCGGACGGGAGCGTCGTCACCGGCCCGCCCGCCCAGGACGCGGTGACCGTTCCACCCGTCGGCAGGTTGGCCTGGATGGTGAGCGGTGCGGTCGGCGGCGCATCTACCGAGAGCGTCGCGGTGCCGCTGCACGTTTCCGCCAGGCAGCCGAGGAAGAGGACCGTCTTTGCACCCATCCAGCGCATCCCTTGGGTCGCTGACGTAAAGCTCGCCGGTGGGTCGTAGACGAATCGGTCCCCGGTCTCGATCAGGCCGATTTCGACGTAGGCGCTCGGGATCCCGCTGAACTGGAACGTCACCACGCTGCCTTCGTCGCCGCTGTCGATGAACAGGGAGGCATGGCCGAAGCCGCCGTGGACGCCGCGATCGGCCTGGCGGGACAAAGCGGCGAGGGCCGGATCGGAGCTCGTCTTCAGCGGCTTCGCCGTGAAGGTGAGCAGCCGGCGCGAGGCGTCGTAGCGCGGCGCCGAGAGTTCGAGCAGCACGACGTTGCGCGACTGCGGTGCGCCGGCGATCTCGAGCGCGGCGTTGGGGGCATCGGTGCCGAAGTTCTTATGCCAGGAGGAGACGAACCGGGTCAGCGACACCGACCCGCCGACCCGCTCCGGGCGATCGGTGAACGCAGTGGTCCTGGTCAGGGGCTCGCGCAGCGTCAGCTGCCAGGAGGAGCCCTTCTTGATCAAGGTGCCACCGCGGGCCTGCTGGAGGTAGAGGGTGCCGCCCGGGGAGGGGGCGGCCGATGCTGTCGTCGTGGCGAGCGCCGCCACCAAGGTGGTGACCAAGGCGACGGCGGCGACGCGTCTGCGGATGGAGCTCATGCGTTCAGGTCCTTTCTGAGGTCGATTCCAAAGCTGCCGGCGAGGGCGTTCAGCGCGTCCTGGTCCTGGGGGAGGACCGGGGGAGGGGTCTGGACGTCGCGGACCCTGACCCCGGCCTTGGCGACGAAGCTCGAGGTGACGGCGGGGAAGCCGGCGACGATGAAGCGGACGGCTCCCTCGGCCGGATTCTCGATCGCGTGGACCACCTGCGTGGGAACGACGAAGGTGGCGGCGGCCTCGACCAGCACCGGCGCGGCCGGCCCTTGATCACGGGCGGTCGAGACCCGCAGCGTCCCTTCGACGACGTGGTACCACTCGACGAACTCGTGTCGGTGCGGTGGGGAGACCGGGCCGGGCGGGGCGACGACCTCGATCAGGTCGAACGCCCCGCCCGTCTCGCTCGCGTCGATCAGGACGGTGACGCGATGACCCTCGGCGAGGGCGTACACCGCAGCGGTGCTGCGCGTCGCCCTCGCCAGCGGACCGGCACCCATCAGCTCGCCTGGCAGATTTCGGCCGGGACGACCGAGTGCTTCCCGGGCGCCACGTGGGTCACCTTGATCGTGTTGGCGGTGCCGTTCTCATAGGTTTCGATCGCGAACTGCGCGCCGTTGAAGAGCGGCGCCGTCTGGTATTCGTCCTTCGGCTTCGGCGGCCCGAAGATCTTCTTCAGGACTTCCGCCGACGCGGTTTCGACATTGATGTATGGATGCGAGACGAAGGACTTGTCCGGCTTGCCGTACACCCAGTCCTCGGTGGCGCCGGAACCGTTGACGGTGACGTCGACGCTGCCGAACTGCTGGATGCCTTCGAAGGGCGTCCAGTGGGACTTCGTCCAGTCCGCCCCTTCGAGCACACACTGGTATTGGGCCGGATTGGTAGGCAGGGTCGCGGTACCGGCCTGGAGCCGGAACAGCGAGTAGGCGACCGGGAACAGCGTCTCGTATGCCTGCCGACGAACCGAGACCATCATCGAGTCGACCGCCTTTTTTGAGTTGGGGAGGGTCCATTCCCAGTTTGCCGCGGCATCGGTGATGTCATTCGCGTTCCTCGCGACGATCTGGAGCTTGCTCCAGTCGCCGAGGACGATTTCCCGGTCACGCCCGAGGTTCGTGGTCAATTCCCTCAGCTGGCTCGCGAGCCGTTCTGACAGCTTGTCGGCGCTCACCGAGACCTGTTCCTGGGCGTTTTCTTCGGTGCTTTGCTGGAGTTCCCCGGCCAGCCCCAACGCGCCCGCGAGGAAGTTCAGCGGGCCGGCTACCGCATCCGCCTCGGGGAAGAGCGCGCTGGCCACCCACAGCGTGTCGCTGGCGAGCCCGAGCCGGTTGAAGCCGACCTTCGTCGATTCAGGAAGGCTGATCGCCTGGTTCACTTCCTCGGCGACCGACTTGGCCTGCGCTTCACCATCCACTTCGCTGACCGCTTTTTCCAGGTTGGCGAAGAAGGAGTACACGGTCGAGATCGTCGGCCACTCTTCGAGCAGCTGTTCGCGCACCGTTTTGAACTGTCCTTCGGTGGCCGAGCCACAGCCTTCGACTCCCTGGATGGTCTTCAGCGAATAGCCCTGGAGCTTGCTTGCGTACCCACTCCAGTTCGCGGACGCGTTGGCGTTGTTGTAGTGCCGATAGATCGGGATCTGCAGCGAGCCGCCGTTACCGATCACCAAGGAGGCGATGCACTTTTCCACCGCTTTTTCGGGGGCCGCCCAGCTTTCCTCCGGCCAGGCCGTCGCCGGCAGCGAGACCACGCCCGGGAGCGTTCCTTCGAGCGGATGGGCGAGGACTTCGGTCGTCGGAGGGATCGACTCGGCGGGATATAGCTGACTGAGCGCGTTGTAACCCAGCAGGCCGGTCAGCCGCCCGGTGCCGGTCCGCACCCCGGTGGCCACCTGCGTCCACGGGCTTGGGTACCCGGGCGTGCCCCCCGGTCCGACCTGCGCGTAGGTCTGGTTGCTGGCGCTGCTGCCCAGGGAGTTCAGGTAGAGCGAGCTTCCACCGAACGCCTGCAGGTCGGCGGCGACGCTGTCCCAGGCCGGGGAGTTCACCCGGCTCACCTTGCCGATCGATCGCACGATCAAGAACGCGTTCTGCGATCCGCTCCACGGCGACAGCGCCGCGTGCATCTTTTCCAGCCCGCTTGCGGTGTTGGGGAAGGTTTCCGAGCTGATCGTCTTGAGCGTGCCGGCTTGCAGGAGGACGACGAACCAGCCGCCGCCTTCCTCCTTGCCGGAGGTGAACGTCTCGGCGGCCAGCGGACTGCCTTTCTCATTGGAGCCGATGGTGACGGTCGCCGGGTCTTCGGTCTCGGCACCGGTGTCGAAGGGGACGCGTTCGGTGGAGACGTAGACGAAGGGATTCTTGCCCGTCAGTTCTTCCTGGAGGTACCCGTGCAGGTCGCCCCAGGCATGGCCGCGCAGGTCGCCGAGGCCACCGTTGACGTTCCCTTCCCCGAGCGAAAGGCCCGGGACCCCGATCGCCGAGAAGACGCTGCAGGGAACGGTGTCGTAGCAGGAGGCAGCGCCGTTGGAGACCAGCTGTGACACCGATCGTGCACCGATATCCGCCAGTGCCTTGTTGATCAGTTCGTTCGCCTTCGCTTCGCTGCTGTTGTTGGTCGACGAGATCGTCTTGGCGATGATCACGAGGTTTTCCGACCGCGGATCTTCTTCGGTCGGCATCAGCTTCTTCACCGCGGCCAGCAGTTCTTCGGCGCCCGCCACCGTGTTCGGGTAGGGGAGGTTGGATTTCACTTCCAGGCTTCCCCGGGCGATGACCATCATCTGCAGTGCGTCCTTTTCGTTCGGCGCCGGGTAGCGCGTGGTTCCGAGCATCACCCCGGCGCCGTCGATCGTGTCGATCGGGACGCCGATCGCGCCGTGCGGCGGCGCGGCTTCGAGGGTCGTCGTCGCGCTGTCGGAGGCGACCGACGCGGTTTCGCCCGCCGCCGAGGCCGTCGCGGCGCTCGCGTGGGCCCCGCCGGCGACGCCGTTGCCGGTGACGGTCAGCTTGAGGACGTAGCGGCCGACCTGGTCGGGGCGCAGGACCGGGCGCGGGCTGGTCGCGTGGCGCAGCTTCGCCTTCGAGCCGGCCGGGGAGTGGGCGATCGTCCAGCGGTAGTGGGCGTGGACACCGCGGGCGACGTTGGTGCCGCGGCCGTCGAAGCGGACCTTCCGGCCCTGCTGGGCGCGGTGCGGGCCGCCGGCGCCGGCGACGGGCACGTCGCGCGGCAGGACGATCGGGATCCGGCGGGTCTCGTAGCGGCCGTTCTTGCCGTCGAGGGCGCGGATGATGATCAGGTTCCGCCCCGGATGCAGGCCGTCGTCGCCACTGAGGCGGAGCCGATGCCGGCTGCCGGCACCGGGGATCTCGATCCGCCTGCCGCCGTCCACGCGAAGGCTCGTGTGGAAGTAGGGCTTGGCGGTGGTGGCGCTTACCTTGACCCCGGCGCCAGGGACGCGGCGGACGGAGGCCGCGCCTAGGAGGCCGGTGCCCGGGTGCGCGATGAGGATGCGGCGCTGCGCCCACCAGGTCTGACCCGGTTCGCCGAGCGCCTCGACGTAGATGATGTGGCGGCCGTAGCCGAGGCCGGGCGTCTTGCCGACCTTCAGGGTCGCCTCGCGCCCCCGGCCGCCGGCGGTGACCTGGAACGCGCCGGTCACCTTGGACCTGTCGACGAGGGCGCGGAACTTCTTCACGCCGGGGGCGAGTTGCACGGTGACGTCGACGGACCCGTCGGTGACGACTTCGTGGTTGTCCGGCGTCACGAACCGAGCCTCCCAGGGTTTCGCCCAGCCCGACGAGCCGCGGGAGGCGGCCGGCCTGGCGCTCGCGGCGGCGGCGCCCAGCAGCGCCGCGAACAGGATCAGCGCGACCGCGACGGCCGCGTGATGGAGCCGGCGGCGACGGGCGCGGCGCTCGGAAGTCTTCTCGGTCTTGCTGGCCATCGGGTCCCTCCCCGGGGTCTTGACTGGTCTTGTGGGGAGAGGCCGATCGGTCGGCTCGCCCCCGGTGACCAGATCCTGCGGGGAGGGACGCCCGGCGTCCTCAGTACCGGGCTACTGCATTCGCCTCCGGCGGCTCTACTAAGCGATGTCGCCGACGCCACGCAGCTCGCGGCGATCGCTGACGCCGAGCTTGCGCATCGCCCGGTAGAGGTGCGACTCGACGGTGCGCACCGAGAGCACCAGACGCTCTGCGATCTCCGCGTTGGTGAGGCCCCGGGAGGCCAGGGCGACGAGTTCGGACTCCCGCTGGGTGAGGTCGGTGGCGGTGCGGTCGAGCCCCTCGATCGGCGGCCTGGTGCCGTCCTGATCGGCCGCGAAGAGCTCCTTGCTGCGGGCCGCGGCGCGGCGGGCGGAGTCCTGGCGCCCCTCGTCCAGGAACGCCTCCGCGGCATGCGCCGCCGCCTCGGCCCCGTAGCGGAGCGCGCCGATCGCGGCCATCTCCTCGGCGCTCGCCAGGAGCGCCGGCCCGTCGCCGGCGGCGCGGCCGGCGGCGTGCGCGGCGTAGGCGGCGACCAGCCGCGCGTCGCAGCGCTCGGCGAGGGCCGAGAGCGCGCTTGCCGCCCCGCCTGCGTCGGCGCCCGCGCGCATCGCTTCGTAGGTCAGCTGCGCCGCCTGGACCGGTCGCTGCTCGAGCTCGCGGGCGACCTCGAGCAGCCGCTCCTGGGCGCGCTGGTGTTCGCCGTCGAGGTGGGCGGACCAGGCCTCGGCCCGTACCACCGAGGGCAGTTGGTGGACGAGCGGCCCGGAGTCGCCGACCCGCTCGAGGCAGCGCCCCAGCGCCGCCGTCGCCCCCTCCCGATCGCCGCGCGCGACCGCGACCAGCACCTGCTGGGCGTGGACGACGACCAGCATCGCGACCGGGTCCTGGCGTTCCAGCTGGGCCTCGGCCTCGGCCAGCAGCGCGGCGGCGTCGAGGTAGCGCCCGGCGAGGGTCCGCAGGCAGGCGAGCGAGTAGGCGGCGTGGCCGGCGGTCGCGTGGTCGTCGAGCCGGACCGTGGTCTCGAGCGCCGCGCCCATCCAGGTGTCGAGCTCCTCCCAGCCTTCGCCGTCTTCGAGCGCGATCCGGTTCCACAGGACCAGCGCCAGCGCGTCGGGGACGCCCCGCACCGGCGGCGTCGGGCGGATCCTCAGCGCCAGCTCGTGCGCGGCACGGGTGCGGCCGCTGTAGAAGAGGCTGGCGAGCTCGCGCACCTGGGCGTCGGGGTCGTCGGCCCCGGCGCCGCCCGGATTGTCGGTGCGGAACTCCTCGAAGTGGCCGAGCAGGACATGCAGCGGTTCGAGCTGCGCCTGCCACTCGCGGTCCGTCCACCAGCCGGCGGCGCGGTCTAGCACCGCCCGCAGCTCGGCGGTCCGCCCGAGGCCCCAGTGCAGCACGTCGCGCTGTTGTTCGAGATAGGCGATCGCGTCGGCCTGGCTCTGGATCGTCGGCTCGGCCTCGGCCAACACCGCCTCGGCCTGCTCGAAGCGATTGCGGACCGAGTGGGCGCGGGCGAGGAGAAGGGCCGCCTCGATCCCGGCGCCTGCGGCAAGCGCCTGCTCGGCGAGCACCGCCCCGAACCCGGGGTCGCCCGCCTCCCCGGCCGCGCGCGCGGCGCGGATCAGGAGGCCGGTGGGGATCGGCTCGTCGGCCTCGCTCAGCCAGCGGGCCAGCCGCACGGTGTCCTCGGGCTCCAGCTCGGCTCGGGCGCCCACGGTCTCGACCAGCGCCAGGCGCAGCTCGCGTCCCCGCAAGACCGGCATCCGCGCGATCACGGCGGCGCCGTAGAGGGGGTGGGCGAGGCGGACCTCGGCATCGGAGGAGGCCGCCGCCACGGCGACCAGCCCGCGGTCCTCGAGTGCCTCGAGCGCGGCCGGACGGGTCAGCGCCACCAGCTCGGAGAGGCGCAGCGGCTCACCGAGGGCGAGCAGGCCGATGGCGCGCCGCTCCTCGTCGCCGAGCTCGCCGATCCGGCCATCGATCAGATCGGTGAGCGACTCGCCGGCCGCCGGCCGGGCCGACATCCGCCAGAGTCCGTCGACCTCCCGCAGTGCCCCGTCGTCGAGCGCGCCGTGGATCAGCTCCCTTATGTAGAGCGCGTTGCCGGCGCCCGCCTCGTAGACCCAGCGGCCGACGCTGCGCTCGACGTCGCCGCCGAGCAGCGCGGCGACCATCTCCTCGGTCTCGGCTGCGTCGAGCGGGCCGAGCTCGAGCCGCAGCGCCCCGGCGTCCTTCCACAACGAGACGATCGCGTCGGGGCACCGCTCGCCGCTGCGGACCGAGACGACCAGGAACGCCGTCCCGGTGCTCGCCAGCTGCAGGGCCAGGGCGGCGGAAGGGGGATCGAGCCACTGCGCGTCGTCGAGCGCCAGCACCAGCGGCCGTCCTTCGGCGCTCTCGCGCAGGGCGACGACGGCGCGCTGCATCAGCTCGAGCGGATCGTCGGAGCGGGCCGTCGGTGGGATCACCGAGGCGAATGCCCCGAGCGGCACCGCGGCGGCGCTGCGCGTGGCCTGCACCCAGGCGACCGCGGCGCCTTCCTCCTCCGCCTCGCCGAGCGCCTCCCGGACGAGGCGCGACTTCCCGTAGCCCGGCGGCCCGTGGATCGCCACCCCGACCAGGCCTTCGGCTCGCGCCGCCCCGATCCGCCTCAGCTCGGGTGCGCGACCGACCAGCTTCCACGACCGAGGTGTGGTCATCGGCGTAGATCGGGGACCGCCGGTCTCAAGGGTGACGATTATCGACGAACAGCATCCCGCCGCGCCGTGGCCTTGCTCGTCCTCGTCGGCGGGGGGAGGATCTCGAGCATCCGCTGGATCGCGTCGGGGGCTCCCTGGATCGTCGCGCCCCTGCTGGTGGCTTCGGGGATCGTGATGGCTCCGTTGGCCAGGGCCACGAGCGTCTCGGCGTCGGCGCTGACGGCGACCGCCGGTTCTGGTGCGGGCCCAGGCAGAGCTTCTCCGTGGCCGTCGTGGACCGTGAAGTGGACGAACTCCTCGTCGTCGATCTGCAGCTGGTAGGACTCGCTCACGCTGGCTGCCGCCTCGGGATCGAAGCGGGCCTCCATCACGGGGATCAGCCAGTGGGCCCGGAACGCCCTGCCGTCCGTCGTCGGGGGAAGGCTGCGCATGCCCCAGCGCGAGAGCGCGGTGACCGCGTCCGAGAGTGCCGCTCCCTCCTCCGTCAGCTCGTACACGGTCACGTTCTCGGCCGGTGCGGGAAGTCGTTTACGCGCGACCAGCCCGAGCGCCTCCATGTCGCGCAGGCGCGAGGCGAGGATGTTGCTCGGCACGGTGACCAGCCCCTGTGCGAGATCGGTGTAGCGCCGCGGCCCGGCCAACAGCTCGCGGACGATCAGGAGCGTCCAGCGCTCCCCGATCTGATCGAGGGCGTAGGCGAGCGTGCAGTGCTGGTTATAACCGCGTCCCAATCTGTGCTTTACTTTAGCAAGCGGTTACTTCGCTTTAACAAGCTAGACAGGGAGGGGTCAAGCGATGAAGGCTGTCGTCATCACCAAGCACGGCGGACCCGGCGTCCTCAAGGTGGAGGAGCAGCCGGACCCCTCGCCCTCGCCCGGGGAGATTCGCATCGACGTGGCGGCGTCGGGCATCAACTTCGCCGACGTGATGGCACGCCTGGGGCTCTATCCGGACGCTCCGAAGGCGCCGTGCGTGGTCGGCTACGAGGTCTCCGGCACGGTCAGCGAGGTCGGCGCCGGAGTCGAGGAGTTCTCGGTCGGCCAGCGGGTGGTCGGCAGCACCAAATTCGGGGGCTACGCCTCGCAGGTCGTCATCCCCGCGGATTGCGCCTTCGCGCTGCCCGACCACTTCAGCTTCGAGCAGGGTGCGGCCATCCCGGTCAACTATGCGACCGCGTGGGCCGGGCTCGTCGACTACGGCAACCTCCAGCCCGGGGCGCGCGTCCTGATCCACTCGGCCGGCGGGGGCGTCGGGATCGCGGCGACGCAGATCGCCAAGCGCATCGGGGCGGAGGTCTACGGGACCGCGTCGGTCGGCAAGCACGACCGCGTGCTCGGGCTCGGTGTCGATCATGCCGTCGACTACAACAAGGCCGGCTGGGAGCGGGATCTGCCCAAGTTCGACCTGGTCCTCGACGCGGTCGGTGGGCGCAGCTTCAGGCGCAGCTATTCGCTGCTGCGCGGCGGCGGTCGCCTGATCGCCTACGGCGCCTCGGCGGTCGTCGCCGGTGAGCGACGCAACCCCGTCGCGGCCCTGAAAGCGGTGGTGAGCATGCCGCGCTTCAACATGATCAAGCAGACCGGCGAATCGAAGGCCGTGATCGGACTGAACATGCTGACCCTCTGGAACGAGCACGGTTCGCTCCAGCCGTGGGTCAAACCACTCCAGGAGATGCTCGACGACGGCACGATCGAGCCCGTCATCGCCGGCACCTTCTCATTCGAGGAAGCCGGTGCCGCCCAGACGATGCTCACCGAGCGACGCAACGTCGGCAAGGTCCTCCTGAAGCCCTGAGGCGATCTCGCAGCCAGCCACCGGAGCTGAGCAGGTCGTGCAGCCGGGCGTGCGGGTCGTCATCCCATCGCAGGGTCACGCTGTGGATGCCGAGCGACCGGGCCTCCGTCGCCCGTCTTCGAACCGCCTCGACCATCGCCGCGATCGAGTCCGCCCGGGGCGGGTCCTTTTCCGTCACGCCCCGTTCCTCGCGCCGCCGGAGCACCCTCTCCAGGCACACGTCGGCCGGGGTGTCGAGGGTGGCCCATACGACTCCGAGCTCCCTGGTCATCGACAGCCGCGGCTCCCCCGGCATGACCATCGAGTCAAGGGCGCTCTCCCAGAGGAGATGCGGTAGGCCGAGGCCGGTGTAGTGGGCGAACATGTCGTCGGCCACGGCCCCGTTCATCGCGTCGGCGCCTCTTCCGCGAGACACGGACTCACCGTCTCGGCGGGTGTAGTTGCCGATCACATGAAGTCCCCCCTCGCAGCGCCAGAGCTTCATCCGCTCCACCTCGGCGCCGCGGTCGAACTCGTGCACGTCCACGACCTCGCCGCCGTGCTCCTCGATCAGTCGATGGACGAGGGTCGACTTCCCTGCCCCGGTGCTCCCTCTGAGTTGAACGATCATCTCCGACCTCGGTAGGGCAACTCCGTGTCCTGGGTCGACATTTAGGTGTATTTTCAGGTGTAGTTCATGGTAGCCTGGCTCAACCGACCAAGGAGCCACAATGCCTGTCCTGACCCGTCCAGCCGCCGAGCGGCTCGACCACGATGCGTCTACCTTGCCCGTCGCCGAGATCGCCGGCTACCTGCAAGACGCGCTCGGGCAGCGGATCGCGGCCCATCTTGTCGGCTCGCGCGACGCCAAGCAGATCGGTCGTTACCGGAAAGTCGATGGCCCGACGCCCAACCCGACGACTGATCTGCGTCTCCGCGAGGGTTACAAGGTCGTCCGCATGATCGTTGAGAGCTTCGACGAGAAGACCGCTCGCGCCTGGCTCTTCGGCACCAACACGCGCCTCGACGACGCGGCCCCGATCGACGTGCTTCGCCAGGCCACCGAGGCGACGCGGTTCGCCGAGGTCAAGGCCGCCGCCAGGCAGCTTGTTAGCTTCGAGGGGTGAGCGGGGGAGAGCTTTGGCGGGTCGGACATCGTTCCGATCCATTGGCATATACGCCCTATGAGCTCTGCTCTTGGAATCACCGTTTCGACGATCGGGAGCGACGGTTTCGCACCGTCTACTGCGCCGAGCACCCCGAGACTTCGCTGCGTGAGGTGCTCGCCGACCTTCGTCCCAACCTCACGGCGCGACAGGCCTTCGTCGACGTGTTCGGCGTCGATGCGCTCGGCGACCTTCCTGCAGCCTCGGTGACCGCAAGATGGCGGGAAGAGCATCTATTGGTCTCCGCACGGTTGCTGCTCGACGGGGATCTTGCCGATCTCACCGAGCCTGTGGTTCGAGCGGATCTGGAGGATCGACATGTGGCGCTGCTCCTTGAGCATGGCCTCGAGCACCTGGACCTCCACGAGATAACCGCGCGGCGTCGCGTGGTGACGCAGTCGATCGCTGCTGACCTCTTCGACCGTGGGGTGGCCGCCCTGCGGTTCCCATCCCGACTTGACGGATCGCCGGCCCTTGCGCTCTTCGAGGGACGCGCGGAGCTCGAGCAGTTGGGTAGGCCGATAGTGCTCACCGATCCGGCCCCGGAGCCACTTCTCGTCGTCTGTAAGGAGTGGGACCTGGCGATAGAACCGACCGACGGCGGCTGACGGGGCGTCCGTGTTCGGGATTCGTCCCCCGGCCGGACACCCAGAAGAATGCTCCGACCCAGAGCGGGGGAGGAGCGTCGCCTCGTCAGCCATCGGGAGGGCGGGCCAAATGTCAACGGTTGATGGCAGAATGGGCGCCAGTCGCCCGCTCTCGGCAGCCGAAGGAGGACCATGCAGATCATCAGGAACTCGCTGGAGACGGTGAGGGGTCCTGCGGACTGGTTCAGCGGCGACGTCTTCCTCGATTGGGTGGCGTCTCCTGAGCCCCCGGCCCGCGCCGCGGCGGCGATCGTCCATTTCACTCCCGCCTCCCGCTCCACCTGGCACACCCACCCGCTCGGACAGACGATCTTCGTCACCGAGGGGGTCGGGCTCTGTCAGCGCGAGGGTGGGCCGATCGAGGAGATCAAGCCGGGCGACCGGGTCCGGTTCGAGCCCGGGGAGAACCACTGGCATGGCGCTGCGCCGGATCGCTTCATGACGCATATCGCCATCCAGGAGGGCGACTCGTCGGGCAGCTTCGTCAGCTGGGGCAGACATGTGACCGATGCGGAGTACGCCGCCAGGGGCTAGATGACCAGGCGACGGAAGTGATCATGCGAATCAAGGCGCCACGGCTTCCCGGGCGCGATAGGAGGAACGGGTGACTGGCGACAGATGGTTCACGGAGTCCGAGTTGGAGCAGATGTCCCGGCCGACCATGGATCGTGCGATCGAGGCGATCGAGGCCGGTGACTACGAGTCCGCGATCCGGCTCTGCGGCGAGATGAAGAACGAGTGGAAGATGCAGCACCACATCCTCGCCGAGAACATGTTGGGCCTCGTCTCCTTCATCCAGGAGAAATTCGGCGAGGAGTACGTCGGCGAGGCCTGGACGAAGACGCTGGAGAAGGGCTGGAAGCGCGAGACGGAAGCGATCGTCGACGCCGACCGGCGCAAGGTGGTCGAGGGCCTGGCGGCGACCTGGCGCGCCCACAGCACCAGTGGGATCGGCAAGCTGCCGGGTGCTTTCACGGTCGAGGAGGACGACGAGAAATTCACCTTCACGATGAATCCTTGCGGGAGCGGCCAGCGGTTCTGGCGCCTCGGCCTCTACGAGGGTCCGGATGGTTACGGTGTCACCAAGGAACCGCACGACTGGTCCTATGGGCGCACCGGGTTCCCTCTCTACTGCACCCATTGCGCGCTGCAGAACGAAATGCTGCCGATCAAATGGTACGGGCTGCCGTTGTATCCGGAGGACCCACCCGAGGACTTCGACCGCGATCCCTGCGTCTGGTACTGGTACAAGGACCCGGAGGACGTGCCGGAGGAGTACTGGACCCGCCACGGGCTCTCGAAGACGTCCGGGTCGCGTGGCTGAGCCTGCCGAGCTGAGCACCGATCCATCGGTGCTGCGTGGCCGCCTGCCGGCGACCGGCGTCTGGATGACCGCGTTCACCGGCAGGTCGGCGGCCGCGGTCCGCGAGGCGGCGGCGGCGGTCGAGCGGATGGGCTGGCGGGCGTGGTGGGGAGGCGAGGCGCCCTTCAACCGCGATGTCTTCACCGGTTCGGCGCTGGCGCTCGAGGCGACCTCTTCGCTGGTGGTGCTGACCGCGGTGGCGAACATCTACGCGCGCGACCCGATGGCGATGAAGAGCGGCGCGCTCACCCTCGGCGACGCGTACCCGGGACGCTTCGGGCTCGGGATCGGGGTCAGCCACGCATCGCTGGTCGGTCATCGCGGCCACGCCTACGGCAAACCGCTGCAGGCGATGCGCGCCTATCTCGACGCGATGGCCGAGGCCCACTACGTGCCGCCGCCCCCGGCCGAGCCCGTGCCGCTGTTGCTGGCGGCTCTGCGACCGCGCATGCTCGACCTGGCGCGCGAGCGCAGCGCCGGCTCGCACACCTACTTCGTCGGCGTCGCCCATACGGAGAGCGCCAGGGAGGCGCTCGGTCCGGAGCCGTTCCTGGCTCCCGAGCTGATGTTCGTGCTCGACCCCGACCCCGACTCCGCCCGGGCCCGGGTGCGGCGGGCGCTCACCCCGTACCTCGAGAATTTCCCCAACTACGTCGACAACCTGCGCCGGTTCGGCTACGGCGAGGGCGACTTCCGCGACGGCGGCAGCGATCGGCTGGTCGATGACCTGGTCGCTTGGGGTGGGGCCGAGGAGATCGGCGATCGCGTCCGCGCCCACCTCGACGCGGGGGCCGACCACGTCTGCCTCCAGCCCCTGGTCGGGAGCCTCGACCGGGCGCTCGCGCAGCTGGAGGAGCTGGCACCGGAGCTGACCGCGATCTCGACCTCGGGAGGCAGCTCCGCGGTTCGCTAATCTACAACCAGATGGTTGTAGATCAACTATCGGACCAGGAGGCGGATCGCGTCTTCCACGCGATGGCCGACGCCACCCGGCGCGACATCCTCACGCGGGTGGTCGAGGCCGAGCAGTCGGTCTCGGCGCTCTCGCGGGGGTACGAGATGAGCTTCGCGGCGGTGCAGAAGCACGTCGCCGTGCTCGAGCGGGCGCAGCTGGTCCGCAAGGAGCGCCGCGGTCGCGAGCAGATCGTCCACGCGGATACCGCGACCCTGCGCCGCGCCTCCCGTCTCCTGGACGCGTACGAGCAACTCTGGACCCAGCGTGTCGCGCAGATCTCCGATCTGCTGGCGGCCGAGGAAGGGAAGGAAAGATGACCGTTGTGAGCAGCGAGAAGGACGCGGAGAACCTGACCCTGACGATCGTGACCGAGCTCGCGGCCGACCCCGAGCGGGTCTGGGCGGTGTGGGAAGACCCGCGGCAGCTCGAGCGCTGGTGGGGTCCGCCGACCTTCCCGGCGACCTTCACCCGCCACGAGTTCGAGGTCGGCGGTCAGTCCCGGTACCACATGACCGGGCCCGAGGGGGAGACCCCGCGCGGCTGGTGGCGGATCGAGGAGATCGACAGGCCGCGGCGGATCGAGTTCGCCAACGGCCTCGCCGGCGAGGACGGCGAGCCGGCGCCGGGCGTCGAGCCCGCGGGCGGATCGGTCACCTTCGAGCCGATCGACGGCGGCACGCGGATGACCGTCGTCACCAACTTCGTCGACCTCGCCCAGATGGAGAAACTGCTCGAGATGGGGATGCAGGAAGGCATGGCTCTCGCCATCGGCCAGATCGACGGGCTTCTGGCGAGAGGGTGATTCCACGTTGCGCCGGGTGGGGCGGCCGTCCGAGGTGCGTCCCGGGCGTCTCGTGGCGACCCCGGCAGGGTGTGGCCGCCACGAGACGCCCGGGACGTGAGGGGTTCGCAGGGAAGGTCACATGGAGGTATGGAAGACGCCGAGGACGTCACAGGTCCTCATGCGTCTCCTCACCGATCCGGAGGGCCCTACCACGACCGTGCACTTGAGCCGCCTATCGGCGGCTCAAGTGCACGGTCGCGAGCGGCCTGATGAGGAACGTTCACGGAAGAGTGGACTTCAACGGCCTTCGTGGAGGAACACGCGCCTCTCCCTCCCCGGAGCATGCCGATCCCCCTCGCCCTCTCCCCGAACCCTCGGCCGTCCCGGCCACGGCCACACCCTGCCGGGGTCGTGGCCGGGACGGCCGCGTCCCTTTCCCTCGGGCGCCAGCTCCCCTCGTCCGCGAATCGACCGGCCCGTCCAGCGGCCGGACGCCCGCCCGAATCACCTCGCGCTGTTTAAATCACGGGACGCATGAGAGGGAAACGGCCCGGGGAGAGTGGTAGGCGCTGGACGGCAGCGATCACGGCTGCCGTCATGGTCGCCGTTGCGGTGCTCGCGATCGTCGCAACGTTCGCAACGTCCACCTCGCAGGCGGCCGGCCTGCCGGCGGGCGTGCCCGACCACGGGCGCTATGCGTTCCTGCTGAAGCTGGACGACGCGTCGGCGGCGAAGGCCTTCGACGCGAGGCGGCCTGACGGGCGGGCCTCGGCGCGAACCGCGGCGACCCGGCAGTACGGCCGTATCCGGGAGGCGCAGGACGCGGCGATCGAAGAACTGCCCGCGCATTCGCCGGTGCTCTACCGGATGGAGAACGTGATGGCCGCCGTGGCGGTCACGACGAACGTCGACAACTACGCGCAGCTGGCCGAAATCCAAGGGGTGACCCACGTCTACCCGATCGCCCCGAAGTCGCCGGAGAACGCCACCGCGGTGGCGCTCCAGCGTGCGCCCGAGGTGTGGGGCGCCGCCGGTTCCGGCTATACGGGCGAAGGCGAGACGATCGCGGTGATCGACACCGGGCTCGACTACACCCACGCCGACTTCGGCGGGCCGGGCACGGTGGGCGCCTTCGAAACCGCGAAGGAACACGACACCACGACGCCGGACCCGTCCTCCTACGACGCGGCGAAGTTCGATGCGGCCGCAAGTTGGGACCTGGTCGGCGACGACTACGACGCGGAAGGAGAAGGCGCGGAACTGGTCGCGGCGCCCGACCCGAACCCGCTCGACTGCGAGGGCCATGGCACGCACGTCGCCGGCTCGGCCGCCGGGTACGGCGTGACGAGCGGCGGCGCGACGTACCCCGGTCCTTACAACGCGACCGAACCGGAACTGGGCGCGATGCGCATCGGGCCCGGCATGGCGCCCGGGGCGCGGTTGATCTCCTACAAGGTCTTCGGCTGCGAAGGGTCGACCGACTACGTCGCGGCGGCGCTCGACCGCGCGATGGACCCCAACGGCGACCACGACATGAGCGACCACGCCGACGTCGTCAACATGTCGCTCGGTGCCGACTACGGCTCACCTGAAGACGGGGACACGGTCGCCGCGAACGCCGCCGTCGAAGCCGGCATCACGGTCGTGATCGCGTCGGGCAACTCGGGCGAAAGCGCCGACGTGGGCGGCTCCCCGGGCGACGCATCGAAGGCGATCACCGTCGCCAACAGCGTCGACGCGGGCAATGTCGACGACGGGCTTGAAGTGACGATCGGCACCACGCCGCACAAGTTCGGGGCATCGCGCTCGGACGAATACGACTGGGCGCATGAACCCGACCTGAGCGGCGAAGTGGCACTCGCGCCGGCCGACGATCCCGACGCCTGCACGGCGCTCTCCTCGTCCGACGCGGCCGCGGTCGAAGGCAAGGTGGTGCTCGCCGAATGGAACGAAGGCACCCCCTGCGGCTCGGCCGCGCGGTCGACCAACCTTCTCGATGCGGGCGCGACGGGCGTCATCCTCGCCGAAAGCTCGGAAGTGTTCGCGGTGGGGATGCTCGGCTCGGCGGCGATCCCCGGCGTGCTGGTCACGAAAGGAGGCGGGGAAGCGATCCGCCAGGCGATCGAATCGTCGGTCCCCGTCGAGGTCGACGGCACGACCTCCGTCGACACGTTCGTGAGCGCCCCGGAAGACACCGACAAGCTGAACAAGTCCTCGTCGCGCGGCATCCACGCGACCGGCAACGTGAAGCCCGATGTCGCCGCCGTCGGCACCTCGGTCTTCTCCGCCGGCATCGGCACCGGCGACCAGGGTGAGTCTCTCTCGGGCACCTCGATGGCGACGCCGATGGTCGCCGGCGAGGCGGCCCTGCTCAGGGGCGAGCACCTGACCTGGACGCCGGAACAGATCAAGGCGGACATCGTCAACACCGCGGTCCACGACGTCACCACCGGCGGCAACGGCACCGGCCTGCGCTACGGGCCGAACCGGGTGGGGTCGGGACGGATCGACGCCGAGCAGGCGGCCCACAACGAAGTGATCGCCTATGACGCCGACGACCCGGGCGCGGTCAGCGCCTCGTTCGGCCCGGTCCAGGTGAGCGCCCCGACGACGCTGACCAAACACATCACCGTCCACAACTTCGGCACCTCCGCGGCGAGCTACGAAGCCGGGATCGAAAACATCACGGCGATGCCGGGCGTGACCTACAGCGCCTCGCCGAGCGAAGTCACGGTGCCGGCGGGCGGCGACGCGACCGTGATCTTGACATTGAGCGCCCCCGATCCTTCGGCGCTGACCAAGGCGGTCGAAGCGACGATCGGCCGGACCGGCGCGAACGGGAAGCCGCGCGAGACGCTCGCCGAGGCCAGCGGCCTGCTCATCCTGACGCCCGTCGGCGACACCGACCCCCTGCACGAGCTTCGCGTCCCCGTCTACGCCGCGCCGCGCCCGGTGGCGACGATGACCCAGGAAAGCTCGGTGACGATGCACGGCGAAACCGGCACGCTCGAACTGACCGGCAACGACCTCGGCATGAGCCCCGGGGCGAACGGCCTCGGGACCGAAGCCGAGATCCGCTCGCTCCTCGCCGGCTTCGAGCTGACGCAGACGAGCGGCGTCACCCCGACCTGCGTCGACCCGGAGACCGAATGGCCCTGCCTCACCCTCCCCGAAGAGCGGGACGCGGACATCCACTACGTCGGGGTCACCGCCGACGGCTCGAAGGCCTACTTCGCGATCGCCGCGCGGGCGGCCTGGTCGATCCCGCACGCGAAGGTCGAGTTCGACATCTACCTCGACACGAACGGCGACGGGTCGCCCGATTTCGTCCTCTACAACGAGCCGCAGACCACCGACGACCAGTTCGACGCCGTGCTCGAGAACCTGACCACGCACGCGGTGGTCGAACGGCAGCCGCTCGACGATCGCGAAGGCGACATCGATGCCGCGCTCTACGACAGCGACGTGATGATCCTGCCCGTCTCCCTCTCGGCGCTCGGCGTCAAATCCACCCACCCGACCGTCAGGTACGGCGTGGCCTCGTTCTCGAACAGCCAGGAAGACCCTGTCGACCTGGCCGGCCTCGATCCCGAGACGTTCGACCCTGAACTGACCGCCGACCTCCACGCGCCCGCGGTGCGCCTGATCGGCTCGAGCGTGGTCGGGCCGCTGCTGGAAGACCGCTCCGGCAGCTCGGTGACGGTGGTCCGCAACGCGACCTCCTACGCGACCGACCACGGCAGCGGCCTGCTCATGCTCCACCTGCACGACGCGGTCGGGAGCAAGGCTCAGGTGGTCGCGTTCCCGCGGTCGACGACCCTGTCCTTCGTATCGCCACCGGGCACCGGCGTGGTCGGTGGCACCTACGTGCCGGCCACGAGCCTCAGCGGCGCGCCCGGCCCGGTGACGTACGCGAGCCTGACGCCGAGCGTCTGCCCCTGGGACGGGGGGCGGTTCACCTTCGATGCCGTCGGCATCTGCACCGTCGAAGCGCAGGTCGCCGCCGGCGCGGGCTTCGAAGGCGCGACGGCGACGACCTCGATCGCGATCGGCGCGGCGCCCGGAGGCGAAGGCACGACCACCGCACCGCCGCCTCAGACCACGAATACCGCGAAGCCGCTCAAGTGCAAGAAGGGCTTCGTCAAGCGCAAGGTCCGCGGCAAGGCGAGGTGCGTCAAGAAGAAGAAGCGGAAGAAGAAGTCGGGGCAGACGGTAGGCGGGCGGAGACGGCGACTCTTCTAGGAGAGCGGTCGCGAGCCCCAGCGTGAGATACCCGCGGGGAGCTTCCCGAGGAGGTGGTAGTTGACGACCCGGTAGGTCCGGTATCCGTCGCGGTCGATCGCCCGGTTCAGGGTGATCCACACCCGGAGGCGGAACGTCCTGCCCTTGGCGCGGATGAAAGCCCTGCCCTTCGCTTCGGCCCTCCCGGGGCCGATCGACCGCCAGTGGAGGTCATATGCGTAGCGGACCGCGGCGCCGGTGATGGTGATCCGGCGCGGCCGCGATTCGAGGCGGCCGCGCCCATCGCTGATCCGGATCGGCAACGGCGGGGGCACCGGGCCGGGCGCGCCGACGAAGGTCGCTTCGGTCTTCGGGCACCCGGGCAGCTCGCGACTCGGGGCGATGACCTTCCCTTCCACCCGGTCGGCGGCGACGAAGGTGGCTTCGATCTTCGGCCCGCGGCTGTCGAGGAAGGACCAGCTGCCGTCGGCGGCGATCGGGTCGGTGTTCGGCAGCGCCGATTCGAAGTCGCCGCAGAAGCCCCAGGCGAAGGCGAAATGAGCGTCGACGACCTGGCCTTCCTTGACCTGGAAGGAGACGGGGAGGGCGTCCGAGGTCCGCGCGCCCCATTCCCCTTCGACGACCGTGACCGCACCCGAAGCCGTTGCCGCCGGCACGAGGATCATTCCCAGACCGATGGCGCCGAGGCGCAGGAGCGCCCGTCGAAGGATCGAGGGCCGAACCGTCATCGATCCAGAGTGTCCCAGCCGGTGGGGCAGGATGGAAGGGTGGTCGACACGACCCGGCCGGCGATGTCAGGATCGGCCGATGCCATCGGGTCGGGACCAGCAGATCGACCGGCTGCGCGGCCTGGTCCGCTCGGTCCCGGACTTCCCCCGCGAGGGGATCTGCTTCCGCGACGCGACCCCGCTCTTCGCCGATCCGGCGGGGCTCGCGAGCGCGGTCGACCTTCTCGCGGCGGACCTCGCCGATCTCGGGCCGGTTGACATCGTCCTCGGCGCCGAGGCACGCGGCTTCGTCCTCGGCCCGGCGCTCGCCCTGCGCCTCGGCGCCGGCTTCGTCCCCGCCCGTCGCGAGGGCAAACTGCCGGCCGCCACGGTGCGCGAGGTCTACGAACTGGAGTACGGCGCCGCCGAGCTCCACGTCCACAGCGACGCGATCGGACCCGGCACCCGCGTCGTCGTCCATGACGACCTGATCGCGACCGGCGGCACCGCCGCCGCCCTCACCGCAATCGTCGAGCGCCTCGGCGGCGAGGTCGTCGCCTACGCCTTCTTGATCGAGCTGACCGACCTGCGTGGCCGCGAACGTCTTGCCGCCCCGGTCCAGGCGCTGATCGGCTTCAGCGCCTGAAGCAGTCGCGCTGGAGGGGCGTCAGGCGAAGTGAGCGACGAGCACGGCGCCGACCAGACCGATGAGCGCGGCGATCACCCCGAGGGAGCCGCCGAGGAGGGTCCTCTGCAGAGCCTCGAAGCTCTGCCTGAGTTCCGAGCCCCGATCTTTGACCTCGACTTCGAGACGGTCGAATCGCGCATCGACTCGGTCGAATCGCGCATCGACGGCATCAAATCGATCGTCGACCGCCTTGAACCGGGCATCGACCACATCGAATCGCGCATCGACCGCCTCGAACCGCGCGTCCACCGCATCGAACCGGACGTCGACGGCATCGAATCGGGTATCGACACCATCGAATCGGGTATCGACACCATCGAACCGGGTATCGATGACCTCGACGAGGCCGTCGATGCGGTCGTCGCTCCAGCTCTGTCTGGGTGCCGCTGCCATGCCGCCCAGGCTAGCCGGAAAAATCGCACCTGTGGCGCGCAGAACGTGCCAATTGTGTGACGAATAAGGCTCTCAGAGCCCGCGTTTGGAAAGCGCGAACGGCACGGTGCGGATCAGGATCTTGATGTCCAACCAGAGCGACCAGTGCGCGCCGTAGAGGTAGTCGATCTTCACCATCTCGTCCATCGGGATGCGCGCCGAACCGAGGATCTGCCACATCCCGGTGACGCCCGGGGGGACGACGAGAAGACGGCTGCGGTCGAGCCCGGTGATCCGCTCGTCCTCATCGAGGACCAGGGGTCGCGGCCCGACCATCGACATCTCACCGCGGACGACGTTGATCAGCTGCGGGAGCTCGTCGAGCGAGGTACGCCGCAGGAACTTGCCGATCTTGGTGATCCGCGGGTCGTCGTCGATCTTGAAGAGTCCACCACCGGCTTCGTTGCGATCGGCGAGCGCCTCGCGCTGAGCATCGGCGCCGTCGGCCATGGTGCGGAACTTGTAGATGTCGAAGGGCTTGTCGTCCTTGCCCATCCGCGGCTGACGGAAGAAGACGGGGCCGCGTGAGTCGATCTTGATCGCGATCGCGATCACCGCCATCAGCGGCGAGAGGATGAGCAATCCGAAGAGCGACAGCGTGAGGTCGAAGGCGCGCTTGACGAAGCGCGAGGAGCGGCTCAGGCCATGGCGACGCACGCCGAGCAGCGTCGCCCCCTCGACTTCGTCGAACTCGATCGCCGTGCCGACCACCTCGAGCGGGCTGGGGAGGATGCTCACGTAGACGCCGTTGCGCTTCAGCAGGCGGATCGCCGTGAGGACCTCCTCCTCGGGATCGTCCCGACCAGGTGCGACCAACGCCCTGTCGACCGCGAAGGCGGCGAGCAGCTCCGGTAGCTGCTCGAAGTCGCCGAGCTTTTCGATGTCGCCGGTATCGGCATCGGCGGCGTGCAGCCCGACGCGGCCGATCAGGTCGACGTGGGTGCGGTGGGAGCGCTCGAGCTTCTGCGCCAGCCAATCCGCCGATTCGGCGTCGCCGATGATGATGCAGCGCTCCTCGTCGGTCGCGGCGGCCGCGACCTGGCGGGCGATCCAGCGGAAGCCGACCAGCGAGACGAACAGGAGTGCCCAGAAGCTGAGCGCATCCCAGCGACCGAAGCCGCCTTCGACCAGCACGTTGCCGCTGAGGTAGACGAGCAGGGTGAGGAGCGTAGATAGACGGAAGAGGGAGGGTGCCTCATCGAGGGTGGTCTTCGCGAGCCGGTACTCGTCGCGGTCGTAGACGCCGCTGAGCTTGCCGATCACCGCGATCGTCGGGATCAGGAGAAGGGAGACAGGCTGGAGCGTTGCGCCGAAGATGAGTGAGACGATGAGGAGCGAGACGGCGGCCGCGAGGAGGTCGCCCACGAGCAGCAGTCGGCGGAAGATCGCGTTGCGGGCAGTGACCTGGCGGCTTGCCTCTCCGTCGAGGATCTCTACCGCCTGGCTCGGGCGCCTGGCGATGCGGACTCGACGGATCCAGGGCTTCTTGGGTGCCTCGTGCTGTTGACGCCGAGGCGTCGCTACGGAGGTTGGGGTGTCGAGGGGAGTGTCTTTGTCCACTGTGTGCCGGCGGGTTAATCCAGCCTGCCGAGGCGGGACTTTACCGTCCATCGATGGACCCGGAAGTGTCCAGGTGTCGGAATTCTGACACTCAGGATTGGCCACCGCGGTTGCGCCTGGTGGAGCTCAATCCCGAGTCGTAGAGGCTGTTCCGGAGCCGGCGCAGGGAGCGCGAGAGGATCTGCTGCACGTTGGCGACCGTCAGTCCCGTTAGCTCCGCGATCTCGGGGCCATTGAGGTCGCCGCCGAAGCGCAAGGCGAGGATTTCGCGGTCGCGGGGGGCCAGGGTCGCAAGTGCCTCGGCCAGGTCTGGCTCGATGCCGAGATCGGGCTCGGCGAGCTCGCTCCCGAGCTCTCCCTCCGGTACCTCCTCGATCGCCTGCTGACGTCCCCAGACGTCGGCTCGGTAGTGGTCGATCAGCAGATTGCGGGCGATCGCCAACAGCCAGGTCCGCGCTGGCGAACGCTCCGGGTCGAAGCGCTTCCAGGCCCGCAGAGCCCGTTCGAAGGTCTGTTGCGTAAGGTCCTCCGCTGTGGCTACCGACCGTACGCGGTAGGCGAAGAACCCGTAGACGCTCCAGATCTCGCTCTCGTAGACGTCGGCGAAGTCCCCAGGTGGCATCTTCCGCAGGGTATTCAGTTCCCGCCAAACGTAAACAGCCGGCCACCGGAATCCGATGGCCGGCTGTAGCTCAGCCCGCTGCGGTGCAGCGCCCGCTGGAGGTGAGGACTACGGTTTGCGGAACCGGATGACGACCTTGACCGTCTGCGTGGATCCGTCAGCGGCGGTGAAGGTGGCGAAGATCTGCTTCCGCCTGGTCCAGCCCCTGTTTTCGAGGTGCTGGAGGACTTTGCCGGTCGGCCGCAGGATCACCGTGATGCTGCCGGACGCGTTGATGACGATCTTTTTGATTTTGATCGCATTGCCTTTGAGGGCGAGGCTGCCCGCACCGGGAACGTTGAAGGTGACTTTGACCGCACCGGTGACGATTTCATTGGCGGTCGCAACCGTGGTCAGCGGTGGCGGGGTCGTCGGCGGAGGCGGTGGTGGGGTAGTCGTTTCCTTTTCGCAGTAGGGCGATTTTGAAATTTCTTTTTCCCCGGCCGGGCATTTGCCCGCTGCCATCGAGCTCGCCGGGGCAAGCAGGGCCACGAGCCCCAAGACGGCTGCCACCAACACGGGCATATACAAAGTTCTGCGCATCCTTAGGTCCTCTCTTGGAAGTTGCACCGCAAGGCTTGGCTATACATACGCAGGGTTTTAGTCGATCCTGACAAATGTCGATAGCGAAAGCCGAACCCCCGGAGAGCCGATCCCCCTTAAGGAGCCGAGGATGTCCGAAACGCGACTTCCCCCCAGCCGCATAGCCATCGCAGCCCTTTTGACAATCCTGAGTGCCCTGATCCTGTTCACCCCTGCGTCAGGTCGTGCTGCGTCATCGACCAAGTGTCCGACGGGCAAACTCGGCAAAAAGGGCACCGGTTGCTCGAAGCCTTCTCGCCTCCAATACAAGATCGTCCGCCGTGGCTCGATGGTGTCGGTGCCCTACACTCCCACCGCAGACGGCTTGAGCCAGATCGTGACCGTCGAATGCCCGCACGAAGAGCATGTTCTCGCCGGCGGAGCGGAAATAGCGGCGCCGGCGGCACCCTTTCTGACGGTTTCGCTGAGTGCACCCAACGAAGCGACCACGGGCTGGTCGGCCCAGTTGACCAACCTCTCCACCACCGCTTATTCGGAAGCCTGGCTGATCGTCTACGCAGCCTGCGAAGTCTAGCTTCAGCCCAAGGACCAGGGCAGGCTCGCCTCTCCGCCGACCACGGCGCGGAGCTGCCCCTTGCCCTGGATCGGAAGGGTAAGGGAGAATGGCCCCCGTGCCTGCTTGACGGCCATCGAGCGGATGGTGGCCCAACTCCCATCATGACGCTCCTGGACCTTGAGTCGCCCGCGGGCCGGTGGGATTCCCCAGACGGTCACCGACCGTTTGTCGGCCCGTTCGGCGACGAAGGGAAAGCGGAAGGCGGTCCGTGACGGCTTCGGGCTGCCATCCAAGAAGTAGACGCCGGCCTGGCTCGTGTACTCGTAGCCTTTGCCGGGTGGCGCGTCGCGGATCTGCAGCGTGATCGCCACATGTGCGCCCTGTTTCCAGAACAGATAGAGATCCTGCTCATACCAGCGCGCCTGCCGATAGAGCGGAACGCCGTCCGGGTCGGGTGGATCGCTGTCGTACCAGAACTCGGTCACCCAGAGCGGCTTGTGACCGCGCGGCAGGGCCCTCTTGGTCGCTTCGGCTCTTCGCAGCACCTTGGTCAGGCGCCCCAGGTTCGGCGTCGTCACGTCCAACGGGCTTCTTGCCGACTGCATCGGCGAGCCGACTGCGATCGGATGGTCGGAGAGGGCGTCGAAATGAGCCGGGTTTCGACAGGGAGTCGTATATAGACGCCCGCCCTGCAGGCAGAGCATTCCGCGGAGGAATTCCACCGGCGGGGTCCGCGCTCCGCCGGGACGATCACCGAATGGTGCGAGGCTCCCGGCGATGATCGTGGCCCCGGGCTGGGCGGACTTGATGCCGGTGTAGAAGCTGTTGAGGAGTTCCCGGTAGATCGCCGGGCCGGTCGCCCGGCTTCCTTCCCATTGCGGGCTCAGGTACGTATCGAGGTTCGGCTCGTTCCAGGCCTCGAAGTAGCGGACCCGAGGTAACGCCGAGCCGGGGAAGGCGGGGTCGGGGAATGAGCCGTCGTACCGGGTGGCGAGGGCTTTCGCGAAGGCTTCGTAGGCGCTCGCCTGTGGCTTCCAGACGCCCGGTTCGGTTTCCTTCGGGCGGTTGGGCCCTTCTGCCCACCGGGGAGCCTCGTAGACGGTGAGCATCACCTTCAGGCCGTCGTGTGAGGCACTGCGCACCGCGTCATCGAGCAGCTGCCATTCATATCCAGGGGAAGCCGGGTCGGCGGGTTCGAATCCTGCGGGCGGGGTCCGCGGAGCGACGGAGCGCCATTCGACGTTGATCCGGACGATCGAAGCCCCCGCCTCGGTGGCTCTCTCGAGCCATTCTTCACGGGTTTGGGAGCTGCTCGTCGCGAAAAGCGAATCGCCGAAGCCGGTTTCGAGACGAGGCAGCGCGTTTGCACCGGCCACGGTGAAAAGCGATGCCACCAGCGCGACCGAAAGGGTCAGCGCGACGAACCCCGATCGAAATCGCAACGGGGGATCAGTCCTGCGGTCGCGTCGGTCGGCGACGACCGATCAGATAGGCGGCTGCGATGACGATCGATCCACCGATCAGCAGCGGCAGCAGCCAGCTCATACCACCCGAGTTCGAGCCTCCCGTACCTGTGATCTGCTTGACGACCTGTTCGAATCCGGACGATCCCGATCCGCTCGAGCCCCGGCCGTTCGATCCGGCGGCGATACTGCCTTTGCTGGCACCCTGTTTTCCGTTCGGACTGCCCCCGCCTGCGGTCAGGGCGGTTTCTGCGGCGAGCTGTGCCGCCGCCTGGCCTTCGGGCCCCAACGCCTCAAGCTTGCGGGCGTTGCTGGCACCCAGAACTTCCGCCGGGGAACCCCCGTTGGAGCCCCCGCCTCCGGTGGGATGGTTGCCGCCCGGTCCAGGTAGCGTTTCCGTGTACTGATTCTCCCCAGATACTCCAGGCGGGACGTTCTTGGCTGCTGCGGCAGGAGAAACCAGGAGGATCGCCGTCAAGAGGGTCGACAGGCCGATCAGCTTGAGCTTGCTCGGCTTCACGAATAGAGATACGGGCGGCGCGGGATCAACCTGACAGGGCGGGCGAATTTGCTAGGCGTCAGGATCAGCTCTCTGGGTTCGTATCACGGTTTGATGGATACGACCGCGACGCTTGCCTCCCCTCGATCCGAGCTGCAGCAGCGCTTCAGTTGGATTGACCCGCAGGCGATCGCGGTATGGCTGCTCGGCTTCGGCCTCGTCGTGTTCCTCGGCCTCAACGGGGGAGGCTACGACCCGATCGTCCGCAACCAGCTCGGGATTGCGGTCTGGTGGGGCGTCCTCCTTGGGCTCGCGGTCGGCGCCCTGCCGCTGAATCGCTTTCGCGCGGGCTCCTGGGTGGCCCTGGCGTTGCTGGGCGGCTATGTCGCCTGGGTAGCTCTGAGCCTCATCTGGACGGACGCCACCCATAACTCGCTCGAAGAGGTCGGAAAGGTTGTCACCTATCTCGGCATCTTCGCCCTGGCGCTGTCGATCCGCGGCGAAAAAGGCGCAAGGCGAATGGTGTCGGCGCTGGGAGCGGGGATAGCCGTGATCGCTCTGGTGGCGCTGGTCTCCAGGCTGCATCCCGCCTGGGTTCCGGCCGCGAAGGAAACCGTCGAACTCTTCCACCACGATCAGTTCCGCCTCGCCTACCCACTCGGCTACTGGAATGCCAACGCGTCGCTCGTCGCGATCGGCCTGCCGCTGGTTCTCTACGTCGCCTGCGCGGCGCGACATACGGTCACCCGGGCGCTGGCCGCGGCTGCCTTGCCAGCTCTAGCGCTCACCATCTACTTCACGTTCTCCCGCGGCGGGACCTTGGCGGCGATCTTCGGCACGATCGTCTTTCTCGCGCTTGCCCACGACCGCCTGCCGAAGGCGATGACCGTCCTCATCGCCGGAGTCGGGTCGGCGATCCTGATCGTCGCCTCGCATCAGCGTCACGCTTTGGCCGAAGGCTTCGCCAATCCGGCGGCCCATCATCAGGGAAACGAGATCTTGGCCATGACGCTGGTCGTCTGTGCCGGTGTCGGACTGATCCAGGCCGGTCTGACCTTTGCGCTCAGATACGGTCAGCGTCCGGCTTGGACGAGGCCCTCCCGTCGCACGTCGTTGATCGCCGTCGGTGGCGGGATAGCCGTGGTGATTATCGCTGCGCTCGCTTTGGGGGCTCCTGGAAAGGCGTCGCACGCCTGGCATGAATTCAAGGCAGCGAAGGGGACCACCCATGGTTCGGCGCGCCTGGAGAGCTTCAGCAGCAACGGACGCTGGCCACTCTGGGAAGCTGCGCTGGAAGAGAACTCGTCGGCGCCGCTCACGGGTCGAGGCGCCGGTAGCTTCGAAGGCTGGTGGGCGCAACATCGTCACGGCGAACTCGGATTTGTCGAAGACGCACATTCCCTTTACCTGGAAGCGCTCGCCGAACTTGGGCTGGTCGGCTTCGCGCTGCTGGCCGCTTTTCTCGCCTGGGTGTTCGTCGCAGGAGGGAGGAGATATCGGCGGGCGTCGAGTCGACGAAAGACGCAGCTCGCGGCTACCCTCGCCGGCTGCGCGGCCTTCTGTCTTGGCTCTGCCTACGACTGGCTCTGGCAGATCGCAGTACTACCGATCGCCTTCCTCCTTTTGGCATCGGTGTTAGTGAGCGCCGGAGAGCGACGCCGGTCCAAGCCTTTTCCCGTATTTGCCCGCCTCGGGGGCGTCGCCTTTTCCGTCGCCGCGATGATCGCTCTCGCGATCCCGCTCTCTTCGGCCCTTGCCCTACAGGGCAGCCAATCCGAATTCCGTGCCGGCAATCTGGCCGGGGCGCTGACTCATGCAACAAGCGCGCGACGAGCTGCGCCCTTCACGGCTCAGCCGTGGACCCAGGAAGCGCTTGTCTTGGAGGCCCAAGGCAAATCCCAGGGCGCCTTGGCAGCAGCTCAAGAAGCGACTCGTGCCGAACCGGAGGAATGGCGCGCATGGGTGGTTCGCTCTCGATTGGAGGCGACGACTGGCCATGCGGCCGCCGCTGTCGCTGCCTATCGCCGAGCACGTAGTCTGAATCCTGCTTCACACCTCTTCGACCGATGAATGCAAACGGCCCAAACCAAGACGACGCAGATTTTGTTGGCGAGCGGCTCGAACGGGAGCGCCCGGTTCCGGGGGCTGCGTTCAGGGGCGAGTTACGCCGCCACCTGATTTCTGGATCAAGCCATCGGCTCCCGATTGTGCCTCGTTATCGGCTGGTGGCCGCTTCTTACGTTGCACTGGGCACGATCTGCCTGGGCGTCAGCGCACTCGGCCTGGTTGGCGCTGGACCCTTTGCAGCCTGACGCGATGGCGCTCAGGGGTTGTTGTTGGGCTGAGCGACCGACGCGGAGGGTTCATCGGCAGGAGTGGACGCCGATTTCTGCTGCCCCCCGTAGTACCCGCCGTAATAGCCATAGCCATATTTCTTGCGCCCTCGATTGCGCTTGACGGCGTTGGCGACGACCCCTAGCAGCGGGGCTTCGAGTCGTCCCAGCTGCTCACGCATGTGTTCTGCCGAATCGCGGGTCGTTTTCTCCATACGCGCAACTGCAATCACTCCGTCGACCTCACGGAGTAGCGGGAAGGCATCGGCGACGACCCCGACCGGTGCGGTATCGACGACTATTAAGTCGTAGCGCCCGGAAAGATGCGCGAGCGTCTCCCTCATCGCCTTGCTTTCGATCAACTCGGCAGGGTTGGGGGGGAGCGAACCGGAGACGATCACGTCTAAGGAACGGCTGGCATCAGCGGTCCCGTTGCTGCCGACCGCGACCGGTTTCGACTGGATCACTTCGTCCAGAGTCACCTGGTGCGTCAGTAGATCTGCCAGGCCCGGTCCGATCTTCAGGCCATGCTGGCGGGCCAGGGTCGGATTGCGCAGGTCCGTCTCGACGATGATCGCGTTCACCGACGTCGCGGCGACTCGGGCCAGGTTCCATGCCACGGTGCTCTTTCCGACTTCCGCGGCGTATGACGTGATCAGCACAGAGCGAACTTCCCGATCGACGCTGAAATAACGCAGCGAGGCTCGCAGCATCCTGAAGGACTCGTTCTCAAGGAATGGAAGCTCGGGTGCGACGCCACCCTGGTTCGACGCCATGATCGCCCTGCTCTCGGGGATCGTCCCGATAACCGGGAGGGCAAACGCCTTCTGGGTTTCCTCAGGATCCCGCAGCCTGCGATTCAGCCGCTCGAAAAGAAAGGCGAGCCCGATACCTAGGAGCAGCCCGAGGATCGCTCCAAGAACTCCATTGCGAAGTGGCTTGGGCGAGGAGGGCGACGTGGGCAAATCGGCGGGTTGAACCAACTCGGCGTTGCCGGTCTGTAGCGAAGCAAGGACACTCAACTTCTCCGCCGCGCGGCTGAGGGATTCGCCACGCACCCCGGCCTTCTGGGCAGGCGGAAGGCGCTCGAATTCTCGTTCTGCGAGCCGCTTCGCGTTTAGAAGTCGAGATTTGTCGGCTTCCGCTCTAAATGCGATGAACTGTCGAGCGAAGACGTTGGCCACGAGCTGGGCTTCCCGGGGATTGTGGCTGGTTGCGGTGACCGATACGAGTTCGGCTTCTCCCTCGGATTCGACCTTCACCATGTCGGCCACTTCTTCCGCCGAAACGCTTTTCAGCCTCGTGGCCGTCCTTTCGGCGACGACCTGGAGCCCCACCAACTTCTCATTCGTCGCCGCTTCGCGCGCTGGCACCGGGTTCGCCGCGGTGGACGTCGTGCCAAAAAGATCTTCTGCGAAGCCTGGATTGCGGAACAGCAGCGAGGCCGACGCCGAATATTGATCCGGCTGGAGTGCCGAAAAGCCCAATGCGGCACCGGCCACCACCACAACGCACAACAAGATCAAACCTATGTGTCGGCGGAGGACCGCGAGTATCCGCTCCAGGTCGATCGGCTGGCTCGCCCGCCAATCTGAGCTCGAGAAGTCTTCGGGTGCCCCGCCGACGATCTTCTCCTCGCCGGAGTCAGGGGAAGTCATGAACAGACCATCCTAGACGATCTCCTCCAATCAGCCACGAGGCCCTCTATTGCCCGAACGTCGTTAAAGACAAACTCGGTATGGCTCAGATGATTTTCGCCGGAACACCAGCGACTCGAGCTCCCGCTGGAACGCTTTTGACAACCACGGCGTTAGCCCCGATGCTAACATCGTCGCCCACGGTGATTGGTCCAATTATCTTCGCGCCAGCACCTACTTGAACTCTGTTCCCGATCACAGGTGCGCCTGGCTTGCCGGAGCCCCCTCCTCCGATAACCACCTGTGGGCGGATGAGGCAGTCTCGACCGATAATGGCATCAGGGTGAATGACGAGGCATATTCCGCGATGCCCAAGCCGCGTCCCTGCGCCGATGCTGGCCGCAACGGGAATGCTGCTGGTGAAAAGCAACATGATAAGAGCCTCGCACGCTCTTGGCAGAAGTGGAACTCCCAGGTCATGGGCGCGGCGTCCATAGCGATAAAGCGTTAGCGCGCTGAAGTACATACTCTTTCGTCTCGATCTTTACAGATACCGTAATAGTGCAAGTGATGAAACGATGAATTCGGGCCGCCCAGTTCTCGCACCCCTTCGCCGGGTCGTATTCATCTGCGGCTGCGGCCATTCTGGGACTTCATTGCTGGCGAACATGTTTGCGGCTCACCCCGAAACCTACGTTCCGCAACGAGAGACGCGAACCTTCTTCGATTCTCCTCTTCATTCGACTGTACGATATTCCGAACTTAAATTACGTGCCCACATGGCGGGCAAACGCTACCTCGTCGAGAAGACTCCGAAACATGTGCGGCGGCTGAGGCGGGCACGACATCTCGCTCCACGGGCCCGTTTCATCATCTCTGTGCGAGATGGCCGCGATGTCGTGGCTTCTATCATGCGACGCGGCTATTCGCTGGATGAAGCCCTCGAGAGATGGGTCGAGGACAATACAATTGCGCTCGCCGAACGGGACCGCGATGACGTTATCGTGTATCGCCATGAGGATCTCGTAGAAAACCCAATAGGTGTCGTGAAAAAGATCTGTGAGGGTGTGGGGATACCGTTCAACCTCGCGATGCTCGATTACCACAAGGAGACTCGGCTTTGGTTCGGTACGGATCATGTGAGGGCGAGTTCTCCGGTAGGCCTAGGCCATGAGGATCACCGTAACTGGCAGATCAATCAGCCAATTTTTGACAGCAGTGGTCGGTGGCGTAGTGAGCTATCGTCCGCCGATCTCGATCGATTTGAGGTCTCCCCAGTCAAAGAGTTGATGGAAGCCTTTGGCTATCAGTAGCCGACAGACCCGGTCATTGGAATGGACTGGGACCATACGACTGGGTCTTTGAGGCTGATGTCAATCGAGAGCCACTTAAACAAAATACGGCACCGCCTTGGTGGTGCGTCCGCGAGCTTGGGCGTCCGCGTCATTGGCCGTGCCCTGAGCTTTGTATCGGTCTTAGTCCTGACCAGGACGCTGGGGGTGCACGGATACGGCGTTTACACCTATGCAGTTGCTTGGGCGACGCTACTGACGCTGCCGTCGACGCTCGGGGCAAATCGACTGCTCGTTCGACATATTGCTTCGTATGAAGCAACGGAACGGCGAGCTGAGTCACGGGCCCTTGTCAGCTATGCCCAGCGACTGAACTTGATCATCGCCGTAGGCGTCAGTGCGATCCTCGGTGTCGTCGCGATCCTGTGCTTTGACAGCACCTACCTGTGGGCTGTGGTGATCGCTCTTCCTCTGATTCCGATACAAGGGGCGACGGAAGTCGACCAGGCTGCCCTCCAGGGCCTCCATCATCCGGAGCTGAGCTTGGCACCGACCTTTGTTGTAGCCCCTTGCCTGTTGGCGGTCTTCATTCTTGCGGGCAAGATGCTCGGCCTGAGCTTTGTCGCGACCTCGGCCTTGGTTGTGGCGGGTTGCGCAGCATTCGGGGCCTTGTTGGTGGCCCGTGTTCTAAGGAGGCGTTACCTCAGGACTGACCGTGGCAGCTCCAGGAACATAGTTGCCGCAAAACGTCGGATTTGGTGGATAGACCTGCGACCCTTGATGCTCGTCGCGCTGGTCACCAACGCGAGCGCCCAGTTGGAGCCGATCATGCTCGGTTGGCTTGGCGATCCAGCAGAGGTCGGGAGATTTCAGGTCGCACTTCGCGTTGCCCAGATCGTCTCGCTTGTCCTGATGGGGATCAATACGGCAATCGCCCCCCGAATTGCCAAAGCACATGCCTTGGGAGACATGACGGCAGTCAGGGAAGAGGCAGTGAGCGGTTCGCGCCTATCGCTCCTCTGGTCTTTGCCGGTTGCGGCCGTCGTAATGGCTTTGCAAGGTTGGCTCTTTCATCTTTTTGCCATCACCGGGGGCAACATGGCACTGACGCTGGGAATTCTCGTCATGGCAGAGTTGATCAATGCTGCAGTTGGGTCCGTCTCGGTGCTGCTCACGATGACGGGAAGAGGTGGAACCGCTGCTCGCGCGTTGCTCGTCGGTCTCGCCCTTGACATCACTCTTTGCCTGGTGCTGATTCCCAGTCTTGGAGAGGTTGGAGGGGCGATTGCCAGCGGGACTGACTTGGTGGCATGGAATCTGATCCTTGCGTGGGTTGTCTGGAAGACGATGGGGTTCAATCCGTCTGCTCTGTCGCGGGCGGGTACGCTCCGAAGAACGCCGCAGGTCTGAGATGGCGGCGGTCTCAACATCCATGTCGATTTCCATCCTTCACTGGTCAAGGGGAGACCCGCTTCATCTGTCACCAAGGGGACAGAGAGCCGCTCACTTGGCGCTCGGTCTGGGCCGACATATCGAGACTTTTCTTGAGCTGGGCTCTGAGGATGAGAGTCTCAGAGGCGAGCGGATCGGGAGTCCTTGGCATCGAAGCTCTCTTCGCCGAGCTGCCGAGCTTGTCCTTATCGACAAGTTTGAGCTCTCTGCGCGCTGGAGACTGCGACATTGGCAGCCACAAGGTGGCGCGATAGTTCTAGTGGGCGCGCCGTTTTCACCGATGTCGATCGCCGGGCATAAGTGTCACGACATTCCGATAGTGGTGGATGTTGGGGACCCGTGGGCTCTGACGAATCGGGCGAGAATTGGCTCGCCAGTGAGGCGTCGAAGGGCTCAGCGTGCAGAGGAAAGTTTGTGGCATCGTGCCGACGCCGCGATCGTCACCACGAGGGGTCAGGCAGATGCTTTGGAGTTCCTGTTTCCACACTTACGGCTTCTCGTGCGTCCCAATGGATATAACGGTGGTGGAATGGACCGAGAGAATGACCTTAGGATCACACGATCAACTTCGTACGGTCGGGAACTTCGCTTGGTGCACTATGGCTCGCTCTATGGGGAAAGGGCACCGTTCAAGAAGATTTTCGAGGAACTGATTTCTTGTGGGCGCTGGGAGAGGATCCTACTGCGACAGCGAGGACCCGATTGGACGCACGTTCTAGACGATCTCCCACCAAGCGTGTTTGTCGAGCACATGAAGACCCTACCGTGGGCAGAAGTCCAGACGGAGGCAGAGGAATTTGATGCAGCCGTGGTTTTCGGCTGGCTTGATCCAAATCAGATGCCCAGTAAGGCAGTGCAGTACCTTACCCTCCCGATTCCGAGGCTTGCCATCACCACCGATGACGAGCACGACTCGTTGGCGGAGTATGCCACGCGACAGCCGGGGTGGGTGGTACTGAGAGGAAATGCTGGCGAGGCGGCGGCACTTGTGTCTGAGCATATTTCGAGGCCGTGGACATATGGAGATTTGGCATCTCCATATGCAGAGAGTTGGCCGGCAGTCGAGGAGCAACTCGCAAGATTCGTGACCGCGGTCATCATCGGAAAGATCTAGTGCCCGACTGTGAAGACCGTCCGCGAGTACCAAGGCGTAGAAGAGCAAAGATTAGTATCCATGGCAATTGGAGCGAGAACGTCATCAGATCAGGGGCGAGGTGCTCAGGGTGTCGATTAAGAGTCACTTTACTCTGTCGTAGGAATCGATTGCCCTGGAACGGGAGCCCCGTGTCGAGTTGGTCTACAGCTGGAACATCAACCGAAAGGCCGGACATACGAAGAATCGACTGGGTCGCGGTCTCTGGTTTTGCGATGAAATCGTCGTACCACAAGAACAGGCGCTTCTGACGGGGCTGACGAAGAAATACTCCAAGGCTCAGGAGGTTCGTGAGAAATAAATAAGAGTTTGCCGCCAGGCGTGACTTCGATGGCTGGTCAACATCATCCCGACCAAACGCTCGGACTACGGCGTCAGGTCTTCGGGCCAGATAGACGATATAGAGCTCGAAGTCTGTGACTTGCTGTAGCTCCCGCGCTCGAAGGGGGTAGTGAGAGCTGTCAACCACCCGAGATGCGCTTGCGGTCTCGGCAACAGCCGAGTAGAGCCGCCCCGAGAGATCTCGGTACTTCTTGCGAATCGACTTTCTGGACTCGGACCGCCTGAAAAATCTGAATACCGCCGTCGAGTGCTCTATCGAACGATTGAAATCGTGTCCACATAAGTCGACATCTGCAATCTTGCTCCTGACTTCTCTCCAGAAATCATTTCGCTTCTCTCCGCCAAAATTGGGCTCGCCGTTTCGTCGAGTCCACGCATCAAGCTCACCCGCAAAGAACACGCTTGGACAGTTTCCCAAATAAGTACCTACGATGGTACTTCCGCTTCGTCCTGCTCCCATTATGTATATAACCGGCGGGTTGGGGTGTTGCTGATTGGGACGGACAACCATCAGTGCGAGAAGCTGGGCTGCCAGCTCGTCTTCGAGGGTAAGCGATCGGCAAGTGCCGCCCCGATCAAAAGCGCTGCCGAGTAGGCCGCTGGCGTATAGAGCAGGGTATTGGCGGTGAGAGCGTTCACCAAAAGCCCGGCCAAAATTGAGGTGGCGAGTACGGCTGATGGCTGAAGGCGAGACCGGCGACGTTTGAGAGCACGAAAAAGCGCCCAGAGGCCAGTCAGGAGTAGCGCAACTCCGGCCACCCCGGACTCGACGAGATAGCGGAAGTACTCGCTATGGGGCAAGTTGCTTTCAGTGGAGGTGGTGGGAGAGGATGCGCCGATGATGGTCGTGCCTAGACCTTGGCCGAATATCGGTTCATGCTTCCATTCTTCGATCAAACTGTCCCACTTATGGAGGCGCCACGACAATGAGTTGCCCGAGGTGCTTCCCCGGACTTGGCCAGCTCCCAATTCCGCAGAAGCCTCGCTTGAGATTCGTTCGCTCCCGACTGGCGTGACTATGAAGAGAACGGAAAGACCCAATATAAAGGACAGAGCGCCATACTTAAGCCTGGCCGAGTGAAATTGGAAGATGGCATAGGTCGCTACCATGACAAGAAGGGTCAAGAATCCGGTGAGGCTGAAGGTGGTAAGCGTTGCGAGGCAGAAAAGAAGGGTCAGATAGACATCCAATCGCTTACCTTTGCTGATAACTGCCTGCCAGAGTGAAGCCGTTGCCGCGATGGCAAAGTAGACCGCCGCATCATTTGGATGGGCGAAAAGGCCGGTCGATCGCATGTGGCCACCTACATCCGTTCCGGAGTGCGTCAGTAGCTGAAAGATCGCAACGATGGCGCCACCGATCCCGGCGAGTTGCACAATTCGAACGGCGGTAGAGAACGAAAGCTGCCTTGGTGCATTGAACGCGATCACCCCGACCGCGAGGATCGAGAGCTCTCGCACCCCCTCACGGACGGCGAGTATGGAAAAGCCCGTGGTGTGAATAGTCAGGATGGTCCAGATGCCAACCCAGGTAGTTACGGCGGCCACGACCAGGGTGCCCTTGCGGTACCTCAGAAGCATCCCCACCGCGACCAAGATGAGCACGACGGCTATCAGAGCCGACAGATTGAGAGATCCAGAAGAACGACTTGCAGATTCAGCCAACGAATCGGTGAGCGCCCTGACTATCAGGGCGACGGCCAACATCGGGACGACCGGCAGATCAGGCGCAATCAGGACGAAGAGCACACACATTGCTGGCAGAGCCCAAAGAAGCGATATCGAGACCGCAAGGCCCTGAAAGATCAGGAGGCCAGCCAGCAACCCTGCGCAGACGATCGAGCGACGGTCAAGCGAGATACCAGAGACGCTGCTCAAGGCGCTGAGAGTGGAGGGTCGAATACTTCGCTACGCCTCTTGGCCTCTTCTACTTGTCGCGTGAGGCCCTGCCTGAGATCGGTCTGGGGTGCGTATCCTAGATCGCTGATCGCCCTTGAGATATCACCCCAGGTATCTCGAACATCACCTGGTTTCTTGTGCGTATGGGCCAATGTGGGCCGCTCCTCGCACACTTCAGCCAGGACGGAGATTATCTCGATCAGCGGGCGTGCGGTGCCGGAAGCGATGTTGTAGCAAACACCCGAGCGACCTGACTCGGCGGCAGCGATGGTGGCAGCCACGACGTCCTTGACAAAAGTCATATCGCGCTTTTGCTGACCGTCGCCGTAGACAATGATCGGCTCGCCCTCGTGGGCGGCCGCGATGAACCGGCTCATAGCCATGTCCGGTCGCTGGCGCGGCCCATAGACGGTGAAGTAGCGTAGCCCTACGGCATCGAGCGAGTAAACCGACGCATAGGTATCGGCAAGGATCTCGGTCATCACCTTGCTGGCGCCATATGGCGAGATAGGTTGCAGCCCACTGGTCTCCATCACGGGCAAGGATGAGGCATCGCCGTAAACGCTCGATGACGACGCGTAGACGACACGAATGCCCTGTTCTGCCGCAGCCTCGAACACGAGTTGACTGCCGAGGATGTTTGCTCTGGTGTACTCCTCAAAATCAAGCCAAGAGTCTCTTACTCCGGGTCGAGCGGCAAGGTGGAAGATCACATCAACATCCTGGACCAGATCGCCGAGGATCTGACGATCGAGCGATGTATCGACGAAGCGGAAGCCCGGCGAGCCGTTTGCCTGTCGGAGATTCAGTTCCTTGAGGCCGCGATCATAGTGTGCCGTAAAGCCGTCAAGACCGGTGACTCGATCACCGCGTTCGAGTAGCGAATCGACGAGATGTGAGCCTATGAATCCGGCGGCGCCGGTCACCAGAGCATGTGACACAAAGGGTTCCTTCGGATGTGTTGACCAGGACAAGCCATGCGCACACACGTACGCCGACTCAGATGAAGCGATCAGGAAGTATAGGCGTCTATGGCATCGTGATAGATGGCAGCGATCTGCTCGGCGACACGCTGCGTGCTCAGCGGCGATATAGCCGCACGGGCTGCCGGCGCGCGCTTATACGAGAGCCCGTCCAGCAGCGCTTCGCCGAAGGCCTCCGGGCCGCCTTCCACCACCTGGCATCCATCGACCCCGATGAGACGTTCCGGGACGTCGCCAACCGGGGTGGCGACGATCGGCAGCTCCGATGCCATCGCCTCCTTGACCGCATTCGGGGATCCCTCGGATCGGGAGGGGAAGGCGAGGATATCCGCGGCGTTCATCGCAGTGGGAACCAGTGCCACAGGAAGTTCCCAGACCACCTCCAGTCGCGTGTCGGGTTTTCTTGCCCCTACCCAAGCTGCTGCGGCGCGGGCCAGCGTGAAATTCTTGCGCGGATCATCCGGGTTACCTAAGAAAAGGATGACCTTCCCGTGCGGATCCCAACCAAGCTGCCGACGGGCGGCGGAAGTATCGCGCCACTGGAAGCGCTCGAGATCGACGCCATTCGGCACGATCGAGTTCCGCGCGCGAAGGGGAGCTGGCAGCACATCCTCCATCTCAGAAGACTTCGTGATCGTTCGTGTCGCGCTTGGCGCGAGCCTACGGAACACGGCCACCTCTACGCGGCTCTTTGCGGTAATCGTGTCACCTCGTGGTGCGCCGAGTAGGTCCTCACCACAGAACGAGGCAACGATCGGCGTATTGTTCACCAGCAGGCTAGACGCGAGAGTGTGTCCATAGTGCACATGCAGCAGGTTGTATGAGCCGCGTCGGAGGCGTCTCGGGATCGCCTCCAGCCCTCGTACATATGCCAGTTTCGATTGAAACCCACGTACGTAGAGAATGTCGACAGTCATGCCGAGCTTGCGGAGCGAGATTGCCTGAGACTCTATGAAGGACCCATAGTAAGGACGAGCAGGGTCCGGCCACATATTAGTGGCGAACAAGACACGTAACGATCCATTTCTCTCGCCATCGGGCATAAAGCAGACAGAGGCAGTCGATGGGTCGTTCAAGATGGGGCACGCCTTTCTCGAAGTGCCCACCGGAATAGACGCCATGCGAACGGAAGGTCATTTGCGATATACCTGCCAGCGAGCTTTTTGGGCTCCTGTGAAAGACGAAATAGCCACTCCGCTCCGAGGTCATGGGTCCATTGCGGAGCGCGACGGACGTGCCCTGCCACGAAATCGATGCTCACTCCGACCCCAATGAACCAGGTGGCGGGCAACATGTCATGCAATTGCCGGATGATGAGATCCTGCTTCGGAAATCCCAACCCCACGTAAACGATGTCGGGCCTTGAAGATGTCAGTTGCGAAGTGAGCAAATCCATCTGGGAGGGATCATGCTCGAATCCATATGGGGGACAGTGCCATCCGGCAATGCGAAGAGACGACGCGTGTTCAGCGAGTCGCGCTGCCGCCAGTTCGGCGCTTCGTGGCTGCCCGCCCAGGAGATAGATCGACCGACGGGCTGATGCAGCGTTGGCGGTCAGCGTCCAGATGAGGTCCGATCCTGCAATGCGCTCAGGAACGGGGCGTCGCGCGAGCCGGGACGCCCAAACCAGCGGAGTCCCGTCTGCGACCACGATGTCGGCGCCGGCGACCAAGAGGCGCAGGGATGGATCCGTTGCGCACTGGCGCAGGATGCTGAGGTTCGCGGTCACCACCCATCCTCCGCGTCCTTGCTCAAGCCCGTCGAGCACAAGCTCCTCGACCCCGGTGCGATCGACCCGGGCGATCTGAAGGCCCGGGAATGCAGTTGTCGGAAAGCTCATCGTCCCGGCCGAATCGCAAGCAGATGCACTGTGGGGCGACCTGGATCTCTCGTTTCGCACTCGGCCCCAATTAAGGCACAAAGGACGCAGAAACGCTGCGCCACAGATGATGCCCGATGCTCAGGCCTTGGCGGATTGGAGCGCGAAGCATCCCTTCGATTTCGTGGGAGCGGGAGCCGCGGGTCGACATTCGAGATGGGGCGCTAGATTTCCGATGGGAGTCGTGATTGATGATCCCCGCCCATATGGCTCGAGGCGATCGAAGGAGAGACAGATGCGCGCAATTCGCAAGCGACTGACTTACGCCAACGCAATCGCCACGCTGGCCCTTTTCCTCGCCCTCGGCGGCGGCGCCTACGCCGCCACTCAGCTTCCGCGAAACTCGGTCGGGACCGCGCAGCTGAAAGCTGGCGCCGTGACCTCGGGGAAGATTGCCCGCAAGGCCCGCAAGCAGCTTCGCGGCAACCGTGGCCCGCAGGGGCCGCAGGGTAAGACGGGCAAGACCGGGCCGAAGGGTGCGACCGGCGCAGCCGGCAAGGCCGGCGCGCCCGGGGCGGACGGGACCGGCCCCGCGTTCGAAGTCTTCGGCACCAATAAGGCGATCGGGACGACCAGCGGGGCGGTCCTCGCCCAGAACCTGAGTGCGGGCGCCTATGTGATCAGCGCGAATGTCGTCGTCGAAAACGGATCGGCCAGCACCGTCAGCTGCACCTTGAACGGTGGCGGCGAAGCGGTCGGGTACGTCGAAGCAGGGAAGTTGACCACCCTGTCGCTCTCGGTGGTGCGCAATCTCGGCGGCGCGGGCAACGCGACGCTGAGTTGTGCAGCCACGGGTGGCGCGACCGCCAAGTACGCCAACGTGATCGCGACGCAGGTCAAATCGCAGTCGCGGGTTGCGGGCTGACGACCGCTCTCAGATCCGGCCCACCCAAGCTACGCGCACCCCGCTATCCTTGTCGGAGCCTCGCGCTTCGGCCCGGGGTTTTCCTTTGTAACGAGCCCCTTTCGGGGCGCAAAATTGTTGAGGGGACAGATGGCTCGCGGAGATGTCCGCATCGCGGTGACGCTGGCTTGCGAAGACTGCAAGCGGCGGAATTATCAGACCAACAAGTCGCGGCGGAACACGCCGGACCGGGTCGAGCTGCGCAAGTTCTGTCGCTGGTGCGGGAAGCACACGCCGCACAAAGAGACCCGGTAGAGGTCGATGGCGAAAACCCGCGCACAGCGCAAGGCCGAGCGCCGCGCTCGCGAAGCCGAAGCGGATAAACGCGTCGGCTCCGAGCGCAGCGCCGAGTCGCGGGCGCAGCACGACACCCAGGTCCCCCTGTCCGGTGACATCGCCGAGATCGAGGCCGTCGAGGCCGGGATCGCGGCGGGCGCCGACGAGGCGGACCTCGAGACCCCGGACGCGCCGAAGGGGCCTTCGCGGTCCGAACGGCGCGCCGAGGCGAAAGCCGTCAAGCAGGCGGAACGCCAACAGCGCGATCAGCAGAAGCAGCGGGAGCAGCAGCAGCTCGAGCGGCAGCAGAAAAAAGCCGCCGCCGAACGGCAGAGCGGCCCCCGCGGCGGCGTCATCGGCTTCCTGATGTCCTGCTGGGCCGAGCTGAAAAAAGTCCAGTGGCCCGACCGCGAGACGCTGGTTCAGGCGACCGCTGTCACGATCATCTTCGTCGCCGTCGCCGCGGCCTACCTCGGCGCCCTTGACGCGCTCTTCAACTGGCTCGTCAAGCAGATCATCTAAACCACCAAAGAGAAGGCTTCCCGATCAGATGTTTCGCTGGTACGTGATCAACACCTATTCCGGGCACGAGAACAAGGTCAAGCACAACCTTGAGCACCGGGTCCAGACGATGAGCCAGAACCGCAACGTGCGGCAGGTCGTCGTCCCCACCGAGCAGGTCTCCGAGGTCAAGGACGGCCAGAAAGTGACCCAGGAGAAACGGACGATGCCCGGCTATGTCCTGGTCAACATGGAGATGACCGACGACGCCTGGAGCCTGGTCAAAAACACCCCTGGGGTGACCGGCTTCGTCGGTGCCGAACGGAACAAGCCGGTGCCGCTCTCCAAACCGGAGGTCGACCGCCTGCTCCACCGCGAGACCGCCGAGCGGCCGCGCACCCAGGCGCAGTTCTCGATCGGCGAATCGGTCAAAGTCATCTCCGGCCCGCTCTCCGATTTCTCCGGCGAGATCGCCGAGATCAACGAGGACGCGGCCAAACTCAAGGTCCTGGTCTCGATCTTCGGCCGCGAGACCCCGGTCGAGGTCGGCTACGACCAGGTGAAGAAGATTTGACGAGTAACCGGCGCTGCTGCGCTCGGGCTCTCGCCGCTATGCTCCTCAACCCTTTATTTCAACCCCTTTATTGATTTATGGCTAAAAAAGTCCTCACTCTCATCAAGCTGCAGATCCAGGCGGGCAACGCCAACCCGGCCCCGCCGGTCGGCCCGGCGCTGGGCCAGCACGGCGTCAACATCATGGATTTCTGCAAAGCGTTCAACGCGCAGACCCAGGGCGAAGGCGGGACGATCATCCCGGTCGAGATCACGGTCTACGAGGACCGCTCCTTCACCTTCGTCACCAAGACGCCGCCGGCCGCGATCCTGATCAAGGAAGCGATCAAAATTCCGAAGGGCTCCGGCGAGCCCCACGTCAACAAAGTCGGGACGATCACTCAGGACCAGGTCCGGGCGATCGCCGAGCGCAAGATGCCCGACCTCAACGCCAACGACATCGACGCCGCCTCGAAGAT
>DATJWW010000029.1:0-44256 GCA_035500835.1 Solirubrobacterales bacterium | reverse complement strand
CGCAGGTGCGGGAGAGCAAGAAGCTCCCCCGCGCGTTGATGTCCTGCATCAGGTCGTACTTTTTCATCGCCAGCGACTCGGGATCGGACAGGTCGATCGCCGAGGCGTTGTTGATGACGATGTCGATGCCGCCGAACTTCTCCACCGTCTGCGCCACCGCGCCCTGCACCGACTCCTCGTCGCGGACGTCGCCGACGATCGGCAGCGCCTGGCCGCCGGCCGCCTCGATCTCCTCCGCCGCGGTGTAGATCGTCCCCGCCAGCTTCGGGTGCGGCTCGGCGGTCTTGGCGAGCAGGGCCACATTGGCCCCGTCCGCCGCCGCCTTCACCGCGATTGCCAGCCCGATCCCCCTGCTGCCGCCGGAGACCAGCAGCGTCTTGCCCCCCAGGTCCCCCATCACACCCTCTGGATCAGCGTGCCGGTGCCGAGCCCGCCGCCACAGCACATCGTCACCATGCCCATCTCCTTGTCGGAGCGCTCCATCTCGTGGAGCAGGGTGGTGATCAGACGGGCGCCGGTCGAGCCGAGCGGGTGCCCGATCGCGATCGAGCCGCCGTTGACGTTGACCCGGTCCATGTCGGGTTCGAGCTCACGCTGCCAGGCGGCGACGACCGAGGCGAAGGCCTCGTTGATCTCGATCAGGTCGATGTCGTCGATCGCCATCCCGTTACGGGCAAGCAGCTTTTCCGTAGCCGGGATCGGGCCGGTCAGCATGATCACCGGATCGACCCCGACCGTGGTCATGTCGTAGATCCGGGCGCGCGGCTCGAGCCCCAGGGCCTCGGCCTTCTCGCGGGTCATCAGCAGCACCGCGGCGGCCCCGTCGGAGACCTGCGAGGAGTTGCCGGCGGTGATCTTGCCGTCCTCCTTGAAGGCGGGCCGCAGCGCAGCGAGGCCCTCCAGCGTCGTCTCTCGCAGCCCCTGGTCGGTGACGTAGGTGTCGCCGTTGACCTGGAAGGGGATCATCTCGCGCTCGAAGCGACCCTCGTCGGTCGCCTGGCGGGCGAGCTGCTGGGAGCGCAGACCGAGCTCGTCGAGCTCCGAGCGGGGGATCTCCCAGCGGTCGGCGATCATCTCCGCCGAGAGGCCCTGCGGGATCAGGTCGTAGCGCTCCATCAGCTCCTTCGAGAACGCCATGCCCCGTTCGGCCATGATTTCGCCGGCCGCGGCGAAGGAGTTTTTGCCCATGTGCTCGACGCCGCCGCCGACCACGACGTCATGGACGCCGGAGGCGACCAGCGCGGCGGCGAAGTTGACCGCCTGCTGGGCCGAGCCGCACTGGCGATCGACGGTCGTCGCCGGGACCTCCTCGGGCAGCCCCGCCTCCAGCCAGGCGTTGCGGCCGATGTTGATCGCCTGCTCGCCCCACTGCTGGACGCAGCCGGCGATCACGTCGCCGACCTCGGCCGGGTCGATCCCGGCGCGGGAGATCAGCTCCGCATAGGTCCGCGCCAGGAGGTTGGACGGATGAAGGTCCCTGTAGTAGCCCTTCTCCAGGTGGCCGCGCCCGACCGGCGTGCGGACCGCCTCGACGATCACGACCTCGCGCCCCCCGAACTTGCCGTTCCCGTTCTCCATCGTCTTCCTCCGTCTCGAATGGGCGCTTTCGGTTTCCGCGCCGAAGTTCCGAACTTTATGAGTTACACGTTACTCGCCTTGATTGACTGGTCGATCAACCAAAAAGCACCGCGCGAGAAAGCCTGATAGAAGCCCCGCCGATGAGCGACAGACAGGGGTATGCAAGTCCGGGGATCGCGGGGAGCGGCGCCATCGCAACTGGCCTCGCCGCGGTCTCGACCACCACCGCCGACACGATTCTGCTGGCACGATCCGAAGCCTCGGCATGGCGCGCCGAGGAGAAAGTGGTTGCCGCCTGCGCGAAGATCGAGGGAGCCGAGCCTTCGCGCCTGCGGGTGACCACCGATCCGAACGATCTCGCCGACTGCGACGTCGTCGTCGAGGCCATCGTCGAGGATCTGGATGCCAAGGCCGAGCTGATCGGCACACTCGACAAGGCCTGTCCGGAGGCCGATCTGGCGACCACGACCTCCTCCCTGGGGATCGGCGACATCGCCGGCAAGGCCGGCGTGCCGCGCCTCTACGGCCTCCACGTCTTCAACCCGGTGCCGCGGATGGCCCTGGTCGAGGTCTGCGTCCCGGAGGGAGCCGCGGCGGCGCGGGAGCGGGCCCTGGCCTGGTGCGCGGCGCTCGGCAAGACCGCGGTCGAGGTCCCCGACGCGGCCGGCTTCGTCGTCAACCGCCTGCTCTTCCCCTTCCTCTTCGACGGGGTGCGACTGCTCGAGCGGACGGGGATGGAGCCGGGCGAGGTCGACACCTGCATGAAGCTCGGCGCCGCCCACCCGATGGGCCCGCTGGCCCTGCTCGACTTCGTCGGCCTCGACGTCGCCGAGGCGATCGGCGACGCCCTCTACGCCGACTCCGGCGACCCGGCCCACAAGCCGCCCGGGCTGATCGTCGAGATGATCGGCGAGCAGAAGCTGGGCCGCAAGTCCGGCGCCGGCTTCTACGCCTACGACTGAGTGAGGTGACGGCAGGAGCTCGATGATCGATTCCCGGGCTCGGGGAGCTCGCGCCCGAGGGAAAGGGACGCGGCCGTCCCGGCCACGACCCCGGCAGGGTGTGGCCGTGGCCGGGACGGCCGAGGGTCGGGGAGAGGGCGAGGGGATCGACGCGCTCCGGGGAGCGAGCGCGTGTTCCTCCATGAAGGCCTGTGATCGGTGACGAAGGCCCAGGCAAGTCCACGGTTCCTTGCGTCTTCCTCATCAGGCCGCCCACGACCGTGGGCGAGTTACCCGTCCCGAACGGCCGCCGTGCTAGTCGGCCTGTGCCGTCTTCCCCTTGCCCGACATGTCCCAGATCACGTCGGCCTCGGAGATCTTCTGGCGGCGGGCGACGATTTCGACCTCCTCCCAGGGCAACTCTGCCTCGGGGAGGTCATCCCAGCGGGCCAGGTCGAGAGCCTCGATCGACCCTCGGAGCGCCGGGCCGAGATGCTCCTCGGAGCGCAGCAGCGCCCTCAACACCTCGAGCTGCTTGTCGGTCAGGCGAACAACCCACATAGGGCACCTCCAGCTTGAGCGGATCGCGGGTTGCCCGAAGAAATTAGGCATCGGCACGGACGGAAGAACCGCCCGCGGAGCTGCTGATCCGGACCGCCTCGATGCGGTTCTCGCGCACCGCCTCGACCCGCAGCGTGTAGCCGTCGACGGTGATCGAGTCGCCCCTTCGCGGTAGCCGACCGAGCTCGCCGAAGACGTAGCCACCGACCGAGTTGTAGGCCTCCGAGTCGGCGCCGGGCAGGTCGATGCCGGCGTCCTCGAGGTCGCCGAGGCTGACGTGGCCGCGCACGAACCAGTCGCCGTTGGTGAGCCTGCGCACCTCGGCGGCGCGCGGGTCGGTCTCGTCCTCGATCTCCCCCACCACCTCCTCGAGGATGTCCTCGACGGTGACGATGCCGACCGTCCGCCCGTACTCGTCGACCACCACCGAGAGCGAGGTCCGCTGCCCCTGCAGATCGTGCAGGAGGTCGTCGAGCGGGCGGGTCTCGGGGACGATCAGCGCGTCGCGGATCACCGACCCGATCGTCGCCTCCGGCCCGTCGCTCATGTAGAGGCGGGCGAGGCTGTTGTTGTGGATGACGCCCTTGACCCGGTCCGGGTTGTCGTCCTCGATCACGACCAGGCGGGTGTGGCCGGAGGTGACGCAGCGCCGCAGCGCCGCCTCGACCGACTCGTCGGCGTCGACCGTGACCACCGCCGGGATCGGCGTCATCACCTCGCGCGCCTCCTGTTCGTGCAGGTGGAAGACGCCGGCCAGATGTCCCGCCTCGCCGGGATCGAGCCCACCCTGTCTGGCACCGCGGGCGATGATCAGGCGGAGCTCCTCGGGCGAGGTCTCCTCGGCATCCTCGACGTCGATCCGCAGCACCCGTTTGACCAGGAAGTTGGCGGGCGCGTTGGTGGCGACGATCAGCGGATGCAGCACCCGGCCGAGGAAGATCAGCGGCCCGGTGACCCGGATCAGGACCCGCTCGGGCATCCCGATCGCGATCATCTTCGGCGACTGCTCACCGAGGATCACGTGCAGGAAGGTGACGATGATGAAGGCCAGGGCTATCGCCAGGGCGAGGGCGACGGCGTGGCTGAAGCCGCCGAAGAGCGGTTCGAGCAGCTCGGCCAGGGCGGGCTCGCCGAGGAAGCCGATGCCGAGCGAGGCGAGCGTGATCCCGACCTGGCTGGTGGCGACGAACTCGTCGACCCGGTCGAGCTGCTCGAGCGCCCGCCCGGCGCCGCGCACGCCGTCGTCGCGCATCTGCTCGAGGCGGGCGCGGCGCGACCGCACCACGGCGAACTCGGCGGCGACGAAGAAGCCGTTGACCGCGATCAACAGCAGCAGGAGGACGAGCAGCAGGACGCTCATCGGCTATGCGGCCCGGTACTTCGGGCTGGTGCGTCCTCGGCCATTCGGCTCATTCAATATAGCCGGCTTACCCGCGGAGCCCGGCAGAGCCGGCATATTGGCCTGCGGACGATGAAGGTCGCGACGCTCAACGAGATGCTCGAAGAGGTGGTCCGCCTCGGTGAGGTGACCGGGACCGGCGAGCAGGCCCACGAGTTGCGTGGCGAACTCGAGGGCCGCCTGGCGACCGTGCGCGCCGCCGTCGGCGGGGTCACGGTGCCGCGCGTGGTGGCGCTCGAGCGCCTGGTCGAACCGGTCCGCGTCGCGGGCCTCTGGGTGCCGGAGATGATCGCGATCGCCGGCGGCGAGGACGTCGCGGGCTCGCCCGGGCTGGCTCCCGCCGAGGTCTCCTGGGGCGCGCTCGCCGGCCTCCGCCCCGACGTCGTCGTGGTGATGGTGGACGGCTACGTCGAGGACATCCAGGCGCAGGCGATGGAGGTCTGGGAGCACATCGAGGGCCTCGGCGCCGGGTCGGTCTTCGCCGTCTCCACCCAGGCCGCCTTCGGCGACCCCAGCCCGCGCCTGATCGACGGCGTCGAGCTGCTCGCCCACCTCCTCCATCCCGACCTGATCGACGCGCCCGGGAACGTCCCCTTCACCCGCCTCCGCGCGCCGGTGCGCCGCCCGCTCGGCGCCTGACGGCAGGCTGTCGACAGCTCAGGCGACGGCGAGCGCGAGGACGAACGAGAGCACCCCGATCGCCGCCATGATCCCGGCCTCGATCGCAAGGCGGTCGCGGCTGGTGCCGTGGCCGAACACGCCGCGCTCACCGGCGACGATCACGAAGCCGCAGAGCACGCCGCAAACGAGGCCGCCGACGTGGGCACCGACGCTGATCGCCCCGTCGGAGAAGGTGAACACCAGGTTGATCAGGATGAGGATCCCGATCTGCCCGGCGATCGCGTCCAGTTTCCGCCCCCGGGCGATCACGAAGGTCGCGCCGAGGACGCCGAAGATCGCGCCAGAGGCACCGGCGCTGACCGCGTTCGGTTCGAACAGCAGGGCGACGAACGAGCCCGCCAGCAGCGAGGCGAAGTAGAGGAAGACGAAGCGCGTCGTCCCGATCGACGGCTCCATCAACCGCCCGAGGATGAAGAGCAGGTACATGTTGAAGGCGATGTGGAGGATGCTCACGTGGACGAAGCCGGCGGTGATGGTCCGCCACCAGTCGCCGCCTTCGCTCACCGCCGGCCCCCAGAGCCCACCCATTTCGTAGATCGTCTTGGTGCTGAGGCTGGTGCCACCGCCGCCGTGCGCGACCTCGATCAGGTAGACGACGACGTTGATCGCGATCAGGACGATCGTCGCCGGGAAGGCGGCGAAGCCGCTCGCCGTGCCGGTCGGATTGCGGACCACGCGGGTGCGCTGGTTGGCGCACTCGGGGCAGCGCATGCCGACCGGCGTCGGCGTCATGCAGTCGGGGCAGATCGGGCGCCCACAGGAGGAGCAGGAGACCGCGGTCTCGCGGCCGGGATGCCTGTAACAAGTTTGAGGCACGGCAGCGGAGCCTACAATCGCGCCCCATGGAGCCCGCCGGCCCTGCCCGCCTCTACGCGACCGCGGTCGGTGCGCTGCTCCTTGTCCTCGGCATCGTCGGTTTCTTCTACGGCTCCTCCTTCGGCTCGCCGGGGACCGTCGACCACACCCTCGGCGCCCTGCGCACGAACGGCTGGCTGAACCTGCTCTGGGTCGGGCTCGGCGCGCTCGGCCTCCTCACCGCCGGCATCGCCTCCCGCGCCTACGCCCTCGCCACCGGCCTCCTCCTCACCGTCCTCGCCATCTGGGGCCTCGTCCTCTCCCCCAGCGCCGCGATCCTAGGCTTCCTCCCCGCAGCAAACGCAAACGAAGCCCTTCAGCTCACCCTGGGCCTACTGGGCCTGCTGGCCTATGCAGGAACGCCCCGGAGCGCCGTCGAGACGCCTAGCCGCGACCCGTCGGGGGCGGACAGGGCGGCCCCTGAACGAACCTCCCCGCTTTTGTGAGAGAAGGGGCCGCCCTGTCCGCCCCCTCGCAAAAGCCCACCTCTAGGGAAGCCTCTCGCGCACTCCCTGGGCCAATCCCTTCAACCCACCTGCCTCGTGCCGCCCGCGCCTCCGCAGCTCGAAGAGGACGAGCGCCCCGGTGGCGATCCCGCCGACCCCGACGGCGACCACCGGCCGCACCCAGTTGCGCGGATCACGCAGCGCCCGCAACTCGGAGTCGGAGAGCTCTTCGGCCCAGTCGGACAGCTCGCTTACCGCCGCCGCCGAGAGCGCCGTGAAGGTGTCCTCGATCCGCCCCAGCAACCGCTCCGGCGGCTCGATCGGCCGCAGCGCGTCGCCGAGCAGCGCTTCAACGTCCCAGGTCGACTCGCCCTGCTCACCCGTCATCGCCCATCTCCTCCTGCAGCTGTTTGATCGCGCGATGGATCAGCACCTTGGTCGCCCCGTCGGAGCGGCCGAGCGCCCGCGCGATCTCGCGGTTGTCCATGCCCAGCGCGAAGCGCATGATCAGCGCCTCGCGACGGTCGTCGGAGAGCGTCTCCAGGTTCGCCATCACCTGACGCAGCTCCTCGCGGCCTGCGACCAGATCCTCGGTGTCGTGGCGGGCGGCGATCGGGTCGGCGTTCTCCAGCGGCGTCTGCGGCCGGCGTGAGCGGTCCCGGTAGTAGTTCGAGGCGAGGTTGTGAGCGATCCGGATCAGCCACGGCCGCAGCGGCCGGCCGCCGGACTCGCGCCGCGCCCGGTCGAAGTGCCGGTAGGCCTGCAGGAAAGCCTGCTCGGTGAGATCCTCGGCGTCGTGGTGGTTGCCCACCCGGTAGTAGGCATATGAGTAGACGTCGCGCAGATGGGCCCGGTAGAAGTCCTCGAAGGCGCGATCGAGCTCCGCCTTCGCCGCCGGGGCCAGTTCGGCGGGCTCGACGTTCTCCTCGGGGCCGCTCACCGGCCAAGCCTAGATCAGCCCGGGCGACGTCCGCCCGCGTCACGCCGCCTGCCTCGCCTTCTCGGCCCGGCGCAAACCCGCGACCCAGTCCTCGGCGACCACCTCACCGCGGATCAGCTTCGCCAGCCCCTCCAGCGCCTCGCCTTCGACCCCGGAGGCGGCGACCGCGTCGGCGAGCAGCGGCGTCGTGTCGAGCCCCTCGGATGCCTGGCCGATCAGCGCCGGGATCTCCTCGGCCGGGGTGCCGGTACCGAGCAGCTCGCCCGCCCGCCGGTTGCGCCCGGTCGGCGCCATCATCGTCGCGGTCAGGTCGCCGACCCCGGCGAGCCCGGCGAAGGTCTCGAGCTGGGCGCCGTGGGCGATCCCGCAGGCGATGCACTCACGCCAGATCTCGGCGACCGCGATCCCGGCCGCGTTCAGCCCGTGCGGCTCGGCCGCGGCGGCGGCCAGCGCGGCGGCGTTCTTGGCGGCCCCCGCCATCTCGACCCCGACCACGTCGGAGGAGCGCTCACAGACCAGGCCGGCGCGGTCGAACACCTCGCCGAGCTGGGCGCGCAGGTCGGGATCGGCCGAGCCGAGCACCAGGGCCGCCGAGCCGGAAACCGCCTCGGCCGCGTGGGCCGGGCCGCCGAGACAGGCGATCGCCCGCGCCCGCACCCGTTCGCCGACGTACTCCGAGGGCAGCTGCCCCTGTGGTGCGATCAGACCCTTGGTGAGGAGCAGGATCGAGGAGCGGTCGCCGGCCCGGTCGGCGATCGAGCCGACCGCGGCGGGCAGCGATTTGGAGGGGATCGCAAGGATGATCAGGTCGAGGCCCGCAAGCTCGATCTCGGAGGCGGGGCGGACGTCGATCGAGTCCGGCAGCCGCACCCCGGGCAGGTAGCGGCGGTTCTCCCCCGCCTCGATCAGCTCCGCGGCGGCGCTCCCGGTGCGGGCGCCGAGCTGCACCTCGAGGCCGCCGCGGGCGAGCAGCACCGCCACCGCGGTGCCCCAGCTGCCCGCCCCGATCACGGCGGCGCGCCGCATCGGCGGCAGCCCTCCCAAGTCTTCCCACTGCAGCAGCACGTTCGGCCAGATCCGCGAGGTGACCGTCACCGCGAGCGCCTGCGAGGGCTCCTCGGCGCGCGGGAAGGTCATCGCCTTGCCGCTGCGGACCTTCACCTTGCGCGGCCGGATGCGCCAGCCGCGGCGCACGTTTTCGGTGCCGATCACCGCCGTCGGCAGGACCGGCGCGCCGGTCTGCAAGGCGAGGCGTCCGACCCCGCGGCGCGGGTTGGCGAGGCTGCCGCTGCGGATCCGCGTCCCCTCGGGGAAGATGCAGAGCGTCCCACCCCGTTCGACGATCTGGCGCGCGGTCAGCATCGCCTCCTCGTCGGACTCGCCGCGGCGGATCGGGAAGGCGCCGAGGCGCGAGAGGAACCAGGCCTGCAGCGGCTTCTCGAACAGCTCGACCTTGGCGACGTAGTTCATCGGCCGGCGGAAGGGCAGCATCGCGCCGACCACGAAGGGGTCGAGGAAGCTGCGGTGGTTGGCGGCGACGATCAGGCCGCCGTCGATGCCGCGGGCGTATTTGCGACCGGTCCGCGAGAGCCGGAAGTAGACGAGGAAGAAGGGTAGGAAGATGAGGCGGACGACCACGTAGAGCGGCCAGTTGACGCTGTGGGCGCGCGTGAAGGCATGCTGCGCCGCGAGGCGCTCGTCGGAGATCACCCCAAGCGCTACACGGGCTCCCGCGACCGGTTACGTCCCCGCCGGCTGTTCCTTATGCGCCTCATAGGCGCATAAGGAACAGCTGCGCGTCAGGTCGCCTCGGTGCGGGGGTTGACGACGGGTCGCAGGTTCGGTTCGACCTCGTCGCGCAGGTGCTCGAAGGCGGGCGGCAGCGAGAGCTTCTCGCCGAGGTGCTCGAGCGGCTCGTCGACGGTGAAGCCGGGGCCGAGGGTGGCGATCTCGAAGAGCACGCCGCTCGGCTCGCGGAAGTAGATCGACCTGAAGTAGAAGCGGTCGATCTCCTGGGTCGGGTGGGCCCCCGCCGCGACCGCCTTGTCGCGCCAGGCCATGTGCTCCTCGATCGAGGACGCCCAGGCGACGTGGTGGACCGAGCCGGCGCCCTGGACACCGCGCTCGTCGGGCGGCGGGTCGTAGATGTAGAGGCCGCCGCGCTCGGCGCCGCGCGCCTCCCAACCCGCCTCGGTCGGCTCGAACTCGAGTGCCTCGAGCAGCCGGGAGCTCGCCTCCGGCGCCGCCGCGTAGGCGCGCACCGCGTGGAAGCCCTGCAGAGCGAGCTCACGCGGTATCTCCGGGTGGTCGGCGACGAGCGGCGCGTCGGGCACATCGGCGACCAGCAGCTCGTGGTCGAGCCCCTCCGGGTCGGAGAAGTGAAGGCTGTAGCCCTCGCGCCGGGCGTCGATGCCGTGGGCGCCCAGCCGTCCCTCCCAGAAGTCGAGCGCCTCCGGGGAGGCGACCCGCCAGACGATCCGGTGCACCATCCCGGCCCCCGCCCGTCCCGGCGCCGCCCCCGCGTACTCGAAGAAGGTCAGATCGGCGCCCGCGTCCCCCTCCTCGTCGGCGAAGAAGAGGTGGTAGACGGTCGGGCTGTCCTGGTTGACGGTTTTCTTGACCAGCCGCAGCCCGATCACGCCGGCGTAGAAGTCGACGTTGCGCTGCGCGTTCTCGGTGATCGCGGTGATGTGGTGGATGCCCTCTAGCTTCATGAGGTCACGTATACCATCCGGGCGATGAAGCCCTGGCGACGACGGACGGTCAAAGGGCTCGTCGTCCTCGGCGCGATCTTCGCCTTCCTCGCGATCTTCGCGATCTGGGTCGAGCGTCAGGCCCTCGACACGAACGAGTGGGTCCACACCAGCGGTCGCCTGATCCAGAACCAGACGATCCGCAGCACGCTCGCCGATTACCTGGTCGAACAGCTCTACGAAAACGTCGACGTCGAAGAGGAACTGGAATCGATCCTGCCCGGCGACACCAAGGAACTGGCCGGGGCGGCGGCGGGGGGCCTACGCCAGGTGGCCGGGTCCGGGGCGGAAAAGGTGCTGGAAACCAGCACCGCCCAGTCGCTCTGGGAAACCGCCAACCGCACCGCCCACGAACAGCTGCTGGCCGTCCTCGAAAACAAGAAAGAAGCGGTGAGCACGGCCAACGGCGAAGTGACGCTGAACCTCGGCAGCATGCTGACCAACCTCGCCGGCCAGATCGGGCTTGCCAAGGGGCTCGCCGAAAAGCTGCCCCCGGACGCGGGCCAGATCACGGTCCTCAAGTCGAACCAGCTGAAGACCGCGCAGAACATCGTCATCGCGATCAAGGGGCTGGCGCTGCTGCTCTCGATCCTCACCTTCGTCGTCTTCGGGCTGGCGATCTACCTGACCCAGGGCGGGCGCTGGGTGACGGTGCTGTTCAGCGGCATCGGGTTGATCGTCGCCGGGCTGCTGGTGGTGGTGCTGCGCCACGTCGCCGGCGGCGTCGTCGTCGACCAGCTGGTCAAACAGCAGAACGTCAAGCCGGCGGCCGAAGCGGCGTGGTCGATCGGCACCTCGCTGATGACCTCGATCGCGACGACGGTGATCATCGTCGGCGTCCTCTTCACGGGCGCCGGCTGGCTGGCATCGCCGACCGGGTCGGCGCGGGGGACGCGGCGAGTGTTCGCGCCCGCGCTCGAGCGCTACCTGCCCTGGTGCTACGGCGGCCTGGTGGTGATCCTCGGGATCTACCTGCTCTCCGCCTCCGGGATCGGCCTGCGGGCCTTCCTCACCGTGGTGGTGATCGGGATCATGGCGGCCTTCGGCCTGCACGAGCTGAGCAAGCAGGTCACCGAGGAATTCCCCGGCCTGACCTTCGGCGAGGTCTTCGCGCCGACCCGCAAGAAGATCGCCTCGGCGGTGTCGGACGCGAACCTCGGCGAGCGCGCCTCGAAGCTCAAGCTCCCGGAGGTGCGACGGCCGGCGGGCGGGATCGGCCTCCCCGACGTGCGCCGGCCGGGCGGCGGGCGCGCCGACAGCGGCGGCGGCAGTGCATCCGGTCCCGACCCCGAGGCGCCGACCCAGGTGATGAACGACGAGGACGCGCGCCTCTCGCGGCTCGAACGTCTCGGCACGCTGCACGAGAAAGGCATCCTCACCGACGAGGAGTTCATCGCCGAGAAGAAGCGCCTGCTCGGCTGACGCCGGAGCCGGCCGGCATCCTCGTCGGATGAAGTGCTTCTGCGGTTGTGGTCGGAAGGTCCCTCGCGACCTGATCGACGTGAACATCCGCCTCGGGGAAACCGCCCTCGAGATCCTCGCCTGGGACCGCTACCGCACCGTCGAACCGCCCGGTCCCCAGGATCTGGCCGAGATCGACGGGCTGGTCCACCGGGGCGCGGGGTGCCACCGCCGCCTGCTCGCCACCGTGCACGGCGAGCGCGAGGACCGCTCCCTCGCCGAGAGCGACGCCTGGCTGCGCGAATCGCGCGAGCGCTGGAAAAAGCGTCCGTCGATGACCGAGAAAGGCGGGTTCCTGCGCGGACCGAGGCTGCGACTTATCGACGAGGATCTCGACCGCCTCGACCGCATCCACCCCGAGACCAGCTTCTCCGCCCGCACAGACCCCGGTGCCGGACCCGGAGGCGACGATCTCGTCGAGAAGCTGGAGCGGCTCGGCGCGCTCCGGTCCGAAGGCCTACTGGAGGAGGACGAGTTCCAGACCGCCAAGGCCCGGCTGCTGGAAGGCTGAAGTCGTTCGTTTTTCGGTACGGTTCCGTGCGTGTCGCGTCGCAACTTGCTCAGATTCGCCCGTCAGGCCGCGGTCCTGTCCGCGGTGATCGGAGCGCTGGCGCTCCCGAGCGTCGCCTCGGGCCGCGGCGACAAGGACTGCTCGGATTTCCCGTCTCAGAGGGCCGCCCAGATCTTCTTCCTCAAGCACGGCGGCCCGCGCTACGACCCTGACCGCCTCGACGCCGATCACGACGGGATCGCCTGCGAGGACAACCCCGCCCCGTACTACTTCGGCAAGCACCTGCCCTGACGGGCCCTACGGCGCGTCGAGATGGCGGGTCTCGTTGAAGCTCCGCAGCAGCCAGCTGCCGTCGCCGTGGACGATCAGCCGCGAGATCGAGCCGTTGTCGGCATTGAGGAAGGCGAACGGGCGGCTGCCGGTCGCCATCGCACAGAGATCGCCGATCACCGCGCCGTGGACGAAGGCGACGGCCGTCGTGCCGATCGGAACCGAGCCGGCGATCTCGCCGATCGCCGCCCGCAGCCGGGCTGAGAACGCCTCGGGTCGCTCAGCGCCTGGGATCACGTCCCAGCGTTCCCGGCGAGCGGCCTCGGCCACGATCGGGTCGCCTTCCGCCACCTTGATCCGGTAGGCACCGCCCTCGAGCTCGCCGAGGAAGACCTCGCGCAGGTCGGGCAGGATCGCCACCTCCATGCCGCGTTCCGTCGCCAGCGGCGCCGCCGTTTCCTGCGTCCGCCGCAAGGTCGAGGCGAAGAGCGCGGAGAGCGACTCCGGTCCCAGCTCGGCCGCGACCGAGTCGGCCTGCGCCCTGCCAACCTCGGAGAGCGCCGGGTCTCCTTGGCCCTCGACCAACTCGAAGCTCTGGCCCGGAAGAGCCGCTTCCGAGGCGCCGTGGCGGACCAGCAGCACCTCGACCGCATCGGGCGGCGGCGCGTAGCGGTGCTGCTCGAATCCGCGGGCTTCGGTCGTCGCTGGATCGGTCATCAGGAGAAAGAGCCCGCCGCCGGGATCGAACCGGCAACCTCCTGATTACAAATCAGGTGCTCTCCCAGGTTGAGCTAGGCGGGCGCAGGCACGATGATGTGTCTAGATGGATGTCACTTTTCGCTTTCTCGGCCCGGAAGAGGGTGGCGTCCTGACCGAGGCGATAGAAGCAGCTTACGGGACCTCGTACGCCGCGCGGTGGGTCTATGACCCGGTGGAGGTCAGCGCCCGTCTGGCCGACGGCCGTTACGTCTCTTGCGTGGCGGAGACCCCCGCGGGCGCATTGTTGTGCCACGCGGGAATGAGTCTCGGGGCAGCGGGCGATGCCGTCGCCCATTCCGGTCAGGCCGTGACGCTGGAGGCGGCCCGCGGCCAACATCTCTTCACCCGCACCAAGCAGGTGCTGATGGACTGGGGCCGCGAGCACGGTCTCGCTGGGATGTACAGCGAGGCCACCGCCGTCCACCCGTACAGCCAGAAAGCAAGTATCGACCTGGGCGCCCACGAGACGGGCTTTCTGCTCGGCTGGGCACCGGGCAGCATCCACAACGACGCGGCGACCGGGCCGCACCGCAGCCGCAACTCGGCGGTGCTCCTCTACTCGAAGCTGAACGACGGCCACGAGCGACGGGTCTATGCTCCCGAGCGCCACCACGAGATCGTCGGCCAGACGCTGGCTCTCTGCCGGTTGCGCGGCACGTTGGCCCAGCCGCCGCCTGACTTCGAGTTGAACGCCAAGACCGTCGTCCACACCGAGATCGACGCCAACTACGACCTCGCCCTGCTCACTGTCACCGTGCCCGGTGCCGATCTTGCGGATGTCGTGCACGCCGAGCGCCACCATCTCTTTCACACGCGCGGCCTCGCCGCGGTCTACATCGACCTGCCGCTCGACACCCCGGCGACCGCCCTCGTCGCCGACCACCTCGAGCGGCTCGGCGTCAGCTACTCAGGGATCTTCCCCAACTCCAAAGCCGACGGCGACGTGCTGCGCATGCAGTCGCTGCACCGGGTCCGAGTCAAGGCCGACGACGTCGCCGTCGCCTCGGACCACGGGCGCGAGCTGCTGGATTACGTGCTGGCGGACCTGGAGCGACGCGACTAGACCGCCACCTCGCGCGAGGCCAGATGGGCACCGACCTTGCGCTTCACCCGCTGCAGCGCGTTGTCGACGGTCTTCGTGTCGCACTCGAGGCGCTCGGCGATCTGCTCGTAGGAGTGGCCGTCGAGGTAGAGCGACAGCACCCTGCTCTCCAGGTCGGACAGGACCCCTGAAACCCCGGACAGGCAGGAGACGAGGCTCTCCAGCTCTTCGGTGGCGATCACCTGGTTGACCGGATCATGGACGCTCGGCCCGGGCAGGATCTCGTCGAGGGTGGTCTCCGAGTCACCGGCCGCGGCCGGGGTCTGGCTGAAGGAGACGTACTGGTTCAGCGGCGTGTGCTTGTTGCGGGTCGCGGTCTTCACCGCGGTGATGATCTGGCGGGTGATGCAGAGCTCCGCGAAGTTGCGGAAGCTCGACTCACGGTCCGAGCGGTAGTCGCGGATCGCCTTGTAGAGGCCGAGGAGGCCCTCCTGGATCAGGTCGTCGGACTCACCGCCGAGGAGGAAGTACGACGAGGCCTTGAGGCGGACGAAGCCGCGGTAGCGGCGGACGATCGCGTCGTAGGCATCGGTCCGTCCGTCCTTGGCGAGGGCGACCAGATAGTGATCATCAAGCTCAGCTTGAGGGTTAGCTCGAGCGGCCAGGCTGCCGCTTCGGCCAACCATGGTCGGCCGAAATTCCTGCTTAGGCGTCGATAGTGCCACAGATCCTTCTCCTTGCTGAAGGGTCGTGGCGCCACTTACCTCCCCCGAGGCGCCCGGTTATCCGGTGGGCCAACCTCAGACTAAAGCTGAGGTTCACCCTTTATGGCGCGGCAGTTTACGCGTCCGCGGAGTTCTGTCAACCCCAAATTGCGACTTTTTGCAAGGGATCTTGCAGCCACCCCAGGCGTGCGTTCGCACTTTCCCCAATGGTTGAGGGAAAGCGCGAACGCCGGGGAGGGCGCTCAGGAGCGCTGGCGGACGGACTCGAAGAGGAGCGCGGAGGCGGCGGCGGAGACGTTCAAGGACTCGACCTGGCCGCGGCGCGGCAGGGCGACGAGGCCGTCGCAGCTCGCCGCGACCCGGGGTCGGAGACCCTTCCCCTCCCCCCCGAGGACGATCACAGTTGGTCCCGTCAGGTCGACGCCCCAGGGCGGCTGATCCCCGTCGGCATCGGCCCCCCAGATCCAGAAACCCGCCTCCTTCGCCGCGGCCAGCCAATCGGCCAGGTTGCGCACGTGGGCGACCTCGAGATGCTCGACCGCGCCCGCCGACGTCTTGCAGGCGACCGGCGTCACCATCGCCGCCCGCCGCTCCGGGATCACCACCCCGGCCGCGCCCGCGGACTCCGCCGATCTGCACACAGCCCCCAGATTCCGCGGGTCCTGGACCTGGTCGAGGGCGACGATCAGCGCGTCGGGCTTCCCCAGCATCCCTTCGGCGTCGCCGTAGGGGTAGGGGTCGACCTCGGCGACGACCCCCTGGTGGTCCGGCGAGCCGCAGAGCCGCTCCAACTCGGCGCCCGAGGTCTCCGGCGCCCGCCAGACCTTGTGCACACGCCGCCTCCCCCGTTCCGCCTCGTGGACCGGCTGGGCCCCGTAGATGATCTGGGAGGCCACGACTACGACTTCAGCACGAGCCGCGGCCCATCAGCCGAATCCCGGACCTCGTAACCGAGGGCGGCAAGCTCATCCCGGATTGCGTCGGCCCTGGTGAAGTCCCTGACTGCCCGGGCGGCCTCCCGCTCATCCATCAGGCGCTCTGCGTCCTCGTCGGCCTCGGCGCCCTCATCCGGCCTGGCAAGGGTGCCGAGGCCGACGAGGTCCAGCATCTCCGCCACAGCCTCCGCCGCTCCCGGCAGCTCATCCTCACGATTGGCTTCCGCCACCAGCTCGAACACCTCCGCCATCGCCCGCGGAGTGTTGAAGTCATCAGCAAGAGCCTCGCGAAAGGCCTCGAGGCGATCCACGATCCGCCGGTCCGATTTCGGGGGAGACCCGCCGGAACCTCCCCGCTGTTGTTCCGCCGGGTCTCCCCCGGAAGCGGACCCCCGCTGCGTCCTGAAGAAATTCCGGAGCCTTTCCACCCGGGCGACAGCCTCTTCCATCTGCAACTCCCCGAACGCCAGCGGCTGCCGGTAGTGCCCGGAGATCAGGTACGCGACGACCGCCTCCCGCCCATAGCGGTCGAGCGCCTCGCTCAGCTGGAAGATGTTCCCCTCTGATTTCGACATCTTCTCGGTGCCGACATCGACCATCCCGTTGTGCATCCAGAGGTGGGCGAAGGGCCGCCCGGCCGACTCGGACTGGGCGATCTCGTTCTCGTGATGAGGGAAGATCAGGTCGGAGCCGCCGCCGTGGATCGCGAAGCCGGCGCCCAGCTCCTGCTCGGCCATCACCGAGCACTCGATGTGCCAGGCCGGCCGTCCCGGGCCCCAAGGCGAGTCCCAGCTGGTGTCCTCCCCCTCCTTGGTCGCCTTCCAGAGCGCGAAGTCGAGCCGCTCCTCCTTCAGCGTCGCCGAACCGGCCTCCTCGCCCTGGTCCATGTCCTCGGGCCGCCGGTTGGAGAGCTTGCCGTAGCCCGCGAAGCTGCGGACGCGGAAGTAGACGTCGCCGCCGGACTCGTAGGCATGCCCCTCCTCGATCAGCTTCGCGATCAGCTCGACGATGCCGTCGATCGTCTCGGTCGCCTTCGGCTCGGCGTCCGGCCGGCCGAGACCGAGGCGGTCGGTGTCCTCGATGTAGGCGGCGGTCATCGCCGCGGCAAAGGCCGCCGACCCCTCTCCCGCCCGCGCCGCGGCCGTATAGATCTTGTCGTTGATGTCGGTGACGTTGACGACGAGGCGCGCCTTGTAGCCCTCGGAGAGAAGGAAGCTCGCGAACAGGGAGAAGATGGTGAAAGGACGGGCGTTGCCGATGTGGATGCGGCTGTAGACGGTCGGGCCGCAGGCGTAGATGCCGACCTCGTGGTCGGGATCGAGCGTCTGGACCGCCCCGCTCAGCGTGTCCCTGATCCGCACCTCGCGCATGCGGGCGAGGTTATCCGGACGGGAGCTAGTAGGTCCGGTACCCGGCGGGTGACTGCGGTTTCTGCTCGCCCTGCAGCCAGGTCGGCCCGTCGTCGGCGGCCGCCGCCTGAGCCTGGCGACGGGCGCGGTTGACGCTCGCCTGGATGTCCTCCTCGGTGGCGGCGCGAGCCCGCTCCTCGCGGCGTTGAGCCTGCAGCTTGATCCGCTCGGACTCCGCCTGAAGCTGTTCCTCGGCGCGCGCCCGGGCGCTCTCCTCGGCCTCCCGCTCGACCTTCTCGACCAGCCTGCGGACACTTTCCTCGGCCTCGCGGCGAACTTCCTCGGTCCCTTCCATGACCCGCTTCTCGATCTCGGTCTCGAGGCGGATCGCGGTCTCGTGGGCGGCCACGGCGGCGGCCTCCGATTCGGCCGCCCGCTGCTCAGCCGCGGCGATCTGCCTGTCGGCCTCCGCCTGGATCCTCAGGCGCGCTTCCTCGACGCCACGGTCGATCTCGCCGCGGACGCTCGCCCGCGCCTCCTCGACCTCGCGTTTCGCCTTCGCCGCGGCGGCCTCGATCTTGGAGGCGGCGTCGCCGCTCGCCTCGGAGGCCTTGGCGAGCGTCCGCTCGCGCTCGGCCTGCGACGTGCGACGCAACTCCTCGAAAGACTTCTCGGCCCGCTCGCGACCGGCCTCGGCGGCTGCGAGCTTCGCCTCGGCGGCGGCCTGCGCCTCTTTCGCCGCGGTGATCTGCTTGCGGGCCTGCGCCGACAGCTCGCGTAGGGCCTTCGTCGCCCGCTCTTTGAGCTCACCACGGACCTTCTCGGCCGCCCCCTCGGCGGCGGCGACCCGCGCCTCGGAGACCTTCACCCACTCCAGCGCCTGGGCGGCGACGGCGTGCATGTCGCGGTTCGCCTCGCGGACCGCCTTCAGCTGCCTCGCCGGTTCACTCATCCGCAAGAAGCCTACTCGGCGCCCCGGCCGCTCGCCTCACGGTCGCGCAGCTCCCGCTTCAGCACCTTGCCGGTGGCGTTGCGCGGCAACTCGTCGAGGAATTCCACCTCTCGCGGCGTCTTGTAGGAGGCCAGGTTGGCCTTGACGTGGGTGGCGAGGTCGGCCTCGCTCAGCGACGCCCCGTCCTCGAGCACGACGAACGCCTTCAGCCGCTGGCCGAACTGCTCGTCGTCCACCCCGATCACCGCGACCTCGTCGATCCCGTCCAGATCGGCGAGCAGATCCTCGACCTCGCGCGGGAAGACGTTCTCGCCGCCGGAGACGATCATCTCGTCGTCGCGGCCATCGACGAAGAGCCGGCCGTCCGCGTCGAAGTGACCGACGTCGCCGCTGGAGAGCAGCCCGTCGATCGCCTCTTTGTTGCCGCCGCCGGTGTAGCCCTCCATCTTCATGTCGTTGCCGACGAAGATCCGCCCGACCTCACCGCGCGGCACCTCCTTCCCGGCCTCGTCGAGGAGGCGGACGGTCGTCCCCCGCGGCGGTCGGCCGGCGGTGCCAGGCGCGGCGCGCAGGTCGGCCGGGGTGGCGATCGTCGCGAAGGACACCTCGGTCGAGCCGTAGAGGTTGTAGATGTTGTCGCCGAAGCGGTCCATCCACTCGATCGCCAGATCGCCGGGCAGGGCCGAGCCGGAGAGCGAGGCGATCTTCAGCGAGGGCAGTCGGTGGCGCGCGAGCACCTCGTCGGGCAGGCCGAGGATGCGCTGGATCATCACCGGCACCACGGCGAGGACGTCGGCCCGGGTCCGTTCGATCGCCGCCAGCGTCGCCTCGGGGTCGAAACGGCGGCGCAGCACCATCGTCGCCGTGGTCGGCAGCGAGACGACGAAGTGAAGGAAGCCCCAGGAATGGAAGAGCGGCGCCGCGATCATCATCGTCATGCCGCGCCGGTAGGGGATCATGTCGAGCAGCGAGGCGAGGGTCATCAGCCCGTCGGGGCTCGAACGCTGGGCGCCCTTCGGCGTCCCGGTCGTGCCCGAGGTGAGGATCACGAAGCGCGCCTTCTCCTCGGGTGGCTGCAGGTCCGACTCGTCGCCGGCCGCGATCAGCTGCTCGACCGTGATCGAACCGGCGGGTGCCTCGCCGTCGTGCCAGGCGATGACCCGCTGCACGCCGGGGTCGACGCCTGCGAGCAGGTCGCCGAACTCCTCGTCGTAGACCAACGCCTTCGGCCCCTCCCGCTTCATCACGTCGACCAGTTGCGGCCCGGAGAACATCGTGTTGAGGTAGAGGGCCGAGGCGCCCAGCTTGGCCGCCGCCAGCGTCGCCTCGAGGAAGCCGCGATGGTTGCGGGCCATCACCCCGACGCCGTCGCCGGCGCCGATCCCCATCTCGGCGAAGGCATGGGCGAGCGCGTTGGAGCGGCGATGGAGCCGCTCCCAGGTGAGCGAGCCGCGTTCGTCGAGGATCGCGATCTCGTGTGGGTGCTCGATCGCGGCGGTCGTCACCCCGGTCGCCGGCGAGGCGCCCCAACGGACGAAGGTCCTGCCGACCCGGAGCGCCTTGTCGGGGCGCATCGGGGCGAGGATGCCGGCGCCGTGCAGCACCCGCCCCTCGAAGAGGAGGTCCGAGACGGCCCCCCGCACATCGGTTTGACCCGCGCCTGCCATCGAGGCGTGAAGACTATTGGCCAGACGGCCGGCGGGCCATCCCGGTCTGCTTCAGATCAGCTGTCCTCGACCTGGGCGACGGCGATGCAGGCGATGCCCTCGCCGCGGCCGATCCAGCCCATGCCCTCGTTGGTCGTCGCCTTGACGCTGACCCGGGCCGAGGTGGCGTCCCCGAGGGTCCGCTCCATCTCCGCCTTATACGGACCGAGCCGCGGCGCCTCGCAGATCAGGGTGGCGTCGATGTTGACGACCATGCCGCCGATCGTGCCGATCGCCGTGCGCAGCAGATCGATCGAATCGGCGCCCCGCCACCGCTCGTCCTCGGGTGGGAAGAGGGTGCCGATGTCGCCACCGCCGACCGCGCCGAGGATCGCATCGATCACCGCGTGGGTGAGGACGTCGGCGTCCGAATGGCCGTCGAGGCCCTGCGGGTGGTCGATCTCGACCCCCCCGAGGACGAGCGGGCGACCGTCGACGAAGCGATGGGAGTCGTAGCCGATGCCGACCATCGGGCGCCTCAGCCGACGCGGGCGCCGAGTGGCTCGAGCCGGCGCCTGCGGCCCTCGAAGACGGCGACCTCCTCGACCCCGAGCTCGTCGAGGAAGGCGAGCGCCTCTTCGTAGCCGAAGCCGACCTGCTCGGGAAGGTGGGCGTCGGAGGAGAGCGCGAACGGGATCCCGGCCTCGACCACCAGCTCGGCGAAGGCGCGCGCCGGGTAGAGCTCACCGACCGGCTTGCGCAGGCCCGCGGTCGAGAGCTCGACCGCCGAACCCCCCGCGAGGATCGCCTCCACCGCGGGCTCGTAGAAGCGGCGCAGATCGCCGTCGGGGAGCGGCCTGCCCTTCCCCCAGACCTTCACCAGATCGGGGTGGGCGAGGATGTCGAAGAGGCCGGAGCGGGCGCAGCGGTCGAAGTGCTCGAAGTACCGGGTCCAGACCTCCTCCGCGTCGGCGCTCCCCTCCCAGACGTCGAAGCCATCGTGGTCGACCGCCGCGTCACCGTCGCCGACGAAATGGACCGAGCCGACCACGTAGTCGAAGTCGCGCGCCTCCAGCAGCGCCGCCGTCCGCCCTTCGGCGCCGGGGATGTAGTCGCACTCGATCCCGAGGCACAGTGGCGTCGCGCGGACGAACTCGCAGTACTCGTCGACGTCGTCGTTCGCGTTCTCCAGCCAGAGCGGGTGGCACCAGAGCTCGAGCGCCTGGCGGAAGCGGTAGACGTGCTCGGAGACGCCCAGCTCCTCGATCCCGGCGGCCTCGGCGGCGGCCCGGTAGCGCTCCACGTTCGCCGCCGTGAAGTAGCGCTCGAAGGTCGTCCCGGCCTCGTCGGGCCGCAGGTGGAGGTGGTAGTCGGTCAGCACGGGGGACGAAGCCTAGACTTCGGGAGCGATGGGCCGTCAGCTGCGCCAGTTGCTCCTGCTCGCCGCCGCCTTCCTGGTCGGCGTCTTCGCCGCGCTGGCACTGGGCGCGATCAACCTCGGCACCGCGCTCGGGGTCGGCCAGGTCTGCTTCGCCGCGATGCTCGTCTACGTGCTGATGAGCGACGGCGCCGCCCGCCGCCCGGACGACGGCGCCTAACCGCGCTCCGCCAGCAGGAACTCGGCCACGCGCAGATCCACCGGCGTGGTCACCTTGAGGTTGGGAGCGCCGGGATCGTGGAGAAAGACGGTCCCGCCCGCGGCCTCGACGAGCATGGCCTCGTCCGTCGCCGCGTCACGGACGCCGGGATCGACCTCAAGCGCGGCGAGCAGCGCTGCCAGACGGAAGACCTGAGGCGTCTGCGCAGCCCACAATTCACTTCGATCCAAGGTGGAGTCGACGACACGAGGCACATTTCGGGTCTCAGGCAACCGCAATATTCCTCGGACCTTCTTGACCGTGTCGGTGACCGGGGCCGCGGCGATGATCGCGTCCGCCTCGGGGTCCGCGACCAGCGCCGCGATCAGGTCGTCGAGGAGCTCCGGGGTGAGAAGCGGCCGCGCCGCATCGTGGATCGCGACGTACTCGGTCGCCACCGCGGCCAGCGCGGCGGCGACGCTCTCGGCCCTGGTCGACCCGCCGGGCACGGTCTCGACCCCTTCGAGGGCGTCGAGCCCGTGCTCGTATCCGACCGGGACGGCCACGACCACACCGGCGACCGCATCGCAGCCCAGGCAGGCGTCGAGGGACCAGGCGATCATCGGCCGCCCGGCGAGCGGCACGAACGCCTTCGGGCCGCCGGCTCCGAGGCGCTCCCCGGAGCCGGCGGCCGCGATGACTGCGGTCACCTCAGGCTTGGCGCCCTCAGGCAGAGGCGGTGGCGGCGAAGCGCTCCTCCAAGAGGCCGTCGAGGTATTCCTCGGCGCCCTCCTCGTCCTTGTCCAGGGCGTACATGAACTCCGAGGCGAGGATTTTCTTCGCCCGGGTGTACATCTGCTTCTCACCGGTGGAGAGGCCCTTCTCCATCTCGCGCAGGGCGAGATTGCGGACGACCTCGGCCAGCTCGAACACGTCGCCGGTCTTGATCTTCTCGCGGTTGTACTTGAAGCGCCTGTTCCAGTTTTTCGGCATCTCGGAGACGTCGTCGGTGAGGACGGCGGTGACCTTTTTGATTTCCTCCTCGTCGATCACCCGTCGCAGACCGGCCTTGCCGGCGTTCTCGCAGGGAACCATCACGGTCAGCTCGTTGTGGAGGATTTTGATCGTCAGGTATTCACGCTCGCTGCCCATCAGCTCCCGCGTTTCCTTGGTCATCACCAAGCCGGCCCCGTGATGCGGGTAGACGACCTTGTCGCCCTCCTCGAAGTCGCAGACGTACTCGACGTCTTCCTCGAAGACCTCTTCCACGGTGGCCTCATCTAGCTCGGAAATCGGTGGCTCCTTTCGTCACGCGACGGCGCTTGTCGCCGTCAACTCTGTAAGTACCGGTCCACGAGATCGACCTCCTGCAGCCGGCGCAGGCCCTCGCGGATGTCCTTGGCCCGGGTGGGCCCGACCCCGTCGACGGCGGCGAGCTCGGCGTCGGGGGCCGCAAGGACCTCCTCCAGCCCGCCCAGCTCGTGGGTGATCTTCTGGACGACAAGCTTGGGGATGCGCGGCACCCGGCCGAGCACGCGGTAGCCGCGCGGCGAGACCGGCAGCTCGAGCGTGTTGACCTTGCGGTCGTAGCCGAGCAGCTCGGCCAGCCGGCCGAAGTCGAGGACGTCCTGGTGCGGCAGCCGCGACAGGGCCTGCAGCATCGAGGCGAGCCCCTCCTCGGAATCCTCGACGGCGTAGTCGCGGATCAACGCGGTCTTGTCGGCGGCGACGCCGACCATCGTCTCCTCCAGCTGCATCTCGATCAGCCGGCCCTCGGTGCCCAGCTCGACGATGTAGCGCTCGACCTCGACCGCCATCCGGGTCACCAGCTCGGCCCGCTGGAGGACAGCGAGCGCATCGTGGAGCACGGTGCGGCCCTCGAACTCGAGCAAGGTCAGCCGCGAGGACACCTCGTCGAGGCGCTGCCGGTACTTCTCCAGCGTCGCCAGGCCCTGGTTGGCCTTGGCCAGCACCGCGGGGATGTCCTGCAGGATGTACTTGGCGCCCTCGACATAGAGGGAGACCACCTCGCGGCGCTGCGAGACGGCGATCACCAGCGCGTCGGTCTGTTTGGAGACGCGCTCGGCGGTGCGGTGCCGGGTGCCGGTCTCCGAGGAGAGGATGGTGGGATCGGGCATCAGCTGGACGTTGGCCCAGGCGATCGTCGTCGCCTCGGCGTTGAGCACGATCGCGCCGTCCATCTTCGCCACCTGGTAGAGCATCGCCGGCGTGTAGTCGATGTCGAGCCGAATTCCGCCGGACAGCAGATGGCTGATCTCGTCGAGCTCACCGACGACGAGCAGCGCGCCGGTGTGGGCGTGGACGATGTTGTCGACCCCCTCGCGTAGCGCACCGCCGGGCGCGACGACGTCCAATGCTCGCAGTAGCCGGGGATCCTGACGTTCCGAAAGCTCATGAAGCGCATCCCCTGACAATGAGGCCATCTACCCAATTATGGCAAAAAGGGCTTTGGAATGCGGTTAGGCGGCGCCGACCAGATCGCGCTCGGGGTCGATCCCCCAACGCCCGCCGACCGCCGCCAGCTCGGCGCTGAGCGGCCAGCGGTCGGGCTGCTCCTCGCCTTCGAAGCCGGGATTGGCGCCCTTCAGAGCCATGCAGCCGGTGTTGTCGCCGATCGCCCGGATCAGCTCGACCTCGTCTGGCGCAAGGAGCTCCCCGTCCGGGATCGCGGCCAGCTCGGCACGCTGGGACTCGATCGTCCGCGCCTCCGGGCCGACCTCCTGGATCAAGGTCGGGGCGATGCACTCGACCGCCGGGTGGGCGAGGTTCCACTGGCAGGCGAGGCCCATCGGGGTGAGGCCGGCGCGCTCGGCGAACGGTCGCAGCTGCGCCAGCTTGTCGAGGCCGGCCTCGATCCAACCCTGCGGGCGGAAGCTGCGATGGTCGGTCCGCGCCAGCTCCATGCCGGGACGCAGGTCGTCCCAGAAGAGACCGCCATAGTCGACCACCCTGGTGATCACCTTGACCTGGTGGCGCGCCGCCGCGTCGAGCACCAGCTCGCCCGGCCAGGGCTCGAGCGGGTTGAGGATGATCATCGCCCAGTCGATCCGGTCGCCGAAGCGCTCGAGGCAGGAGATCAGGTCGAGGGTGAAGCCGTTGGCGGGACCGGGGGCGACACCGATCCGGTCGGCGAGGCCCGCCTCGCGGAGCGCCGCCATCCCATCCCAGACGACCTCCGAGGAGTAGCCGATGCGGTCGGGGTTGTGCAGCAGCAGCAGGTCGAAGCGCGAGGCGCCGACCCGCTCGAGACTCGCCTCGGTCGCCATCCGCAGGTAGGAGGCGTAGTCGTCGGGGCCCCGCAGGGCGGGGTCGGTGAAGCGCGGGAAGCCCTTCGGCCCGTTGCGCTCGCCCGCGTAGAAATCGTGGCCGACCGCGCCGACCAGCGAGCGGCCCTCGCGGGAGACGCCGTCGAGCGCCCGGCCGAGCAGCCGGTCGGCCTCGCCCTGGCCGTAGACATCGGCGGTGAGGACGGTGTCGATCCCTTCTCCCGGGCGCAGCAGCGCCGCCAGTCGATCCTCCTCGATCGCCTCACCGAAGTGCAGGAACCGGCCACCGCTCCAGGTGCCGATCGCGCTGCGGCCAGGTTCCTTCACTGCTCTGCTTCGCTCGGTCCGGGCCGGCTCAGGACTCGGGGTCCTCGGCGCCGGACTCCTCGTCGGAGCCGTGCACGCCGTCGCCCTCGCCTTTGGCGCCGACGCCGACCTTCGGCCGCTCCTCGTCGAGCGGGTTCTTGTTGCTCGGCGGGATGATCTCCAGGCGCAGCGGCTTGTCTTCCTCGTCGCCGGAGGCGTCGCGGGTGAACATCACGGTCGAGCCAGGGGTCATCGGGCCTGCGCGCAGCACTTCGTCGGCGAGCGGGTCCTCGATATAGCGCTGGATCGCCCGGCGCAACGGGCGGGCGCCCATCGACGGGTCCCATCCTTTGTCGACCAGGAAGTCCTTGACCTCCTCGGTCAGGTCGAGCTGCAGTTCGTGCTCGGCGACCTGGACGCGGACCCGGTTGATCATCAGGTCGATGATCTCCTTGACCTCCTCCTTGGCCAGCTTGTGGAACACGATGACCTCGTCGATCCGGTTGAGGAACTCCGGCCGGAAGACCCGTTTCAGGTCGCCCATGATCCGGTTCTTCATGTCGTCGTAGGACATCCCGGTCTCGTCGGAGACGGTGAAGCCGATCGAGGTGTTCTTCGAGATCTCGGCGGCGCCGATGTTCGAGGTCATGATCACGATCGCGTTGCGGAAGTCGACCGTGCGGCCCTGGGCGTCGGTGAGCCGGCCGTCCTCGAGGATCTGCAACAGGATGTTGAAGACGTCGGGGTGGGCCTTCTCGATCTCGTCCAGGAGCAGCACCGAGTACGGCTTGCGGCGCACGGCCTCGGTCAGCTGGCCGCCCTCGTCGTAGCCGATGTAGCCGGGAGGCGAGCCGACCAGGCGGCTGACCGCGTGCTTCTCCATGTACTCGGACATGTCGATCCGGACCATCGCCTCCTCGTCACCGAAGAGGAAGTCGGCGAGGGTGCGGGCGAGCTCGGTCTTGCCGACCCCGGAGGGGCCGAGGAAGATGAACGAGCCGGCCGGGCGTTTCGGGTCCTTGATCCCGGCGCGGGAGCGGCGGATCGCCTTCGAGACGGCGGTGATCGCGACCTCCTGGCCGATCACGCGCTTGTGGAGTTCCTCCTCCATGCGGATCAGCTTCTTGGTCTCGGCCTCGGTCAGTTTGAAGACCGGGATGCCGGTCCACATCGAGACGATGTCGGCGATCTCCTCCTCGCCGACGACCGGCCGCTCGCCGTTCTCACCCTCCGCCCACTCGTCTTCGAGCTGGCGCTTACGGGTGGTCAGCTGGCGCTCCTGATCGCGCAGGTTGGCCGCTTTTTCGAACTCCTGCGCCTCGATCGCGGCCTCCTTGTCGCGCCGCGTCGCCTCGATTTCCTCCTCGAGGTCGCGGTAGACCGGCGGCGTCGACATCGACTTGATGCGCAGCCGCGAGCCCGCCTCGTCGATCAGGTCGATCGCCTTGTCGGGCAGGAAGCGGTCGGAGATGTAGCGGTCGGCCAGTTCGGCCGCCGCCTGCAGCGCTTCGTCGTTGATCGTCACCTTGTGGTGCTGTTCGTAGCGCTCGCGCAGCCCCTCGAGGATGCGCACGGTGTCCTCCGGCGAAGGCTGATCGACGCGGATCTGGGCGAAGCGTCGCTCCAGCGCCGAGTCGCGCTCGAGGTACTTGCGGTACTCGTCGAGCGTCGTCGCGCCAATCGTCTGCAGCTCGCCGCGGGCCAGGGCCGGCTTCAGGATCGAGGCGGCGTCGATCGCCCCCTCGGCGGCGCCGGCGCCGACCAGGTTGTGGAGCTCGTCGATGAACAGGATGATGTCGCCGCGCTGGGTGATCTCTTTCATCACCTTCTTGAGGCGCTCCTCGAACTCGCCGCGGTACTTGGAGCCCGCGACCAGAGCGGCCAGGTCCAGCGTGTAGATCTGCTTGTTCTTCAGCAGCTCCGGCACCTCGCCCGAGTTGATCCGGGCGGCGAGGCCCTCGACCACGGCGGTCTTGCCGACGCCGGGCTCGCCCAGCAGCACCGGGTTGTTCTTGGTGCGGCGGGAGAGGATCTGCATGATCCGCTCGATCTCGGTCTCGCGGCCGATCACCGGGTCGAGCTTGCCCTCCTCGGCGAGGCGGGTCAGGTTGCGACCGAACTGGTCGAGCAGTTTCGAAGATTTTTTGCCCTCGCCCGAGCCGCCCGAGCCCGAGCTGCCCTGGCGACGGCCGCCGGGGCCGGAGAGCATGCGGATGACCTCGTTGCGGATCTTGTCCGAGTCGGCGTCGAAGTCGAGCAGGATGCGGGCGGCGACGCCCTCGTTCTCGCGGACCAGGCCGAGCAGGATGTGCTCGGTGCCGATGTAGTTGTGGCCGAGGCTGAGCGCCTCGCGCAGGGCGAGCTCCAGCACCTTCTTGGCGCGCGGGGTGAACGGGATCTGGCCGGAGGTGACCTCCTCGCCGGAGCCGACGATGCGGACGACCTGCGAGCGCACCCTTTCCACCGTGATGTCGAGGGACTCGAGGACGCGGGCGGCGAGACCCTCCTCCTCGCGGAGGAGGCCGAGCAGGATGTGCTCGGTGCCGATGTAGTTGTGCTTGAGCGTCCGCGCCTCCTCCTGCGCTAGGACGACTACCTGACGAGCCCGCTCAGTGAATCGCTCGAACAATGAAAACCTCTTTTTGGTCGCATCCGGGAGACCCGGATTGAAGACGGCGACGCCTTGTCCTTCTTCGGATGACGCCGTTTCGTTCCCTCACTCTACCGGGCTGGGATGTCCGGCTTCGTGCGCATCTCGTGCGCTAGTAGCGGGCTTTCTTAGGGAATTCGACCGAAAGTTGGCACGATTTTTCCTGTCCGGCCCGCTTCAGGTCCGCATCGCCGGGAACAGCAACACCTCGCGCAGGCTCTGGGCGCCGGTCAGCATCATCACCAGGCGGTCGATCCCGAGCCCGACGCCGCCGGTCGGCGGCATCCCTTGTTCGAGCGCCCGGGCGAAGGCCTCGTCGTAGGGCTGTGCCTCGTCGTCACCGCGGGCGATCTCGGCCGCCTGCTGCTCGAAGCGGCGGCGCTGCTCGTCCGGGTCGTTCAGCTCGGAGAAGGAGTTGGCGATCTCGACCCCGCCGACGAAGGCCTCCCAGCGCTCGACCGTCCCCGGCTCGGTGCGGTGCGCCTTGGCGAACGGCGAGAGCTCGACCGGGTAGTCGAGGACGAAGGTCGGCTGGATCAGCCCGGGCTCGACGTCGCGCGAGAGCAGGCCGTCGACCAGCTTCCCCCACCCCTCGCCCGGGTCCGGCTCGGTGCCCATCGCCTGGGCCAGCGCCTCGCGCGTCGGGTGCTCGGCGATGTCGATCCCGGAGCGCTCGAGGATCGCCTGGCGCAGGGTGATCCGCCGCCACGGCGGGGCGAAGTCGATCTCGGTGTCGCCGCGGGCGACGACGGTCGTCCCCAGCGTCCGCTCGGCGACCTCGGCGACCATCCGCTCGAGGTCGTGGGCGGTCTTCTCATAGTCGGCATAGGCCTCGTACCACTCGAGCATCGTGAACTCGGGGTTGTGCTTGTGCGAGACCCCCTCATTGCGAAAGTCCTTGCCGAGCTCGTAGACCCGGTCGATGCCGCCGACGATCAGCCGCTTCAGGTAGAGCTCGGTCGCGATCCGCAGGTAGAGGTCGCGGTCGAGCGCGTTGTGGTGGGTGGTGAAGGGACGCGCCAGGGCGCCGCCGTAGAGCGGCTGCAGGACGGGCGTCTCGACCTCGACGAAGCCCCGCTCGTCGAGCCAGCGGCGCACCTCGGTGATCGTCCGGGCGCGGACGGCGAAGATGCGCCGGCTCTCCTCGTTGGCGATCAGGTCGAGCTCGCGGCGCCGGAAGCGGGTCTCGGTGTCCTCGAGGCCGTGGAATTTGTCCGGCGGCGGCCGCAGGCTCTTCGCGAGCAGCCGCCAGTGGTCGATCGCCAGCGACAGCTCGCCACCGCGGCGGGTCGCCATCGCGGTGCCCTCGACGCCGATGATGTCGCCGATGTCGAGGTCGACCAGGAGCGCGTAGGCCTCCGGCCCGAGCAGGTCCTCGCGCGCGTGCAACTGGATCTGACCGCTACCGTCGCGGATATCGATGAAGCAGGCCTTGCCGTGACCGCGCCGCGCCGCGATCCGCCCCGCCACGCGGTGGCGCGAGTCGGTTTCGGCACCCGGCGCGAGCCCCTCGTGGGCATCCCGCACCGCGGCGATCTCCTCGCGATCGGAGAACTCATGGGGGAACGGCTCGATCCCCGCATCCCGGATCCGCCCGAGCTTCTCGCGGCGGTCCTTCAGAACATCGGAAAGTTTCGGCTCCTCACTCACGTTTGAGACGCCGCTATCGCGGCCTCTCAGGCTTTCTCGATTTTGGTGATTTTGAATTTTTTCTTCGCGCCGCGCGGCGGCTCGACCGTGACGATGTCGTTGCGCTTCTTCCCGATCAGCGCCTTGCCGATCGGCGACTCGTTGGAGAGCTTGTGCTCGAGCGGGTTGGCCTCGGTCGAGCCGACGATCTGGAATTTCTGCGAGTCGCCGGTCTTCTGGTCTTTGACGTGGACGATCGAGCCGAAGCCGACCTCGTCGGTGCCGATCGCGCCCTCGTCGATCACGGTGGTGCGGCGGAGGCGCTCTTCGAGCGTGGCGATGCGGCCCTCGAGCAGCGCCTGTTCGTTCTTCGCGTCGTCGTATTCGGCGTTCTCGGAGATGTCGCCGAATTCACGCGCCTCTTTGATGCGGGCCGCGACCTCGCGGCGTTTGGTCGTCGAGAGGAACTCGATTTCCTCTTTCAGCTTCTCGAGCCCCTCGGGGGTGATGACAGCCTGACGACTCACTTGCACAACCTCGCTTTTGATGGAAAGAGCCCCTTACGGAGCTCCGAGACTGATGAAAAATCCCCGGAAAACGAACCTCTTTGCCTGCCGGGCTCCGGACCAGGGAGCGCGAGAGTATAGCGAGGCGCCTATGGCGGCCAGATCGGCCGGTCAGGCGACCCCGACGGGTGTCCGCGCGGCCTCGATCAGCTCCCGGGCGCGGCCCAGATCGGCGCTCTGCTGCAACTCCACGGCGGCCTCCTTGGGCATCTCGATACCTTCGACGTACCAGGGATAGAACTTGCGCAGGTAGCGCTCGGCGCGTTCGGCCCCGAGATGCTCCTCGGCGCGGTCGAGGACCCAGAGCAGCTCGGTCGCGACCTCGGCGCGGCTGGGCGGCCCGGCGCGGCGGCCGGTCAGCTCCTCGAAGACCCACGGGTTGCCGAGGCTGCCGCGGGCGATCATCACCGCATCGGCGCCCGACTCCTCGTAGGCGCGGCGGGCCGACTCGGCGTCGGCCAGGCCACCGGAGACGATCACCGGGATCTCCAGCCGTTCCGTCAATTCACGGGTGAGCGCGTAGTCGGGGCTGCCCTTGTGGCCTTTGGTCGCGGCGCGCGGGTGGAAGCCGACAGCGGCGACGCCCGCCTCCTCGGCAAGGCGGATCGCCAGGTCGAAACCCGACCGATCCCCGGACTCGATCCCCGAGCGCAGCTTGACCGTCACCGGCAGGCCGCTCCCCTCGCGCGCGGCGCGGGCGAGGGCCAGGGCCAGCTCCGGGTCGCGCAGGAGCTGCGCCCCGGCCCCGGTCTTCCGCACCTTCGGCACCGGGCAGCCCATGTTGATGTCGATCAGGTCGGCGCCCGCGGCGGCCGCGATCGCGGCGCCGGAGCGCATCACCTCGGCGTCGTGGCCGAAGAGTTGGATCGAGACCGGGTGCTCGTCAGGATGGAGGACGAGTAGCTCGCGCAGGGTGCGCTCGTTGCGGTAGTGGAGGGCGAAGCTCGAGACCATCTCCGAGACGGCCAGCCCGGCCCCGTGCCGTTTCGCCTGCAGGCGGACGAACCAGTTGCCGATCCCGGCCAGCGGCGCCAGCAGCACCCGGTTGGCGATCGGCACGCCGCCGATCTCGAACGGGTCGGTCAGCTCAGGACGAGTTGCGTTCATGGATCAGCCGCAATCCCTTCAGGGTGAGCAGATCGTCGACCGCGTCGATCGTCTCGCAGAAGGGGACGATCGCCGCCGCCAGGCCGCCGGTGGCGAGCAGCTTCGGGTCCGGCAGTTCGGCTTCGAAGCGACGCACGATCCCGTCGATCATCCCGGCGAAGCCGAAGATGAAGCCGGAGTTGATCGCCGCCCTGGTCGAGCGGCCGATCGCCGTCTCCGGTTCGTCGAGGTCGATCCTGGTGATCCGCGCGGCGCGGTCGATCAGCGCGGTCAGGGCGATCTCGAGGCCGGGCCCGATCGCACCGCCCAGGTAGGCGCCGTCGTCGGAGACCGCGTCGATGTTGATCCCGGTGCCGAAGTCGACGACCACGCAGGCCTCGCCGAAACGCTCGTAGGCGGCGATCGCGTTGACCAGGCGGTCGGCGCCGACCTCGAGCGGGTTGTCGATCCGGATCGGCATGCCGCTCTTCACGCCCGGCCCGACCGTCAGGCAGTCGGCTTCGAGGTAGCGCTCGGTCATCCGCTCGAACTGGCTGCCGAGGGGCGGGACCACCGAGGAGACGACGACCGACTCGATGTCGCCGAAATGCATCTGGCTGAGGTTGAAGAAGCCGCTGATCCGCTCACCGAGCTCGTCGCCGGTCGCGCCAGAGCGGGTCTGAAAGCGCCAGTGCTCGACCAGCTCCTCCCCTTCGAAGGCGCCGAGGTGAGTCTGGGTATTGCCGATGTCGACAGCCAGCAGCATCGTCGCGGCATTATCGCGGCCCACCGACTTATGCATAAGATCGTGTAATGGGGAGCCGCCTTTACGTCATCCCGGCCTCGCATCCGGCGACGACCGCCGCGCTGATGCTCGACTTCAAGGGCATCGCCTACAAGCGCACCGACCTGATGCCGGTCGTCTCCAAGGGCGTCCTGCGGGCGGCGGGCTTCCCCCGCGTGACGGTGCCCGCGCTGAAGATCGACGGCGAACGGATCCAGGGATCGCGTGAGATCGCCCGGGCGCTCGACCGGATCAAGCCCGAGCCGCCCCTCTTCCCCGCCGACCCCGCCCGGCGCGCCGCGGTCGAGGCGGCGGAGCGCTTCGGCGACGAGGAGCTACAGCATCCGCTCCGCCAGCTGCTCTGGTGGGGCTTCAAGCATGAAAAGGAGAACCTCCGCAGCTACTCGGAGGGGGCAAGGCTCGGCGTGCCGATCGGCCTCGCGATCAAGACCGGCGGTCCGCTGGTCGCCCTCTCGGCCCGCTTCAACGAAGCGAGCGACGCCAACGCCCGCGCCGCCCTCGCCGCCCTGCCCGATCTCCTCGACCGCGTCGACGCCTACATCGCCGACGGCACGATCGCCGGAGAGGAGCCCAACGCGGCCGACTTCCAGATCGCCACCTCGATCGCCCTCGCGCTCACCCTCGACGACCTGAAGCCCTTGATCGAACCACGCCCGGCCGCCGCCTTGGCCCGCCGGATCGCCCCGGACTATCCCGGCCACACCCCGCCGATCTTCCCGCCGGCCTGGCTGCCGATGGCGCCCGCCGCGGCCTGAGATCCCAAACGGTTTCGAAGGCGCGATCAAGGGAGATCGGGCGACGGCATGGGGTTGGGGGTCACGGATCTGTGAGAGATTCTGACCGTTAAGAGACGCGGCATCTTGTAACGAGCACGCGCCCGGCCGCCACATCCTCGGTCCGCCCCTAGCCTTCCGTCGCCTACACGAACGGGCCGCGCAGTTCGACGCGCTGCTCGCCTTCCGGTAGGGCGGCGAGGGCATCGGCGAGAACGGTGCCGTCGGGCAAGGTCAGGTCGGGGTCGAGCTCGAGCAGCGGGGCGAGGACGAAGCGGCGGTCGCGGACCTGGGGGTGCGGCAGCTCGAGGCGCTCGGTGCGCAGCACCAGGTCACCGAGCAGGAGCAGGTCGACGTCGAGCGGGCGCGGGCTGTGGCGGGGCAGATCGAAATGGCGACCGCGCTCGGCCTCGACCGCCTTGCAGGCGTCGAGCAGCTGCTCCGGGTCAAGCTCGGTGGCGATCCGCACCGCGGCGTTCAGGAAGTCGGGCTGGTCGAGGATCTCACCGACCGGCTCGGTGACGTAGAGGGAAGAGACGGCGAGGATCGCGACCCCTTCGGCGGCAAGGAGGTCTAGCGCCCCCCGCAGGTGCCCCACAGAGTCGCCGACGTTCGAGCCCAGCCCCAGATAGCCGACCCGCTCGGGCACGGTCGGGCGCCCTAATCCTCGGTGGCGTCGTCGTCGACCGCCCGCTCCTGGGTGATCTCGACCGCGACCTCCTGGATCGCGAGCGGCAGCGGCGGCTCCGGCTTGGCGGCCCGGACGCGGACCGACTCGCAGCCGAAGCGCTCGATCAGGCGCTCACCGACGACGTGGGCGAGGCGCTCCAGGGTGCGGTAGCTGCGCTCGGTGGCGACGAAGGCGACGATGTCGCAGACCTCGGCGTAGTCGACGGTGTCCTCGATCCGGTCGGTGAACATCGCGTCGCAGTCGGGGACGTCAAAGGAGATGTCGAACTCGAGCCGCTGCCCGACCTCCTGCTCGGCTTCGCTCACCCCGTGATGGGTGTAGATCGAGAGGCCGCGGAGCTCGATTTCGGCGCTCGACTCGACGCCACCGTTGCTGCCGTCGGGGTTCATCTGCGGCTCGGGGTCGGACATACCGAGGCAACCTATCCGAGGATCGCGCTCGCCACGTCGAGCGCCTGCGCCATCTCGCGCACGTCGTGGACGCGGAGGACGGAGGCGCCCGCCGCGGCGGCAAGGATCGAGGTGGCGATCGTGCCGCCGAGGCGCTCGTCGGTCGCCGAGCCGTCGACACGACCGATGAAGCCCTTGCGCGAGGTGCCGACGACGAGCGGCCTGCCGAGGGCCGCGAGCTCGCCGAGCCCACGCAGCAGTTCGAAGTTGTGGCGGTCGGTCTTGCCGAAGCCGATGCCGGGATCGAGCCAGATCCGCGATTCGTCGATCCCGGCCGCGACGGCGGCCGCCGTGCGCGCTGCGAGGAAGTCGCGCACCTCGGCGACGACATCGCCGTATTCGGGGTTGGCCTGCATCGTCCGCGGGTCGCCCGCCATGTGCATGAGGACGACCTCGCATCCACGCTCCGCACAGAAGGCCGCCATCTCCGGGTCGCCCCGTAAGGCGGTCACGTCGTTGACGATCGTCGCGCCTGCGTCGAGCGCCGCGATCGCGACCGAGGCCTTGGAGGTGTCGACGGAGATCCGCGCATCGACCCCTGCCAGACCGGCGATCACCGGCTCTACCCGCCGCCGCTCCTCCTCCGCCGGCACCGGCTCGGCCCCCGGCCGGGTCGATTCGCCGCCGACATCGAGGATCGCCGCCCCCTGGGCCACGAGCTCCTCCCCATGCGCGATCGCCGCTTCCGGATCGAGGTACTTACCGCCATCAGAAAAAGAGTCGGGAGTGACATTCACGACCCCCATCAACTTCACGTCCATCGGGCGGAGTATGTCCTAGCCCTCCTCCCCGCGGGTGGCGCGGTAGGGGGAACCATGCCGAGGAAGCTTTAGCTACCGGAGGCATGGTGGGCCCCTGCCGTGACAGGACCCGCGGGTCGGAGCGCCCGGTCCTTAACTCGCGTCGCCGCCGGCGAAGCCTGGGCGCGGGCGAGGAACAGGACGCGCACCCTCGCGCGCCGCCTTTTCGGGCTCGGGGGTCGGCTCGGCGGGCGGGGTCGACTCCTCGTCGTCGTGGAAGACCTCGTCCTCGGGCTTGCCTTCGAGCAGGGCGACGAACTCGTCGGCCTCGATCGTCTCCCGCTCGAGCAGCAGCTTCGAGATCCGCTCGAGCTGCTCGGAGTTGTCGTTCAGCAGGCTCTTCGCGGTCTGGTGGGCGCTCTCGACGATGCGGCGGATCTCGTCGTCGATCTCGCGGGCGATCTCGTCGGAGTAGTCGGGCTCGGAGGAGAACTCGCGGCCGAGGAACGGCTGGCCGCGATCGTGGCCGAAGACGCGCGGGCCGAGGCGCTCGCTCATCCCGAACCGCATCACCATCTGCTTCGCCGACTCGGTCACCTTTTCGAGGTCGTTGGAGGCGCCGGTGGTGATTTCGCCGAAGACGATCTCCTCGGCGGCGCGCCCGCCCAGGGTCATCGCCATCGTGTCGGTCAGCTCGGAACGGGTGGTGAGGAACTTGTCCTCGGTCGGCAGGCTGATCGTGTAGCCGAGCGCCTGGCCGCGGCTGATGATCGAGATCTTGTGGACGGGGTCGGTGTGCTCGAGCAGCTGGCCGACGATCGCGTGGCCGACCTCGTGGTAGGCGGTGACGAGGCGCTCCTTCTCCGACATGACCCGGGTCTTCTTCTCGGGCCCGGCGATCACCCGCATGATCCCCTCCTCGAGCTCCTTCATCGAGATCTCGCGGTTGCCCTGACGGGCGGTCAGCAGCGCCGACTCGTTGATCAGGTTGGCGAGGTCGGCGCCGGTGAAGCCGGGGGTCTGACCGGCCAGCGTGTCGAGGTCGATATGGCGGGCGAGCGGCTTGCCGCGGGTGTGGACTTCGAGGATGTGTTTGCGGCCTTTGCGATCGGGCCGGTCGACGACGACCTGGCGGTCGAAGCGGCCGGGCCGCAGCAGCGCCGGGTCGAGGATGTCGGGCCGGTTGGTGGCGGCGATCAAGATGATGTTGTCCTTCATCTCGAAGCCGTCCATCTCGACCAGCAGCTGGTTCAGCGTCTGCTCGCGCTCGTCGTGACCACCACCCATACCGGCGCCGCGGTGGCGACCGACGGCGTCGATCTCGTCCATGAAGATGATGCAGGGCGAGTTCTGCTTCGCCTGCTCGAAGAGGTCGCGGACCCGGCTCGCGCCGACGCCGACGAACATCTCGACGAAGTCCGAGCCGGAGATCGAGAAGAACGGCACCCCCGCCTCGCCGGCGACGGCGCGGGCGAGCAGCGTCTTACCGGTGCCGGGAGGGCCGTAGAGCAGGACGCCCTTCGGGATCCGCGCCCCGAGCGCCTGGAACTTCTTCGGGTTCTCGAGGAATTCTTTGATCTCCTCCAACTCCTGGACCGCCTCGTCCACGCCGGCGACGTCGCGGAAGGTGATCTTGGGCGCGTCCACCGACATCCGCTTGGCTTTCGATTTGCCGAAGTTCATGACCCGCGAGCCGCCGCCCTGCATCTGGTTCATCAGGAAGATCCAGAAGCCGAAGAAGAGGACGAAGGGCAGGATGTAGGTGAGCAGCGAGAGGATGCTCGAGCTGCCGGTGCCGTGAACGGTGGTGTCGACGTTGTTTTCGTCGAGCAGTTCGAGCAGCGATTGCTCGGTGTTGGCCGGGTAGCCGGTGGAGAAGCTTTCGCCGTTCTTCTCCTTGATGTCGAGCGAGAGGTCCTTGTTGTTGATCGTCGCCGATTCGACTTCGCCTTTGGCGATCAGGCCGGTCTTCGGGTTGACGAGCTGCGTGTAGGAGGGCGCTTCCGTGCCGGGATCGTTGGTGATCACCCGCTGGGCGATGAAGGCCAGGATGACCACCAGCAGGATCGGAAATGCCGCGCTTTTGAAGAACCGTCTCAAGGGAGAAAAATCAGCGTACCAGGGCGGTTTCGCCGCTCACTGGACCAACGCGGCGACGTAATCGAGGTTGCGGTATCGCTGCGCGTGGTCGAGCCCGTACCCGATCGCGAACTCGTTCGGGATCTCGAAGCCGACGTACCTGGCAGGCAGGTCGACCCGGAGGCGCTCCGGCTTGGTCAACAGCGCGCAGACCTCGAGCGAGGCGGGGTCGCGGGCGCCGAGGTTGCGCATGAGGTACTGCAGGGTGAGGCCGGAGTCGATGATGTCCTCGACGATCAGGACGTCGCGCCCCTGGATCGGGGCGTCGAGGTCCTTGAGGATGCGGACGACGCCCGAGGAGTCGGTCTGCGAGCCGTAGCTGGAGACCGCCATGAAGTCGACCTCGCAGGGGACGTCGATGTGGCGCATCAGATCGGCGAGGAAGAGGACGGCGCCCTTCAGCACCCCCACCATGACCAGGTCTTTCCCCTGGTAATCGCGAGTTATCTGGATGCCGAGCTCGCTGATCCGCCGTTGCAGTTCCTCACTCGAGACGAGGGTCGCGCCGATCGCCGGGTCGTCCACCCGCCGCAGTCTAAGGCCGACGGGTCGCCGCGGTGGTCCCGCCGGCGATCGATTCCGCGGCGGGCGCCGTCCCGACCCGGCGCCGCGATCGGTCAGGAAAGGTCTGTGGAGAGAAAGTTGCGTATAGGCCTACTTTCTCTCCACACAAGATCCCTGAGCGATCACCGCGCATGACGAGGCGAGCCGTCGGCGTGCGGCGCCGGGGCGCTACGTCTACGTATCGCGCTCGGTCCGCAGCACGCCGCCCTCGAGCACTGCGCGGACACCGTCGCCGAGGTCGAGCCGCGAACCGCCGCGGTGGAGGCCGGCGACCTGGTCGGCGAAGCGGGTGGCGCCGGGGACCGGGCGGCCGGCGGCGGCATCGGCCAGGCGTTGCAGGACGAGCCGGCGGAGCGCCGGCGACAGGGCGACGAAGCGAGCCTGCTCGATCCGCCCGCGTGGCGCCGCGCCGGAGCCGTCGAGCTCGGCGGCGACGAGCCCGTCGAGCACCTCGGCCTCGTCGCGCAGGAGCGCCGCGGTGCGCAGGACGTTGGCGGCGGCGGCCGGATGGATCGCGCGCAGCGCGGGCAACAGGCCGCCGCGCACCCGGTTGCGGGCGTAGGCATCGCCTTCGTTGCTCGCGTCCTCGCGCCAGGCGAGGCCGCGCTCCTCGTCATAGGCGGTGACCTCGGCACGGGTGGTGCCGAGCAGCGGGCGGGCGAGCCTGCCGTCGCGCGCCTTCATCCCGAGCAGGGCGCGCCGGCTCGGCGAGGAGGCGAGGCGGTAGAGGATCGTCTCGACCTGGTCGTCGGCGGTGTGACCGGTGACGATCGTCGCGTCGCGCGCCTCGGCAAGGCGCGCCGCCGCCGCGTAGCGGACGTCGCGCGCCCAGGCCTGCAGGTTGCCGGGACCCTCCGGGCGCACCGGGCGCTCGGTGACCAGCTCGACCCCGAGCCCCTCGCAGAGCGCGGCGCAGAAGTCGGCATCGGCATGGGACTCCGACCGCAGGCCGTAGTCGACGTGGAGGGCGAGGACCGCGGCCGGCCCGCGGGCACGCACGGCGAGGTCGAGCATGCAGACCGAGTCGCGGCCACCGGAGAGCATCACGACGAGCGGCCCGGGCGGCGCGATCGTCCCCCCCGCCTCGATCCGGACGAGCAGGTCGGCGCCCGGCCCGGGGCCGGTGTCGGCCATCGCCGCTCAGCCCTCCGCCGCACGTACGGCGAACAGCTCGGTCGGCACCGGGAATCCTTTCAGCGAGACCTCGCCGATCGGCTCCAGCCGCAACCCCGGGCGACTCTCGAGCGCCGCCGCGACGCGATCGGTGACCAGCACCTCGCCGGCCAGCGCCCGCCCCGTGATCCGGTGGGCAAGGTTGACGTGGCTGCCGAAGTAGTCCCCGTCGCGATAGACGGCGTCGCCGTAGTGGACGCCGACGCGCGGCTGCGGCCGGCGGTCGAAACGGCCGAGGAAGGCCACCGCCCACTCGGTCAGCGCCCCCGCGTCGGGCGAGACCACCATCACCTCGTCGCCGATCGTCTTCACGATCGTCGCCTCGCGCGGCAGCGTCGCCTCGACCGTCGCGACGAATTCCTCGACCACGTCGAGCGCCTCGATGTCCCCCTCCTCCTCGGTGAAGCGGGTGAAGCCGGTGAGGTCGATGAAGCAGAGGGTGACGGCAACGTGACCGAGCTCCATTTCGGCGGTCGACTGCTCGCCGGTCTCCATATGACCGACCACGTCCTGCTCGATGTAATAACGCAGGTAGCGGTTGTGGAGGTATTCGGTGAGCGGCTCCGCCAGCGGCAGGATTTCGGCGGCGAGATCGCCCATCTCCTCGGCCATCTGCAGCTCGGGGACGCCGTCGCGGATCAGCGGTTCGTGGACGTAGAGATGGAAGAGGCGGATCTCGGCCTCGGCGATGCGGCGCAGGCTCTGCACATAGACCCGGACCAGCTGCAGGAAGGCGACCAGTGGGAAGCCCGAATCGAGGACCTGGGCGCAGAAGCGGATCGCGGCGGCATCGGCGCCGGTCAGGTTGCGCTGGCGGCCGACCGGGGTCCCCATCATCGCCAGGATGCGCTCGACCAGCTCCGCCTCGAGCCCGGTCTCGGCGGCGATCATCTCGACCGTGACGTCGCCCTCGTCCTCGGCGAAGAGCTCTTCGGCGAAGGCGAAGGCGAGTTTCCCCTCGCGCCCCGCCGCCTTCAGGTCCTCCAGCGAGTAGCCGCGCTCCCGCATGCGGGCGACGACCCGGGCCTGGGCCGCGGCGGCTGCGGTCCAGCGCCCGCGCCGGACCGGGACGATCTTCTCTTCCGCCCAGCGTTTGAGCGTCGACGCCGGGACGCCGGAACGCCGCGCCGCCTCACTCAGGCTGATCCGCTCGTCGGCCACGCGCGGAGGCTAAGCCCCCGGACGGCCGACTAGGGTCGCGGCCGTGCCGAGACGACTTCGACCGACGGCCGAGTTCCATCCCGACGCGATCCTCGTCGGCGACCCGGGACGGGCGATGGCGCTGGCCCAGGCGCTGACCGAGGGACCGAAGATGGCGAACCACGCGCGTGGGCTGTGGGGGTACTCGGGGACGACGGCCGAGGGTCGCGGCCTCACCGTCCAGTCGACGGGCATGGGCGGACCGAGCGCCGCGCTCGTGCTCGCCGACCTCGCCGAGCTGGGGGTGAAGCGCGCGGTGAGGGTCGGCACCTGCGCGGCGCTCGACCCGGCGCTGCGACCGGGCGATCTGGTCTGCGTGCGCGAGGCACGATCGTGGTCGGTGGACGGGCGCGGCGCGGGACCGCCGGCCTTCCCGGACGAGGAGCTGGCGAGGCGACTGGGCGAGCGCCTCGGCGCGGAGGCGAAGGCCGGGGCCGTCGCAAGCCTCGACGTCCTCCACCCCTCTCCCGGCCATGCGACGCCCACCGGCGACGCGGCCGACATGCAGACCGCCGCCCTCTTCGCCGCGGGCGTGGCGCTCGGCGTGGCGCTCGCCGCGGTCCTCGTCGTCACCGACGCCGAAGGAGTCGCCCCATTGGGCGACGAAGCCTTGGCCGAGCGCGCCCTCACCGCCGCCCACGCCGGTGCGTTCGCACTTGGTTCCGCATAGCGACGAGAACTGCGAACGCACGAGCGGCCGGGACTGTCTCCCTAACCCTCGACTTAAGGGTTAGGCTGCGTCTGCCTCAGGCGTCGGTTTGTCCTTCTGTGCGGCGATCTTGCGGCGCAGGGAGCCGAGCTCGCGTGTCAGGTCGTCGAGCTGCTCCTCGACGTCCTCCAGACGCTGGGAGAAAGAGCGGAGACGACGCTCGAGACGCTCGACATCGCTCGCCGAAGGCAGGTTGAGGGCCGCCATCGCCGCCTGCTGCGCCTCGATCGCCCGGTCGCGAGCGCCGAATGCCGCCTGTAACGCGCTGTGCAGGTGCGGGCTGTCGATCAGCGCCTGGGCGATCTCGCCGATCGCCTGCTCGGAGCGCGCCCTCAGGCTCTCGCCGTCGGTCATCGGCTCCTCGCGCTCATCCTCTTCTGGGAACTCATCCGGTTGCAAGCTCAATCCACTCTTTTCAATTCGTTGACGGCAGCTTAACGAGCACATCCGGGACAGATGGAAATCTCCTGGACTGCGCCATGAGGTCGACCATCGTTAAGTCCATATTGGGGGCGCGGCTTGCCGTTGCCCACGACCGGAGTTGTGGGTAGCGTGATCGGCAGAGACCGTCGGGAGGGGACTCACGGCCGCGGGTGCGGCCGCCCATGGCGGCACAGACTAGGCGCATGAAGAGCAAGCTTGCATTGATCCTGGCGCTCGCCGCCTTCCTCGGGCTGGCCGTGGTCGGCAGCGCGATGGCCGCCTCACCCCTCGCCTCGGTCGGGTCCCTGCTGCCTGGCGTCGGTGGCTCGGAAGAATCCACGACCCCGTCGGGCTCGTCCACGAGTACCCCGGAAGGAGCGACGCCCGGCACCTCGACCTCGGCGACGACCGCGCCCCAGTGCTCGGACGGCATCGACAACGACGGCGACGGCCTGATCGACATGGAAGATCCCGACTGCTCCTCGCCGAGCGACAACAGCGAGGCGCCGGAAACGACGGCCCCGGGCCCCAACACCGGGCAGAACGTCGAACCCTCGACCTCTACCTCAGGGTCAGAAACCGCCGAGACGTCCGAAGGGGAAGATGAAAAGACCTTCGGGCGGGGCGAATCGCTCGAACCGCAACCGCAGCCGGATGTGCGCGGCGGCGTCACCCACAACGAAGGTCTCGGCGACTCCAGCGGCGGCGGCAACGCCGGCGGCGGGCTGACCGCACCCAGCGCCACCGGCGGCGGCACCCAGCCGCTGGCCGAGGCGAGCGATGGCGGCGCCCAGTTCGAACCGGGCGGCGCGCCGACCTTCGCCAACCCGACGACGACGATCGCCTCGTTCGGCCCGGCGCCGATCGGGGTGCCGAACTTCGTCATCAACTCCTTCGAGATCCCGCCCTTCTTGCTGCCGATCTACCAGGCCTGCGGCACCGAATACGGCATCCCCTGGGAGGTCCTCGCGGCGATCAACAAAATCGAGACCGACTTCGGCAAGAACCTCAACGTCTCCAGCGCGGGCGCGGTCGGCTGGATGCAGTTCCTGCCGTCGAGCTGGGAAACGTACGGGCTGGACGCCAACGGCGACGGCCGCAAAGACCCTTACAACCCGGTCGACGCGATCTGCGCCGCCGCCCACTACCTCAAGGTCGCGGGCGGGCAGAAGAACCTCTACGGCGCGATCCTCGCCTATAACCACGCCGACTGGTACGCGCAGGAGGTGCTCACCTACGCCCGCGCCTACGGCCGCATCCCCTCCACCCTGGTCGGCTCGCTGACCGGCCTCACCGAGGGTGCCCACTTCCCGATCGCGGCCAACGCCCGCTACTCGGACGAACTCGCCGCCCGCCAGGCGCTGAAGAACTCGACCACCGACTCGCGGATCAGCGGCAACGCGGCGGAAGTGATCTCCTCCTCCCCCACTCGGCGCGGCATCAACATCTTCGCCAAGCAGGGCGCGCCGGTGGTCGCCGTCAACGACGGCACGATCCGCAAGATCGGCCACTCGGCGAAGCTGGGCAACTTCATCGTCCTCGAAGACACCTACGGCAACCGCTACACCTACGCCGAGCTCGGCAAGCTGATCCGCGACGGGCGCACCGTCGTCACCTCCGACGGTAAGGAAAAGTCGGTCCCGGTCGAAAGCCAGGAACTGCGGCCGCGGCTGCGCGCCCTGCCGCGTCGCGCCGGGAAGGCCGCGCAACAGGAACAGAAGGTCGAGGCGAAGGCCGATGAAGCGCTCGAAAAGGCCGCCGGGGACGGCTCCATCCGGACCGGGTCGAAGGTGATCGCGGGCACCGTCCTCGCCCACGTCGGCCCCGCGACCGAAGGGCTCGACCCGCACATCAACTTCTCGATCCGGCCGGCAGGCAAAGGCGCGCCGCGGATCGATCCGAAGCCGATCCTCGACGGCTGGAAGCTGCTCGAAGCCACCGCGATCTACCGCGCCAAGGGGAAGAACCCGTTCAACGCGCGGCTCAGCGGCGCCGGCGTCCTGCTGCTCTCCAAGGAAGCGCTGCAGCAGCGCGTCCTCCACGACGAAGGCCTCGACATCTACCAGTGCGGCCGCGAAGACATCGAACAGGGCAAGATCGACCGCCGCGTCCTCGCCGTGCTCGAGTACCTGCGCTCGAAAGGCTTCACGATGCGGATCAGCGCGCTCGAGTGCGGCCACAGCTACCTCACCGAAAACGGCAGCGTGTCCGAGCACTCGACCGGCGACGCGGTCGACATCGCCGAAATCGACGGCGTGCCGGTCACCGGCCACCAGGGCCCGGGGACGCTGGTCCACGAACTGATCGAAGATGTGCTCGAACTGCAGGGGCCGATGCAGCCACACCAGGTGATCTCGCTCGAAAACTTCCCCGGCGAAGTCAGCTTCGCCGAACCCTCCCACTACGACCACGTCCACATCGGCTACTACCCGACCGGGCCCGGCGAACGCGCCTCGGCCGGTTACCAGGCGCTGCTCAAGCCGAACCAGTGGGAAGACCTGATCAACCGCCTCGGGAAGATCGAAAACCCGAAGGTGCCGATCGAACCGTCGAAGTACTCCGAACCGGACACGCAGCAGGAACGCGCGGGCATCTTCGGCGGTCACCCGCGCGGCGAAGACTAGGCTCGTCGGTCTGAGCCCCTTCTTCGGATTCGCCCAGTTCGACTTCGCCGGGACCTTGCCGCTGGCCGACGGCCGCTACCTGGCGCGCCGCGAGGGGAGCGGCGAGAGCGTCCTCGTCGTGCAGACGATCGCCGCCCCGCCGCGCCCCTCGCGGCGTCGACGGCGTCCCCGCGACGCCGATGCCGCCGCGCCGCCGCCCGAGCTGCCGCTGGCGCGGGCGACCGCGATCCGCGCCTTCGAGCCCTTCGACGGCCCCGAGCAGGCGGCCGGTTGGCTCGGCACCGTGGCCGCATCCGAGGAGGCGCTCGACGCGGTCCTCGCCGCGGGCATCGCCTTGCTCGGCGACGCCCTCCACGCCCAGGCCGTCGCCGCGGCCGATCCTCACACGCCGGCCCTCACCGTCGAGCGCGCGATCACGATCCGCGTCGGCTACGGCAGCGGCGAGGAGACCGCGGAGGGAAGCTTCAGCGAGGCGCGCGAGGTCGACGCGGCGACCGGGACGTCGCGCAGGCGCCGCCGCCAAGAAGAGCTCCGCCCCCAGGAACGCCTCGCCGCGGTCCTGCGCGGGCGCGAGCGATTCGACGTCTGCGAGCCCCTCCTGCTGCGCGCCCGCGCCGATCTCGACGCCGGCCGCCGGCGCGAGGCCGCCCTGCAACTCCGAATCGGCACCGAAGCCCTCCTCGCCGAGCTCCCCACCGCCCTCGACGACGATGACCACCGCAACGACATCCAGGCTCTCACCGCGCACCTCCCCGCGATCGAGGCGGCGGCGACAAAGGCACTCGCCACCGACCTCGACTCGGAAACCGAGACGACGGTTCGCGAAAGCCTGGAGACCGCCGAGCGGATCCTCCGCCGCCGCCGAGTGCTCGCCGGCTGACCACTGACCACGCGGTCGACTGCACGAGCTCCGTGAGAAAGGAAGGGACGCGGCCGTCCCGGCCACGACCCCGGCTGGGTGTGGCCGTGGCCGGGACGGCCGAGGGTTCGGGGAGAGGGCGTGGGGGATCGGCGTGCTCTGAGGAGAGAAGCGCGTGTTCCTCCACGAAGGCCCGTGATCT
>DATJWW010000028.1:0-4964 GCA_035500835.1 Solirubrobacterales bacterium | reverse complement strand
CGTCTGATGAACGTATGCCGGGTGCGTGCCTGGTAGGCGGCTCTGTCCGGTCCGGGCGTTCATTTCGCCGTTCATTTTCCGGTACTGTTCATCTACCCAGAGCAATACGTTTGACGAACGAAAGGCGCTCTCCTCGATGGCGCTCATCGGCCTGGTCCGGGTCAGCACCGACAAGCAGAAGACCCAGCGGCAGCACGACGCCCTCGACCCGATCTGCCTGAAGGTGTTCGAGGAAAAGATCAGCGGCAAGCTGCGCACCGATGACCGGCCCGCGCTGCTGGAGGCGCTGGCCCAGATCCGCGACGGCGACATGCTTGCCGTCCAGGAGGTGGACCGCCTCGGCCGCAACCTCCTGGAAGGCCTGATCGTCCTCAACGACCTGTTCCAGCACGGCATTGGCGTCAAGGTGCTGGAAGGCATCGCGGCCGGCGAGCACACCGAACGCTCCCTCATCCTCGACCTGGCCCTCGCCCTGGCCGAAGATCGCCGCCGCGACATCGTCCGCAAGACTAGCAACGGCCTGGAAGCCGCCCGCAAACGCGGCCGCGTCGGCGGTCGGCGCCCCGTGGTCGACGACGACAAACGAGCCGCCATCCTGGCCCGCCGGCAGCGCGGCGAATCCGTCCGCACCATCGCCGCCGGAGTCAAAGTCTCGGTCGGCGTCGTGCACAAGACCCTGGCCAGCGCCCAACAGGAACAGGACCCCTAGCCCGCCGATCCGGTGAAGCCGACGTGCTCCATGTGGCCCTGGTGTCAGGGCTTGTCAGGGCTGGCCGCTGGTGCGGCTTCGAGGTCGAGGCCTTCGGGGTGGCTGTTCATGTCGAGGTCGAACCGGCCGTACAGGTTGATGTGGGACCAGAACAGGGCGGACAGGCCTCGCCGGTCGGCCTCGGTGAGTTTCGTCTTCCACGTCGGGCCGGCCAGGACCGTTTGGAGAAGAACCGTGTTGAGGTAGCCGATCGCGGCCTGGACCAGGTGAAGGGCGAGCGCGGAGGCCTCGACGTGCTCGCGGTCGTCACCGGTGAGGTCGCCGGCCTTGCCGTAGAAGATGTCCTTGTTGGCAGAGTTCCAGTTCTCCACCACGTTCAGGCCCTCGTTGATCTCCCGTCGCAGTTCCTCATCGGCGAGGTAGTCGCAGACGAAGATGGTGCGGACGGCCCGGCCGAGTTCCTCGATGGCCTGGTAGGTGGAGTGCTTAGGGCCGTTGCGGGTGAACCGGCGCAGCATCTGGTGGGATTCGGTGGTGCCGAGCCGCAGCGCGGTGGCGTACTTGACCATCTGGTCGTAGTGGTCGGCGATGAGGTCCCAGTCGATCGTCTTGTTCGACAGCACCGGATCGAGAGCCGGCCAGGCCTCGTCCTCGCCCGTTCCGGGCCGGTACAACCGCGCGGCTCCGATGTTCTTCAGCCGCGGCATCAACGAGAACCCGAGCAGTTCGGAGAACGCGAACCCGACGATTGTTGGCGCCGTGGGTGTCGGTGTACTGGCGGCCGATCTCGGCGTCGGTGAGGTGCCGCAGCAGCCCCTCGATCATCGAGGCGACCTCGGACGCGGTCGTCGATGTGACCTGCGAGTAGATACAGACTGACCTTCGCTCGACGTGCCAGTACACCATGATCCCGGGCCCCCGGTACCGCTGATGCCACTCCGTCATCGCGTTCGCGTTCCACGAGCCGAACTTGCGGGAGTCCGACGCGCACGAGGTGCCCGGCCCCCACAACCCGGTGTCGCGGGCCGCCAAGGTCTTGTTCACGATCGTGCGGATCGCCGCGCGCAGGTTGTCCCGGTTGATGAACAGCCGCCGGATGCGGCGCAGCGCGACTTCGGTGTCGGCCTCCAGGCCGGGCACTGCGGCGACACCGTCGGCGACACGCTTGATACCTATGTTGGTGCCCAGCCCGTACAGGTCCAGCAGGAGCCGGCGGCGCAGCACGTCCGGGTCGATGCTGGTGCGGGAGGCGACGGAGGTGAAGTCCGCCGTGAAGGCGGTGGCGCGATCGACCTCCTTCAGCACGTTCAGCAGGTCGATCACACCCCACCGGCTGCTGATCTCCTCCTTCAGCGCGGCCAGGTTCGCCGGCTCCGGCTGCTTGGCCAGCGCTGGGACGCTGATCCAGGACTCACCGCGCCTCGTGGTGATCCGGACGCCTCCGGTGGTGTCCTTGCGCACTGCCTTGTTCAATCGGTCGAGGGCCACGGTGTGGCGTTTTTGCAGGTTGGCGACGAACGCCGACGGGTCGCGTGGCTTGGACAGCGCTTCGTAGTGCACGTCGCGGTTGTCCTCGAAGTCCGGCGGCAGGTCGGCGTCGGGGTTGCGCCAGGCATTGCCGCCCTCGACCCAGATCTCCCGGCGCCGGATCGCCACCCGCAGCGCCCGCAGCACGCACAGTTCATATGGGATCCGGCCGACCCGTCCGTTCTCGTCGACGACCGCGTCCTTCCAGTCCTCGGGCACGATGTGCTTCATCGGCACCGTGTCGGACACGGCGTAGTGCTCCGCGGCCGAGTCGGCGTAGCGGTCCAGCAGCGCCAACGCGTCCATGACCGGCTGGAACTCGATGTTGCTGCTCCGGAACGTCACCGCTTTCAGCAGCTTCGGAAGGCCGCGCCGGTAGTGGTGGGAGTAGGAGCTGCGCAGCTTGGTGCGGACCCGCTTGTTGAATGCGGCCTCGTTTGCCTTTGCCTCGGAGATGATGTCGTTCAGCGTTCGTGGCCCGACCACCGGGTAGATCGCCTTGCGCACCACTTCGTCGGGAAACGCGATCGCAGCTGTGGCGAGCCTGACCAGGATGCCGTTCTTGCCGTGCACCCGCCGGTGCTCAGCGTTGATCTCCTTCTCGACCTTGTTCTCGGCCCGCACGTTGATCTTGTGGACCGTCTGGATCAGCAGCTCGACCAGGCCGTCGATCATCTCGGTCGTGCGGGTGTGGCACAGCGCGGCAAGCAGCGTCAACCGCACCGGTGCTTGGGCAGCGGCGAAGTCGGAGGGGTACATCTTCATCGACCTCGCCCGCCATCCGGCCACGATCTTCTCCGAGACGCCCTCGAACAAGTTCACAGGCAGTCCGACCGCCTTGACCCGCTCAAGCTTCGTGATCTCGGCAAGCAGTGTCTCGACCTGGATCGGCCCCGGGTCCTCCTTCAGTTCCTGCAGGAAACTGCGGCGGCCGCCGGCCACCTCCGGATCACCGGTTGCGATGAGTTCCTGGAGCCTCGCGATCGAGACGTCGCTCAGCCGAGCCGTCGTGGTCGTGGTGAACTGCTTCTCAAATGCCGTCTCCGCTGCGCCGAGCAGCCGCTCGATCTGGGCCGGCTTCGGCGGCTCGACCCGCATCTCCCGGCACCGCGCTGACAACGCCGCGCGCAGCCGGTCACGCGACATCTCCGACGGGCACATCTTCGTGGCCAGCCACGAGACCAGCTTGTCCTCCTCGCCGACAGTGATGACCCGGAACCGGTGAAACTTGCGTATCTCGCCCTTGTGCCTGTCGAAGGTGCTGCCTGCCCAGCGGTAGTCGGCGAACAGTTCCGGAGCGACCTTCGCCTGCCTCGCCAGGTATTCGACTGCGGCCCGCGGCACGTCCTCGCGTCGCGGGAACCGGCCCTCCAGCTCGAAGAACTTCAGCATCAACGCGAACCCGAGACGGGTCGCGCCACTCTTGTTGCCGAGCTCCTTCAACTCGACCTCATCAAGCGTCCAGCACTCGATCAGATCCTCCAGATCCCACTCCCGGCGCACCATGCACCTCTTTCTCCCGATCCATGAAAGAAGGGTCGAAAGAACACTCGGTGGTGATCAACTACTTACTGCCCGGTATCGACTCGATGTGATCGAAGCGTAGTGAGATCGGAACACTACACCGTGCTACTTGGGGCGTCCTCGCAGCTTCCCGAGTGAGGGTGACGGAAGAGCGCGATCCGGGCGCGGGCCCTTCTGCCGTCAGCGGTCAGGTGGCCCAGATTGCCTCGCCGGAGCCGGGGTCGAAGAACTGCATGCCATCGGCGTTGACCGCGAAGGCGACGCGCTCGCCGGGCTTGACCGGGGCGCTGGGGTCGACCCGTGCCACGCCCTCGCCTGCTTCGGTGATCGCTTCGGTGTCCGCGTCGGTCGCGCCTTCGGGCCGGACCCGGCGCGCGTCGATCGTGAAGTGGACGACGAGCTCGGCGCCGAGCGCCTCGACCAGGTCGACGTCGGCGACCAGCGCCGGCCCGGCCTGGCCGCTGCCCGCGACGGGCAGGTGCTCGGGTCGCAGTCCCACCACGACCGGCTTGCCCGCGTAGGTGGCCAGCGCGGAGTGCGCCACCTGGACCTGGTCGGGCAGGTCGATCAGCTGTGAGCCCAGTCGCACCGAGCGGCCGCCCTCGCCGACGGCGGCCTCGTACAGGTTCATGGACGGCGAGCCGATGAACGCGGCGACGAACAGGTTGTCCGGCCGGTTATACAGGACCTGCGGGTGGTCGCACTGCTGCAGGACGCCGGAGCGCATGACGGCCACCCGGTCGCCCATCGTCATGGCCTCGATCTGGTCGTGGGTGACGTACATGGTCGACACGTTCAGGCGTTTCTGGATCCGCAGTATCTCCGCGCGCATCTGCACCCGCAGCTTGGCGTCCAGGTTGGACAGCGGCTCGTCCATCAGGAACGCTGAGGGCTCGCGCACGATCGCCCGGCCCATCGCCACCCGCTGCCGCTGGCCGCCGGACAGCTGGCCGGGCCTGCGGTCCAGCCAGTCGGTGAGCCCGAGGATCTCGGCGGTTTCCTTCACCTTGGCGTCGATCTCGCTCTTGGGCATCTTTTTCAGCTTGAGCGAGAACGCGATGTTGTCGGCCACGGTCATGTGCGGGTAGAGCGCGTAATTCTGGAACACCATCGCGATGTCCCGGTCCTTCGGGCTGACGTTGTTGACCAGCCGGTCGCCGATGCGCAGCGTTCCGGAGGAAATGCCCTCCAGGCCGGCCACCAT
>DATJWW010000027.1:0-5929 GCA_035500835.1 Solirubrobacterales bacterium | reverse complement strand
CCAGACGCGCCAGGCGGTCGCCAACCTGTTCCGGGCGCTCGACGAGGCGGGGGCCGGCGTCAAGGACGTCGTCAAGACGACGGTGTACGTCGCGGGGGAGTCCCGGGCCGACCTGGTACGGGCCTGGGACGTGGTGGAGGCGGCATTCGCCCCTGCCCGGCCGCCCAGCACGCTGCTCGGCGTCTCGTTTCTCGGCTACAGCGGCCAGCTGGTCGAGATCGAGGCGATCGCGGTGATCGGTTAGGGCGCCTCCAGCGCGGGTAGTCTGCGCGCGGGAACCACGACGAGGAGGCACCATGGCTGATTCACGGGCAAGCGCGGTCTGGCACGGCGATCTGGTTTCGGGCGAGGGCACCGTCACGGTCGACAGTGGGGCGTTCCCCACGCAGCCGGTGACCTGGAAGGCGCGCACGGAACGGCCTGACCCGAAGACCAGCCCCGAGGAGCTGATCGCCGCAGCGCACGCGGCGTGCTACGCGATGGCGTTCTCCCACACGCTCGCCGAGGCGGGGCACACCGTCACCGAGCTCCGGGTGAGCGCCGTGTGCCACTTCACGCCCGGCGTCGGCATCACGACGATGAGCATCGATGTGAGCGGGTCGGTGCCCGGCCTCGACCAGTCGGAGTTCGAGCGGTTCGCGCGCGAGGGCGAGGCCGGCTGCCCGGTCTCGGGCGCGCTGCGCGGCAACGTCGAGATCAGCCTGACCGCGACGCTCGCAAGCTAGACGGGTTCAGCAGTGGCCGCCGCGCCCGCGCCGAGCGTGCCCAGCGCCTCGCGCACCGATCCCGACACGCAGGTGAAGATCGGCGTGTCGCGCTCGGTGTAGCGGCTTGCCTCGGTCTCGCGGAGCGTCATCATCAGGTCGAGGAAGTCGCCGACGAAGTCGGTCTCGAAGGCCACGACGAACTCCTGGTCGTCGATCCCGTAGGAGTAGGTCGTGTTGATCGTGATCTCGGGGTAGCGGCGGCCGACCTCGATGTGGCTTTTCATGATCCGGCCACGCTCGGCGGGCTCGAGCCCGTACCAGCGCCGCTGCTTCACCATCGGGTAGAGGAAGAGGAACTTGCGGTCGGAGACGCAGATCTCCGGGCGCGCCTTCTCGTCCGAGTAGGGCGACACTTTCGTCATCGAGAGGAACGAGTAGGGCGTCTCGCACCACTTCGCCAGCCCCGACTGCCCCAGCACCACGTGGAAGGTGTGGATGTCCTCGAGGTTGGCGCTCTGGCTGAGCAGCACCAGGTCGACATCGCCACGGGTTCCTATGGTTGAGTAGGCGCGCAGCGACCGGTCGATGCCGAAGTCCTCGCAGGCGGCGAGGAACTCCTGCTTGTCGGCGGCGCGCAGGTCGGCGTCGCGGCGACGCCAGGCAGGATCGACTTTGAAGAAACTGAATTTGGCGAAAGTGCGGTCGGCGGCCATCGCCCTGACGATACCGGTGTGGCTTGCTCTGGCGGCCGTTCCGGGGGCGGCGAGCGGGGCATCGCGGATGCCGGCGGTCGACCTGATCCAGGTCCCTGCCTCGACGACGGTCGCCCAGTTGGCTCACGCCGGTTTCTCGCCGGGGTTGATGAGCGCCGGGCTGGGCACGGTGACGCCGGAACAGACCTACCTCGACATCGGCGCGGGCAACCGGGTCTTCAACTCCCTCTACGACACGGAACTGCCGCCGCTGCGCCGGGGTCGCTGTCGCGCCTGGCTCGAAGAAGCGGTGGCGCGGGCCGAATCGGCTCCGGATGAAATCGAACCGGGGCTGTTGGTCCGAACGTTGAAGCGGCACGGCATCGCGGCGGGCGGCATCGGCCTCTCGGCGTGTCCGCTCGGGATCGAACCGGGGTTCGTCGAGGACTCCGGTGGGACCGAACTCTCCACCTTCGATTCCTCGCTCGCCGATGCGGCCACGCTGGCCCGCCTCAGCGGTCGACATACGCTTGTGATCGCGATCGCCGCGCCGACCGGAAGGACCGACGACCCGATCCCGATCGGGATCGCCGGGGCGGGCTTCCACGGCGATCTCACCTCCGACACCACCCGCACGAACGGCTACGTCGCCTCGACCGACATCGCACCGACGGTCCTCGAATGGTTCGGGGTGAAGGTCCCCTCGCAGATGATCGGCCAGTCGATCCGCACCGAAGGCTCGGTCGATCCGGCCGCGATCGAAGCGCGCGGTGCCCGGATGGCGGTCGTCTCTCCACGGCGGGGCCCGGTGATCGGCTACAGCCTGCTCGCCTGGGTGCTCGCCGCCGCGCTCGTGGCGCTGGTCGCGCGGGGGCTCGCACCGACCGCGGCGCGGCTGCTCGGCCTCTCGGTGATCTACCTGCCGGTCCTGTTGCTGGTCGGCGCGGCGCTCGAACCGGCCGAGTACCCCGAAATGCTCGTCGTCATGGTCGGCTCGCCGCTGCTCGCGGCCCTCACCTTGGCGGCGCTCCGTGACTACCGGGCGCTCGCCGTGGGAGCGGCGGTCGTGGTCGGCGCCTATGCCCTGGACGCGATCCTCGGCTCGCCGCTCAGCGCGCTCTCCCTGCTCGGTCCGAACCCGGGGCTCGGCGTCCGTTTCTACGGGATCGGCAATGAGCTCGAGGCACTGCTGTCGGTGGTGATCGTCGGCGGCATCGGCGCCGGGCTGGCGGGCTTCGCGCCGCGCCTCTCGCCGGGCCGCTGCGCCGCCGTCTTCCTCGCCGTCGGCCTCGCCTGCGTCGCGGTCTTCGCCTCCGGCAGGTTCGGCGCCGACGTCGGTGCGGCGATCGACTTCTCGGCGGGAGTCGCCGTGGCCGCGGTCGCGATCACCGGCGGCAGGCGCCGCTGGATCGTGCTCGTCATCCTGATCCCGCTGATCGCCGTGGGGCTGCTCGCCGCCGCCGACCTCGTCACCGGCGCCAACTCGCATTTCACCCGCTCGGTGCTCGATGCGGGGGGCCTGCACTCGTTGGGCGACACCGCCCAACGGCGGCTGGAGCAGACCGCCCACAGCTTCGTCCGGCCGATCCTCGCCGTGATGCTGCCGTTGGTCGCGATCCTCGCCGTCATCGCCTGGCTGCGGCGGGCGACGCTCGCCGCCTGGGTGCGCGATTTCCCGGCGATGCGGGCCGGGTTGCTCGGCGCCGCGGTGGCGACCGTGGTCGCCACGCTGGCCAACGATTCGGGGGCGCTCCTGCTCGAGATCGGCGCCGCCTACCTGCTCGTCTTCGTCGGCTGGGCCTGGGCAGAAGCAGGGAGATCGTCGCGCGGCGCGTAATCCAACGGCAGGAGAACGGGTAGCCCTTCTGTCGGGGCCGCCACATCAACTACCCTTAGGCACTCGTGCGCATAGGTCTTGTCTCGCCATATTCCTGGTCTTTCCAAGGGGGCGTGAACCGGCACGTCGAAGCCCTCGCCGAGGAGTTCCTGCGTCGGGGGGACGATGTCCGCGTACTCGCCCCGGTCGATCCCCCCGGCCTGCTCAGCCGTGCCACCCACCGGGCGGCGCCGGAACCGCGTGAGCTGCCGGAGTACCTGGTGCCGCTCGGTCGCACCGTCGGGCTCGGCGCCAACGGCGCCGTCTCCAACCTCTCGGTCACGCCACACGGGGGCTACGTCCGGGCGCGCCAGGAGGTCCGCGCCGGAGAGTTCGACGTCATCCACGTCCACGAGCCGCTCGCCCCGCTGGTCGGCTGGAACGCGGTGCTCGGCGCGAAGACCCCGGTCGTCGGCACCTTCCACGCCTACTCGACCAAGGCGTTCCCCAACCACGCCGCCAGCGCCTTCGGTGCGCGGCGGATGTTCAACCGCCTCTCGGCGCGGATCGCCGTCTCCGAGGCCGCCGCCTGGACGGGGATGCGCTGGTTCGGCGGCGAGTACACGGTGATCCCCAACGGCGTCGACGTCGACGGGCCTCCCGCCGGTCCCCCGATCCCGTCGGAGGAGCTGCGGATCCTCTTCGTCGGCCGCCCCGAGGAGCGCAAGGGGCTGCCGATCCTGCTCACCGCGTTCAACGCGCTGGTCGAGCACGTGCCCTCGCGGTTGACCGTGGTCGGTGCCGAGCGCGAGGACGTCGCCCGCTGGCTTCCCGACCCGGAACTGCTCGACTCGATCGACGTGCGCGGTCGCGTCACCGGCGAGGAGCTCTGGGCCGAGCTGCACGCCGCCGACGTGCTCTGCGCCCCATCGCTGTCGGGGGAGAGCTTCGGCATGGTCCTCACCGAGGCCTTCGCCGCGGGCACCCCGGTGATCGCCTCGGCGATCGCCGGCTACAGCGACGTCGTCACCGACGGTGTCGACGGCCTGCTCGTCCCGCCCGGCGACCCGCAGCGCCTCGCCGAAGAGCTGCAGCGGGTACATCACGAGCCGCAGCTGCTGGCGTCGATGGGCGCCGCCGCCCGCCAGAGCGCCAAACGCTACGCCTGGCCGCGGATCGCCGACCAGGTGACCACCGTCTACGAGCGCGCGATGGCCGCCCCACAGCCGGTCGGCAGCGCCGGCCGCGCCGCCCACTGGGCGGGCCTGCGCCCGGCCGATGGCGGCCGTCCGGTCCCGCCGCAGAAGCTGCCCTCCCTCGATCCGCCGGTCGCCGCCGACGGTAGGCGCGGCCGACGGCTCGCGCGCCGGATCGGCCTGACCGCCGCCGCCGGGCTCGGCGCCTTCCTCACCTACGAGGCGCTGAAGCGGATCGGCGTCAACGAAGTGGCGGAAAGCATCGTCCGCTCGGACCTCAGCTGGGTCCTCGTCGCCTTCGCCCTGATGTCGATCTCGATGTTCTTCCGCGCCGCCTCCTGGTACTGGATCGTGCGCGCCGCGCTCCCCAACCGGCCGGTCCGCCGCCGCGACGTCACCTCGGCGACGATGATCGGGGTGCTGATGTCGGCGACCCTGCCTGCCCGCCTCGGCGAGCCCGCCAGGGCATTGACCCTCGCCCGCCGCACCGGCCGCATGCGCGAGACCTTCCCGGTTCTGCTCGGCACCTTGGTCTCGCAGACCTTGCTGAACCTGGTCGCCCTGGCGTTGCTCGGCGTCGTCATCGTCTCGACCACGCCGCTCTTCCACTCGGGCACCAAGCAGCTCTTCGCCTTCAGCCTGGTGCCGCTGATCCTGCTCGTCGTCGTCCTCGTCGCGCCGCTGGCGATGAGGCAGACCGGCAACGGCAGGCTGGCCCGGATCGGCGCCGCCGTCCACAAGGCGATGGTCCAGGTCCGCGCCGGCCTGAAGATCTTCCGCGACCCGCGCGAGGGCGCCGCCGCCGCGGCCGCCCAGCTCGGCGCCTGGGCGATCCAGCTGTCGGCCTGCTGGGCCCTCCTCTACGCGCTGGGCCTCGACAGCCGGGCCGGGATCGGCGCCGCCGCCGCGGTCCTCTTCGCGGTCAACGTCACCGCCGTCGTCCCGGCGACCCCGTCGAACATCGGCGTCTTTCAGCTGGCCGTGATCAGCGTGCTCCACACCGGGTTCGGGATCGGCACCGCCGACGCCCTCGCCTACGGCGTGATCCTGCAGGGCGTCGAGATCGCCACCGCGGTGACGCTCGGCCTGCCCGCGCTGGTGCGCGAGGGCCTCACCTGGAGCGACCTCCGCGTCCAGGCGCTCTCGACCGCGCCGGTGCACCTCGATCCGTACCCGCGCCAGCGGCGCTCGGACCGCAGCCACAGCAGCGTCGCCTAGAGCTAGCTAGGTGGTCGATTCCACGTTGCGCCGGGTGGGGCGGCCGTCCGAGGTGCGTCCCGGGCGTCTCGTGGCGGCCCCGGCAGGCTGTGACCGCCACGAGACGCCCGGGATGCGAGGTTTTCGTGGGGAAGCCTGCGGAGGGACGGCACCTCGCGGGGAGAGACGGCACGGGTCCGCCGTGCCCTTCGTACTTATGCCGGTATCCCGGAGGAAGTACGAAGGGCAGGAGATCCGGGGCCGTCCCGGAGACCGGCTGTCGCTTCTACACATATACGGAAGAAGCGACAGCCGGACACA
>DATJWW010000026.1:0-19384 GCA_035500835.1 Solirubrobacterales bacterium | reverse complement strand
CGAGGCGCTGGGGCCGATCATCGGGGCCAGCAACGACTTCTTCATCCGCACTTCGGACCCGCGCCATGAGGCGAAGGTGGCGGAGATCATCCAGCGGGTCTACGACAACGGCTGGGTCAGCAAGGGGACCTACGAAGGCTGGTACTGCCCGCGCTGCGCCGACTTCAAGACCGAGCGCGAGCTGGGGCCCGGCAACACCTGCCCGATCCACGAGATCCCGCTGGAGAAGGTGCGCGAGGAGAACTGGTTCTTCCGTCTCTCCGCTTTCCAGGGGCAGCTCGAAGACCTCTATGAGGCCCGGCCCGACTTCGTCGTGCCCGAGTTCCGCCGCAACGAGGCCGTCGCCTTCATCAAAGGCGGGCTCGAGGACATCTCGCTGTCGCGGCCGACGCTGAAGTGGGGGCTGCCGCTGCCCTGGGACCCCGAGCAGCGCATGTACGTCTGGTTCGACGCCCTCCTCAACTACGTCACCGCGCTCACCTTCGCCCGCCCCGGGGAGGACCTCACCGAGCGCTTCTGGCCCGCCGACCTGCACGTGATGGCGAAGGACATCCTCAAGTTCCACGCGGTGATCTGGCCGGCGCTCTGCATGGCGGCCGGGCTCGAGCCGCCGCGCCGCATGGTGATCCACGGCTTCCTCCTGATGGGGGAGAAAAAGATGTCGAAGAGTCTCGGCAACGTGCTCGACCCGTTCGAGGTGATCGACCGCTTCGGCGCCGACGCGCTCCGCTTCTACCTCTTCCGCGAGGTCAGCTTCGGCCAGGACGGCTCGATCTCCACCCAGGGCTTCGAGGCGCGCTACGAGACCGAGCTCGCCAACGACTACGGCAACCTCGCCAGCCGCATCCTCGCGATGGTGGTCCGCTACCGCGACGGGACCGTGCCGGAGGCGCAGCCCGACGCGGTCCTGGTCGAGGACTTCGAAGCCGCGCCCGGCCGCGTCGCCGAGCTGATCGACGGCGCCGAGTTGAGCCAGGCCCTGGAGGCGATCTGGACCCTCGTGCGGCGCCTCAACCGCTACGTCGAGGAGACCTCGCCGTGGGTGCTCGCCAAGGACGAGGCGGACCCGGCCCGGCTCGACGAAGTCCTCTACAACCTGGTCGAGGGCCTCCGCGTCATCACCCTGATGCTCGTGCCGTACCTGCCGGCGACGGCCGAGACCCTGCTCGCCACGCTGGGCGAGGAAGGGCGCGGACTCGCCGAGTTTGGCTCGCGCGGCGGTGGCCGGCCGGTCGAGCGGATCTCCCCGCTGTTCCCGAAGATCGATGGCTGACCCGAAGGTCGGAGGATTCCTACTTGCGCCGTCGCGGAGGCGGTGACAGGGTCGGCGGATGGGAGTCGGGATGCCCGGCGGTCGGATTGGCGCCCTCGGGCTGGCGGTGCTCGTCGCCGTCCTCGTCGGCGCGGTCCTCGCGCTCGGCGCCGGGGGCGCCACCGTGGTCGGTAAGGACGGCAAGGTCTACGCCTGTTACAAGGCGAAGGGGAAGTCGAAGGGCTCGGTGCGGTTGGTCGCCAAGAAGGCGCACTGCAGGCACGGCGAAAAGAAGGTGAGCTGGAACGCGGTCGGGCCGGCCGGGGAAACGGGGAAGACCGGCGACAGCGGACCGGTCGGCGAACGCGGCCCGGCCGGGGAAAGGGGCCCGCCCGGCCAGGACGGCTCATCCGACCTCTCGGCCCTCGAAGAACGGATCACGAACCTGACGAGCACGGTCGCCGCTCTCGAACCACTGATCGGCAAAGTTGCGACCCTCGAATCGACGCTCGACGCCAAGGTCACCGAACTCGAAGGTGTGATCACCAAAGTCACCGGGCTCGAAACCAAACTGCAGGGGATATCGGCGACCGAACTGAAGGCGGCCGTCGAATCGGTGGCCGATGTGAACGCGCTCTGCGCCCAGGCGGCGACCCTGACCACGCGGGCCAACGAACTCGGGACCGCGATCAGCGGGATCTCCCTGCTCGGGGTCATCCCGGGGGTGCTCGAAGTGCTGGTGCCGGCGGTCCCGGCCTCCCTCGGCTCGTTCAGCTGCTGAGGCCACTCCGGCCAGCTGTTCCTTATGCGCCTATAAGGCGCATAAGGAACAGCCAACTAGGCTGACGGCGTGATCGACTCGCACACCCACCTCTTCCTCTGCGAGAAGCCGACCGTGGAGCTGCTCGAGGCCGCCGCCGCGGCCGGGGTGACGCGGATGCTGAACGTCGGGCTCGACGAGACGACCAACGCCGAGGTGGTCGCGGTGGCGGAGGCCGAGGAAGCGGTCTTCGCCGCGGTCGGCCGCCATCCCAACGAGGCGGGTGGCTTCGACGACGCCGCGCAGACGGCGCTCGCCGAGTTCGGCGCCCACGAGATGGTGCGGGCGATCGGCGAGACCGGGCTCGACTTCTACCGCGACACCGCTGCGCCCGCCGACCAGCGGCGCGCCTTCGCCGGCCAGATCGAGGTGGCGGTCGAGCTCGGCCTGCCGATCGTCATCCACGCCCGCGACAAGGACGGCGAGAGCGCCGCGGTCGACGAGATCTTCACCACCCTCGACGCGCGCGCCGCCGGCGCCACGGTGATCCTCCACTGCTTCTCGGCGCCGCAGCGGGTGGCGGACGCGGCCGAGCGCGGCTGGTACTGCTCGTTCGCCGGCAACGTCACCTACCCGCGCTCCGCCGAGCTCCGCTTCGCCGCCGCCAAGGTCCCCGAGGACCGCATCCTGGTCGAGACCGACGCGCCCTTCCTCACCCCGCAGGTGCGCCGCGGTGAGCGCAACGAGCCCGCCAACGTGGTCGCCACGGCGGCGGTCGTCGCCGCCGAGCGTGGGGTCGCGATCGAGGAGCTGGAGCGCACGGTCGAGGCCAACGCCCGGGCGCTCTTCGGCTGGTAGCGCGCCGTGGTCAGGCTCGGCCAGAACTTCCTCGCCGACCCGAACCTGCTCGACGCGATCGTCCGCGACTCGGGGGTCGGGCCCGGTGACGTGGTGCTCGAGGTCGGGGCCGGGGAAGGGGTGCTGACCGAGCGCCTCGCCGCCCTCGCCGCCCGCGTCCACACGGTGGAGATCGACCGCGGGCTGGAGGAGGCGCTGGCGCCGATCGCGGCGCTCCCGAACGTGTCCCTGCACTGGGGCGACGCGGTGAAGCTCGACCTCGCCGCGTTCGAGCCCGCGCCGACCGCGATGGTCGCCAACCTGCCCTATTCGGTGGCGACCCCGGTGCTCCTGAGGACGATCGCGGAGATCCCGGGGCTCGCGACCTGGACCGTGATGGTCCAACTGGAGATCGCCGAGCGGCTGCGCGCCGCTCCCGGCAGCCGCGTCTACGGGGCGCCCAGCGCGGTCGCCCAGCTCGCCTGCGAGGTCGAGCTGGTGCGCAAGGTCGACCCCGCCGTCTTCAGGCCGCGGCCGCGCGTCGACTCGGCGATCCTCCGTCTGCGGCGGACCGGGCCGGGTGCCGACGCCGCGACCCGCAACCTGGTCCGCGCCGCCTTCGCCCACCGCCGCAAAACGCTCGCCCGCTCGCTCGAGATCGCGGGTCTGCGCGGCGTGCCGCAGCCCCGCTCCGCCGCCCGTGCCGGTCTCGCCGAGCTGGGACTGCCGGAGGACGCCCGCGCCGAGCGGCTCGCTCCCGCCGATTTCGCCGCCCTCGCCGCGATCCTCCATCGCCAGGACCCGTGACCCTTTGCCGATGCTCGTCTACGCCCCCGCCAAGCTGAACCTCGGCCTCTACCTCGGCCGCCCTCGCGCCGATGGCCTGCACGAGCTCTGCTCGATCTTCGAGCCACTCGCCCTCGCCGACCTGCTGCGGATCGAGGAGGCGGAGCGCGACGAGGTCCTCTGTCCCGGGGTCGAGGGCGAGAACCTCGCCGCCCGCGCCCTCGCCACGCTCCGCGAGCGTGGCTGGGACGCGCCGCCGCTGCGGATCGAGATCGAGAAGCGCATCCCGGTCGCCGCCGGCCTCGGCGGGGGATCGGCCGACGCCGCCGCCGTCCTCCGCCTCGCCACCCGTCAGGCCCCACCTGCCAGAGAGTGCGTTCGCACTTCGTTCCGGATACCGGAACTAAGTGCGAACGCAAAGGGGGGGGCGGGGGTGCCCGCCGATCTGGCGGAGCTCGCGGCGGGGCTGGGGGCGGATGTGCCCTCGCAGCTGCGGCCGGCGCTCGCCCTGGTGCGGGGGGCGGGGGAGAGGGTCGAGCCGTTGCCCGCCCCGGCCGAGCACGCGGCGCTCCTCCTGCCGGGCGGCGGCGGGCTCTCGACCAAGGCCGTCTTCGACGAGGCCGATCGGCTCGGCCTCGGCCGCGACCCATCGGAGCTCGACGAGATCGCGGCGAGGCTGCGGGTCGCCGCGGGCGCCGGGGCCTCGCCGCTCGCCTACGCCGATCTCCTCGTCAACGACCTCGAGCCCGCCGCCCGCTCCCTCCGTCCCGACATCGGCGCCGCCCTCGACGCCCTCCGCACCGCCGGAGCCCCCGCCGTCTTCCTCAGCGGCTCAGGCCCCACCGCGGTCGGCCTCTTTCCATCTCTAAAAGAGGCCGAGGTCGCTGCCTCTGTTCTTGACCGAGACGACGCGATCATCAGCCTCAGCGGCCCGTCGGCGGGGCCGCCGTGATGCCCGCCGGACACTCAGCGCCGAAGGCGCGTCCGGCGGGCATCACGGGGGCCCCGCCCCCCGGGGCACAAAGATGAAGCTCCCCGGCACCCCGACCCAGCGCAAGTGGGCGTCCCGCGCCGCGATCGTCGTCGTCATCGCGATCGCCTACTACCTCTTCACCCAGGTCCTCGACCTGGAGAAGATCCTCGAGAGCGTCGCCAACGCGCTCGGCGCCTGGACCTACGCCCTGGTCGGCGTCTTCGCCTTCGCCGAGACCGGCGCCTTCATCGGCCTTGTCGCCCCCGGCGAGACCGTGATGCTGCTCGGCGGCGCCGTCGCCGGGCAGGGCGCGATCAACCTCTACGTGACGATCGCCCTCGCCTGGACCGCGGCCTGCGCCGGCGACGTCACCAGCTTCTTCCTCGGCCGCCGTCTCGGCCGCGAGTTCCTGCTCAGCCACGGCCCCCGCTTCAGCTTCTCGCACGAGCGCCTCCACCAGGTCGAGGACTTCTTCTCCCGCCACGGCGGCAAGACGATCTTCATCGGCCGCTTCGTCGGCTTCGTCCGCGCCTTCGCCCCCTTCATCGCCGGCAGCTCCGGCATGCGCTTCCGCCAGTTCTTCCCCTACAGCGTGCTCGGCTGCGGGATCTGGGTCAGCGCGACGATCGTCGTCGGCTACCTCTTCTCGCGCTCGATCGACACCGCGATCAAGTACGCCGGCAAAGGCGCCTTCCTGCTCGGCGCGCTGATCGTCGTCGTGGTCGGCGTGATCTGGGCGACCCGCTTCTTCCGCATCGCCGAGAACCGCCGGGCGACCGTGCGCCGGCTGGACGACCACGTCGCGACCCGTTGGATCGTCGCCTTCGCCCGCCGCCACGAAAGGGGTCTGCGACTGATCGGCGACCGGCTCACCCCCGGCGGGGGCTTCGGCCTCGAATTCACCTCGCTGATGGCCGTCCTGGCGGTCGCCGTCTTCGTCCTCGTCGCCTACATCGTCGTGGTCGGCGACAACCCCGGACCGACGCCCGGCGACGAAACCGCGATCGAAGTCGCCGAAGCCCTCCGCTGCGGCTTCATGACCACCGTCTCGAAGATCATCACCTTCCTCGGCTCGGGTGCCTTCGTCTGGCCGCTGACCGCGGTCTGCGCGGCGGCGCTCGGTTGGCGGGGGCGCTGGGCCGAGGCGATCGTCCTCCTCGTCTCGATGGCGCTGATCCAGGTCGGCTTCCAGGAGATCAAGGCGGCGGTCGATCGCCCGCGCCCGCCCGGCGGCCTCGTCGCCACCTCCGGCTCCTCCTTCCCCAGCGGCCACGCCGCACACTCGGTGATCTACGTCTGGGCGGCGACCACGATCGTCGTCCGCCTGCGACCGGGGATGACGCGCGCCACCCTGGTTGTCGTCGCCGGGATCGCGCTGACCGCGCTGGTCGGCCTCTCCCGCGTCTACCTCTCGGTCCACTACCTGAGCGACGTCAGCGCCGGCTGGGCGCTCGGCGCCGCCTGTTTCTCGATCTGCGCCGCGGTCGCCCTCGTCGTCACCCAATTGCGCCACAATCCGATCCAGTGATCGCCTTCGGCCTCGCCAAGATCGGGCATCAGTACGTGCTCTTCGGGATCGCCGCGCTGATCTGCCTGATCACCTTCGTCACCCTGATCCTCAGCCCCGCGCTCAGCGGCGCCGGCCGCTTCTGGGAAAAGACGGCCGCCGGCGTTCTCTCCCTCTTCGTGCTTGCCGCGCTCATCGTGGGCGGGGTCTGTATCGGGCTGGTGATCGTCAAATACTGGCCGGAAATCCACGAATTCATCACCTGATGGATCAGGCGAGGCGCCCGCTTCCGGGGAAGCCTCGGCGGAACAACAGCGGGGAGGTTCCGGCGAGTCTTCCCCGGAATCGGGCTCCCATCCGGTGTGTGGGACTGTGAATCCCCCGCTCATCGGAATAATGACTCGGTGACCACCAAGTCCAAAGAGGTTGATGCTGCTGTGGCTCCAGAAGACCCGACTCTCCTGGACGCGCTTTCCGAGGCTGTCGAATCTGGAGCTGGACTCCCAGCTGTCGCGCGGGCTGCTGCCCGGCTGTTGGATGCGAGCGTCGCCTTGATCGATCGCTCCAGCGCCGTGCTCGCGGTCGCCGGGGCCTCCCCCGACCAGGAGGAACGACTTTTGAGCGGCGGCGAAGGCGTGACGGTGGTCGAGCTGCGGGTCGCCGACAACGCGGTCGGGGAGCTTCGCTACCGGGCCAAGGCACCCCCCGCGCCGTCGATCGCGCGGATGGTGACGACGCTGCTGGCGCTGGAGCTGGAGCGCTCGCGCGCGCCCGAGTGGGCGAGCGAGGAGGTGGCGGGCGCCTTCGTCGACGACATCCTCGACCGCCGGGTCACCGATCGCGGCGACATCGTCGCCCGCGGCGCCGAGCTGGGGGCCGACCTGGATCGCGGCGCCGGCGTGCTCGTCCTGCGCGCCGCCCCGCGCGCCGCGCAGACGGGGGAGTGGCGCGGCCGCGTCCTCACCCTGGCCCTGCGCGCCCTGCGCTCGCTGGCGCCGGGCAGCCTGGCGACGATGGAGGACGCCGAGCCCGCCGCCGAGGTGGCGGTGATCGTCCCCGCCGAGGACGACGAGCGGCTCGCCCGCGCCGCCGCCGGGCTCGCCCGCGAGCTGGCCGACAGCCTCTCCGGCTTCCACGTCACGATCGGTCGCAGCCGGCGCGCCGCCGACCCGGTCGATCTCTACCGGGCCGGCTCGGAGGCGCGCCTCGCGGTCAACGTCGGCGAGGCCGAGGGCCTCGCGCTGCTCGCCTTCGAGGACACCGGCGCCTACCGCCTGCTGCTGCCGGCGATGAGCGACGACCCGGCCGAGCTCGAACGCTTCTACGCCGAGACGATTCAGCCGCTCGCCGATTACGACGAGCAGTACGAGACCGAGCTGGTCGCCACCGTCGAGGCCTACCTCGACAACGACGGCAACGTCGCCGCCACCGCCAAACAGCTCTTCACCCACCGCCATACGGTGCGCTACCGGCTGGAGCGCGTGCGTGAGCTCTGCGGCCATGACGTCTCGGCGACCGAAGGGCGGGAGAAGCTCGGCCTCGGGTTGAAGGCGATGCGGGTCCTCGGCATCGCCTCGCCGCGCGGCCCGGCGCTCGAGCCGGGCGCCGGCGGCGGCAAGGTCCGCCGCAGCGCCGAGGACTGACCCGCCCCCGCTACGCTCCACCCCCCGTCCGGGGTGGTGTATTTGGCCAGCACGCCAGGTTTTGGTCCTGGAAGAGAGGGTTCGAGTCCTTCCCCCGGAATAGACTCCTTGCCCATGGAGTACGGAGGAGCATCGCTCGACCCCGAGGTGCGCGAAGGTCTCGCCCGCACCTGGCGCACGCTGCGCGCGATCGGCATCGTCGCGATCGTGATCGGCATCGTCGCGATCCTGCTGCCGGAGCTCTTCTCGCTCGGCACCGCGATCTTCATCGGCTGCATCCTGGTCGCCGTCAGCGCCTTCCTCACCGCATCGGCCTTCATGGCCCACGGCGTCGGCAGCGTCCTCGCCCGCGCCGCCTGGGCGCTCCTCACCTTCGTCGTCGGCCTCTGGTTGATCATCGAACCCCACAACGGCACCCTCACCCTGACCCTGGTGCTCGGCATCTACTTCCTTCTGATGGGGATCACGCGGGTGATCGTCGCCTTCATCGGCCGCGGGCAACCGAACGCCGGCTGGGTCGGCCTGAGCGGGGTCTGCGGCCTGATCATCGGCATCCTCGTCCTCGTCAAGTTCCCCTCCAGCGCCGACTGGGCGATCGGCCTGTTGGTCGGGATCGACCTGATCTTCGCCGGCTGGACCCTGATCTCGGTCGCCTCGGTCGGCAAGGAAGTTTCCCGCGGCGCCTGAGGACGACGCCCGCGCCCTCGGCGCGCATAATCTGGGGACAGTGGCTCCACCCTTGGTCCTGGTCATGGCGGCCGGCGAGGGGACGCGCATGCGCTCCTCGACGCCGAAGATGCTGCACCCCGTATGCGGGCGGCCGATGGTCGCCTGGCCGATCCTCGCCGCGCGCGCGGCCGGGGCGGGCCGGGTGGCGGCGATCGTCTCGCCGGGACGCGATCTCTCCGCCGGACTCCCCGAGGGCGTCGAGACCGTCGAGCAGCCCGAGTCGGACGGCACCGGCGGCGCGATCCGCGCCGCGATCTCCCTGATCGAGGCGGCCGAGACCGTCCTCGTCCTCTCCGGCGACGTGCCGCTGATCGGCGAGGACACGATCGCGGCGCTGCTGGCGGCCCACGCCGCCGCCGACGCCGCGGCGACGATGCTGACGATCGAGCTCGACGACCCCGGCACCTACGGCCGCGTCGTCCGCACCGACGACGGCGCGGTCGAGCGGGTGGTCGAGGCGAAAGCCGCGGGCGACGCCGATGCCGCCCAGCTGCTGATCCGCGAGATCAACGCCGGCACCTACGTCTTCGACGCGGCGCCGCTGGCGAGCGCCCTCACCGGCCTCTCCAACGACAACGCCCAGGGCGAGTACTACCTGCCCGACGTCTTCCCGGCGCTCCGCGCCGCCGGCCTCTCGGTCGCCGCCCACCTCACCGACGACCTCGCGGTGACGATGGGGATCAACAACCGCGTGCAGCTCGCCGAGGTCGAGACGGAGGCCCGCCGGCGCCTGCTCGAGGCCCACATGCTCGCCGGGGTCACCATCGTCGACCCCGCCTCGACCTGGATCGACGCCGGGGTCGAGATCGGCCAGGACGCCCGGATCGAGCCCGGCACCAGCCTGCGGGGCGCGACCACGGTCGGCGCCGGCGCCACCGTCGGCCCGCACACCACGGCGATCGACACCGAGATCGGGGCCGGGGCGAGCGTGCTGCGCTCCCACGTCGACACCGCCCTGGTCGGCGACGGCGCCACGGTCGGCCCGTTCTCCTACCTGCGCCCCGGCACCGTGCTCGAGGCGGGCACCAAGGCGGGCACCTTCGTCGAGATCAAGAACTCCCGGATCGGGGAGGGCGCCAAGATCCCCCACCTCTCCTACATCGGCGATGCCGACGTCGGCCCGGGGTCCAACATCGGCGCCGGCGCGATCACCGCCAACTACGACGGCTTCACCAAGAGCCGGACGAAGATCGGCCGCGATGTGCGGATTGGCGTCGACACGATGCTGGTCGCCCCGGTGGAGGTCGGCGACTCCGCTTACACTGGCGCCGGCGCGGTGGTCAAGGACGATGTCCCGGACGGGGCTCTTGCCGTCAGTGACAACGCGCAACGCAATATCGACGGCTACGCGGCAGACAAGGCGGCGAAGATGCGAGAGGAGCAGGACACGTGAGCACGCTCGAGGAGAAGCCGATGGCTGCTACGGCGATCTCCCATGCCTACGAGAAGCGGATGATGGTCTTCGGCGGGCGCAGCTCTCAGGAGCTCGCCGCGAAGGTCGCCCAGAAACTCGAAATCGACCTCGGGCAGGTGACGCTGAAGACCTTCGCCGACGGCGAGGTCTACTGCCGCTACGAGGAGTCGATCCGCGGCGCCGACGTCTTCATCATCCAGTCGACCTGCGGCAACGAGCGCACCGGGATGACCGCCAACGACTCGCTGGTCGAGCTGCTGGCGATGATCGATGCCGCCCAGGGCGCCTCCGCCCACCGGATCATCGCCGTGATGCCCTGGTACGGGTACGCCCGCCAGGACAAGAAGTCGGCCCCGCGCGAGCCGATCACGGCGCGGATCGTCGCCAAATGCCTGGAGGCGGTCGGCGTCGACCGGGTCCTCACGATGGACCTCCACGCGGGCCAGGTGCAGGGCTTCTTCCACGTCCCGGTCGACCACATGACGGCGATGCCGATGCTGACCCAGTGGTTCATCGACCAGGAACTGACCGACGAGCTGGTGATCGTCTCGCCGGACGCCGGCCGGGTGAAGACGGCGCGCAACTTCGCCCGCCGGGTCGGCACCCAGTGGGCGGTGATGGAGAAGGAGCGGCCCGCCCAGGCGGTCGCCGAGATCGGCTATGTGGTCGGCGACGTGAAGGGCAAGACCGCGGTCCTGGTCGATGACATGATCGCCACCGCGGGCACCCTGGTCGCCGCCGCCGAGACGGTGCTCGACGAGGGCGCCGCGCGGGTCATCTCCTGCGCCACCCACGGCGTCTTCTCCGGCCCCGCCTACGAGCGCCTCGCCGACTCGGCGATCGAGCGGATCGTCGTCACCGACACCCTGCCGCTCCGTCCCGGCGCCCCCGACAACATCACAGTGCTCTCGACCGCGGGCACCTTCGCCGACTCGATCCGCCGGATCTTCACCGACGACTCCGTGTCGGAGATCTTTGCTGGGGAGAATCAACTTTTTTAGCGGGGTCGGCTGCGGCGAGTCGCGGCGTCTGGACGCGTATCGCGCGGCGCGGTTCGGCACCTCCCCGACATCCCGCATAGCGCCGCTATGCGGGAGTCGTGTCGGCACCGCCCCGCTTGGCGCTACGCGCCCAGCCACCACGCCTCGCCTTGCCGCCCCCGCGGGTGGGGGTGTGAATAGATAAAGGGATGGGCCTGGCAGGCGGAGATCAAGGAAGTGACGGGCGCAGGCTCCGGCTCGTCGGCCACAAGGGGGCCGACCTGATCGCGCCGGGGAACACGCTCGAGAGCTTTCGAGCGGCGGTCGAGGCGGGGGTCGACACGATCGAGCTCGACGTGGTCTGGCTTGCCGATGCGCACCTGCCCGTGGAGGAGCGGCATCCGCTGGTCGTCGCCCATGACTGGGAGGATGCGGAGGGGCGGACGCCGCTGAAGCTGACCGAGGCGCTCGACGCCTTCCTCGAGCCGCCGCTCGACAAGGTCGAGATCGACCTCGACATCAAGCTGCCGGGGAGGGAGGAGGAGTTCGTCGAGGCGCTCCGCGAGCGCGGCCTGATCGAGCGGGCGATGATCTCGACGATGGAGATGCACACGCTGAAACGCGTGCTCGAACTCGAACCGGGGCTGCGCCGGGGCTGGACGTTCCCGAAAACGACGCGCGACTGGACCCGCCATCCCTGGGCCAGGCCGGCGCTGAAGGCGGCGCTCGCCGGGATGCGCCTGCAGCTGCCCGGCCTCGCCGCCGAGAAACTGCCGAAGTTCGGCGTCTTCGCGATGTGGGTCTACCACCCGCTGGTCAGCGAGCGCCTGGCCGGGATCTGCAAGCGGGCCGGGGTCGAGCTGATCGCCTGGACCGTCGACGACGAGCCGCGCATGCGCAAGCTCCTCGCGATGGGCGTCGACGGCCTCGTCTCCAACGACCCCCGTCTCTTCCAGCGCCTCCCCCTCTAGCTGTTCCTTATGCGCCTATAAGGCGCATAAGGAACAGCTACGCGGGCGGGGCGGGGTCAGACCGTGCCCGGGGTCGAGCCGGGCAGCTTCGGCGGCAGCTTGCCGCCGCGTTTGGGCCTGACCGCCGACTCGAGATCTTCATGGCTGAAGCCGCCGACCACCTCGCCGTCGAGCGCGTAGCGGTAGAGGGCGACGCCGAAGATGCCGCTGAGCGCCTTCGAGATCACCAAGGCCACGCAGCCGATCAACACGCCGAGGACGATCAACGCGCCGCCCGCGAAGCCGACCGAGGGCCAGATCACGACGCCGACGACGACGAGGATCACGGCGGGGAGGAGGCCGACCAGGAAGACGAGGCCGCCGATCGCGATATTGCCGGTGATCTGCTGTCCCCACCGCTCCCGGAAGAGGGAGGCGGAGCGCTTCAGCGTGTCGAGCGGGCCGGTGCCCTCGATCGCGATCACCGGCACGGCAAGGAAGGTGACGAGCGACCAGGCCAGCCCGCCGAGCCGCCCGGCGATCTCGCCGAAGAGCCCGCCCTGGCTCTCCAGCAGCCCGACGATCACCCCGACCGTCGCCGAGAGCGCCGCCCAGCCGCAGATCGCCGCGAAGCGCTCGTTCGCCGCCGCCATCCCGTCGCCGGTGGTCGCCGTCTCGCCGCGGAAGATCCGGTCGGCGCAGGCCGCCAGGCCGACGCTGAAGTAGATCCCGACCACGCTCAGCACGTAGATCCCGACCACGATCAGCGGCACCGCCGCCCCGTAGCTGTGCCTGTCGAGGAAGAAGGCGCCGGGGCCGAGCGTGACGAGCCCGAGCAGGATCGTCGCGATCCCGCCGTAGATCGGGAAGCGCACCAGCCCGCGGTGCTCGTTCAGCACGCCCCAGCTTTTCCTGGTCAGCGCCCAGCCGCGCCTGATCCGTCTCATGTCAGGGAGTTTCCGCCAAGCCCGGGGTGCGCTTCAACCCCCGCTCCTCGAAGTACTCCCACTCGAGCCGGCCGAGCTCGGTCGCCGGCGCGTCGGCGTAGACCCACTCGCGGCCGATCCGGTGCCAGTTGCGCTTCGCCCGCAGCTGGCCGAGCACGGCGACGACGCCGATCTCCATCCGCCGCCCCATCAGCTCGTCGGCCGGGATCGACTCGCGCCGCATCAGGTCGAAGAACTCTGAGCGTGGGTCGTTGGTCGCCTCGATGATCCGCATCACGATCTTCGCGTCGATTTCGATCTCGCGGTCTTCGACGTACCAGCCGCCGATCGCGTGCATGTGCTCGAGCAGCCGTTCGGCGTCGAGCTTCGACGGGTTCTTGACGAAGCCGAGTTCGTGCAGGGCGGCGCGGAACGCCTCCGGGTCGTCGCGCGAGGCGGCGTCGAAGGCGCGCTGCTCGAGCAGGATCTGCTCGCGGTCGAGTTTCTTCGTCATCCCGAAGTCGAGGAAGGCGACCCGGCCGTCGTTCATCAGGATGTAGTTGCCGGGATGGGGGTCGGCGTTGAACTGCTGCAGGTGGTAGATCGAGCCGAAGCTGCCGCGGAAGACGATCTCGCCGAAGCGGCTGCGCTCCTCGTGCGGCAGCTCCTTGATCTCGTCGAAGCCGATCCCCTCGACCAGCTCGGTGACCAGGACGCGCCGGCGCGAGATCCGGGTGACGACTTCGGGCACATAGATGAAGGGATGTTCGCGGTAGGCGCGCGAGAAGGTGCGCTGGTTCTGCGCCTCGTACTCGTAGTCGAGCTCCTCCATCACCCGCTCGCGCAGCTCGTCGGCGATCGCCTTCGCGTCGAGCCCCGGCGCGATCGCACGCGCCAGCCGCACCAGCGTCCCCGCGTTGCGCAGGTCGGCCTCGAGCGCCTCGGCGATCCCCGGGTACTGGATCTTGACCGCGACGCGGCGCCCGTCGAGCAGCTCGGCGCGGTGCACCTGGCCGATCGAGGCGGCGGCGAAGGCCTCGTGGTCGATCTCCGCGAAGTACTCCGACAGCGGTTCGCCGTCGTACTCCTCCTCCAGCACCTTGACCACCTGCTCCCACGGCATCGCGGGCGCGTCGGTGCGCAGTTTGCCGAGCTGCTCCTGGTAGATCTCGCGGTATTCCTCGGGGATGAACTCGGTGTCGATGAAGGAGGCGAACTGGCCGAGCTTCATCGCCGCGCCCTTCATCTGGCCGAGCGCGCCGACCATCTTCACCGCGGTTTCCAGATGGCGCTGTTCGAGCCGCTCCTTGCCCTCCTCCTCGGATCGCGCCACGTTGGCCGCTTTGGTGCCCGCATAGCGGGCGCCCTGGGCGCCGACGATGGACCCGAGCTTGGCCGAGCGGCGGAACCTCCCCTTCGGGATCTTCGCTTCGTCCGCCATGCCCGGGAGCTTGTCACAGACAGCTTTCGGCGCCGATCCCCTATCCTCTCCTGCCCGATGGCTGACGCACGCACCACTTTGAACGTCGCTCCGCGCGCCGATTTCGGCTCGCGGTCGGCCCGCCGTATGCGCCGTGAGGGGCTCGTCCCCGGCGTCGTCTACTCGGGCGGCGCCGAGGCGACCGCCTTCCAGGTCTCCGAACGCGACGTGCGCAGCGTGATCGCCGAGGGCGCCGCCCTCTTCGACATCTCGGTCGACGGCGGCAAAGCGCGCCCGGTCGTGATCAAGGAGCAGCAGCTCCATCCGGTGAAAGGCACCCTCCGCCACATCGACCTGCAGGAGGTCAAACTCGACGAGGCGATCCAGGCGGAAGTCCTGATCGAGCTCGAGGGCGTCGAGGACGCTCCCGGCAGCAAGGCCGGCGGGGTGCTGGAGCATGTCACCCGCGAAATCACCGTCGAAGCGCTGCCGACCGCGATCCCGGACCGGATCACCGTCGACGTCTCCGCGATGGAGATCAACGACACCCTGCAGCTCTCGGTCGTCGAGGCGCCCGACGGCGTCACCTTCGTCGTCGAGGACCCCGAGGAGATCACCATCGCCACCCTCTCGCCGCCGCGCGTCGAAGAAGCCGCGCCCGAGGTCGAGGAGGAGACCGAGGTGGTCGGCGAGGGTGAGGCCGAGGGTGGCGAGGCCGCCGACGAGGGCGACTCGGGCGGCGACTCCGAGGGCGAGTAGCCCTCTCCTGCCGTGTCCCTTTTCGGTCGTCGTCAGGAGGACGGCGGCGAGCGGATCCTGATCGTCGGCCTCGGTAACCCCGGGCCGGAGCACGCGCGCGACCGTCACAACGTCGGCTTCGATGTGGGGCGCGAGCTGGCGCGGCGTTGGGACCTCGGCAAGCCGCGCTCCAAGTACAGGGGCGAGCTCTGGGAGGGGCGGACCGGCCCGGGCGGCCCGCGCGTCGCGATCCTCCTGCCGCTGACCTACATGAACGCGGTAGGCGACTCGGCCGGCCCGGCCCGCGGCGCGCTGAAGGCGCCGCTCGAGCGGACCGTGGTGCTGCACGACGAGATCGACATCCCCTTCGGTGAGATCCGCGTCCGCGAGGGCGGTGGGCTCGCCGGCCACAACGGGTTGAAGAGCCTCAAACGGGGCTTCGGCTCGGCCGATTTCTGGCGGGTGCGGATCGGGGTGGGGCGGCCCGACTCGACCGACCCGGAGATCGTCTCGGCCTGGGTGCTGGGACGCTTCCGCGAGCCGCCGGCCGAGGTCGAGGATCTGGTCTCGCGGGCGGCCGACGAGACCGAGAGGCTGGTCGACCGCCTGGCCGCCTCGGAAGCCACCCCCTGAATTTCGCAGCACCGCGGTCGACCTTTCGCACCCCAGCGCACCCGCGGTCGACCTTTGCCACCCATAGCGGCGGTCAGGACGACCGCGCCCGGGTGGGCGGTGGGTCAGGACGACCGCGTCGATCGATGGTGCCGGGGATCGTTGCCATCGACTAGGTTCCGGCCCGATGAGCGAGCGCGAGGACGACGGCACGGCCGACGAACCGCAGGCGGTGACCAGCTACGGCGTCGCCGAGGACGGCGTCGCGCTGATCCGCCTCGAGCGCCCGCAGGCGCGCAATGCGATCAACACGCAGATGCTGGGCGAGCTGCTCGAGCACCTCGCGGTGGCGCGCGGCGACGACGCGGTCCGCGTCCTCGTCATCTCCTCCTCGGACCACATGGGCCTCTCGGCCGGCGCCGATGTCCGCGAGCAGCTCGACCACGACGCCCACGTGCGGCGGATGGAGATGTTCTCCGACCTCTACGACACGATCGTCGCCTTCCCCAAGCCGACCGTGGCCGCCTGCCACGGCGACGTGGTCGGCGGCGGCGCCGAGATCTCGATCGCCTGCGACCTCCGCGTCGGCGGCTCCAACCTGCGCATGCGCTTCCCCGGCGCGGCGCTGGGGATGCCGGTCGGCCCGGCCCGTCTCGTCACCCTCTGTGGCCTCGCCGCCGCCAAGTACCTGCTCCTCACCTCGCGCACGGTCGGTCCCGACGAGGCCCTCCGCCTCGGCCTCGTCAACCGCGTCGCCCCGGCCGCCGCGACCGAGGAGTCGGCGCTCGCCCTCGCCGCCTCCGTCGCCGCCCACCCGCCGGAGGCGGTCGCCCGCCTGAAGCGCATGCTGCACGAGTGGGACGACATCGAGGGCCGCTCCGCCGCCGAGGGCATCGGCCAGGTCGAGCACGTCCGCGCCGCCGCCGATCTGCCATTTGATTAGGCGATCTTCCCGGCGCGCGGCCATCGCCGCTCGCCGCGCCTCGCACCGCGAGCGCGGTCGACCCTAGGCCCGCTCCCCTGCCTCGCGGTCGACCCTAGGCCCGGTAGCCGGGCCAAAGGACGACCTCGGTCTTCGGGCCGGGCCAAAGGACGACCGCGGTGGATTCGTAGAATCGGATGCGAGGCCGGATCTTCTGATCCGGCCGTCCTGCGTGCAGCCCCGGCTGCAATCCACACCTTCCCATGAGCCTTCGCCCACTGATCGACCTCGCCGCCGAGAACGAGCGCGTCCACGCGCTCGCGGGGCGTGTCGCGGCGGCGGCGGGCGGCGGCGAGGCGGTCACGCTGCGCGCCTCGACCACGCTTCGCCCGTTGCTCCTCGCCGCGCTGCTCGAGGACGATCGCGGGCTCGCCGGCCGTCCCGCCCTCCTGGTCGCCGCCGACGACCGCGGCGCGCGTGACCTCGCCGCCGACCTGCGCGCCTACCTGGCGCCGCGGCGCGTGCGGCTCTATCCCTCGCGCGGCACCGGCTACGCCTCCTCGGTCACCCCACCCCCGCACCTGGTCGGTCTCCGCATCGATGCCCTCGACGCGCTCAGCCGCGAAGCCGACGCGATCGTCGTCGCCTCCGCGGTCGCTCTCGCCGAGGCCGTCCCCGACGCCTCCCTGCGCCCGGCGGGCTTCGAAATCGCCAAGGGGGACGAGGTCGACCTCGGCACCGTCGCCGAGGATCTCGTCGCCGCCGGCTACGAACGCGTCGAGCAGGTAGAGGAACGGGGCCAGTTCGCCGTCCGCGGCGGCATCCTCGACGCCTACCCGGCGACCGAGGAACGCGCCGTCCGGGTCGAGCTATTCGGCGACGAGGTCGACTCGATGCGCTGGTTCTCGACCTTCACCCAGCGCAGCCTTGGCGAGGCCGAGGTGGTGGAGCTGGCCCCGGCGGCCGAGCTCGACGCCGACCACCGCGAGCTGGCCGCGCTCGCCGCGGCAGAGGCCGCCGAAGGCGAGGCGGGCGCGATCGACCTGGCGGAGTTCCTTCCCCTGGACCGGTTCCGCGCCCCGCTCGACCTCGTCCCGGCCGAGGCGGCCGTCGTCCTCGCCGCCCCCGAGGAGATCGAGCCCGCCCTGCGCGACGTCTGGGAGGACGCCACCACCTCGATGAAGTCCGAGGACGCCCGCCGCCTCTACGTCGACGTCGCCGAGCCGCTCGCCGCCCGCGCGGCGCTCTCCCTGACCGCCGTGGGCGAGGACGACGAGGCGGCCGAGGCATTCCGCGCCGCCCGCGCCGAGAGCCCCGCCCGCTCGATCAAGGAGGCCGAGTCGGAGCTGGAGAAACTGGTCCGCTCCGGCTACCGCACCGTGGTCGCCTTCGACGGCATGGGCGAGGCGGAGCGTGCTCGCTACGGGCTCGACCGGCTTGACGCGAAGATCCTCGAAGGGGGTCGGCTCAGCCCCGACCCCGGCCTCTCCTTCGCCGAGGCGCGCCTGCGCGAGGGCTTCGTCGCCCCCGAGCTGAAACTCGCCGTCTACCCCTTCCGCCGCCTCGTCCACCGCCGCCGGCGCGCCGAGGAGACCCCGGCCACCGGCCGCTCCTCCCGCGGCCGCCTCGCCTTCTCCGAGCTCCGTGTCGGTGACTACGTCGTCCACGAGGACCACGGCGTCGCCCGCTTCGCGGGCTTCGAGACGCGGGAGATCGGCGGCGTCACCCGCGACTACCTCTACCTCGAATACAAAGGCGAGGACCGGGTCTACGTCCCCACCGAACAGCTGGCGAAGCTCTCCCGCTACGTCGGCGCCGGCGGCGAACCGACGCTCTCCGCGCTTGGCGGCAAACGCTGGCAGAACCTGAAGGCGCGGGCGCGCAAGGCGGCCGGTGCGCTGGCGGGTGAGCTGCTCAACCTCTACGCCGAGCGCCGCACCCGCAAAGGCCACGCCTTCCCGCCCGACGGCGAGTGGCAGATCGAGATGGAGGCGAACTTCCCCTACCGCGAGACCGCCGACCAGATCGAGGCGATCGAAGCGGTCAAGGGCGACATGGAAGCGGAGCGCCCGATGGACCGCCTGGTCTGTGGCGACGTCGGCTTCGGCAAGACCGAGGTCGCGCTCCGCGCCGCCGTCAAGGCGGCCGCCGACGGGGCCCAGGTGATGATGCTGGTGCCGACCACGATCCTCGCCCAGCAGCACTGGGGCACCTTCCGCGAGCGCCTCGCCGACCTCCCCTTCCGGGTCGAGGGCGTCTCCCGCCTGCGCCCCGCGGCCGAGACGAAAGCCGTCCTCGCCGATTTCGAGGAGGGCAAGGTCGACATCCTGATCGGCACCCACCGCCTGCTCTCGCGCGACGTCCGCGCCAAGGAGCTCGGCCTGGTGATCGTCGACGAGGAGCAGCGCTTCGGGGTCAAGCAGAAGGAGCTGCTGCGCCAGCTGAAGCTGAAAGTCGACGTGCTGGCGCTCTCGGCGACGCCGATCCCGCGCACCCTGCAGATGAGCCTCGCCGGCCTCCGCGACATCTCGGTGATCGAGACGCCGCCCGAGGGGAGGCGCCCGATCCGCACGTTCGTCGGCGAGTACGACGACGAGCTCGTGCAGCAGGCGCTCGAGCGCGAGCTCAACCGCGAGGGCCAGGCGTTCTTCCTGCACAACCGGGTGGAGACGATCGACGAGGCCGCCGACAAGATCCGTCAGCTCGTCCCGAAGGCGCGCGTGCTCGTCGCGCACGGCCAGATGAAGGAGCGGGAGCTCGAGGACAAGATGCTGGCGTTCCTGGCCGGCGACGCGGACGTGCTCGTCTCGACGACGATCATCGAGTCCGGCCTCGACATCCCGCAGGCGAACACGCTGATCGTCGAGCGCGCCGACCAGCTCGGGCTCGCGCAGCTCTACCAGATCCGCGGGCGCGTCGGCCGCAGCGACGCCCT
>DATJWW010000025.1:0-11918 GCA_035500835.1 Solirubrobacterales bacterium | reverse complement strand
AGCTTCGTCCCAACTGAAAGGGGTTTACAACCCGAAGGCCTTCTTCCCCCACGCGGCGTTGCTGCGTCACGCTTTCGCGCATTGCGCAAGATTCCCCACTGCTGCCTCCCGTAGGAGTCTGGGCCGTGTCTCAGTCCCAGTGTGGCTGATCGTCCTCTCAGACCAGCTACCCATCGTCGCCTTGGTAGGCCGTTACCCCACCAACAAGCTAATGGGCCGCGGGCTCCTCCCGATGCGGAGGCCGAAGCTTCCTTTAGAGACAAGGCTTACGCCAAGGCTCATCATCCGGTATTAGCCCGAGTTTCCTCGGGTTGTCCCGGTCATCGGGGCAGATTACCCACGTGTTACTCACCCGTTCGCGGCTTTGCCCCAGGCCGAAGCCTGGTTCGTCGCACCACTTGCATGTGTTAAGCACGCCGCCAGCGTTCGTCCTGAGCCAGGATCAAACTCTCCGTGAAATTTACTTCTACAGAGAGCCTGTCGATGACTTAATGGCCGCCGAGTACACAAGTACGGCGGCCGTCATGACGAGGTAAATCAAGACCATCCGGCGCGCTGGCGCACCGAATGGGTCGGGCTGAACATTCCGCAGGTCGATTGGATTGACCCACGGAGATGCACGCTGCTCAGTTTTCAAAGACCGTTGCGCCTCCGAGGCGGGACTCGCCTCTCTCAGACGCCGGGGCTCCACGAGGGAGCCCCAGAGGGCGAGGGAATATAGCGCGATCGGCGGTGCTTGTCTAGCCCGCAGCGCGAAGTTTTGCGAAACGCCGCTTGCCGACCTGCAGGACGCGCCCCGCAAGCGCCTCGGCGGGCAGATCGAGCGGGTCGGCGGCCAACGGCTCGCCATCCAGTTTGACGCCTCCCTGGGCGAGCAGGCGGCGCCCCTCGCTGGCGCTGATCCCGAACGACCCCGCGATCAGCCGCGGCAGATGGACCTCGCCGTCGCCGTCCTCCAGGTAGGCCGCGAGATCGACCTCGGGCACGTCGTCGGGCACCGCGTGGGCGACGAAGACCCGGTCGAAGGACGCCTCCGCCTCCGCCCCGGCCCCCTCGCCGTGGAAGCGATCGACGATCCGCCGCCCGAGCCGGCGCTTGGCCAGGTTCGGCGCCTCCGCGGGCGCCCCCTCCTCCCCCAGCAACAGACGGAAGTACTCGTCCATCGCCTCGTCGGGGATGCTCATCAGCTTGCCGAACATCTCCGCCGGCGGGTCGGTCACGCCGACGTAGTTGCCGAGGCTCTTGCTCATCTTCTGCACGCCGTCGGTGCCGACCAGGATCGGCAGCGTCAGGATCGACTGCTGCGGCCTGCCGTAGGCGCTCTGCACGTCGCGGCCGAAGAGCAGGTTGAACTTCTGGTCGGTGCCGCCGAGCTCGACGTCGGCACAGGTCGCCACCGAGTCATAGCCCTGGAGCAGCGGGTAGAGCAGCTCGTGGGCAGCGATCGGCGCGTTCGCCGCCATCCGCTTCTGGAAGTCGTCACGCTCCAGCAGGCGCGCCACCGTCGTGTTCGCCATCAGGCGCAGCACGTCGGTGATGTCCATCCGCAGCCACTCGGAGTTGCGCCGCACCTCGGTCCGCTCCGGGTCGAGGATCTTGTAGGCCTGCTCCTGGTAGGTGGTCGCGTTGGCCTCGATCTCCTCCGGCGTCGGCACCGGCCGGGAGGCGGAGCGCCCGCTCGGATCGCCGACCCGCGCCGTGAAGTCGCCGACGATCAGGACGACGGTGTGGCCCGCGGCCTGGAATTCGGCCAGCTTGCCGAGCACCACCGTGTGGCCGAGGTGGATGTCGGCGGTCGTCGGGTCGATCCCCAGCTTCACCCGCAGGGGACGATCCAGCTCGAGCTGCTCGGCGAGCCGCCCGGCAGGCAGCACGTCGACCGCGTTACACGTCAGGTCCGGCACCTTGCCAATGCTAGACTCCGCGCCTCGCTCGACGGGCGCCGAACGCTCGCTCGGGCGCATTTTTTGTTCGTCTGCTGTGTTCCATCCGCCGATGGCCGTCTCTCTACTCAAGCGTCGACGCAGCGACGGTGGCGCCCAGTTGCCGCCCGCACCCCCGGCAACTCCACTCGCCCCCGGCGCGCCCGGCCCACCGAAGCGATCGAAGCCGCGCATGAAAAAGCTGCGGTTCCTCTTCGTTCTGCTCGGGCTCGGCATCCTCGCCGTCATCTCGATGGTCTTCGGGATGATGGCGGCGGTCTCCCAGGACCTGCCCTCGATCTACAACTTCGCCAAGTACAAGGCCTCGAAGAACAACGTCGTCGTCGACAGCTCGGGCCGGACGATCGGCACCCTCAGCTCCAACCAGAACAAAATCCTCCTCAGCTCGTCGCAGATCAGCCCCAACATCAAGAACGCGGTGGTCGCGATCGAGGACAACCGCTTCTACGAACACGACGGGGTCGACTTCCGCGGCATCGCCCGCGCGCTCGTCTCCGACGTCGTCAGCGGCAGCGCCCAGCAAGGCGCCTCGACGATCACCGAGCAGTTCGTCAAGAACGCGCTCGAAGCCGAAGGCAGCCGCACGGTCCTCGAGAAGTTCCGCGAGGCGGCGCTCGCCTACAAGCTCGAGAAGCACTGGTCGAAGGAGAAAATCCTCACCGAGTACCTGAACACGATCTATTTCGGTGAGGGTGCGTACGGGATCGAGGCCGCCGCCCAGACCTATTTCGGCGCCGCCCACCCGGGGTGCGGGACCGAAGCCGAACCCTGCGCCGCCGTGCTCGAGCCCTGGGAGGCGGCGATGATCGCCGGGATCATCGCCTCGCCGTCGGCCTTCGATCCCAAGGTCAACCCCGAAGACGCGCTGGCGCGCCGCAACCTGGTGCTGGAAAAGATGTACGAACAGGGCTACATCACGCACGAGCAGTACACGGAAGGCATCCACAAGGCGCTCCCCGCCCCGGCCGAGATCAAGCCGCCGACGCTGGAATCGCGCGCCCCCTACTTCACCGCCTTCCTGCGCCAGCAACTGGTCGAACGCTACGGGCCCGAGAAGGCCTACTTCGGCGGGCTGACGATCCACTCGACCCTCGACCTGCAGCTCCAGGAAGCGGCCGAAGAAGCGGTCAGCTCCTACGTCGGCTACACCCCGGCGACGGCCTCGGTGGTCGTGATCGACAACCACACCGGCGGCATCAAGGCGATGGTCGGCGGTTCGAGCTTCGAAAAGTCACAGTTCAATCTGGCCACCCAGGGGCGGCGGCAGCCCGGCTCCTCGATCAAGCCCTTCACGCTGATGACGGCGCTCGAAGAGGGGATCTCGCCGGAAACGGAATTCCCCTCCGAACAGCGGACCTTCTACTTCGGCAAGCACGGGAAGGAAGCCTTCACCGTGCACAACGACGAAGAAGGCTACCTCGGCTCCTGTTCGATCGCCTGCGGTCTGACCTACTCGGACAACTCGATCTACGCGGGCCTCGCCCTCGAAGGGCTGGAAGGCAAGACGATCAACGACCGCACCCGCTCGATCGCCAAGACGATCCATAAGGCCGGCTACACCGATCCGATCTCGGTCAACCCGGCGATGGTGCTCGGCGGGCTGAAGGAAGGCGTCTCGCCACTCAGCTGGGCCTACGCCTACTCGACCCTCGGCAACGACGGCGACCGCATCTCCGGCACCCTGGCGCCGCTCCCGGGCGACAGCCCGGTCGCCTACACCGAGGTGTCGAAGAACGAAAAGCCGATCAAGGGCGGCGAAAACAAGCCGATCCACCACCAGGTCTTCAACCAGGAAACCGCCGAAGAGGAGAAGTCGATCATGGAAACGGTGGTGAGCGAGGGGACCGGCACCTCCGCCCAGATCGGCGCCGCCGAAGAGTGGGGCAAGACGGGGACGACGACCGAAGAGGCCGACGCCTGGTTCTGCGGCGGGATCGCCTCGGAAGTGACCGCCTGCGTCTGGGTCGGGTACGCCGACTCGACCACGCCGATGCTCACCCTCTACAACGGGGGCCCGGTGATGGGCGGCACCTACCCGGCGCTGATCTGGGCCCGCGTGATGACCGCCTGGCAGGACATCAAGAAAGAACACCTGGCCGAAAAGAAGGCGAAGGAAGAGGCCAAGAAGGCGAAGGAAGAAGAAGGCAAGTCCGGCGCCGAAGCCGAAGAAGAAATCGAAGCCGGCGAATACGAAGAATCCGAATACGTGGCGCCCGAAGAAAGCTACGAAGAAGAATTCGTACCGGAAGAAGAAGCCGAAGCGGGCGGTGGCGGCGCCGGGCGGGCCGAAGAAGAAGCGCCGGTCGAAGAAACCGCGCCGGAAGCGGCCGAACCGGCTCCGGAAGAAACTGCGCCGACGACCGGCGGCGGGGTCACCGCGGGGTAGGGAACTCGGCCCTTGCGCCCGGGCGTCTCGGAGGCGACCCCGGCAAGGTGTGGCCGCCTCCGAGACGCCCGGGACGGAGGCGTTGCGATTGATGACCATTCGAACGGTCAAGAAGCTCCGTATTTAGTTTCGGGTCTACAGCAACCGAAACTAAGCACACAGGTTTTTGATCAATGGGAACTCCCACGGACCCATGACTCGCAGGGCCCCATCCCCCGCGTCGCCACCGAAGTCGGCCATCTCGGCGGCGGCCATACCCAGCCAGGGTCGCTGCCGAGATGGCCGCGCCCTTCGTCACAACGCCGCTCCCCTCAGGGGCGCGGCCGTGAGACGTAGCGACTTCCGGCGACGCTGAAGCGCCAGGGCTTCTCGACGGCTTTGGTGATGCCGATGCGGGGGCTCGTGACGACGGTGGGTGGCGCGGCCTCCGGGGGAAGGAGCAGGAAAGGGTCGCGGTCCAGGCGGGCGGCGTTGTCGGTGAGGGTGACGCCGAGCGCCTCGGTCAGCTTGCCGGGGCCGGAGCAGAGGTCGAGATCGGTGCGGGCGGCGGGCCGGCGTCTGCGCATCGTCTCGAGGCCGGTCGTCGGCTCGAGGGCGCGGATCAGGACGGCGGCCGCCTCGCCTTCCGGTTCGCAGACGAAGTTGAGCAGGCTGTGGATGCCGTAGGAGAGGTAGACGTAGGCGTGGCCGGGCGGGCCGAACATCACCTTGGTCCGTTCGGTCAGCCCGACGAACGAGTGGCTGGCCGGGTCTTCGCGTTCATAGGCCTCGACCTCGACGATCGTCCCACCGACGCCGGCGAAAAGAAGTCGGCAGCCGATCAGCTCCCGGGCGACCGTGTGGACAGAGCGCTCGAAGAACTCGACGCCGAGCCGACCACCGCCGGCTGTTCCTTTTGCGCCTAATAGGCTCATAAGGAACAGCTGGACGTGGGGGTCAAGCTCCGGCTGCGTCGCGGAGCGTGGCCAGGGCCTCGCGGGCGGCCTCGATCTGGGCGGCGAGGGGCTCGGAGCCGGTGCCGCCGCTGATCCGCTTCGACTCCAGCCAACTGGAGCGCCGCAGGACCTCGTAGTACTCGTCGCCGAGGTGTTCGGAGCGGGCGGCGATCTCCTCGCGGGTCAGACCGGAGAGCGGCTTGTCGGCGGCGATCGCGTCGCGGACCAGCTCGCCGACGATCCCGTGCGCCTCGCGGAAGGGGACACCCTGGCGCACCAGCAGGTCGGCGATCTCGGTCGCCGCCAGCATCTCGTCGGCCGAGGCCTCTTCGAGGCGCGCCCGGTCGAAGACGATGTCCTCGAGGATCCCGGCCGCCGCCTCGAGGCTTGCCTCGACGGTGTCGATCGCGTCCCAGAGTGGCTCCTTGTCCTCCTGCATGTCCTTGCCGTAGGTGAGCGGCAGCGCGTGCATCACGCCGAGCAGCGTCTGGTGGGCGGCGGCGACCCGCGGGCTCTTCGCCCGCAGCAGCTCGGCCGCGTCGGGGTTCTTCTTCTGCGGCATGATCGAGGAGCCCGAGGAGAACGCCTCGTCGAGCTCGCAGAAGCCGAACTCGCTGCTCGACCAGATCACCAGCTCCGAGCCGAGCCGCGAGAGGTGCATCGCGCAGGTCGCCGCGGCGCTCAGGTAGTCGATCACGAAGTCGCGGTTCGAGGTGCCGTCGAGCGAGTTCGGGGTGATCGCCGCGAAACCGAGCTCGGCGGCGACGATCTCGCGCTCGAACGGCCAGTTGACCCCGGCCAGGGCGCCGGAGCCGAGCGGCATCACGCTCGCCGACTCGGCAGCGAGGCCGAAGCGGCGAGCATCGCGCGAGAGCATCCAGAAGTAGGCGAGCAGGTGGTGACCGAGGTAGACCGGCTGGGCGCGCTGCAGGTGGGTGTAGCCAGGCATCGGCCAGTCCTTGTGCGTCTCGGCGAGGCCGAGCAGCCCGTCCATCGCCGCCGCGCAGAGCCGCATCGCCCGCCGCGAGGCGGCGGAGACGACCATCGCGATATCGGTCGCGACCTGGTCGTTGCGCGAGCGACCGGTGTGGAGCTTGCCCGCCAGCGGCCCGATCTCCTCGCCGAGCAACCGCTCGATCGCCATGTGGATGTCCTCGTCGGACTCCTCGAACACGAAGCCGGGGGCCTCGATCCGCGCTCCGACGCGGTCCAGACCGGCGGCGATCTCCTCGGCCTCCTCGGCGGTCAGGACACCGACCCGGACCAGCGCGCGGGCGTGGGCCTGGGACTGCAGGATGTCGTAGGGCGCCAGCTGCCAGTCGAAGGGCAGCGAGCGGTTCATCCGCCAGAAGCGGGGGTCGGGGTCTTTGCGGAAGCGAGCCATCGGTCGCTGATTATGTTGTTATCCGGACGCCCGCCGCGCGCCGTCGACGGCGGCGCCAAGCTCCGTGCAGACCCGTTCGACCTGCGCCTCGCTCATCTGCGGGAAGAAGGGCAGCGCCAGCGAGTGGGCCGAGGCGGCTTCGGCAACCGGGAACTGACCCTCCTGGTAGCCGAGCTTCTTGATGTGCGGGATGAGGTGGATCGACGGCAGGTAGGCCTTGGTCTCGATGCCGCGTTCACCCAGGAGGCCGATCACCTCGTCGCGGTCCACCTCTTTGGCGAGCCGCACGACGTAGACGAACCAGCTGCGCACCTCGCGGCCGCGGGCCGCCATCGGCGCCTCGACCCCCGGCACGGCGGCGAGCCGCTCGGCGTAGGCGGCGGCGACCGTGGCGCGGCGCTCCAGCAGCTGCGGCAGCTTCTCCACCTGGGCGAGGCCGATTGCCGCCTGGACGTCCGACAGTCGGTAGTTGAAGCCGAGCCGGTCGTGGTCGAGCCAGCCCATGTCGACCGCGCGGCCCTGGTTGCGCTCGCTGCGCAGGCGCTCCGCCGCCTCGGCGTCGGTAGGGACGATCATGCCGCCCTCCCCCGTCGTCATCTGCTTGTTCGCGTAGAAGGCGAAGGTGGCGAAGTTGCCGCGGGTGCCGACCATCCGGCCTTCAGAGTCGATCGCCCCGAGCGCCTCGCAGGAGTCCTCGAGCACGCCGAGGCCATGCCTGTCAGCCAGCGCCTCGAGCTCCGGCCAGGCCGCGGGCCAGCCGAAGATGTCGATCGGCAGAAGGCCGACGGTGTCCTCGCCGACCGCCGCGGCGGCGGCCTCGGGATCGATGTCGAGCGTCACCGGATCGACGTCGACGAAGACCGGCTTCGCTCTCTCGTAGAGGAGGCAGTTGGCGGAGGCGACGAAGGTGAACGGGCTGGTGATGACCTCGCTCTTCGGTCCCCAGCCGAGCTGGCGCACGCCGAGATGGAGAGCCGCGGTGCCACTCGACACCGCGACCGCGTCCTCGACCCCGAGGAACTCGGCGAAGGCACGCTCGAAGCGCTCGCCCGTCGACCCCAGGGAGAGGCGCCCCGAGCGCAAGACCTCGAGCACCAGCTCCTCCTCGCGCGCGCCGAGCTCCGGGCTCGCCAGCGGGATCGGATCGAAGGCGTCGCCACTCACTGGAAGGCGTACTCCAAGGAGTCGACCAGCGCCTGCCAGGAGGCCTCGATCACGTTGCCGGAGACGCCGGTCGTCCCCCACTCTTTCTCGCCGTCGGCGGAGTCGAGCAGCACCCGGGTGATCGCCCCGGTGCCGCGGTCTTGGTCGAGGATCCGCACCTTGTAGTTGGTCAGCTCGATATCGGCCATGTGGGGGTAGCGGTCGGTGATCGCCCGGCGCAGCGCATGGTCGAGCGCGCTCACCGGCCCGTTGCCCTCGGCGATCGTCACATAGCGCTCGCCATCGACATGGACCTTCACCGTCGCCTCGGTTTCGACCTCTCCCCCGGCCCGCCGCTGGGTCACGACCCGGTAGCTCTCCAGCTCGAAGAGCGGCTTGTAGACGCCCGCCTCGTTGCGCAGGAGCAGCTCGAAGGAGGCCGGTGCCGCCTCGTAGTGGAAGCCCTGGTGCTCGCGTTCCTTCAATTTCTCGATCGCCCGCGAGGCGGTCTCGTCGTCGATCTCGATCCCGGCGGCACGCGCCTGGTCGCGGATCGTCGCCTTGCCGGAGAGCTCCGAGGGCAGGATCGCCCGCTCGTTGCCGACCGCGGCGGGGTCGATGTGCTCGAAGGTGCGCGCGTCGGCCTCGACCCCGGCGACGTGCATACCGCCCTTGTGGGCGAAGGCGTTACGACCGACGTAGGGCGCGTTCGGGTCCGGGGTCAGATTGCAGAGCTCGTCGATGAAATGGACGGCCTCGGTCAGCGTCTCGAGGTTCTCCGCCGGCACCACGTCGAAGCCCATCTTCAACTGCAGCGCGGGCAGGACCGAGGTCAGGTTGGCGTTGCCGCAGCGCTCGCCGTAGCCGTTCACCGTCCCCTGCACCATCCGCGCCCCGGCGTTCACCGCGGCAAGGCTGTTGGCCACCCCGCAGCCGGCGTCGTCGTGGGCGTGGATGCCGATTTCGGCCCGGTCGCCGAAGCGCGCCACCGTGACCTCGGTCGCGGCCGCGACCTGGTCGGGCAGGCTCGCCCCGTTGGTGTCGCAGAGGGTGACGTTCTCGGCCCCGGCGTCGATCGCCGCCTCCAGACAGGAGAGCGCGTAGCCGGGGTCCTCGCGGTACGCGTCGAAGAAGTGCTCGGCGTCGTAGACGACCCGCTTGCCGCGCCCGCGGCAGAAGGCGACCGATTCGGCGACCATCGCCAGGTTCTCCTCGCGCGAGACCTTGGTCACCTTCTCCAGATGGAGTCCCCAGGTCTTGCCGACCAGGGTGACCACCGGGGCGAAGGAGTCGACCAGGGTGATCAGCGCCGGGTCTTCGGCGGCCTCCACCCCACGCCGCCGCGTGCTGCCGAAGCCGCAGACGACCGCCCGCTCCAGCGGCAGGTCGGCGAGCGCCTCGAAGAGCTCCGCTTCCTTCGGATTGGAGCTCGGGAAGCCTGCCTCGATCATCTGCACGCCGAGCTTGTCGAGCGCCTTGACGACACGCGCCTTCTCCGCCGCCGAGAGCGACATCCCCTCGCCCTGCATCCCGTCCCGCAGGGTCGTGTCGTAGAGCTTCACCTGTTCCATCTGCGTACTGCCTTTCGAGTTCGAAGAGAAAGATCGGGTGGGCCCGGCGGGCCCGGGGCGCGCAGCCGGGAGGCCGCGCCTGCCGCTAGGCGGCTGGGGTAATTCGCCCGATCGACTCGTCGCTCGGCTCGGTCTCCTCCGACACGTCGACGAAGTCGAGCCACTCGAGGTACTCCTCGGCGCGCCCGTGCAGGGCGTCCATGAATTTCGCCTGGATGTGGCGGGTGATCTCGCCGGGACCGCCGATGTCGTGATCGTCGATCTCGCGCACCGGCACCATCTCCGCCGCGGTGCCGGTCATGAAGACCTCCTCGGCGAGGTAGAGCTCGGCGCGGGCGATGTCGCGCTCGACCACGGTGTAGCCGAGGTCGCGGGCGATCTGGATCACCGATTTGCGGTTGATCCCGTCGAGGATCGAGGCGGTGTGCGGCGGCGTCAGGATCTGGCCGTCGCGGATCACGAAGATGTTCTCGCCCGAGCCCTCGCAGACGAAGCCGCGCTCGTCGAGCAGGATCGCCTCGTCGTAGCCGGCGTTGACCGACTCGGTCTTGGCGAGGATCGAGTTGAGATAGGCGCCGGAGGCCTTGGCATGCGGGATCGCGCCGGCCGGGCTGATCCGCCGCCAGCTCGAGACCTTGGCCCGCACCCCCGTCCCGGCGCTCTCCTCGCCGAGGTAGGCGCCCCAAGGCCAGGAGGCGATGATCACGTCGATCGGCGCCGAGTTGGCGTAGAGGCCCATCTCGCCGTAACCGCGGAAGGCGAGCGGCCGGATGTAGCAGGAGCGCTGCCGGTTGCGGCGCATCAGCTCGTGGGTCGCGAGGCGCAGCTCCTCCGGCGCATACGGCAGCTGCAGGTAGTAGAGGCCCGCCGACTTCTCGAGCCGCTCGAAGTGGTCCTTGGCGCGGAAGATCGCCGGGCCGCGCTCGGTGTCGTAGGCGCGGATGCCCTCGAAGACGCCGGTCCCGTAGTGCAGCCCATGCGAGAGCACGTGCACCTTGGCGTCGTCCCAGGCGACGAATTCGCCGTTCTTCCAAATCAAATCGCACGGATCCATGTTGGGGGGATTATGCCCGATGGATCGAAGGGGTTGAAACCAAGCGTCCCGAATAGGGATGAAACCCCCAAAGGAGGAAACAGGATGAAGCGATTTCGTCCCCGGCTGACCTACGCGAACGTGATCGCGTCGTTGGCCCTGTTCATCGCCCTCGGCGGCGCTGCCGTGGCGGCCGGACTGCCCAAGAACAGCGTCGGCGCCAAGCAGCTGAAGAACGGCGCCGTGACGGCGAAGAAAATCGGCAAGCAGGCGGTGACCAGCGGCAAGATCGCGCCCCAGGCGGTCGTCGCCGGCAAGCTCGGTGCCAACGCGGTGCTGCCGGGCAACCTCGGCGCCGGGATCATCAGTACCGACAAGATCTCCGCCTCGGCGGTGACCGCGGAAAAGATCAAGAACAACGTCGTCACCACCAACAAACTGAACAACTCCGCGGTGACCTCGCAGAAAATCGCCACCTCCGGGGTCGCCACCTCGAACCTGGCGCCCAGCTCGGTGACCAAGGAAAAGATCGCCGCGGGCGTGCTCGGCAACGTCGAAACGCTGAAGAGCAACCAGACCGAGCGCGGCGTGTTCAGCCTCGGCGGCACCAAGGAAGCGACCAAGGACGCAAGCGCGTTCGGCGCGATCAGCTTCCCGCTGCTGCTGACCAACGCCCCGACCTCGGTCACCGTGATCGCCAAGGGTGGGCCGTTCACGACCCAGTGCCCGAGCCTCGGCAACGGCGGCACGACGCCGGAAGCCGCGGCGGGTGCCGTCTGCCTCTACCTGACCACCGAAACCAAGCTCGAAGGTCTCGGCTCGGCCGCCGTGACGCCGGAAGCCGGCCGCCTCGGGGTCAACCTGACCGCGAAAGGCGAAAAAGCGGGCGAAGGCAACTTCGTCGCTTCCGGGATCTGGGCGACGACCGCGCCCTAATCGGCCTAGCCCTCGCGCAGGGCCTTGATCACCGCGGCGGTCATCTCCGCGGTGCCGACCTCGACCTCGGCGGGCACGTCCACCATCGGCGGTGGTGCGGCGGGCCCGCCGGCGAGGTCCGGGGTGCGCAGGCCGTCCTCGAGGACGGCGTCGACCGCGGCCTCGATCCGTACCGCCTCGTCGGCCCGGCCGAGGCCGTGACGCAGCATCAGCGCCGCCGAGAGAAAGGTGGCGAGCGGGTTGGCGACGCCTTTGCCCGCGATGTCGGGAGCGGAGCCGTGAACCGGCTCGAAGAGGCCCGGCTCGCCGTCGGCGCCGAGGCTGGCCGAGGGGAGCATGCCGAGGCTGCCGGTGAGCATCGCGGCCTCGTCGCTGAGGATGTCGCCGAACATGTTGCCGGTGACGACGACGTCGAACTTCTTGGGCGCCCGCACCAGCTGCATCGCCGCGTTGTCGACGTACATGTGCTCGAGCTCGACGTCCGGGTACGACGCGTGCACCTCGGTGACGACGTCCTTCCAGAACTGGAAGGTCTCCAGCACGTTGGCCTTGTCGACGCTGGTGAGCTTCTTGCTGCGTTTGCGCGC
>DATJWW010000024.1:0-15280 GCA_035500835.1 Solirubrobacterales bacterium | reverse complement strand
GTCGAGGGCGCTCACCGGCTCGTCGCAGACGATCAGCTCCGGCTCGACCGCCAGGGCGCGGGCGATCCCGATGCGCTGGCGCTGACCGCCGGAGAACTCGTGCGGGAAGCGGTTCAGGTGCTCGGGGTGGAGCCCGACCTTCTCGAGCAGCTCGCGCGTCTCAGCCTCGATCCGGTCCTTTGGCACCTCGCGGATGCGCAGCGGCGTCGCGATGATCTGGCCCACGCGCTTGCGCGGGTTGAGCGAGGACTGGGGGTCCTGGAAGACCATCTGCATCTGGCGCCGCGTCGGCGCGAGCGCCTTGCGGTCGGCGTGCGTGATGTCGTTGCCCCGGAAGCGGATGGCCCCGCCGGTGGACTCGATCAGCCGCATCAGCGTGCGGATCAGGGTCGTCTTGCCGCAGCCCGACTCGCCGACGATCCCCAGCGTCTCGCCCTCGTGCAGCTCGAACGACACGTCGTCGACGGCATGCACGTGGCCGACCGTGCGGGCGATCACCGCGCCCGATTTGACCGGGAACAGCACCTGCAGGTGCTCGACCTCGAGCAGCTGGGCGCCGTCGTCCGCGCCCGGCGCATCCGACTGAGGCTCGAGCTCGACGCTCATGAGATCACCGTCTGCTCACTGGCCAGCCCGATCTGATCCCCCACCTGGCGGATCTTGCGCTTGCGCTCGGGCTCGAGCCAGCAGCGATCGAGGTGCGCGGGCGCCTCGGCCAGCCGCGCCGCCAGGTCCGGCACCTGGGTACAGCGCTCGTACGCGTGCGGGCAGCGGGGACGGAAATGGCACCCCTTCGGCGGGCGCAGGAGCGACGGCGGCAGCCCCGGGATCGCGGGTAGGCGCTGCGAGCGGTCGCGGTCGATCCGGGTGATCGAGCCGAGCAGGCCCCAGGTGTAGGGGTGCTGGGGGTCGTAGAAGATGTCGTCCAGAGACCCGCGCTCGACCACCTTCCCCCCGTACATCACCAGCACCCGGTCGGCCACTTCGGCGACCACGCCGAGGTCGTGGGTGATCAGGATCGTGGCCAGGCCGCGGCTGCGGTTGAGGTCCTGGATCAGGTCGAGGATCTGCGCCTGGATCGTCACGTCGAGGGCGGTGGTCGGCTCGTCGGCGATCAGCACGCTCGGCTCCAGCGCCAGCCCCATCGCGATCATCGCCCGCTGCCGCATGCCGCCGGAGAATTCGTGTGGGTAATCGTCGACGCGGCGATCGGCGTCCGGGATCCCGACCGCGTCGAGCAGCTCGGCCGCGCGTCGGTGAGCCGCCTTCTTGTCGATCGATCTGTCGTGCGCCCGGATCGCCTCGACCATCTGCCGGCCGATCGAGTAGACCGGGTTGAACGAGGTCATCGGGTCCTGGAAGATCATCGCGATCTTGCTGCCACGCACGTCCTGAAGCTGCGCTTCGGTCTGGGTCGTCAGCTCCTCGCCGTTCAGCTTCACCGAGCCCTCGACGAAGGTGTTCGGCGAGCGGGTGAGCCCGATGATCGTCTGCGCGGTGACGCTCTTGCCCGATCCGGACTCGCCGACGATCGCCAGCACTTCTCCCGCTTCGAGCCGGAAGTCGACGCCGTCGACCGCCTGCACGCGACCGTCTTCGGTGGCGAAACCGACCCGCAGGCCGTCGACCTCGAGCAGCGGCCCGCTCACGTCGCCTGCGTCCCGAGTCGGATGCGGGGATCGAGATAGGCGTAGGCGATGTCGACGAACATGTTGAAGAGGACGATGAAGAAGGCACCGAAGATCGCCACCGCCATGATCGAGGGGAAGTCCTGATTCTTCAGCGCTTCCGCGGTGAAGTAGCCGACGCCGTGGATGTTGAACATGAACTCGGTGATGATCGCGCCGCCGCCGATCACGGCACCGAAGTCGAGGCCGAACAGCGTGATCACCGGGATCAGCGAGTTGCGCAGTACATGGCGGGTCATCACCCGGCGATGACTGAGGCCCTTGGCGCGCGCGGTCCGCACGTAGTCCTCGTTCATCACGTCGAGCATGCTGGAGCGCAGCACCCGGCTGTAGAAGCCGACGTAGAGGACCGCCAGCGAGATCCAGGGCAGGATCAGGTGGGTGAACCATTCCCACGGGTTGCTGAGCGGCTGGTAACCGTTCGACGGGAACAGTTCGATCTTGTAGGTGAGGTAGTAGAGAAGGATCGAGGCGAGCCAGAAGACCGGCATCGAGATCCCGATCAGCGCCAGCACGGTCAACGCCCGGTCGGTGAACCCACCCGCCCTGATCGCCGATAAGTAGCCGAACAGGATGCCGAAGGCGAGCCAGATGATCGCCGCCCCGATACAGAGCGAGGCGGTCGCGGGTATCCCTTCGAGTATCCGTTCGTCGATGTTGACGTGCGAGTTGTAGGACGTCACCTGCCCGGTGAAGATCAGCTTCATCTGGGTCCAGTACTGCTCGGGAAGAGACTTGTCGAAGCCCCATTCTTCTTCGACGCTCTTGATCAGCTGCGGCGTCGCGTTCTTGCCCGCGATCCGCTGCGCCGGGTTGGTCGCCGGGACCACGTTGAAGATCAGGAAGACGAGGATCGAGATCGCGAAGAGGACCGCGATCGCGCCGATCAGCCTCCTGACCAGGAAGCGGAGCACCTAGACCCCCGTCCCGCTGAGCTCGGCCAGCTCGCTGCGCTCGGCGGTCGCCCCCGAGCGGGCCTCGAAGCGGACTTTCGATTTCGGGTCGAGCGCGTCGCGGAGGCCGTCGCCGAAGACGTTGATCGAGAGCACCGTGAGCAGGATCGCGGTGCCGGGGATGATCGTCAGCAACGGCTGGCTGTAGAGCGCTTCGAAGCCTTCCGAGATCATCGTTCCCCACGATGAGTTGGGAGGCTGGACGCCGGCGCCGAGGAAGGAGAGCGTCGCCTCCAACAGCATGTTGTTGGCGATGTTGAGGGTGAAGAAGACGATGATCGTCGAGATCAGGTTCGGCAGCAGCTCGATGAACATGATCCGCCAGGCGCTCGCCCCTTGGGCCACCGCCGCCTCGATGAACTCTTTCTCACGCAGGGCGAGGACCTCGCCGCGCAACGGTCTCGCCATGTACGGCGTGGTGACGACGCCGATGATCAGGGTCGGGATCCAGAGCGAGCTCGACTTCAGGTGGATCGGCCCGATCGAGAGGCCACCGACGGCCAGGGCGATGCCGAGCGAGATGCCGAGCAGGACCACCGGGAAGGACCAGATGACGTCGAGCGCGCGCGAGATGACGGTGTCGGTCCAGCCGCCCCGGTAACCGGCGAGCAGGCCGAGGACGACGGCGAGGATCAGCGTGATGAGCGCCGCGGTGAAGCCGATGAAGAGTGAGGCGCGGCCGCCGTAGAGGAGACGGACCATCTCGTCGCGACCGAGGTGGCCGTCGGCACCGAGAAAGAACTTGCCCCCGGCGGCGAACCACTGCGGCCCGATCGACTTGCCGGTCACTTCGACCACTTCCTTCGTTTCGCCGCCCTCGTGGAGTTTCTCCAGCGTGTGGGTGGTGTTCGGCCCGGTGTGGGCGACGTCGTTCGCCCACACGGGAGCGAGCAGACAGGCGAGGACGATGAGGAGGAAGACGGCGAGCGCGAAGAGCGCCAGCCAGTTGCGACGCAGACGCCGCCAGGCGATCGTCCATGGGCCAGCGCTGCGACCCTCGCCTGACTCAGGGCCGGTGAAGGTGAGGTCCGGGTCCCCCGAGCCGATCCCGGCGGAGGAGGCGGCTCCTGCGGCCGCCTCCTCTTTGCCGGGTTTATCGGACTCCGGGGGCACGGACGTGCTTACTCCCCCACTACTTGAATTCGATGCTGGTGAGTTCCGTCTCGAACGTCGGATTCCAGATGATGGATTCCAGGTTCACGTTTTCCGAGACGAAGAGGGTCTCGGTCTCGGTCCCGTATGGGGCCCAGGCCGCCTGCTTCATGAATTCTTCGTCCAGTTCGGCGTATTCCGTTTCCTGCTGAGGGCCGAGCTGTTCCATGCTCAACTTGTCGATTTTTTCGTTCAGAGCCGGAATGTTGGTCTGCGAGAAATTCTCGTTGTTGGTCTGCTGGATGCTTTCGCCGTTCAGCAGGATGTCGAAGAAATCATTCGGGTGCGGATAGTCCTCGAACCAGTCCGTCCACCCGGTGTCCAGATTCGGGGTGGACAGGTTGCCGATCACCGTGAAGTAGTTGTTGGCGTTGACAACCTTCAATTCCGTCTTGAACCCGAGTTCTTTCAGCACGCCTTCGTAGTAGGCGCCGACTTCGGGGTTCGGATTTCTCGAGTCCGTCCACACGGTGATTTCTTTGTCTTTGACCCCGGATTCGGCGATCAGTTCCTTCGCCTTCTTCATGTCGTGCGGATACAGTTCGAATTTCTTGTAGCCCGGCATCCCCGGGGGCAGGATCTGCTGGGTTCCGGAGATCAGGCCGGTGTAGATCCGTTCCAGGGCGGCGGGGTCGACCGCGTAGTTGACCGCTTCCCGCACCTTCAGGTTGTTGAACGGTTCCTCGGTCATGTTCATCCAGAAGTAGAGCGTCGAGATCGTCGGCTCAAGCCTCAACTGGGTGCCTTCGAACTTTTCTTTGACCTGCTGGAGGCGATCGGCGGGAACCGGGTCGAAGAGCCAGTTGAGCTGCCCCGATTCGATCTCGTTCACCTGCGTCGCCTGGTTGGGCAGGACTTCCATTTCGATCTTGTCCATATTGCCCGCAGGGATTTCGGTCATCTGCTTGCCGTTGTCGTTCGCCCAGTACGGATTGCGTTCGTAGGTCCAACCGCGGTCCGGTTCGGACTTGGTGATGTAGTACGGGCCGGAGGCAGGCGGCGGGCTGGCCGACTGATCTTCGGCCGGCGTGCTCTTCGGGACCGGTGCGACGAACATCAGCGCGAGCTCATTTTCGAAGGTGCCGCGCGGTTTTTCGAGGTTGATCACGATTTCGCCGGTGCCTTCGTTCACCTTGATGCCGGAGATGCCACCCTTCTTCGTCTTGGCGAACTTTTCCGCGCCGACGATCGAGGTGTAGAAGGGCGAGCCGCCGGAGTTGGTGAGGAAGGCGCGTTCGACCGCGTACTTGAAATCGCCGGCTTTGATCGGTTCGCCGTTGGAGTATTTGAGGCCTTCACGCATGAACATCGTGTAGGTCTTGCCGCCGTTGGAGACCTTCGGCATTTCTTTGGCGAGCCCCGGGATGATTTCGGAGCCTTCCTGGCCTTCGGCGGCTTTGTAGTAGAGCATCGGGATGTAGACCGGCCGCATCGCGGTCCACCCCTGCGCGGTGTAGGAAAGCTGCGGATCCATGTAGTCCGGAGACTCCGTGTAGGCGCCCTTCAGGGTGCCCCCTTCTTTGCCTTCCCCTTCGCCGCTGCTCCCGCTCGAGGAGGTCGATTCGCCGGAACTTGAACTGCCCCCGCCGCCACAGGCTGCGAGAACCAGCGCCGCGACTGCCACGAGCGCCGCGATCGTCAATAAAAACGAGAACTTCTTCAAGGCTCGACCTCCGAAGAGTTTGGGGTTGGCATGCCTCCTGTCGGCAACTCCACCACAACGTCGTCGCTTTCGTCAAGCGGAATCCCCTTCGCTGGACGGGCCTCGGACCAGCGTCCGGCGATCTGTGGAGTGGCCACGGCGACGACCACGAAGACCCCTATACCCGCGACCACGAAGGTGACACGTGGGTCCCAGACCGCGGCGAGCACACCGCCGATCAGATAGCCGAGGGCCGGGGCGGCTTTGGCGATCGATTCAAGGGTGCCGATCGTGCGGACCTGCATCGACCTCGCGGTCAGCTCCTGGATGGCACTGATCGCCGCCACCCACTGGACGCCGTTGCCGAGCCCGCCGAACACCGCGGCGCCGCAGGCGAGTGCCAGGCTCTGGGCGGCACCCATCCCGACGTAGCTCGTGCCGATCGCCAGCGTGCTGACGAAGAGAAGAAAGGGGAGCGACATGCTCCGCAGGGTCGCGAAGGCGCCACTGCCGACCACCATGCCGGCGCCCCAGGCCGCGACCAACAACCCGTAACCGGCGTCGCCGGCCCCGAGCGATTGCTTGGCGTAGATCACCTCGACCGGGACCGCCAGCGAGAAGAAGACCAGGACGCTCGCCTGTGCCAGCACCAGACGGGCGAGGACGGCGTTTTCGCGGATATGGGCAAGGCCGGCGCCGACCTGCTCGAAGAGCCGACCGGGCTCGACGTGGGCGGTCGGAAGCTTGCCGGCGGCGAGCACGATCAGGGCGATCAGGCAGAAGGAGGCGGCATCGAGAGCCAGTGCCGACTGGACGCCCAGTCCGGCCACGACCACCCCGGCGATGGCGGGTCCGAGCGCCGCCCCGATCGTGAACGCGATGTTCAGGATCGCGTTGCCTGCCCGCAGCTCACCGTGCGGCTCGAGCATCACCGCGACGGTGCCGCGGGTCAGCGACTTCGCGGTCACGGCAAGGGCCGCGTCGATGGTGGCGAGCGCGACGATCGCCACCAGCGAGAAGTGGCCGGCGAGCAGGGTCAGGGCACCGAAGATCAGGGCCTCGACCGCGTAGAGGGAAAAAAGCACACGGCGTGGTGAGGAGCGCTCCAGGCGGACGATCAGGAACGGCGTCAGCAGGGCGGGTACGACGCCGACCCCGAGGAACAGGGCGGTGGTCGCCAAGGCGCTGCCGGTCATCTCGAAGACCAGTACCGAGAGGGCGATCACGCCGAGCCCGTCGCCGAGCTCGTTGACCAGGTAGCCGCTCGCCAGATGCCTGAAGGGCCGCCGTCGGAGCGGCTCGGTGAGCGCCGCGCTACTCAATTTTTAGGGGCTCTATGCACATATTTTCTCTGAAACTTGTGGCCAATACGCACAACTTCGAGGGAAATCTTGTTAGAAACCTTCCAGTGGAGGCGTCAATATGCCTGAAACTTGTGCATGCACAAGACGTGCATCGGGCTTCGACTGAAGGAGGCAGCATGGCCTTCAAATTCTGATTCTCTATCCCAAGGGCGGCATCGTCGAGTCGAAGATGCCGTGAGTAGGCTTTGCAAAGGCGCCATCTGGCGCCTTTGTGCTTTCTTGAGCCGGCTGTCGCCCTCCCGGGGTGCAAGCCGATGGCCATGCAAAAAACTTCCTTGTCGGGTCGCAGGCGAGGCTCTAATTTTGAGCGCTGCGCCTCGGCAGGCGAGGATCCCCGGTCAATGCCTCAGGAACGATCAACCAGGGTGTACAGCGCCGTCCTGACGGCCGCCTTCGCCGTCGTGGTCGCCGCGGCGGTCTGGCAGGCTCCCGAGGCCAACTGGGACTGGGCCCTCTTCGCCACCCTGCTGGCCTTTTCCGCGCTCGGCGACGTGCTGTCGGTCGAAACCGAATCGCGGCTGAAGATCTCGGCGAACTTCCTGGTCCTGATCACCGCGATGGTCTTCCTCGGGGGCACCCCGGCGGCGTTGATGGGAGGAATCTCGATCCTGATCGGCTGGCTCCGGTTCCGCGAAAGCTATTACCGGCTGATCGGCAACATCCTCGCGTTCACCGCGGTGCCCTTGATAGTCGGCGTCGGCTTTCAGCATCTGCTGAAGGCGACCGGGACCGACTCGTCGGACATCGTCTTCTACGTCTACGTCTTCGGGGCGTTCAGCGTCGGGCTGCTGCTGAATTTTGTGATGGTCGCCTGTGGGTCCTGCTACCTGGAGCGCAGTTCGCTGCTGCCGAAGATCCGCACGGTGATGCTGCCGATGCTCCCCTCCGAGCTCGCGGCGGCGCTGATGGCCGTCGGGGTCGCCTTCGTCTACACCCAGATCGGGCTCGCCGCGGTCGCCCTGTTCGGCGTCGTGATCATCACCTTCCAGTACCTCCTGGGCGCCTTGATCAAGTCGCAGGAAAGGGCCGAGGAGCTCGAGGTCCGCACCAAGCAGCTGGCCAGCTTCCAGGTCGGGATCTTGAGCGCGCTGCTGCGGACGCTCGACCTGCGCGACCAGATGACCGCGCGGCACTCGGCCGCGGTGGCGCGCTACTCGCGGGCGATCGCCCAGCGGGCGGGGTTCTCGCGCGAGGAAGAGGAGCTCGTCCACATCGCCGCGCTCCTCCACGACATCGGCAAGTTCATCCTCCCCGACCGGATCCTGAAGGCCAACGTGCCGCTCAGCGACGAGGACTGGATGTTGATCCGCCGTCACCCTCAGCAGGGCGCGCGGGTGGTGTCCTCGCTCGACGGCTACGGGCCGGTCGCGGAGATCATCCTCGCCCACCACGAGCGGATCGACGGCGGCGGGTACCCGCGCGGGCTGCAAGGAGAGGAGATCCCGGCGCTGGCGCGGATCATCTCGATCGCCGACACCTACGATGTGATGATGGCGCGTGACTCCTACCGGACGCCGGTGGGCGCCCACGAGGCGATCGCCGAGTTGCGCCGCGTCTCGGGCACCCAGCTCGACGCCGGTTTCGTCGAGCTCTTCATCGAACTGCTCGAGGGCAAGGATCTCTCCTTCCAGCACGGTGAGGCGGCCGACTTCGAGAAGGAGCTGGCACTCGAGGCGCGGATCGCGGCGACCGCCAGCCCCAGGTAGGTTGCGCCGATGCGGGCGGTGACCTACCAGGCGCCGGGGGAGGTGCGGATCGAGGAGCGGCCGGAGCCGGTGCTCGGGCACCCCGACGAGGCGATCGTCGCGATCGAGGCGACCGGCGTCTGCGGCTCCGACCTCCACATCTACCACGGCCGCGTGCCGGTCGCGCCGGGGACGGTGATCGGCCACGAGTACGTCGGCACGGTGACGGCGGTCGGCGACGGGGTGACCCGGGTCGCCGTCGGCGACCGCGTGCTCGGCTGCTTCCACGTCGCCTGCGGCAGCTGCACCGCCTGCCTGCGCGGCGACTACCACCGCTGCGAGCGGGGGCGGACCTTCGGCCACGGCGCGACCCTCGGCTCGCTGCCCGGCACCCAGGCCGACCTGGCGCTCGTCCCCTTCGCCGACATGGTCCTGCGCCGGGTGCCGGAGGGGATGTCGGCGGACACCGCGCTCTTCGCCGGCGATGTGATGGGGACCGGCTACCACGCCGTCGCCCACGCCGGGATGAAGGCCGGCGACACGGTCGCGGTCCTCGGCCTCGGTCCGGTCGGACTCTGCGCGGTGCAGGCGGCGGTGGTCGGAGGCGCGGCCCATGTCTTCGCCGTCGATTCGGTCGAGCAGCGGCTCGACCTCGCCGCCCGGTTCGGCGCGACCCCGGTCCACCTCACCGAGGGCGACCCGAAGGCCGAGGTGCGCGGGGCGAGCGGCGGGCGCGGCGCCGATGTCGTGGTCGAGGCGGTCGGCGCGCCCGCCGCGGTCGATGCGGCGATCGGCCTGGCCCGCAACGCCGGCACCGTCTCCGGGATCGGCGTCCAGGTCGGCAGGTCGGAGATGAACCTCGGCCTGGCCTGGCTGAAGGGGCTCGATCTGCGGCTCGGCCTCGCCAACGTGATCGCCCACGTCGACCGGGTGCTGGCGCTGCTCGAGGCGGGGAAGCTCGACCCGAGCCCGCTCGTCACCCACCACATGAAGCTCGACGACGCGGTCGAGGCCTACGCGCTCTACGACAGACGTGAGGCACTGAAGATCATCCTCACGCCTTAGGCTTGGTGGCGATGGCGCTGCTCGAGGACGAGGAGATCGAGGCGCGGCTCGCCGACCTGGGCGGTTGGGAGCGGAGCGGCGAGGCGATCTCCAAGAACTTCGGCCGCGGCGACTTCGTCGGCTCGGTGAAGTTCGTCGACGCGCTGGTCGCGCCCGCCGAGGAGATGGGACACCACCCCGACGTGACGATCTCCTGGGACACGGTCACGGTGACGATCTCGACCCACTCCGAGGGCGGGCTCACCGCCGCCGACTTCGAGCTGGCGGCGCGGATCGATGCCCTGGCCTGAGGTTGGTCTCGGCGTCCGTCAGTCGGCAAGCGCCGTGACCAGGCGTCGGCCGCATTCGAGACCCGGGTCCTTGTCCGGGTTGTAACAGGCGAGCGAGGCGCCGATCAAAGAGTCGGAGGCGGCCAGTGGGGTGAGGATCGTGGCGAGCTCATCCCAGTCGAGGCCGTCCGGCTGGAGGTAGTCGGTGGCGGGGAATACGTCCTGGTCGAGGACATCGACGTCGAGGTGGAGCCAGAAGGGGCCGGTGGCAAGGAGCGCGGCGAGGTCGGTGGCGGCCGTGGCGACGCCGCGGGCGCGCAGTTCGTCGGCGCCGAGCAGGTGTGGTGGGTGGGGGAGGTCCTCGGGCCGGCGCATCCCGTCGGCGATCGATTCGGCGCGGTCGCGAAAACCGACCAGGGCGGTGCGGCGGGGCTCCGCGGCGGGGCCGCCCGCCGCCTCGACCCAGGCGGTCGGGCCGAGCCCGAGCGCGACCGAGATCGGCATGTCGGCGGCCTCGCCGGTGGTCGAGGTCTCGCCGTCGTAGAGGTCGAGGTGGCCGTCGAGGTGGGCGAGGCCGGGCGGCGCGCCGAGCGCGTCGCGGGCCCCGGCCAGCGCCCCCGGGAGCTCCGCGCAGCAGCCGCCGACGAGGAAGGGGCGCTCGCCTGCGTCGAGCGCCGCGGCCACGGCGCCGCGGATCGTCGTCGTGCTCGCCAGGACGTCGCCGGCGGCGAGGAGGCCGGTTGCCGGGTCGCGCTCCTCGCCGCGGATCCGCACCGCGAGGTCGCCTGCGTCGCGCGCCCCGAGCGCCGCGGGGAGGCCGAGCCCACGCAACGTCGCCGGGGCGCGCTCGGCTCCGCCACCCCGTCCCACCGAGTCGGCCGGGACGCCGATCGTCACCGTCGCCTTCACGCTTCCCAGACTGACAAACTCGCCGGTGATGGCCAAGCGCAGGAAGAAGCCGCGGGCCGCGCGCCCGAAATCGCCGACCGCCTCCTACACCGATCCCGAGGGCAACATCCTGGAGCTCCGGGAGTCGCTCAGCAGCGCCACGATCGCCAAGATCGGCGAGCCGCCGGCGAGCCACGCGGCCTCGCTCGAGGACGCCTGGGCGCGGCGTGAGGAGGCCCTCTTCGAGCGCCTCGCGGTGTCGTGGGAGATCGCTGGCCTGCCGCTCGACGACCAGAAGATGCTGCTCGGTCGCTACCGGATGGCCGACGCCGAGACCCGCGCCTGGGTACGACGGACGATCGACGCCCACCTCGAGCGCCACTTTCCCGAGCTGACCTGAGGCCCTGGGGATGGCCGACGAGCTGCGGATCGACGATCGTCTGGCGATCCCGCTGGCGGAGATCGAGCTGCGCGCCAGCCGCTCCTCGGGCCCCGGCGGCCAGCACGCCAATGTCACCGCCTCGCGGGTCGAAGCGGTCTTCGACATCGCCGCCTCGCCCTCGCTCGACGAGGTGCGGCGGGCGCGGCTGATCGAGCGCCTCGGCCCGGTCGCCACCGCGGTCGCCCAGGACGCCCGCGGCCAGTACCGCAACCGCGAGCTGGCGCTCAGCCGCCTCGCCGCGAAGCTCGCCGCCGCCCTCCGCACCCCGCGCCGCCGCCGGCCGACCAAGCCGACCCGCGCCTCCCGCCAGGCCCGGCTCGACGCGAAGCGCCGCACCGGCGAGCGCAAGCGCTCCCGCCGCTGGAAGCCGGACGAGTAGCTGTTCCTTATGCGCCTATAAGGCGCATAAGGAACAGCTGGCGGGGCTAGGCGGGGGCGGTGGGGGCCAGCTCGCGGCGGACAGCCGGGGCGACCTCGGTGCCGAAGAGCTCGATCGAGCGCATCACGTCGGCATGGGGAAGGGTGCCGACGCTGAACTGGATCAGGAAGCGGTCGTGGCCGAAGATCGAGTGCTGGAAGAGGATCTTCTCGGCGACCTCGGCGGGGGAGCCGACCAGGTTGGCGCCCTCCGGGCGGCGGCTCGCCTCGAAGGCGGCGCGGCTCATCGGCGGCCAGCCGCGCTCGCGGCCGATCCGGTCCATCATCCGGGCGAAGGCGGGGAAGGCGATGTCGGCCGCTTCCTGCGAGTTGGGTGCGACGAAGCCGTGGGAGTTGATGCTGAGGGGAGGAGTGGGCGCCCCGCTTTCCGCCGCCGCCCCGGCGTGCAGCTCGGCGAACGGCTTGAAGCGGGCCGGTTCGCCGCCGATGATCGCCAGCGCCATCGGCAGGCCGAGCCGGCCGGTGCGGATCGCCGACTGCGGGGAGCCGCCGACCGCGACCCAGACCGGCAGCGGGTCCTGCAGGGGCCGCGGATAGACGCCGCGGCCGTCGAGCGGCGCCCGCAGCCGGCCCTCCCACGTCACCTCTGCCGAGGCGCGCACTGCAAGCAGCAGCTCGAGCTTCTCGGCGAAGAGCTCGTCGTAGTCGTCGAGGTCATAGCCGAAGAGCGGGAAGGACTCGACGAAGGAGCCGCGCCCGGCCATGATCTCGGCCCGCCCGCCGGAGAGCAGGTCGAGCGTCGCGAAGTCCTGGAAGACGCGGACCGGGTCGTCGGAGCTGATCACCGAGACCGCGCTGGTGAGGCGGATGCGCTCGGTCCGCTCGGCCGCGGCGGCCAGTGCCACGGCCGGCGCCGAGACGGCGAAGTCGGGACGGTGATGCTCGCCGACCCCGAAGACGTCGAGCCCGACCTGGTCGGCCAGCTCGATCTCCTCGATCAGGTCGCGCAGGCGGCGATCGGCGCCGACGATCGGACCGCCCTCGACCTCGGGGGTCAGCTCCGCGAAGGTGTAGACGCCGAGCTCCACTCGACGGTGAAGGTTAGGTGGATGTTGCCGGGTAGGGAATGATGCGGGCCATGGTCGGCGAACGCAGCGAGGAGGGGTTCGCCGCCCTCACCCTCGAATCGGGCGCGCGCGGCGGCCTCGAGGCGGTCTTCGTCCCCGAGGCCGGGATGGTCTGCTGCTCGCTGCGGCACCGCGGCGAGGAGCTGCTCGGCCTGCGTGGCGGGCTGCGCGCCTACGTCGAGCGGCGCTCGACGATGGGCATCCCCTTCCTCCACCCGTGGGCCAACCGGCTCGGCGCCGACCGTTTCGAGGTCGGTGGCCGCCAGGTCGACCTCACGCTGCCCGGCCTGCCGCTGAAGCGCGACGCGGCCGGGCTGCCCATCCACGGGCTGCTCGGGGCGGCGCTCGGCTGGCAGGTAGAGCGACATGCCGAGCTCGGGCCGGGCGGGGTGCTCGCCGCAAGCTTCGACTTCGCCGCCTTCCCGCATCTGCTGGAGGCGTTCCCGTTCCCCCACCTGGTCGGGATCGAGGCCACCCTGTTCGAGGGCTCGCTGGAGATCGCCACCAGCCTCACCGCGAGCGGCGACGTCGCCGTCCCGGTCTCCTTCGGCTTCCATCCCTACCTGCGCCTGCCGGGGGTGCCGCGCGCCGAGTGGGTGCTGGAGGCGCCGGTCCGGGAGCGCCTCGTCCTCGACGGGAGCGGTCTGCCCACCGGCGACCGCGAGCCGGTCGCGATCGAGCCGGGACCGCTCGGAGCCCGCACCTTTGACGATGCCTTCCTCGCCCCGCCGCCCGGCACCGCCCTCGCCCTTATCGGCCCCGACCGCCGGATCGAGCTGCGCCTCGACCGCGGCTATCCCTACACCCAGATCTATGCGCCGCCCGACGACGACACGATCGCGCTCGAGCCGATGACGGCGCCCACCGACGCTCTCGTCTCCGGCGGGCCGGAGCTCACCTTCGTGCCGCCCGGGGAGACCTTCACCGCGACCTTCTCGATCTCGGTGCTCTGAGCCTGGCCCTACCGGACCTGAGTACCCGCGGCCGCGGCGCCCGACGGTCAACCGCCGGGCGCCGGCGCCGGATCTGGGGTCAGCCGGCGGGATCGAATTCGATGTCGATCCGCTGGAAACCGCGGGCGGAGAAGCTCGGGTAGTGGGCCAGTCCGGCGTCGTCTTTCAGCCGGATGTTGTCCAATCTCGTGAGCAGCGTTTCGAAGCCCACCTTGGCCTCGAGCCGGGCCATTTCGGCGCCGACACAGAAGTGAGGGCCGACGCCGAAGGTCAGGTGACGCCGGGCGTTCCGACGGTGGATGTCGAACTTCTCCGGCTGGTCGAAGACCTCGGGGTCCTTGTTCGCCGAGCCCCAGACCGGGACCACCATCGAGTCCCCGGGGATCACCTCCCCGTCGACCTCGACGTCGTCCATGGTGCGACGGAAGGTGCAGTGGATGGGACCGTCGAAGCGAAGGACCTCCTCCACGAAGCCGGGGATCAAGCTGAACTGACCGCGTACTTCGGCCATGATCTCCGGGTTCCTGATCAGGATCACCAGGCCGTTGCCGATCAGGTTGGTGGTGGTCTCGTTCCCGGCCAGGAGGATCTGGCTGACGATCGGCAGCAGCTCGGCGGTCGTCAGGTTGCGCGGGCCGGTCGCCTCCCCGTCGAGGTCGCCGTCTTCGATCTCGGCGTTGGCGAGATCGGAGAGCAGGTCATCCTGCGGTTCCTTGCGACGGCTCTCGATGCGGGGGATGAAGTACTGCTGGAAATCGATCACCGCGCGCGCGATCTCGGCCCGGCGGGTGTTGTCGAGGACGTCGAGATTGCCCGCCAGCATGCAGTCGGACCAGTACTTGAACTCCGGCATGTCCTTGCGCTCGACGCCCAGGGTGTCGGCGATGACCGTGAGCGGCAGGCCGATCCCGAACTGCGTGTGCAGCTCGCAGTGGCCGTCGGCGATGAAGCCGTCGACCAGGTCCTCCGAGATCTCGCGCATCTTCCCTTCCAGCGAGCGGACCCGCCGCGGGTTGAGGCCTTTGTTCACCAGCGCCCGATGGCGGGTGTGCTTGGGCGGATCTGCGGTGAAAAGGGCGTTGTCCATCGGGTGATATTGCGCGAGGAGGCCTTCGACCTCCTCCGACAGCGGTTCGGTGCCGACCCCCATATGGCGGGGTCCTTCCTCGCCGGCGATGCTCGAGGAGAACTCCTTGGTGTTCAGCGCCATCGATCGCACGTCGTGGTAGCGGCTGATCAGCCAGCCGATCCCCTCTTCGTGGCGAACCGGACATTTTCCGCGGATATCTGCGTAAAATGCATCTGGCATCTCAATTGTGTCTGGGTTGTCGATGCGGCCTAGGCCATCCGTCTCAGACGGCGCTGGGTTAGTTCCAGGCATTTATCTCTCCACTCCGTTCAAGTAGCCGATCCCAATTCAATTCTACAATGTCAACGATCGTTGTCAACCTGTGATAGTTTGCCGCGCGCCGTGGGATGGCCGCCTCTCTGGGGCTCATTTCGTGGGACTACAGATTTGAAGGACTAATGAAGGGAAGAGGAGAGATGACGCGACTTCTTGCAGTGCGCGCCGGTCTGGCGATAGCCCTGACGGCGCTGCTCGTCGTCGGCCTGGCCGCCTGTGGCGGCGGGGGCAGCTCGAGCGGCTCGGGGGGCAGCACGGGCGCCGAAGAA
>DATJWW010000023.1:0-44128 GCA_035500835.1 Solirubrobacterales bacterium | reverse complement strand
CGCGTGAATACCAGGTGCCTGGCACCAGGTATTCATCTGTCACGGCCGCCGACACGCTTCGCGGGGTCGCCGCCGGGGCGAATCCCCGCTCCCAGAGCCAGGTTCGTCCCAGGTGGGCATACCAGGTGCCTGGCACCAGGTATGCGTCAGGCTTCCCGCAGCTCGGCTGCCGCCAGCTCGGGGTCGACCACGTTCACCCACAGGCCGGTGCCCAGCTCGAGCGATGCCGGCACGGTCAGCCGGGGCGAGATCTCGACGTGCCAGTGGAACCGCCCGGCGCCCGCCGGCGCGCCGTGCAGGACGGCGTTCCACGCCAGGTCGTCTCCGAGCACCCGGCGCAGACGGCCGACCGCGTCCAGGAGCGCCTCCGCCAGCGGTCCGCGGTCCGGCGCGCGGGCGTGCGCCGCCGGCACGATCCACGTCTCGTACGGCATCCGGCTCCAGGGCGGGCACAGCGTGTGCAGGCCGTCGCCGGCAGACACCTGAGGGCCGAGCGCCGCCGGGTCGCACAGCGGGCAGTCGCCTGCGATGGCCGCCGTTTCCAGCTCGATCAGCGGCGGGAGCTCGGGCAGCGGGATGATCTGAGAGTGCGAGTGGGGGAGCGACGCTCCCGCCCCTGCACCCTCGTTCACGCACGCCATCACCCAGGCGGCGCCTGCCTCCTCATGGTGGGCGATGCGACGTGCCCAGGCGTCGATCGCCGCGTCCATCACCGGGAGCGGCAGATCGGCCAGCGACAGCACGTGGTCGGGCCCGTGCACGACCACCTCCTGGCCCGGGATGGCCGGGTACTTGTTGGGCACCACCCTGACCACCCAGCCCGGAGTGTCCGGCACGCCGCCCACGCGCCCGATGGCCAGCGTCTCGGGTGGAGTCATACCCTCATGGCCTGCGCAAAATGGGCACTCTGCCGCCTCGTCCACACGGGTGGTGCGTCCGATGGCGCCCGGCCGGGTGCGCCGGCCCGCGGCCACCACCACCGGTGTCCCGGTGAGCGGGTTTCGGCGCAGGTCTATGGGGCGTCGCCCGGGTCGGCCACATCCTTGCCGGCCACGGCCCGCAGCAGGTCGATCGGGATCGGCAGGATGGTGGTCGAGTTGTTGGTGCCGGAGATCTCGAGCAGCGTCTGCAGGTAGCGCAGCTGGAGCGCGATCGGGTGTTCCGAGATGACCGCGGCGGCGTCGCTCAGCTTGGACGAGGCCTGGAACTCGCCCTCGGCTGCAATCACCTTCGCGCGGCGTTCGCGCTCGGCCTCGGCCTGGCGGGCCATGGCCCGCTGCATGCCGGTCGGGATCTCCACGTCACGCACCTCGACCACGCTCACCTTGATCCCCCACGGGGCCGTCTGCTCGTCGATGATCTGCTGCAGGATCTGGTTGATCTTGTCGCGCTCCGACAGCAGCTCGTCCAGGCTGTGCTGGCCGAGCACGCTGCGCAGCGTGGTCTGGGCGATCTGCAGCGTTGCCTGGCCGAAGTCGGCCACCTCGACGATCGCTGCGGTCGGATCGATCACCCGGAAGTAGGCGACCGCGTTCACCCGGCAGGGCACGTTGTCCCGCGTGATCACCTCCTGCGGCGGGATGTTCAGCGTCACCGTCCGCAGGTCGACCTTGACCATCCGGTCGATCAGCGGGATGAGCAGGATCAGGCCTGGCCCCTTGGTGGAGATCAGCCGGCCGAGGCGGAAGATCACGCCGCGCTCGTACTCGCGCAGCACCCGCACCGACATGCCGAGCGCGATCAGCCCGAACAGGATGATGACGATGATCACTGCACCGACTGCGGCCATTTCAGCTCGCTCCTTGGTGTGGGTTGACGACCTGGGACTGCGGGGCGGGGGCGGCGACCGGTCGCACCACGAGCGTCAGCCCGTCGACCGCCTCCACCCTGACCCTATCCCCGAAGCGGACCGGTTCGACTCCATCGGCGAGGCGGGCGGACCAGAGCGTGCCCCGCATGAAGGCCTGGCCGGTCGGGTCGATCGAGGAGCGCGCCTCGGCCTCGCCGCCGACCATTTCCTCGGTGCCGGCCCGCGGCGAGAGGTCCCCGGTCGTGCGGATCACCTTGCGGGTGATGAAGAAGAAGGTGATCGCGGAGAGGACGGCGAGGGTGAGCAGCGCGGCGCCGACCCAGTCGGCCGAGCCCGATTCGGAGCCGAGCGCGACGATCCCGCCGACCACGAGGCCGCCGATCCCGAGCAGGGCGAGGATCCCGCCGGTCGGCAGCAACAGCTCCGCCGCCAGCAGCCCGATCCCGATCAGAGCGATGACGACGTACGCTTCCATGCCTTGATTATGCGCCTCTACGCGCCTTCGAGCGCGTATTTCTTGATGTCTTCTTCGAGTTCGGCGGCGTCGCCGTACTCGCCGAGCCTGGTGTAGACGACTTCCCCGGCGCGATCGTAGAAGACGGTGTCGGGCAGCCCATTCGCCTGCACCGAGGCGGCGAGTTCGTGATGGGGGTCCGTGTAGCTCGGATACGGCACCGGGTGGCCGTCGAGGAATTCTTCGGCATCGGAGTCGATGTCTTCGGAGTCGACGCCGATGAAGCCGACCTTCTTGCCCCATTTGGCCGCGGCGTCCTGGAAGAGCGGGAACTCGTGGCGGCATTCCCCGCACCACGACGCCCAGATGTTGGCGACGACCGGATGGCCGAGAGCGGCGACGCGCTTTTCCACGGCTTCCTTGCCGCCGGGGAGGAGCCGGTCCGCTTCCCCGTAGAGCTTCGCCAGCGGCGCGGGCGCTCCGGAAAGTGCCTTCGCGTAGTCCGGATGGGTGGTGTCCGCCCCCCCGGAGGAGGAGCCACAACCGGCCGCGAATGCGGTCAGGGCCAACCCCGCCATGAGGGCGAGCGCGAGTGTGATCCGCCGTCGCATCCGCTCCTTGATTACAATACGAGGACGTTCGGTTCGCGGTTCGCGAGCCACACTTGAGTTCTCGGGAGGACGGGCAGCCGACTCCCGCAGCCCTCGTTCACCTCGCCTCCGGTCGCTCTCCTGTTTGCGGTCGCGGCAAACCCAAAGCCTTCTATGGCCAACACCACCGACGTTGCCGCTGGCGCGGCAGTCCCATCAAGCGCCGATATCGAGCGTGCGTCCGCGTTCGTCCTCGAGCCGTTCCTGCTCGACGGCGAGGGACCCGAGGCGCTCGCCCCCGGCACCGCCCGCCGCCAGGCGCTCGACGCCGCGCTCGCCGAGATCGACGCGGGTGCCGAGCACCCCTCGGTCGAGTGGCGCCGCAACTACGCGCTGCTGCTCGGGCTGGAGCGCTTCCTCGCCGACGAGCCGCCGACCCTGCGCGACGGTGCCGAGCTCTCGCCGCACCAGGTCGACGCGCTCTCGGGCACGCTCGCCGAGCTGATGGCCCAGGCCCAGGTCGGCTCGGCCGAGGCCGGGGCCGAGCTGTCCGCCGGCGAAGCGGACTCCGAGGAGCCCGACACCGAGGAAGCGTCGATCGAGGACGACGCCGCCCCCGAAGGCGCCGAGGAAGACGAGGCGGCCGAGGAGGGCGAGGAGGACGAAGAGCCGCAGGATTGGGCCGAAGCCGCGCCCGACGACGAAGACGAGGTGGTCGAGGAGGCGCCCGACGATCCGGGCGCGTCGCGCCGCTTCTGGTTCGAGCACGCGACCGGCGCCGGCAAGACGGTCGCCGCGGTCGGTTTCATCGAGGCGACCCGGACCGGCGGCGTCCTGATCCTCACCCACCGTCGCAACCTGGTCGACCAGTTCATCGGCGAGATCTCCGACCGCGGCTACAAGGAGTGCCTGCGGCCGCCGCTGCTCGGCAACCGCGACGACGCCGAAGGGCCGGTCACGGTCGAGACCTACCAGTGGTTCGTCCGCAACCACAAGAAAGTCTCCGACGCCTACTCGGTGGTGATCTGCGACGAGGCGCACACCGCGCTGGGCGAGAAAACCAGCGCCTGCATCCGCGCCTGGCCCGGCCCCGTCTTCATCGGCATGACCGCGACCGGCGCGCTGATCGCCCGCCACGTCGCCGACCTCTTCCCGACCCAGACCTCGCGCTTCGATCTCGCCCAGGCGGCGCGGCGCGGCGTCATCTCGCCGCTGCGCTGCCTGCGCATCCCACCCGGCCCGGGGGTGCGGACGATCGCCAAGGTGCCGCTGCGCAAAGGCGAGGTCGACCAGGACTTCGACCAGGAGGAGCTGGCCGCGCTGCTCGACCAGGGGCCCTTCAACTTCGCGATCGCCGACCTCTACAAGTCGCGCTTCCGCAAGACGCCGGGCGTCGTCTACACCGCGGGCGTCAAGCATGCGCACAACGTCGCCGAGGCGTTCCGCGCGGTCGGCATCAACGCCCAGGCGGTCTCCGGCGAAACGCCGAAGCGCGAACTGGCCGACATCCTCGCCGGCTTCGAACGCGGCGACGTCGACGTCCTCTGCAACGCGCAGCTGTTGGCCGAGGGTTGGAACAGCCCGCGGGCGACGATCTGCATGCACCTCGCGCCGACCGCCTCGCGGCGGATCTACCAGCAGCGGGTCGGCCGCGTCACCCGGCGCGCGCCGGGCAAGGAGGCGGGCCTGGTGATCGACTTCGTCCACCCGGCGACCACCCACGACGAGACGATCGTCACCCTGCACAGCCTGCTCGACCGCGACGTCTACCGCGGCGGCGCGATCGTGGTCGGGCCGGTGCGGCGCGGGCGGGGACGCAAGGTGCGGGTGGAGCGGCGGATCGTGCCGGTCTCCGACATCGAGGAGAAGCGGATGGAGGTGCTCGAACGGGAGATCTGGCGGATCGCGGTCGAGAACCTCGACTATCCCGAGCAGCACGCCTGGGCGGCGCTGGCCGGGGCCCGGGTCAACACGCAGGGTTGGCGGCGCGCCCGCGCGATGCTGCAGAACGACCGCACCAAGGAGCTGCGCCGCCGCTTCCTGCTGACCTGTGTGCAACGCAATCGGAACGCGCAACTGCGGCTGAAAGCGCTGGGCGAGATCGCCGACCTCGGCGACGCCGACGCCTTCGACGACGCGATCGACATCGTCGGCACCTGGAGCCGCGAGGACAAACGGGCCGGGACGAAGACGATGCTGCAGGCGCTGATCGACAAGCGGATCGGGCGGCGCGACCAGGCGCAGGCGTGGGTCTGGCGGCTGGCCGGCTACACCCGTGAGCTACACGAGGAGTACGCGGTGCAGCGCTGGCCGGAGACGAAGCGGCTGCTCGGCCTGCTGGTCAACTCGAGCGGCCGGGCGCACGGGCGGAACGCGCGCCGACTCGTCCACGCGGCGCGCAAACAGGACCGCCGGCTGGCGGTGGCGCTGCTCGCTGCCGCCGTCTCGCACACGCCGGAGGGCGAGGAGGTGCTGCGCGGGGCGCGGATGCGGATGGCGCGGAAACCCTCTGCGGTCGCCCGTGAGCTGTTGCGGAACTTCCCCAAAGGCGGCAAGCGGCGGCGCAAGCGCAAACGCGGCGCGGGCGGAAACGGCGATGGCGAGGGCGGCGAGAACGGCGGCGCTGCCGAGGCGGTGCAGAACGCACCTGACAACGGCGAGACGCCGGAGCTCGAGGAGGCGGCGCCGGATGGTGGCGACGACAAGCCCGCCAAACCGAAACGCAAACGGAAAGCGAAAGCGAAAAAAGCCGCGCCGGTCGACTCAGAAGCCGGTGAGGTGGACGTCGCCGGCGCCGAGGACGACGCTGTCGCCGTCGGCGAGTCGGACGATTAGGTGCCCGTGCTCGTCGATCCCCTCGGCGACGCCGTTCCCTTTGTCCCAGGTCACCTCGCGGCCGCGCAGTGCGTCGCGGGTGCGCCAGGCGGCGAGCACCGCAGTCGGCTCGGCCTCGAGCCACGTCGTGAGAGCTCCATCCAGCGTCACCCTCGGCGAACTGTTCCTTATGCGCCTGATAGGCGCATAAGGAACAGCTGACAGGGGGTCGGCTGCGGCGGGAGGGAATAGTGATGTTGCGCGGTCGCGGAGCTCCGGGGGGAAGTCCTCGGCGGCGATCGTGAGGTTGAGGCCGATGCCGATCACGGCCCAACCGTCCTGAGGGCGGGCCTCGATCAGGATCCCGGCCAGCTTGCGGCCGTCGAGGTGGACGTCGTTGGGCCACTTGACCTGGCATTCGATCCCCGGTCGCAGCTCCTCCGCGGTATCGCAGATCGCCAGCGCGACGGCCAGCGGCAGGAGAGCGTGGCGAGGCTCGAGCGGGCGGAGCACGGCCGAGTAGAGGAGCGCGGCGCCGGCGGGCGCGGTCCACGCGCGCCCTTGCCGCCCGCGCCCCGCCGTCTGCTCGTCGGCGGTGACCACGGTGCCGTGCGGCGCGCCCGCGGCGGCGAGCTCACGGGCGACGGTGTTGGTCGAGCCGACGCGGCGGAAGTGGCGATGGGGCGCTCCGAAGCGTGCCGTGGAGCCTTTCTGTCGCATAGCGACAGTTTCGCTCCACACCTAGCGCGTGGCGGCGTCGGCGAGCAGCGCGGCGAGCAGCCCGTCGACGTCGTGGCGCTCGGCCTCGACCGCGACCTCGAGGCCGGCCTCGCGCACGGTGTCGCTGGTGACCGGGCCGATCGAGACGATCCGCGCGTCCGGTGGGAAGCGGTCGCCGAGTGCCTCGGTCAGGTTGCGGACGGTCGAGGAGGAGGTGAAGGTGACGTAGTCGGCGCCTCGTGCGGCCTCGACGGCGTCATCGTCGGGTGTCTCGCGCACCGTCTCATAGAGGGCGACGACGTCGACCTCTGCGCCCCGCTCCCGCAGCGCCTCGGGGAGCACGTCGCGGGCCTCGGCGGCGCGGGCGACCAGCGCGCGCCTGCCCTCGACCTTGACGCCTGCGAGCGCCTCGACCAGCGCCTCGGCGACGAAGCGCTCGGGGATCACGTCGGCGACGATCCCGTGGGCGGCAAGGGCACGGGCGGTGCCCGGCCCGATCGCCGCGACCGTCGCTCCGGCCAGCGCCCGAGCGTCGCGTCCCGCCGCTGCCAGCGCGTCGAAGAGGAGGCCGACCCCGTTCGGGCTGGTGAGGCAGACGAGGTCGTAGTCGCCGATCGCCGCCGCCATCGCGCGCACCTCCTCGCTCTCGATCCGTGGCTCGATCCGGATCGCCGGCAGCTCGACGACGCTCGCGCCGAGCCCGCGCAGCGTCGCCGCCAGCCCGCTCGCCTGGGCCCGTGCCCGGGTGACGACGACGGTGCGGCCGTGCAGCGGTCGTCGCTCCAGCCAGGCCAGCGCCTCACGACGCGCAGCGACGTCGCCGATCACGATCAGAGCCGGCGCCTTGACCGCCTCGCGCCCGACCGTCGCCGCGATCGTCCCCAGGGTCGCCGTCACGGTCCGCTGCCCCGGCCAGGTCCCGCGTTCGATCGCCGCGGCCGGCTGCTCGGGGTCGCGCCCGGCGGCGATCAGCGCCGCCGCGTTCTCCCCGAGCCGTTTCACCCCCATATAGAAGACGAGCGTGCCGGGGAAGACCGCCAGCGCCTCCCAGTCGAGTGCCGTCTCGGCCTTCTCCGGGTCCTCGTGCCCGGTGACGAAGGCGACCGCGGAGGCGTCGTCGCGATGGGTGACGGGGATGCCGGCGTAGGCGGTCGCGGCGACCCCGGCCGTGACCCCGGGCACGACCTCGAACTCGACCCCGGCCTCGCGCAGGGCTTCGCCCTCCTCGCCGCCGCGGCCGAAGACGAACGGGTCGCCACCCTTCAGCCGCACCACGCTGCGCCCGGCGCGCGCCGCCCGGGTCAGGCGCTCGCCGATCTCCTCCTGCGGCACCGAGGGCACCCCCGGCTGCTTGCCGACGTAGATCAGCTCGGCGTCCTCGCGCGCCCCGTCGAGCGCCCCCGGCGGGATCAGCCGGTCGTAATAGATCGCGTCGGCGTCGGCGATCAACTCCAGCGAGCGCGCCGTCATCAGCCCCAGGTCCCCCGGCCCCGCCCCGACCAGGTAGACGACTCCCCGGCGCGCGCTCACGTCGCCTCCGCGGCGCGGGCGAGGAGCTCGCCGGCGCCGGCGCCCAGCAGGCGTCTCGCCAGCTCGCGGCCGGCGGCCTCGGGGTCGGAGGCGTCGGCTTCGAGCTCGTCGCGGACCCACTCGCTGCCGTCGGGGAGGCCGACGAAGGCGCCGATCCGGAGCGTCGGCCCGCTCAACTCTGCGTGGACGCCGATCGGGGTCGAGCAGTCGGCCTCGAGGCGGGTGAAGCAGGCGCGCTCGGCGCGCAGCGCGGCGAACGCGCCCTCGTCGCCGACCGCCCGCACCGCCGCCGCGGTCTCCTCGTCCCCGGATCGCACCTGCACCGCCAGCGCGCCCTGGCCCGCCGCCGGGACCATCCGCCCGGTCGGGATCCGGAAGCCGATCTCCGCCTCGCGTCCCAGCCGCCGCAGCCCGGCGGCGGCGAGGACGACAGCGTCGTAGTCGCCCTCGGCCAGCTTGCGCAGCCGGGTGTCGACGTTGCCGTTCAGGTCGACCATCTGCAGGTCCGGCCGCGCCGCCAGGAGCTGTGCCCGCCGGCGCAGGCTGACGGTCCCGACCCGCGCGCCCTCCGGCACGTCCTCGAGCGACCCGCCTGCCCCGATCCAGGCGTCCGCGGGGTCCTCCCGCGCCGGCACCGCGGCGATCTCCAGCCCTTCGACCTCCTCGCCCGGCAGGTCCTTCGCCGAGTGGACGCCGAGGTCGGCGCGCCCGTCGATCAGCGCCGCCTCGACCGCCCGTACGAAGCGCGACTTGTCGCCCGGCTCGCCGTCGGAGGAGACCTCGACCAGCTCGGCACCGCCGAGCATCCCGGCGACCATCCCGGCCTGCGTCAGGGCAAGCGCGCTACCGCGGGTTGCGATGCGTAGGGCCAAGCAAGCTCAACCCTGGCCGGGCCGCAGCTCGGTGACCTTGCCCGCGGCGTCGGCCTCCGACTCGACCTCGGTCTCGACGTCGAGACCGAACAGCTCGCGCAGCGCGCTCACGTACTGGTAGGCGTCGTCGTGTCCGGCGGCGCGGCGAATTCTCCGGGTCGGCTCGTGCAGGATGCGCGAGGCGATCGCCTTCGCCATCAGCTCCACCCGCGCCCGGTCGGCCTCGCCGAGATCCTCCCAGCGGCTCTCGTTCTCGGCCAGCACGCGGCGTACGACCTCGTCACCGCGCTCGCGCAGCGCGGTGATCGTCGGCACCACTTCGAGCGAGGCGAGCCACTGTTCGAAGCGCTCGAGCTCGGTCTCGATGATCCGCTCCGCCCGTGTCGCCTCCGCTTCGCGCACGCCCGCGTTCCGTTCGACGATCTGCTGGATGTCGTCGATGTCATAGACGCTCACCCCGGACAGTTCGCGGCAGGCGGGCTCGATGTCGCGCGGGACGGCGATGTCGATCAGCACCAGCGGGCTCCCGTCGCGGTCCACCATCACGGCTTCCAGCCCGTCGCGCTCGATGATGTGGTGCGGCGAGTTGGTGGTGGAGACGACGACGTCGACCTCGGCCAGCTGTTCGGGCAGGCTCTCGAAGCGGATCGCCTCGCCGTCGAAGCGCTGGGCGAGGCCGAGGGCCCGATCGTGGTGGCGGTTGGCGACGAAGACGGTCTCGACGCCGCTCGTGACCAGCGCCCGCGCGACCAGTTCGGCGGTGGCGCCGGCGCCGATCATCAGCACCTTGCGATCGGCGAGGTCGCCGAGCGCGCGCTGCGCCACCTCGACCGCGACCGACGGGATCGAGACGCCGCGTTCCCCGATCGCCGTCTCGGCGCGCGCCCGGCCACCCGCGGCCAGGGCGCCACGGAAGAGGCGGTTGAGGATCGGCCCGGTCCCGCCCTCGACCAGCGCCAGCTCGTAGGCCCGTTTGACCTGTCCCTGGATCTCGGCCTCGCCGACGATCATCGAGTCGAGCCCGGCGGTGACCCGCAGCAGGTGATGCGCCGCGTCGACGCCGCGCAGCGAGTAGAGGTGGCCGAGCAGCTCGGTCGGCCGGATCTCCGCCTTGCGGGTGAGCACGCCGAGTGCCTCCGACTCGGCCTCGACCGGGTCGGAGACGACGAGGTAGAGCTCGGTCCGGTTGCAGGTCGAGATCGCCGCCGCCTCGGCGATCTTCCTGCCATCGGTCAGCTCGCGCAGCGCCGCGACCGCCCGTCCCTCGGTCAGCGAGAGGCGCTCGCGCAACTCCAGCGGCGCCGTCTTGTGGGAGACGCCGAGCGCCAGCAGCTCGGACATCAGGCGCCGCCTCCTCTGCTCCCGTGAGGAGCCAGAGAATCAGATATGGATGGCTCCTCACTCCCGCGTCCGGGGGCGGCTTGGTCGGCGTCCGCTTCGGCTTTGCGAGCTTCGGCGATCTCGGCGACCTCGCCCAGGCCCTTCTCGATCCGGGCCAGTTTCGCGGCCATGATCGCGACGTAGATCAGCAGCAGGAGGATGAAGACGATGTAGGCGGCGGCGACATAGTGGCCGCCGATGTCGTTCGGCACGGCCGGGGTCGCGACGATCCAGCCGAGGACGCCCATCAGTTGACCTCCGGGGCGATCCGCGAGGCCGGCGGGCCGCTCGGCGCGTCGAGGGCGCGACGGAGCCGCTTCAGTTGTCCCTGAGCGCTCTTCGCCGAGAGCTCGAACTTGACCAGCGTCGTCCACAGCAGCGCCATCGAGGCGAGCGCGCAGAGGAAGGTGAACATCATCGATCCCGGCAGGCCCCCTTCGGCGGTGGCGAAGACGCGGGGGTGGACGAGCGACGCCGACATCCGCACGGCGAGGAAGTTGAGCGGCACGAAGGCGCCCGCGGTGATCGCGAAGACCGAGGCGTAGCGCGCCTGGCGTTGACGGTCCTCGATCGCGTAGCGGAAGGGGTAGTAGGTCGCGTAGAGGAGGAAGACGATCAGGAAGCTGACCAGCGTCGGTTCGTTCCAGACCCACCAGTGCCCCCAGGAGCCCTTCGCCCAGATCGAGCCGGTGATCAGCCCGCCGACCGCGAAGATCACCGAGATGTGGATCGCGACGTAGGAGTAGGCGTCCCAGCGCGGGTCGTCGCGGCGCAGGTGGAGGACGGCGAAGATGCCGCCGATCACGAAGCCGCAGAGGGAGACGATCGCCAGCGGCACGTGCAGGTAGAAGATCTTCTGCAGGAAGCCCTGGTCGGCTTCGATCGGGGCGTAGAAGAAGACCAGGGAGAGGGTGACCGCGAACATCACGACGGTCGCGATCGAAAGCGGTCTGAGTCCTTTGCCGTACATGCTGGATCCGTCCCGGCTGCCGGGTGGCGGCGGCTCAGTCCTCGAGCAGGAAGTCGAACACCGCGTAGCCCAGCAGGGCGAAGATCAGATCGTATAGACCCAGGATCATCAGCCAGGTCCCGAAGCGGTGGTAGGAAACTCCGCCCAGCAGCATCAGCGGTTCGGTGGCGGCGGTGGCGGCGATCATCAGCGGCACGACCAGGGGAAGCAGGACCAGCGGCACGAGCAGGTCGCGGGCGCGCGAATTCACCGCCATCGAGGAGATCAGCGTGCCGGTCGCGGCGAGCCCGACGTCGGCCAGCGCCAGCACCAGGATCAGCGGCGGCAGCGAGGCGGCGCTGCTGAGGAAGAAGAGGGCGAAGATCGGCACCGCGACCAGCTCCAGCGCCGCCAGGTAGACGATCAGGGCCGCGGCCTTGGCGGTGAAGAGGGCGCTGCGGTCGATCGGGGCGAGGCGGATCGCGTCGAAGCCGCCCTCCTCGCGCTCGGCGACGAAGAGGCGGTTGATCGCGAGGACCGCGGCGAACAGCAGCGTGACCCAGAGGACGCCCGCGGCGAGGCTGCCGGCCAGGTGGCTGCGGTTGAGGCCGAAGCGGAAGATGACGAACGAGGTGGTCGCGAAGAGCGCCATCGCGGGCAGCGACTGCAGGGTGCGCAGCTCGGTCCGCAGGTCCTTGCCGAGGATCGCCGCGAAGGCGGCGCGCGAGGGGGTCATCGCAACTGTTCCTGCTTCGCTCGCTGCACGAAGAACCAGAATTCGACGTTTGCTCGCTCCGCGCTCACTGGACGGTCGCCGCCTCGCCGATGCCGAGCCGCAGCACGCGGTCGGCCTCGGGCAGGAAGCGCTCCGGGTCGTGGGTGACGACGACGCGGGTGTGGCCGGCGCCGGGGCCGATCAGCCCGTGGGCGATCTCACGGCCCTCGATGTCGAGGTTCGAGTCGGGCTCGTCGAGCAGCAGCAGTTCCGGCTCGTGCAGGACGCAGCGGCAGATCGCCAGGCGCTGGCGCATCCCGGCCGAATACTCGTAGGTGCGCTCGTCGGCGCGGTGGGCCATGTTCACGGCGGCGAGGAGCTCCTCGATCCGGGCCTCGGCATGCGCGGCGGGGACGCCGTGGAGCTTGGCGTGGAAGCGGAGGTTCTCGCGGCCGGTGAGATCGCGGTAGAGCAGCGGCTCGTGGCCGAGGTAGCCGATCTTGCCGCGCAGCTTCCAGGCGTCCCCGGGCAACGAGCAGCCGAGCACCTCGACCTCGCCGCCGGTCGGCCGCAGCAGGGTGGCGAGGATCCGCAGCAGCGTCGTCTTGCCCGCCCCGTTCGGGCCGAGGACGACCAGCGAGTCGCCCGCCGCGACCTCCAGGTCGAGCCCGTCGAGCACGTCGCGATCGCCGTAGGCGCGCCGCAGCCCCGCCAGCCGGATCAGCGGCTCGTGGTCCGTTGCCATGTCGCGATTCTGTCGGGTTTTGCCCTGGTCCCTGTCCTTTGTAACCCTGTGGGTGACAAAGGACAGGGACCCTCAGCCGCGGCGGACGGTGCGGCGGCCGACGCGCAGCAGGGGGCGGGCGCCGGCTTGGAGGGCCCGGGCGCGGACCTCACCGCGGCCGTAGAGGAGGCGGGCCGAGTTGCGCACCGCCTCGCCCAGGGTGCGGTCGTAGGGATGCCACCAGAAGTCGCGGGTGAGGCCCGGCTCCCAGGCGTTCATCTTCACGTTGACGCACTCGTAGAAGCCGAATTTGGAGTGCGAGCGGCCGAGGCCGGAGCTCTTCACCCCGCCCCACGAGCACTGGCAGGCGCCGTGGCTGAAGGAGTGGTCGTTGATCCAGACCATCCCCGACTCGAGCACCCGGCTGATCCGTTCTCCCCGCGCCCGGTCGCGGGTCCAGACCGAGGCGCCGAGCCCGAACTCGGAGTCGTTGGCGAGGTCGATCGCCTCCTGCTCGGAGTCGACGACGACGATCGGCAGTACCGGCCCGAAGATCTCCTCGCGCATGATCCGCATCTCGTGGGTGACGCCGGTGAGGACGGTCGGCGCGATGAACTTCCCGGACAGGCCGGGCACCTCGGTCGGCCCGCCACAGAGCAAGGTCGCCCCGGCCGCGACCGCGTCGTCGATCAGCTCGACCACCGTCTCGTATTGGGAGTCGGCGCTCATCGGGCCGATCTCCGTCTCCCAGGCGAGCGGGTCGCCGAGCCGCAGCCGCTGCGCCCCGGAGACCACGCCGGCGAGGAAGCGGTCGGCGACCTCGCGCATCACGTAGACGCGCTCGATCCCGGAGCAGGTCTGTCCGGCGTTGGCGAAGCCGCCCCAGACCGCGCCCGGCACCGCGTTGCCGAGATCGGCGTCGGCGCAGACGATCATCGGGTCCTTGCCGCCCAGCTCCAGCACGCTCCCCTTCAACTCGTGCGCGCAGACCTCACCGACGTGGCGGCCGGTCTCCACCGAGCCGGTGAAGAAGACCTTCGCCACGGAGGAGCGGCAGAGTGCCTCGCCGACCGCGCCGCCGCCGTGGACGACCCGCACGAGCCCCTCCGGCAGGCCGCCGCGCTCGAACACCGCGCGGATCTTCTCGCCGAGGAGGGGCGTCAACGAGGCGGGCTTCAGCACCACGCCGTTGCCCGCCATCAGCGCGATCGCCACCTCGCCGAAGGGGATCGACCAGGGGTAGTTCCAGGGCGCGATCACCCCGACCACGCCGAGCGGCTCGTAGGAGAAGTGCCCGCTCTTGGAGAGCGTGAACGCCTGGGTCATCCGCACCCGCTCGTCGGCGAGGATCCTCGGGCCCGCCTTCGCCACCCAGTGCAGCGCGTCGACGGTCGGCAGCAGCTCCATCGTGTAGGCCTCGACCCGCGGCTTGCCCTGCTCGCGGACGAGCAGCTCGGCGACGTCGTCGAGCTCGTCGAGCAGCACGTCGGCGGCGCGCAGCATGTAGCGCGCCCGATCCTTCGCGCGCAGCTGTGCCCAGGCGGGCTGGATCCGCGCCACCTCGTCGACCACGCCCTGGACCTGCTCCGGGCGCAGCGTCGGGACGCCGCCGATCACCTCCCCGGTGGTCGGGCTGCGCGACTCGAGCATGTCGGTCGACGGCGCGGCCTGGGCGGCGCTCTCCATCGGATGAGCGTACAGCGGCTCCCTCATACTCCGGGGATGAGCGATCAGCTCTTCGACACCGGTGACGCGCGCTCCGGCGAAACTCCGGAGGAGGCCCCGGTGGATGCGCCGCTCGCCGTGCGGATGCGCCCGCGGACGCTCGACGAGGTGGTCGGCCAGGAGCACATCGTCGGCACCGGCTCGGCGCTCCGGGCGGCGATCGAATCGGGCCGGCCGCACAGCGCGATCCTCTACGGGCCGCCCGGCACGGGGAAGACGACGCTGGCGCGGATCGCGGCGCAGATGGCGGACGGCGCCTTCGAGGAGGAGTCGGCGGTCAACGCCGGGCGGGCCGAGATTCGCGCGGTGATCGAGCGGGCGCGTGAGCGCCGCCGCGGTAACGGGCGCGGCACGGTCCTCTTCCTCGACGAGATCCACCGCTTCAACAAGGCCCAGCAGGACGCGCTCCTGCCGGCGGTCGAGGAAGGGCTCCTCACCTTGATCGGGGCGACCACCGAGAACCCCTACTTCGAGGTCAACGGCGCCCTGCTCTCGCGCAGCCAGGTCTACGAGCTGGCGCCCCTCTCCCCGGCCGACGTCGAGGATCTCCTGCGTCGCGCGCTCGCCGATCCCGGGCGCGGCATCGCCGACCCGCCGCCGGTGACCGACGCGGCGCTGGCGATGCTCGCCGAGCGCAGCGGTGGGGACGCCCGCGTCGCGCTCGGGGCGCTGGAGCGCGCGGCCGAGCGGGCCGCGGGGGGCGAGGTTGACGTGGCGGCGATCGAGGACGCGCTGCAGCGGCGGGCGATCGACTACGACCGCCAGGGGGACCGCCACTACGACTTCATCTCGGCCTGGATCAAGTCGACCCGGGGCTCCGACGTCGACGCCTCTCTCTACTACCTCGCGGTGATGCTGGAGGGTGGCGAGGACCCGCGTTTCATCGCCCGCCGGATGGTCATCCTCGCTTCCGAGGACATCGGCAACGCCGACCCGATGGCGCTGCTCGTCGCCGACGCCGCGGCTCGCGCGGTCGACCGGGTCGGGCTGCCCGAGTGCGCCCTGAACCTGAGCCAGGCGGCGATCTACCTCTCGTTGGCGCCGAAGTCGAACGCGGCGACGACGGCGATCGCCGGCGCCCGCGCCGAGGTCCGCGCCCACGGCGCCGGGACGCCCCCGGACGCCTTGCGCGACGCCCACTATCCGGGCGCGAAGACGCTCGGCCGCGGCGACGGCTACCTCTACGCCCACGACCAGCCGGGGGGCGTCGCGGCCCAGCAGCATCTCCCCGACGGCCTCGTCGATCGCCGCTTCTACGAGCCCACCGACCGCGGTCGCGAGAAGGCCCTCGGCGAACGTCTCGCCGAGCTCCGCCGGCGCCTTGGAAAGTCCTGACGGAACGCCGCAACTTCTTCTACGGCAAAGGTTTCTTATGGGCGGCTTTCCAAGCTAAGCCAGGGAGAGCCACACACCGACCGGAGGCTCGGACTGGGGGTCTCCGGTCGGGATAAACAGGGGGGAGAGGGCGCTGAGATCCTTGGGCTCGGCGCCCTCTCTGTGTTTCGGCGCGGCGAGCCATCTCGTATCGTCTGGTCGATGGCGGCGGGCGAGGCGAAACCGAAGAGGCTGCGACTCGGCGGCATGGCGCTGCGCAACGGCCTGCTCGTCCACGGCCCGACCCACTGGGCCGCCGCCGTGCGCCGCCCGGACGGCTCGGTCGAAGTCGCCTCCGAACGCAAGCCGGAGCTCGCCCCGCAACTGGTCGCGAAAATGCCCGGTCTGCGCGGGCCGGTGAAACTCGCCGAGGCGATGCTGGTGCTGCCGCTGGTGCGGCGGCGGATGCGTGCCGCCCGGCTTCCCTTCGAGGACCGCCGTGTGCTCGTCGCGAGCGCCGCCGCGATGGGCCTCTCCGCTCTCTTGCGCCGGCGTGGCCGGCCGAGCCCGGCGCGCGAGGCCATCGTCCAGGCGATCGGCGTCCTCCCCGCCCTCGTCGCCCTCTCCGACCGCGACCTCGCCGCCTATCACGGCGCCGAGCACAAGGCGATCGCCGCCTACGAGCAGGGCCTCGAGGACGCCGCCGCGGTGCCCAAAGAGCACGACCGCTGCGGCTCCAACCTGGTCGTGCCGATGATGCTCCTCTCCGCCGCCGGGACGATCGCCCTCGAGCGCCTGGTCGAGCAGCCGAGCGGCGCCGCCCGCACCGTCGTCGGCCTGGCGGGCGCCTCGCTCGCGGTCGAGGCCTTCGCCTGGAGCGACCGCCACCACGGCGAGCCGCTGGCCGAGGCCTTCCACGCCCCCGGTCGCGAGATCCAGCGTCTCTGGGCGACGAAGGAGCCGAGCCCCGAGCAGCTCGAGGTCAGCCTCGCGGCGATGGCCGAGATCCTCCGGGTCGAGCCCGCCCCATAGACTCCGGCGCGTGTTCGGAAGGATCGACCACATCGGGGTGGCAGTCGAGGATCTCGACGTCGCGCTCGCCCTCTACGGCGAGAGCTTCGGGATGGAGCTCGCCCACCGGGAGACGGTCGAGTCCCAGGGTGTCGAGGCGGTCCTGCTCGACGTCGGCGAGGGTCACGTCGAGCTGCTGCGGCCGCTCGGGCCCGACACCGCGGTCGGCAAATTCCTCGCCCGCTCCGGCCCCGGCCTCCATCACGTCGCCTACGCCGTCGACGACATCGACGCGGTCCTCCCGCGTCTCGCCGCCGCCGGCGTCGACCTGATCGACACCGAGCCGCGGGTCGGCATCCGCCGGAGCCGCGTCGCCTTCCTCCACCCCCGCTCCACCGGCGGGGTGCTCACCGAGATCGTCGAACCAGCGAAAGGGCACTGATGGCAGAGGCACAGCGTGTCGAGATCGGCTTCGAAGGCGGCCAGGTGATCGCCGCCCGGCTCGCCGACGACGACCTCAAGGACCTTCGCAAGCAGCTCGAGAAGGGCGGCTGGCACGACCTCCACACCGAGGACGGCGTGATCTCGCTCTACCTCGGCAAGGTCGCCTTCCTCCGCGTCGCCTCCGGCGACCACCGCGTCGGCTTCGGCTCGGTCGACTAGCGCCGCCGCCGACCTCTAGCTCGTCTGCGCCAACCGGGCGATGTAGATCGCCTTGGTGTGGTCCTCCTCGCTCATCGGCCGGTGCGGCACCCCGTCCTGATGGTGGCCGTAGACCTCGAGCAGCTCCAGCCCGGCGCCGGAGATCGCCGCCCGCACCTCGGCCTCGGGATGGTGGCGCTGGCGGTGCAGCTCGGGCGGGATCGACGGTCCCGTCCCCGGCTCCAGTGGCTCGACCGTGAAAGTCGCTTCGGCGATCTCCCCGGGCTCGATCTCGCCGCCGTTCAGACCGTCCCAGATCAGCCGCCGGCCGTTCATCTCGACCTCGACGTGTTCGGCGAAGAAGCCGCGGTAGTTGGTCATCGTGTTCGAGTCGAAGATCAGGATGCCGTGTGGCGCCAGGTTGGCGGCCAGGCCCCGCAGCGTCTGCTCCAGTTCGGCCGCCGAGTGCAGGTAGTTGACCGCGTCGTCGAGACAGCAGACGAGGTCGAAGCTGCCGTAGACGGGCAGCTCGCGCATGTCGGCGACCTCGATCTGCGCCGCGCCCCCCGACTTGACCCGCGCCAGCTCGGCCATCGAGGGGGAGATGTCGGAGGCGGTCACCTGCCAGCCCTGCTCGAGCAGCGGCAGGAAGCTCTTGCCGGTGCCGCAGGCGACGTCGAGCGCGGTGTCGCCGCGCAGGCCGTGGGCGGCGCCGAGCTCCAGCAGGGTGTCGATCCATAGTCGGTAGTCGTGGTGGGCGGTGAAGTCGTCGTAGACGGGCGCGATCGCCTCGTAGGCGACCTCGGCGTGGCGGGCGTCGGGCTGGGTGGATGCGCTGGTGGTCTTCATGTCAGTCAGGGACCGGGACCGTGTTCAGGAGAGTTTCAAACGATCTATCCGCGTATTCCGATCATGTCTTTCTTGCGATGGTCGAGTTGGTTATCGGGGTCGGATAAGTTCGATCCATCGACTCTCAGAGGGACCATCTGACCGAAAGTGACGATGGCTGGGAGTGGGGTGAGGCACGGGTGATCTGCCTGCGGCAGGCCTACCGCTACGCGAGCAATCCGAGCGAGGCGGAGGACATCGCGCAGGAGGCCTTGCTCCGCGCCTGGCGTCGACGCTCGACTTTGCGCGACTCCGGCAGCCGCAGGCGGTGGCTGTCGACGATCGTCCGCAACGAGGCCTTCCGTCACTACTCGCGGCCACGGCCGGACCCGACCGACGAGGTCGAGCACATCAGCGGCGACGGCGACGAGCAGGTCGTCGCGACGGTCGAGCGGGCCGATCTGCAGGCGGCGCTCGAGCGCCTCTCGGAGCGCGAGCGGGTACTGCTCTCGCTGCGCTACGAGGAGGACATGACCCAGCCCGCGATCGCCGCCCATCTGGGCATCCCGGAGGGGACCGTGAAAGTGCAGTTGCACCGGGCGCGGAAGAAGCTGCGGCGCACGTACGTTCGCTAGCCGGCGTGCGAAATCCGCCCTGTACACCGGGGCGAGCGGGGCGCCTCCAAGTTCGGACGGCTGGATAAGGACGCCGAACCGCCGCCGGCCGACTATTTAGGTACGTGAAGACGGCCCCCCGACAGATCGTCGCCTTCGGCGGAGGAGGGTTCTCGATGGAGTCGGGCAACCCGCTGCTCGACGACTACGTCCTCGGCCTGACCAAGGCGGAGCGCCCGCGGGTCTGCTTCCTGCCTTCTGCCTCGGGGGACGCCGACCACTACATCGTCCGCTTCTACCGGGCCTTCTCGGCGCACCGCTGCGAGGCGAGCCACATCTCGCTCTTCCGCCGCGAGCAGGGCCCCGAGGACATCGGCCGGCACCTTCTCTCGCAGGACCTGATCTACGTCGGCGGCGGCAGCGTGGTCAGCCTGCTCGGCGTCTGGCGGGCGCATGGCATCGACGAGATCCTGCGCGAATGCTGGGAGGCGGGGGTGATCCTCTGCGGTCTCTCGGCGGGCTCGCTGTGCTGGTTCGCCGAGGCCGTGACCGGTTTCCACGGCGCGCCCAGACGGCTCGAGGGCCTCGGCCTGCTGCCGTTCAGCAACTGCGTCCACTACGAACGCAAATCGAGTCGTCGCGAGTCCTACCATCGCTTCCTGCGCGAAGGGATGCGGCCGGGGTACGCGGCCGAGGACGGTGCCGCGCTCCACTTCATCGGCGAAGAGCTGAGCCAGGTCGTGGCCTCTCGTCCCGAGGCGCGCGGCTATCGGTTGGATGTTTCCGGGCAGCGGGTGGTGGAGATGAGGATCGCCACCAATTTCCTCGGCGAACGCGGGGTCGTGCCGGCCCCGCCGCTGCCCGAGGCGCTGTCCACCGCGGTTGCGGCGCCCTGATGGCGATGGCCGGCAACGGCATCGGGGAGAACGGCGCGACCCCGGGGACGACGACGCCGGTGCGTCGCATCCTCACCCTCGGTGGCCACGACTTCACCTCGCGACCGCCCGACCGCGCCGTCTGCGAGTTCCTCCTCCGACTCGCCACCGAACGCGGCGGCACCAGACCCCGGATCTGCATCCTGCCGACCGCCAGCGGCGACACCTCCGAGCAGATCGGCCGCTTCTACCAGGCCTTCGGGGATCGTCCCTGCGAGCCCTCCGACGTCTCCCTCTTCCGCCTCGGCCGGCGGCCGATGGCGCTGCGCGACCACCTCCTCTCGCAAGATCTGATCTACGTCGGCGGCGGCAGCATGGTCAACCTCCTGGCGGTCTGGGAGGCGCACGACATCGCCTCGATCCTCAGCCTCGCCTGGCGGCGCGGCATCGTCCTCGCCGGCCAGAGCGCCGGCGCCATGTGCTGGTTCGAGGCGGGGATCACCAAGTCCTCCGGCAAGCCGCTGGCGGCCGCCGGCCTCGGCCTCCTCTCCGGCAGCCTCTGCGTCCACTACAACAACGAGCCGGAGCGCCGCGCCGCCTACCTCGAGGCGGTCGCCGAGGGGATGCCGAGCGGCTACGGCCTCGACGACTACGCCGGCCTCCTCTGGGAGGGCGAGGACTCCCCCTCGGCCGTCACCGCCCGCCGCGGCGCCCGCGCCTACCGTGTCTCCGCCCGCGACGGCGAGGTCGGCGAGAGCCCCCTTCCGGCCCGCTTCCTCCCGGCCCCGGCCCCGGCCGCCCTGCGCGAGGACATCGCCGAGTTCCGGCGGATCAAATCGATGCGCCGGCGCGCGGGCTGGCTCGGGTAGAGCTCCGGCTGACGCTGTTCTTCAGGGGAGCGCCCGGGGAGACCAGGGGAACCGCCTCGGCGGAATTGGGTCGCGCACCCTTCGGGTGCAGCTCGGCGAGGTTGCTGCGCCCCTATGGGGCGCAAATATCAGATTGCATATCGCCGCTTTCGCGACATTCCGGCGAGTCGGTTCCCCTGGTCTCCTCCAGCCATTCCGACGGGACACTCGTGAGTCCACTCTCGTCCCCGAGCGCCCGCCTTGGCTTGGAAGCTGAAAGGCGAGGGTCGCCGCCGTAGCGAGCCTCCGGAGCACGGTGGTGGAGGGGTGGGGGACCGACTCGCCGGAATGTCGCGAAGCGGCGGAAATGCAATCCGATTCCTGCCCGCCATAGGCGGGCAGCATCATCGAGAGCTGCACCCGAAGGGTGCGCGAAGCAATTCCGCCGAGGCGGTCCCCCACCCCTCCCTCGGAGAGGGTCTGAACTAATCCGACCCGTCGGCCGCCGGCGGGGCGGTCGGGTCGGAGCCCTCCTCGCCGAGGCTCTCGCGGGCGATGAACTCCTCGGCCAGCAGCAGGTTGTCCTTGGAGCGCTCGACCACGTTCAGCAGGTCGCCCATCAGCGAGACCTCCTCGACCTGCTCCTTGACGAACCATTGGAGGAACTGCTCGGCGCGGTAGTCCTTCAGCTCGCGGGCGAGCTCGAAGAGGGAGAAGATCTCGTCGCTGACCCGCTTCTCCTGGGCGAGGGCCATCTTCACCGGCTCGGAGCCGTCGGCGTAGGTGGTAGGAACCGCCTTGACGTCGGGGATCTCGACGGCCTCGCCGACGTCGAGGAGGTAGCGGATCATCATCATCGCGTGCTCGCGCTCCTCGAGCGCCTGGCGGTAGAAGAAGGCGGCGAGGCGGGGCAGCGTCTCGGCGTCGTAGTAGACGGCGGCGCCGACATACTGCTGGGAGGCGGCGAACTCGTTGGAGATCTGCTCGTTGAGGGCGGCGGCGAAAGATTTCTTCTTGGCCATCGTCATGGCTCCTTTGATGTGTTGTCGCTGACGGCGAGCGGCTGAGACGAACCGCGACCAACGTAGCCGAAAGCCCGAATTCGGTTGCCCTACCTACGAATTCGGCGTCCCTAAGCCGTTTGCCGGCGGAAGCCGAGCTCTTCGATGCGTGGCTCCAGCGGGCTCGACGGCAGCCCCGGCGCGGTCGCCTGGGCAGGGTCGTTGTAGCCGCCCGGCGCGGTGTCGTTCGGCGTGTCCGGGTGGAAGATCGAGGCCAGGTACTGGATCTGCCCGCGGCCGGGGCCGAGCTCGGTCTGGCCGCCGCCGTAGGCGCCGATGCCCCGCTCCTCGCAGTAGTCGTAGGTGGCGAAGAGGCGGGAGATCGGGCCGAAGCGGGAGGGCTTCACGTTCACCGTCTTCGGCGGCGACCAGGGCATCGCCTCGATGTCGGCGATCGAGTGGATCGGTGCGTCCCAGGTGACCCGCTCACTGACCGGGTCGAGGAGCGGCCGGGTCTCGTCGGTCACGTCGGGGTCCTCGAGCCAGGCGTCGGGGAAGGCGTCGATCAGCTTCGCGTAGAGCTCGGGGTCGGTGACGACGTCGACCGGCGTCCCTTTGTAGAAGCCCTTGAGGTCGAGCGAGTCGACCGCACCGGTGGCGACCAGCGCGGCGATCAGCTCGTCGTCCCAGTCGTTGAACGGGTCGAGCTTGAAGCGCAGCGTCGGGTAGACGGCGAGCCGTTCGAGGACCGGCTTGATCGAGGACTTCGCGGACGGGTCGAAGCCGGCCAGCCGCAGCGAGTTGACGAAGTTGAGCGGCTGTGGCTCGCGGCCGAGCACCGCCGCCAGGTTCGTCCCCGCCTGCCGCAGCGCCAGGTCGAGCGCCGCCGACTCGAACGCCCAGCGGCGGTAGTCGCGCGAGACGTCGCCGCGCTCCGGCGCCCCGGCCGGGAAGAGGTCGATCCCGTCCAGCTTCTTGGAGAACTCGTCGAAGGTGCCGGAGTGGGCGAGCCCGTCCGGCGGTCCGTGGCCCTGCTGGCCGATGTGGTCGACCGCGTCGTAGACGACGTCTTCGCCGACGCCCTCCTCACCGCCGCCCTGCAGCTTGACCACCGTGGTGAACCGTTCGAATTCGCCGAGGCTGAGCTCGAGCCCGTCGAAGGAGCAGGACTCGATCGTCAGCGGCAGGTCGGCGATCGCGTCGTAGGAGGCCATCGCGGCAACCTAGTGGCGCGCCCGGTCGAGGGCGACGCGCAGCGTCTTCAGCTCGCGGTCCGAGCCGCCCCGCACATAGCCGCCGTGGGCGATCGACTCGCGGATGTAGGAGAGCGTCTCGGCGGTCAGCCGCTCGCCCGGCAGCACGTTGGGGATGCCCGGTGGGTAGGCGGCGAGGCCCTCGGCGGCGACCCGTCCGGCGGCCGCGTCGAAGGGGATCACCTCCTGCGGTCCGAGGAAGGCCTCCCGCGGCGTCATCACCAGCTCGCCCCAGGGCGGCGGTGGCGCCAGCTTCTCCTGCGCCGGGCCGGGCTCGGCTTCGAGTTCGCCGACCGCGGCGCGCATCGCCGCCACCAGGCGCTCGCCACTCGCCGCGGCGGGCTCGCCCAGCCCGAAGATCCCGACCACGACGTTCTCGGAGTAGAGCTCGAGGTCGATCCCGTGCGAGTAGAAGATCTTTTTCGCCAGCCGGTAGCCGGTCGAGCCGGTGCCGCGGACGTCGATCGAGAGGCGCAGCGGGTCCCAGCCGGCGATCCCGGCGCGGCCGACCATCGACTCGTCGAGGACGGCGAGGCCGGGGATCTCGACGATCGCCTCGCGGGTCCTGGCGATCGCGGCGAGCGTCTCGCCGAGCAGCTCCTCGCCGTGCACCGCGGCCTGGCGCCGCGCCGCGTCGAGCGAGCCGGAGAGGAGGCCGCTGGGGCTGGTCGTTTCGACCAGGCTGACGCAGCGGTCGACGACCGCGGCGTCGATCCGGTCGCCCTGCCCGAGGTGGAGCATCGCCGCCTGGGTGAGGCTGCCGACGATCTTGTGGGTCGAGGAGGTGACCAGGTCGGCGCCGCTCGCCAGCGCGTCGGGCGGCAGGTCGGGATGGAAGTGGAGGTGGGCGCCCCAGGCCTCGTCGACGATCAACGGCACGCCGCGGGAGTGGGCGACCTCGGCGAGCGCCGCCACGTCGGCGCAGGCGCCGAAGTAGGTGGGGGAGACGACCATCGCGGCGACCGCGGCCGGTGTCGTGTCGAGCGCCGCGGCCAGCGACTCGGGGGTCAACCCGTGGGCGATGCCGAGCTCGGGGTCGAGCTCCGGCGCGACGAAGGTCGGCCGCATGCCGTTGAGGACGAGCCCGTCGATCACCGAGGAGTGGACGTTGCGCTGGACGACGACCTCCTCGCCCATGTGGCCGAGCGCCATGCAGGTGGCGTGGTTGCCCTGCGAGGCGCCGTTGACGAGGAACCAGCTGCGCCGCGCCCCCCAGGCCTCGGCGGCGAGCAGCTGCGCCTGCTGGAAAGGGGTCGGTTCGGGGCCGATGTCGACGCCCTCGGTCACCGAGGGGATGTCGTTGACGAGGCCGATCATCCCGACCAGGGCGACCATCCCCGGGTCGGCGGCGATCCCGCCCTTGTGTCCCGGGACCTGGAAGCGGCCCGGCTCGCGCGCCGAGTAGGAGAGCAGCGCGTCGACGTAGGGCGTCGTCTCCTGCTTCGGATCGGGCATCTCAGCGAGTCTAGGCGAGCCCCTTCCGTCCAGCTGTTCCTTATGCGCCTCTGGGGCGCATAAGGAACAGCTGGACGGGCGTTCCGCAAGACTGGAGGGATGGAGCACGATCGTCTCGGCTACTGGATCGAGGAGGCGGGCGAGGTCACGCCACGGCCGCCGCTGGGCGAGGATCGCGACGCCGACCTGCTGATCGTCGGCGGCGGCTACACCGGGATGTGGACCGCATGGCACGCCCACCAGCTGGCGCCGGAGGCGCGGATCGTCCTGCTCGAGTCCGAACCGGTCTGCGGCCGCGGGCCGAGCGGGCGCAACGGTGGCTTCTGCGAGGCGATGTGGACTTCGTTGGCCTCGATGCGGGGTCGCTGGGGGGACGCGCCGGCGCTCGCGGTCGGCCACGCAGCGGAGGCGGCGGTCGGGCGGATCGAGGCCTTCTGCGTCGAGGAGGACGTCGATGCCTGGTTCCGCCGCGCCGGCTATCTGCAGGTCTCGACCACGCCCGCCGACGACGGTGTCGGCCGCGCCGCACTCGAAGCGTGCCGCGATCTCGGGGTCCCCGACAGGCTCCGCGACGTCCCTGCCACCGAGGCCCGGTCGCGCTGCATGTCGCCTGACTTCCGCGCCGGTGTGATCGAACCCTGTGCGGCCACCCTTCAGCCCGCCCGCCTCGCCCTCGGCCTGCGCCGCCGCCTGCTCGAGGAGGGCGTCGAGATCTATGAGTCCTCGCCGGTGCGGCGCTTCCGCGAGGCCGCCGACGGGGTCGAGGCGACCACCGCGAGCGGCGCCCGCGTCCGCGCCCCGCGCGGGGCGCTGGCGATCGGCGCCGCCGCCAAGGCGCCAGGCGGGCCGCTGCGCCACCGCCTCACCGTCGCCTCCTCGCACATCGTGATCACCGAGCCGGTCCCCGACGTGATCGAGAAGATCGGTTGGACCGGCGGCGAGGCGATCACCGACAGCCGCGCCCTCGTCCACTACTTCCGCACCACCCCGGACGGCCGCATCGCCTTCGGCTGGGGCGGGGGCCGGATCAGGATGGGGGCTCGCACCCACGGCCGCGCCGAGGTCGACGCCGACGCCGTCGCCGCCCAGCGCCGGCACATGGTCGAGTACTTCCCGGACCTCATCGGCCGCCGTGTCACCCACGCCTGGGGCGGCCCGATCGACGCCTCGCCGACCCACCTGCCGGCGGTCACCTCGCTGCCCCGTTCGCGCGCCTGGGTCGCGGCCGGCTACACCGGCAACGGCGTCGGCCCGACCAACATGGTCGGCCTCACCCTCGCCTCGCTGGCCCTCGACCGCCGCGACGAGCCCACCCGCCTCGCCTTCGTCGATGCGAAGATCCCCCGCGTCCCCCCCGAGCCCTTCCACTGGATCGGCGGCGAATCGATCCGCCTGGCGATCGCCAAGAAAGAGGAAGCCGAGGCCGACGGCCGGAAGCCAGGCCATCTCTCGCGCGCCGTGGCCAAGGTCCCCGACCTGCTCGGTTTCCACATCGGCCGCTGACCATCGCCACGGCTGGTTGAGGGGAGTGGGGTGACCCCCGAACGAACCACCCCGCAGTTCGTGAGAGAGGGGGTCACCCCACTCCCCTCCCCGCAAACCTCAGGCGATGCCCGGCAACACGATGTCCGACTCCTCCTGCTCCGGCCGGATCGCGGTCATCTTTTCCGCGCGACGCTGCTGCCAGGTGGCAAAGCCCATCGCCACCACCGTGACGAAGAAGAGGAGCATCGCCACTACATAGACTTCGACCGGTATCCCGCGCTGGGCGGCGCCGAAGATGTAGAGCGGGAAGGTCACCGTCGTCCCCGCGTTGAAGTTGGAGATGACGAAGTCGTCGATCGAGAGCGCGAAGGCGAGCATCGCGGCGCCGAAGATGCCGGGCAGGATGAGCGGGAAGGTCACCAGCCGAAAGGTGGTGAACGGGCCTGCGCCGAGGTCCTTTGCCGCCTCCTCGAGGCTGCGGTCGAAGCCGATCAGGCGCGATCTCACCACCACCACGACGAAGCTGATGCAGAACATGACGTGGGCGATCAGCAGGGTCGTGAAGCCGAGGAGGCTCTGGTCGAGGATGAGGAAGAAGGAGAGCAGCGAGGCCCCCATCACCACCTCGGGCGTCGCCATCGGGATCACGATCAGGAAGTTCGCGATCCGTCGCCCGGCGAACTTATGACGGACCAGGGCGATGGCCATCATCGTGCCGATGATGGTCGAGACGACCGTCGCCAGCAGCGCCAGCTTGATGCTGGTCAGCATCGCGTTGGTGAGTTCGCTGTTGCTGAATGGATGGGCCCAGTGCTTCAGCGTGAAGCCGACCCAGGTGAAGTTGTAGCGCCCGGCCGGGTTGTTGAAGGAGAAGACGAAGATCACCACGATCGGGATCAGCAGGTAGAGCACGACGAGGACCGCGACGATGTTGACCGCGTGCTCGCGCAGCCAGCGCCAGGCGCGGGCGGCGCTGGTCTCGGCGCTCAGCGAGCCGCGCCCGGGGGTGGTGGCGGGGGTGGCGCTCATACGGCCTCCTGTCCCATCAGTGCCTCGGAGCCGGCGAATCTGATGTAGACGAACACGACGATCATGATCACCGCCATCAAGACGAACGAGAGCGCGGCGGCCGCCGGATAGTCGTTCTGGGTCAGGTAGAGCGACTGGATCACGTTGCCGATCATCCGGTTGTTGACGCCGCCGAGGAACTCGGCGTTGACGTAGTCGCCGACCGCGGGGATGAAGGTGAGCAGCGTGCCCGCGACGACACCGGGGAGTGACAGCGGCAGGGTCACTTTCCAGAAGGTCGAGGAAGCGCTCGCGTAGAGGTCTTTGGAAGCCTCCAGCACACGGGTGTCGATCCGCTCCAGGCTGGCGTAGAGCGGCAGCACCATGAAAGGCAGGAAGTTGTAGGTGATCCCGGCGATCACCGCGAAGCCGGTGGCGAGGATGTGTCCGCTCGGCGCCAGCCCGATCGCGTGGAGGAATTCGGTTACCGGGCTTTCGTCGGAGAGGATCGTCTCCCAGGCCAGGGTGCGGACCAGGTAGGTGGTGAAGAACGGCGCCACCACCGCGAACAGCATCAGGTTTCGCCATCTCCCCGCCTTGAAGGCGATCACGTAGGCGAGTGGATAGGCGATGATCAGGCAGAGGAGCGTCGCGATGCCCGCATAGATGAAGGAGCGGACGAACTGCGTGTCATACAGTTCCAGCGCTTCCTTGTAGTTGGCCCAGTGCCAGACGAATTCGTAGTGGAGGGTGCCGGGGATTTCGACGTCGAGCGAGAGCTTCGCCATGAAGTACAGCGGGATGACGAAGAAGATGACCAGCCAGAGCGTCCCCGGCGCGAGCAGGGAGTAGGCGGAGATACGACGGCGGATGGCTTCGCTCATGACCGTTCCCCCTTATCCGTTGAGGACTTCGTCGAAGGCTTTGATCACGTTCTTTTCCTCCTTGCCTTCGAGGGTCGGGGTCGGTGAGCAGTTCTTGGTGAACGAGGCGCTGGGGAAGATCAGGTGGTTTTCGGCGATTTCCGGTTCCGTCTTCTGGAGGACTTCCTGGACGCCTTCGACCGGGGTCACGTAGTTCACGTAGGCGGCGATGTTGGCCTGGACCTCGGGCTTGTAGACGAAGTTCATGAAGGCCTCGGCCGCGGTCGGGTTCGGCGCACCGACCGGGATGATCATGTCTTCCGACCAGAGCATGCAGCCTTCGGTCGGCATCCGCCATTCGAGTTCGGGGTTGTCTGCCTGCAACTGGACCGCGTCGCCTGACCAGCCGATCACCGCCACCGCGTTCCCGTTGGTCAGGTCCTGGGCGTAGTCGTTACCGGTGAAGCGCCGGATCTGACCGTCGGAGGCGGCTTCCTTGATTTTTTCGATCGCTTTCATCCAGTCCGCTTCGGTCGCTTCTTCGGTGTTGACGCCTTCGCACTTCATCACCAGCGGGACCGTTTCTCGGACTTCGTTCAGGAAGTCGACTTTGCCCTTGTACTGGGGGTCGAAGAGGTCACAGATCGAGTGGACTTCGGGAGCCTGTTCCTTGTTGACGATGATCCCGGTCATGCCGCTCTGCCACGGCACCGAGTACTGGCGTTCGGGATCGAACGGTGGGTGGCGCAGACTCTTCGAGAGGTTCGCTTTCACTTCGGGCAGCGCCGAGTGATCGAGTTCCTCGAGGTAACCGAGCTTGATCATTTTCGCGACCATGTAGTCGGCGAGGACGAAGATGCTGCGGCCACCGGACGAGCCGGAGGTCAGCTGCGGCGCCATCTTGTTGAAGAATTCTTCGTTGGAGTTGATGTCTTCGAAGTATTCGACTTCTACGCCGGTCGCCTTTTCGAAGTCGGGGACCGTCTTCTTGTCGATGTAGAGCGGCCAGTTGGAGATCACGAGCTTCCCGCTCGGCTTGTTTTCCAGTTCGACCTTGGCGGAGGTGGTTTCCACCGGACCTTCGATGCCGCTGCCGCAGGCCGCGATGCCGATCGCCAGGGCCAGAACGGCGATCGCCACGGCGATCGTGCGCGTCGGCCTCATCGGAGCCTCTCGATCCCCACGCTCATCCCTTACCGTCGGCCGGCGACGCGGTCACCACGTGCATGTGCTCGGGCGCCCAGCTCAGCGTCACCTTGGCCCCACCGCCGGGCAGTCGCTGTCGTTCCGCCTCGTCGGCGTTCGGGATCAGGACCGTCATCCGCACGTCGCCGCCGAGGTTGACCGCGATCTGCGTCGCGGTCCCCAGATAGAGGGAGCTCTCGACCACGCCTTCGACCCGCGGCTCGTCGGCCGCCGGGCCACTTTCGCCGGGCAGCGACACCTTCAGCTTCTCCGGCCGCACCACCGCGGCGCAGCCTTCGCCGGGTCCGAGCTCGCCGGTGTCGGCGGAGATTTCCGGCCCCGAGTCGAGCTTCACCCGTCCCGGCCCGACGATGCTCGCCGGCATCAGGTTGGAGACGCCGATGAACCCGGCGACGAAGCTCGTCGTCGGCCGGTCGTAGACCTCCTCGGGGGAGCTGACCTGCTCGACCTGGCCGCGGTTCATCACCGCGATCCGGTCGCTCATCGTCAGCGCCTCCTCCTGGTCGTGGGTGACGTAGACGAAGGTGATCCCGACCTCGCGCTGGATCCGCTTCAGCTCCACCTGCAGGCCCTTGCGCAGTTTCAGGTCGAGGGCGCCGAGCGGCTCGTCGAGCAGCAGCACCTTCGGCAGGTTGACCAGCGCCCGGGCCAGCGCCACCCGCTGCTGCATGCCACCCGACAGCTGTGAGGGCCGCCGGTTCGCCTCGCGCGCCAGCCCGACCCGCTGCAGCTCGGTCGCCACCCGTTCGGCGATCTCGTCCTTGTCGACCTTCTTGCGTCTGAGGCCGAAGGCGACGTTCTTCTCGACGCTCAGATGGGGAAAGAGCGCGTAGCTCTGGAAGACGGTGTTGGTCGGCCGCTTGTGGGGCGGCAGGGCGGCGACGTCTTCGCCCTCGATCGCGATCTCGCCGCTGGTCGGCCGCTCGAACCCGGCGATCATCCGCAGGGTCGTCGTCTTGCCGCAGCCGCTGGGGCCGAGCAGGGTGAAGAATTCGCCATGCCCGAGCTCGAGCGAGAGGTCGTCGACGGCGGTGAAGTCGTCGAAGCGTTTGGTGACGTTGCGCAGGACGACGCTGGGCGAGTCGGAGCCGACGTCCTCGACGACGGCGGTCGGGTCAGGTCCAGTCATCTCTCCTCCTTTGGTGCCACCAGCACCGGCCTGTCGGCACTCTCCATCGGCCCGACGCTATGCCCATGTGGACCGAGTCGCAAGTGGCGGATGTCCTAAAAGGACAGGCCAAGCTTATACCTGGTGTATAAACGGATGACCGGGACTTGACCCTGGGGCCCCTTGCGCGCCCGGGGGAAGCTCTCTAGCGTTGTCCAGAACGTCGCAAGCGTTTTGAGAGGAGAGCGGCATGGCGACCGCACCGCAGGTAGTCGATTCTGAACTTCAGCAACTGGCCCGCAAGCATCTCTGGATGCATTTCTCGCGGATGGGCGCGTACGGCCCCGACCACGAGATCCCGCTGATCACCAGGGCCGACGGGTGTTACGTCTACGACGAGCACGGCAACCGCTACCTCGACGGCCTCTCGGCGCTCTTCTGCGTCAACGCCGGCCACGGCCGCGCCGAGTACGGCGAGGCCGCCGCGCGCCAGGTCGAAGAGCTCGACTTCTACACCCTGTGGAGCTACGCCCACCCGAAGGCGATCGAACTCGCCGCGCGGATCGCCGATCTGGCGCCGGGCGAACTGAACCGCGTCTTCTTCACCAACGGCGGCTCGGAGGCGGTCGAGTCGGCGCTGAAGCTGGCCCGCAACTTCCATCGCGCCCATGGCAAAGGCCAGAAGCACAAATTCATCGCCCGCGAGGTCGCCTACCACGGCACCTCGCTGGGGGCGCTCTCGGCGACCGGGATCACCGAGCTGCGCAACCAGTTCGAACCGCTGGTCTCCGGCGCCTGCCACGTGCCGAACACGAACATCTACCGCTGGCCCGAGGAGCGCGACCCGCTCTGGGCGGCCGACGCGATCGAGGAGCGGATCGTCTTCGAGGGGCCGGAGACGGTCGCCGCGGTGATCCTCGAGCCGGTCCAGAACGCGGGCGGCTGCTTCGTCCCGCCCGACGGCTACTTCCGGCGCGTGCGCGAGATCTGTGACCAGTACGACGTGCTGCTGATCTCCGACGAGGTGATCTGCGCCTGGGGCCGGCTCGGCCATTACTTCGGCTGCGAACGGTTCGGCTACCAGCCGGACATGATCACCACCGCCAAGGCGCTGACCTCGGCGTACGCCCCGATGGGCGCGGTGATCGCCTCCGACCGGGTCTTCGAGCCGTTCAGCGAGGGCAACGCCTCCTTCGCCCACGGCTTCACCTTCGCCGGCCACCCGCTGGCGGCGGCGATCGCGATGGCCAACCTCGACGTCTACGAGCGCGAGGACCTCTGCGGCCACGTGCAGGCCAAGGAGGGGGAGTTCCGGGAGATGCTGGAGAGCCTCCGCGACCTGCCGATCGTCGGCGACGTGCGCGGCGCCGGTTTCTTCCAGGCGATCGAGATGGTCAAGGACAAGGAGACCAAGGAGACCTTCGACGACGAGGAGTCGGAGAAGCTCCTGCGCGGCTTCCTCTCCGGGGAGCTCTACAAGCGCGGCCTGATCTGCCGTGCCGACGACCGCGGCGACCCGGTGATCCAGCTGGCGCCGCCGCTGATCAGCGACACCGAGCAGTTCGAGGAAATCCACGACGTCCTGCGCGGCGTCCTCTCGGACGCCTGGGACCACCTGGTCGGGTAGGCCTCGCGAGGAGGATGTGTGCTCACGGTCCAGAGCCTGCTCGATGAGCTCGACCTAGAGCTGGCGACCGGGGCCAAGGCGGCCGCGGCCCCGGTCCGCTGGGTGCACATCTCCGAGCTGCAGGACCCGACGCCGTGGCTGTCGGGCGGCGAGTTGATGCTGACCACCGGCATCCCGCTCGACACCGCCGAGAAGCAGCGCCAGTTCGTCGCCGACCTCGCCGAGCGCAACCTCGCGGGGCTCGGCTTCGGCACCGGCTTCAGCCACAAACGGCTGCCGAAGGCGCTGGTCGAGGAGGCCGAGAAGCGCTCCTTCCCGCTCTTCGAGGTGCCCTACTCGACGCCGTTCATCGCGATCACCGAGAAGGCCTTCACGCGGCTGGTCAACGAGCAGTACGAGGTGTTGCAGCGGGGGCTGGCGATCCAACGGCGGCTCGAGCGGCTGGTCCTGGAGGAGCGCGGGCTGGAGGAAATCGCCGCCACCGTCGCCTCCGCGGTGGGCGGGACGGTGGCGATTCTCGACGGCCGCGGCGAACGCCTCGCGGGGCGCGGCTTCCGCCGCCAGCTCTCCGCCGAGGCGATCGGCGGGATCCGCCGCGAGGTGCTCGGGCACGCCGGCGACGGGCACCCGTTCGTGCCCTCGCACCCTTCGCTGGCGGGGCGGGCGCTGGCCCATCCGGTCGTCTCGCCGGGCGGCGGGCCGCCGCAGGCCTGGGTGGTGATCGTCCGCGATTCGGGCGGGCTCGGGGACTTCGAGCGGCTGATCCTGCAGCAGGCGGTGGCGATCGTCGCGCTCGAGCTGATGCGCCGGCGCGTCGCGCGGGAGACCGAGCGGCGGCTGGCGGGCGACGTGCTCGCCGGAGCGCTCGGCGGGCGCATGGAGCCGAGCGAGCTGCGCCGCCGGCTCGAGCCGTTCGGCATCGGCGAAGACGCCGCGGTGCTCGTCTTCATCGTCGACACCCCGGCCGCCGCCGCGGCGACGCTGGAAGCGGCGCTCGCCGGCGCGGGCTGCCCGTCGGTCGTCGCCCCGCACGAGATCGGCGGCCGTGAGCTCCTCTGCGCGGTGATCGACGCCGCCGACCGCGATCCGATCGAGGTCGCGGCGCGCAGCCGCGAGGCGCTGATCGCAGAGGGCGCCGGGGTCCGCGCCGCCGCCAGCCGCGTCGCGCCGCCGGAGGCACTCCGTCACTCCTTCCACGAGGCGCGCTGCGCCCTCGAGGCGACCGCCTTCGCCAACGGCTCGGCCCCCGAGGTCGCCTCCTGGCGGGACCTCGGCGCCTTCACCCTGCTGCTCTCGATCCAGGACGACGACGCGCTCGCCCTCTACTGCGACAGCGTGCTCGGCCCGATCGAGGAGGGCGACGAGGAGTACGGCGGCGAGCTGCTGCGCTCGCTGGAGGCCTTCATCGAGCAGAACGGCCAGTGGGAGCGCGCCGCGCGCCAGGTCTACTGCCACCGCCACACCCTGCGCTACCGGATGCGCAAGGTCGAAGAGTTGACCGGCCGCGACCTCTCGCGCGCCCATGATCGGATCGAGTTCTGGTTGGCGCTGCGCGCCAGAGAGTTGGTGAGCCAATGAAGGTAGGAGTCCCCACCGAGATCAAGTCCGACGAGTACCGCGTCGCGATCACCCCGGCCGGGGTGCGCGAAATGGTCGAGCACGGGCACGAGGTGCTGATCCAGGCCGGCGCCGGCGAGGGCAGCGCGATCTCCGATCAGCGCTACGAGGCGCAGGGGGCGCGGATCGTGCCCGACGCGGCGGCGGTCTTCGGCGAGGCCGAGATGATCCTCCACGTCAAGGAGCTGCAGGCGTCGGAGATCGCGATGTTGCGACCCGACCAGTTGCTCTTCACCTACCTGCACCTGGCGCCGGACCCAGAGCAGACCCGCGGCCTCGCCGCCTCCGGGGTGACAGCGGTCGCCTACGAGACGGTCGAGGACGGAGCGGGGCGGCTGCCGCTGCTGGCGCCGATGAGCGAGGTGGCGGGGAAGATCGCGACCCAGGCCGGTGCCTACATGCTGCAGAAGCCGGAGGGCGGCCGGGGGATCCTGCTCGGCGGGGTGCCGGGTGTGGCGGCCGCCAACGTGATGGTGATCGGCGGCGGCGTGGTCGGCATGAACGCCGCCTTCATCGCGATCGGGATGGAGGCCGACGTCTTCGTCTTCGACCGCTCGATCGACCGTCTGCGGGAGCTCGACGTGATCTTCAACGGCCGCTGCTCGACGGTCTACTCGACCACGCTGGCGGTCGAGGAGATGCTGCCGCGGGCCGACCTGATCATCGGCGCGGTGCTCGTCCACGGCGCCCGCGCGCCCTACGTCATCACCCGTGAGCAGCTGAAGCTGATGAAGCCGGGCGCGGTGATGGTCGACGTCGCGATCGACCAGGGCGGCTGCTTCGAGACGTCGCGTCCGACCACCCACCATGAGCCGACCTTCGAGGTCGACGGGATCACCCACTACTGCGTCGCCAACATGCCCGGCGCGGTGCCGATCACCTCGACCCAGGCGCTGACCAACGCGACGTTGCCCTACGCGATCGCGATCGCCGACCACGGCCTCGCGGGCGCGATCGAGCGTATCCCGGGGCTGCGGCCGGGGGTCAACGTGGCGGCGGGCCAGGTCACCCACGCGGCGGTCGCGGAGGGCGTCGGTATGGAATACGTCCCGGTCGAGAGCGCCCTCGCCCTCGGCTGATCGTGAGCGCCCGGCCGCCTGCGCACGCGCATATGCTGCCGAGGTCGTGGGTCGAGGCCGGGGCAAGCTGAGGGGGGCGCTGGTGCTCTCGCTCGCCGTCTTCGTGATGCTGGCCGCCGCCCACGCGGTGGCGCTCGCGGGAGGCGCCGGGGGCGGCGAAGAAGTCCACCGTTGCCACGGCAGGCGGGCGACGATCGTCGGCACCTCCGGCGACGACGTCATCCACGGGACGCCGGGGCGCGACGTGATCTGGGGCGGGCCGGGCGACGACACGATCTACGGCCAGCTCGGCAACGACCTGATCTGCGGCGGCGCCGGGGATGACGTGATCCACGGCGGCCGCGGCAACGACGAAGTGTTCGGCGGGCCGGGGGCGGACCGCGTCTTCGGCGACCTCGGCGACGACAAGGTGGTCGGCGGCCCGGGCTCCTACGACGACGTCGCCGGCGGGCTCGGGATCGACACCGTGAACGGCGGGCCGGGCAACTACGACCTGGTCCACGGCGACTACGGCTACGACCGGATGTCGGGCGGGCCCGGGAAGCACGACATCGCCTCCTTCGCGACCGCGGTCGCGGGCGGCAAGGGGACCGGGGTCTGGGCCTCGCTGCGCAGACACGAAGCGCGCGGCGACGGTCACGACAAGCTCTTCGAATTCGAGGACCTCGAAGGCTCGGCCTTCCGCGACACGCTGATCGGCGACGGCGGTCCGAACGAGATCGACGGTGGGCCAGGGAACGACACGCTGATCGGTGGCGGTGGGCACGACACCCTCGACGGCGGCCAGGGCACCGACGGCTGCCGCGGCGCGCCGGGGCGGACGGTCTCCTGCGGGCCGGAAGCGCCGCCGAAGGGGAGCGCCTACGTGCAGGTCGATGCGGTGGCGAACGGAGGTGGGGGAGTGCAGATCGTCGGCGGCGCGGGCCGTGACGACCTCGCCGTCTCCTTCGATCCGAAGACCGAGACGCTCTCGGTGGCCGCCGCCGCGGCCCTCGCGGCCGGGCCGGGATGCGAACACCCGCGCCGCGAACCGCGGCGCGTCCTCTGTCAGCTCGACGGCCCGGCGCGCTGGCTGATGGCCGACCTCGGCCCCGGCAACGACAGCTTCCGCGTCGTCGGTTCGCTGGTCGCGGTCGGCAGCATCCGGGTGAACGGCGGCGAGGGGAACGACATCATCCACGGCGGGCCCGAGGACGACCTCTTCGAGTCCGGTCCGGGTGCCGACCGGCTCTACGGCGGGGCCGGCGCCGACGGCCTGGTCGGCGGCACCCCCGGCCCGACCTACCTCTTCGGCGGTCCCGGCGGCGACCTCCTCGCCGCGGGCGGTGGTTGTGCGGGGGGCGCGCTGGTCGGCGGCAGCGGTCGCGACGATGCCTCTTTCGCCGAGACCGGCTACCACCCCGGCGTGCTGGTCGTCTCCTTCCCTAAGCACTCCGCCTGGATCACCACGATCCCCGGCTGCCACCACGTGCACCTCTCGCCGACCGACGAGGACATGGAGGGCTCCTTCGGCCCCGACATCCTGATCGGCAACCATCGCGCCAACGCGATGCTCGGCCAGCCCGGCAAGGACATCTTCATCGGCAACGGAGGCGACGACGTGATCGACGCCCGCGACGGCGAAATGGATCACTCGATCCGGTGCGGCCGCCACCGTCCCGAAGGCCGCGCCCTGATCGACAAGGTCGATCCCGCCCCCACCGACTGCGCCGCCGTGGTCCACGGCACCCCTGTCCCCGGCCTCCACGGCTAGGGACAGCCGGGGGGAGAAACAAGGCACCCTCTGTCCTTTGTCGCCCTGTGGGCGACAAAGGACAGAGGGTTGGGCATGGGGAGTTGGCGCGGCTGGCGACCATGCAGCATGGGGTGGTGTCGACCAGGCAACTGGCGGCTCTCGGATATACGCGGAGCTCTGCGTCGAAGGCCAACGGGGTGGGACGCCTGCATCGGATTCACCGGGGTGTGTACCGGGTCGGACATCGGGATCTTTCATGGCATGGACTTTGCATGGCGGCGGTGCTCGCTTCGGCTCCCTCCGTCGCCAGCCACTGGTCCGCCGCGTGGCTGTGGGGCCTGCTCCAGTCGCGGCCGGGGACGCTGCACGTGAGCTGTCCTAGGTCTCGTCGCGCGGATCGGCCTTTCGTGACGCATACGGCGGACCTGTCGCCGGCTGATCGTGCAGTGCGCGAGGGAATACCTGTCACCTCGTTGTCTCGGACCGTCCTCGATATGGCGATCGACCGCCCGGTTCGCACGGTCCGGCACTACATCGCGCGCGCCGACGACGCCAAGCTCTTCGACCTCAGGGCGATGCACGATCTACTCGATCGCACCACGGGCCATCGTGGACACGCGACCGTCCTTTTGGCACTGGAGACGTATGAGGAGCGACCCGTCTTCACCCGCTCCGGGCTCGAGCGGCGATTCCTCGAAGTCGTGCGCGCCGCCGGTCTCCCCGAGCCCGCCATGAATCACTTCGTCGCCGGATACGAGATCGATGCCTATTGGGAGGAGGCGCGGTTCGGGGTCGAACTCGACGTCTACGCGACGCACGGCTCCCGGCTCTCCTTCGAGGAGGACAGGGAACGGGACGACGCGCTGCTCCTCGTCGGGATCGAGACCACGCGGGTCACCGGCATGCGCCTGGACCGCGAACCGGAGGCGGTCGTCGAGTCGCTGCGCAGGCACCTGGCGCGGCGAATAACCTAGGTCCGTGGCCGAAAAGACCGCGACCGGAGACGAGGCGGCGGCGATCGCAGCGGCGATCGCGCGCTTCGAGTCGGAGTTCGCCGTCTCGCCGACGGCGACGCCGCCGGACCCGATCGGGCCATGGCAGCGCGCCGCGCTGCTGGAGGGAGTGGGCGCCAAGCAGACGATTCAGGACCCACAAGGAGGAGGAGCGAGATGGCAGTCGTGAAAATCATCGAGCTCGTCGGCAGTTCCAAGACCTCGACCGACGACGCCGCCAAACAGGCACTGGCCCAGGCTCAGGCCTCGCTGCGCAACATCCGTGCCGTCGACATCGTGTCGACCGGGATCCGCGGCGAGAAGCTGGACGAGTACCGCGCCCATGTGCGCGTCGCCTTCCTGATCGAGGGCTCCGAGGTCGAGTGATGGCCGACGCCTCGGACGGGGCGCCGAAGATCGTCTCCCGGGCCGAGGCTCGGGAGATGATCGAGGCGGGCGCCCAGCTGGTCGATGTGCGCACCGACCATGAGTGGGACGCGGGCCGGCTGCCCGGTGCCACGCACATCGCCCTGCCGGAGCTCGCGGCCCGGGCCGGCGAGATCGACAAGGATCGCCCGGTGGTCCTCTATTGCCGCGGCGGCAGCCGCTCCGACATGGCGACCGTCGCCCTCGCCGAGGCCGGCTACGACGCCGTGAAGCTGGGAGAGGGCGCGACCGGCTGGGAGGAAGAGGGGCTTCCCTTCGAGCCGGAAGGCGGATACGTCGCCGAGTCAGGTGAAGCGGCGGCGGTTCTCGAGGCGCGCAAACGCGCTTCCTGAGCCAAATCTGACGTAGTTAGAAAACCCTCTCGGAGAAATACCCTAATCCCGGTCAGGGTTTTGCTAATTTCCTCCCATGGAGGTCGTGGTCGCCGAGAACAAGGAGCAGAAAGGCAAGGGCAGGGTCGGCACCCTGGAGAACCCCGAGGCCTACGCCAACGTCCCGGGACACATCATCCCGATCATCGAGCACGAGTTCGAGGACTTCGACAACGAAGCGGAGAAGTTCCTCGCCGACCAGTTGCCCGAGGACCAGTTCATCGGCTTCCGCCTCAAACAGGGCGTCTACGGACAGCGCCAGCCCGACGTGCAGATGGTCCGCGTCAAGCTTCCGTTCGGCGGCGTCACCCCGGCCCAGATGGATTCCTTCGCCGACGTCGTCGAGCGCTGGGCGCCGCTGAACAAGGGCCACATCACCACCCGCCAGAACGTGCAGATCCACCACGTCCCGCTGCGCGACATGGAGGAGCTCATCAAGGTGATCTCCGAGTCCGGGCTCTCCTCGCGCGAGGGCTGCGGCAACACGGTCCGCAACGTGACCGGCGACCCTTGGGCGGGCATCGCCCCCGACGAGATCTTCGACCCGACCTCCTACGCCGGCGCCTACGTCCGCTACTTCGTCCGCCACCCGACGACGCAGCTGATGCCGCGCAAGATCAAGACCGCCTTCTCCGGCTCCGACGAGGACCGGGCGATCACCGGCATCCACGACATCGCCTTCCTCTCCCGCGAACGGGACGGGGTGAAGGGCTTCGAGGTCCGGGTCGGCGGCGGCACCTCGATCATGGCCCGCGTCGCGCCGACGATCTGCGACTTCGTCGAGGCCGACAACGGCGACTATCTGAAGGTCGCCGAGGCCGTCTTCCGCATCTTCGACCGCCAGGACTGGCTGCGGGTCAATCGTGCCCGCGCCCGGATCAAGGTGCTGGTCGACAAGATCGGCGCCGACGCCTTCCGCGAGCTGCTCGACGAGGAGCTCGAAGGGGACTGGGTCGAAGAGCGCGAATTCGGCCCCGAGCTGGTCGAGCGGCTGCGCTTCGAGGACGACGAGGAGGCGCGCGCGCCGCAGTCGCCGCCGCGGAGCGCCTCGCCGAACGGCGACCGCCAGGCCTTCGAGCGCTTCCTCACCACCAACGTGCAGCGCCAGCGCCAGGAGGGCTTCTCCGCGGTCGAGGTGAAGATCACCCGTGGCGACCTCACCCCGGAGCAGTTTCGTGGGCTCGGCCAGATCATGCGCGACTTCAGCGGCGGCAACGCCCGCTCGACCGTGCAGCAGAACCTGGTCCTGCGCTGGGTCCGCGACGACTCCGTCTACGACGTCTGGACGCGGCTCACCGAGCTCGGCCTCGGCGACGCCGGCGCGCGGGAGATCACCGACGTCGTCTCCTGCCCCGGCACCGATAGCTGCAAACTCGGGATCACCTCCTCGATGGGCCTCAACCGCGCCGTCAAAGAGCGGGTCGACGAGATGCGGATCGACGACGAGCTGACCCGGCAGATCCACATCAAAATGAGCGGCTGCCCGAACGGCTGCAGCCAGCACCACATCGCCAACATCGGCTTCTACGGCGCCTCGCTGAAGATCGGCGACCGCCAGATGCCCGCCTACATCCCGCACATCGGCGGCAACTACGAGGGCGGCGAGGTGATCTACGGCAAGCGCCTGAAATCGCGGCTGCCCGCCAAGCGCGTCCCCGAGGCGGTCGAGCGGTGGATCAAGCTGTACGAGGCCGAGCGGGCCGCGGGCGAGGAGTTCAACGCCTTCGCCGAGCGGGTCGGTGCCGAGCGCTTCGAAGCGGAGGTCAAGGACCTGACGATGCCGGCCGAGTTCTCCCTGGAGACGATGCAGCAATTCATCGACTGGCAGCGCGCCACCCCGTATAAAGTGGAGCGGGGCGAGGGAGAGTGCGCGATCTAGCTCGCGCCCTGCGAGAGCCATGAAGCCGCCGCCCATCACCCTCTCCGGCAACGTGCCGACAGTCACCGACCTCGACCACGAGGCGATCGCCGACGAGCTCGAGGGGCTGAGCGCGCGGGAGACGCTCGAGTGGATGTTCGACCAGTTCGGGCAGGACCACTACATCGCCTGCTCGTTCCAGAAAACGAGCTCGGTCACGGCGCACCTGGCGAGCCAGATCAACCCTGAGGCGCGCTTCTTCTACCTCGACACGGACGTCCTCTTCCCGGAGACCTACGAGACCCGCGACCGGCTTGCCGAGGCGCTCGGGATCGAGTTCGACCGGTACCACAACCTCACCCTCGAGGAGCAGGCCGCCGAGTACGGCGACGAGCTCTGGAAGCGCGACCCGGATGCATGCTGCGGGGTGCGCAAGGTCGAGCCGATGCGCCGCGCGCTCTCATCCGTAGACTGCTGGGTCGCCGGCGTCCGCCGAGCGGATTCCAGCTCGAGGGCCGGGTCCCCGAAGTTCGCCTGGGACAAGAAATTCGGCCTCTGGAAGCTGAACCCGCTCGCCGACTGGACCGAGCGAGACGTCTGGAACTACATCCATGAGCACCGCCTTCCTTACAACCCGCTCCACGATCGCGGCTACCCGTCGATCGGCTGCACCCACTGCACGCAGCCGGTGGGCCCCGGCGGCGATCTTCGCGACGGCCGCTGGGCCGGCGTCGAAAAGACCGAGTGCGGCATCAACTAGGCGGGCGTCTCCCCTGCGGTGCGGTCGCCGGCGCGGCGCAGACGGTCATGTCTTCCCCGAATTGTTGATGATGTTGGTGCACTAATGGACGAGACGACGAAAGTGCGCCCCGCCTCGGTCGAGCTGGGGGACCTGGACACGCTCGAGGCGGAGTCGATGTTCATCATCCGCGAGGTCGCCGCGGAGTTCGAACACCCGGTGATGCTCTTCTCCGGCGGCAAGGACTCGGTGCTGATGCTGCAGCTGGCGCGCAAGGCGTTCGCGCCCGCGCCGGTGCCGTTCCCGATCATGCATGTCGACACCGGGCACAACTTCCCCGAGGTGATCGAGTTCCGCGACAAGGTCGTCGACGAATACGGCCTGCGGCTCGAGGTCGCCTCGGTCCAGGATCTGATCGACCAGGGGATCATCAAGGTCGGCCACGAACTGGAAAGCCGCAACCGCCACCAGACCCGGGCGCTGCTCGACGCGATCAAGGACGGTGGCTTCGACGCCGTCTTCGGCGGTGGCCGGCGCGATGAGGACAAGGCGCGCGCCAAGGAGCGGGTGCTCTCCTTCCGCGACAAGTTCGGCCAGTGGGACCCGAAGAACCAGCGGCCCGAGTTGTGGCGCCTCTACAACGGCCGCCACCGCAAAGGCGAGCACATCCGCGTCTTCCCGATCTCCGACTGGACCGAGCTCGACGTCTGGCGCTACCTGGCGCGCGAGCAGATCGAGCTGCCGCCGATCTACTTCGCCCACGAGCGCCAGGTGGTGAACCACGACGGCCTGCTGATGGCGGTCAACGAGTACTTCCCGCTCCCCGAGGGCGCCGAGCCGCACGTCGAGATGGTCCGCTACCGGACGGTCGGCGACGCGACCCTGACCGGCGCCGTCCCCTCGCAGGCGACCGACTACGCCGCGGTGATCGAGGAGACCTCGGTCTCGCGGATCACCGAGCGCGGCGCCACCCGCGGCGACGACCGCTTCTCGGAAGCGGCGATGGAGGATCGCAAGCGGGAGGGCTACTTCTAGTGGGCGTCGTGGCGGGGAAGGCGATGCGCTGATGGCGGAGATGCTGCGGATCGCGACCGCGGGGTCGGTCGACGACGGCAAGTCGACCCTGATCGGGCGGCTCCTGCACGACACCAAAGCGATCTTCGAAGACCAGCTCGAGGCGATCGAGCGGACCTCGGAGAAACGCGGCGACGAACAGACCGACCTGGCGCTGCTGACCGACGGCCTGCGGGCCGAGCGCGAGCAGGGGATCACGATCGACGTCGCCTACCGCTACTTCGCGACGCCGAAGCGCAAGTTCGTGATCGCCGACACGCCGGGCCACATCCAGTACACGCGCAACATGGTCACCGGCGCCTCGACCGCGAACCTGGCGCTGCTCCTGATCGACGCACGCAAAGGCGTGCTCGAACAGACCCGCCGCCACGCGCTGCTGTCCTCGCTGCTCGGTGTTCCCCACCTGATCCTCTGCGTCAACAAAATGGACCTGGTCGACTACTCGCAGTCGGTCTACGACGAGATCCGCGAGGAGTTCACCGCCTTCGCCGCCAAGCTCGACATCACCGACCTCGGCTTCGTGCCGATCTCGGCGCTGCAGGGCGACAACGTCGTCGACCGCTCGACCAACATGCCCTGGTTCGACGGCCAGCCGCTGCTCGGCCACCTCGAGGACGTCCACATCGCCTCCGACCGCAACCTGGTCGACAACCGCTTTCCGGTCCAGTACGTGATCCGGCCGCAGTCGGCCGAGTACCGCGACTACCGCGGCTTCGCCGGCTCGGTCGTCGGCGGCATCTTCAAGCAGGGAGACGAGGTGATGGTGATGCCGTCGCGCAAAGCCTCGAAGATCGCCACGATCGACACTCCCGAAGGCGAGGTCGCCCAGGCCTTCCCGCCGATGGCGGTGACGCTGCGGCTGGAGGACGACGTCGACATCTCACGCGGCGACATGATCTGCCGCCCGACCAACCAGCCCCAGGTGAACCGTCGCTTCGACGCGACGATCTGCTGGTTCGACGACACCTCGCAGCTGCGCACCGACATCCCGTACCAGCTGAAGCACACCACCCGCTGGGTCGCGGCCGAGATCGACAAGCTGCACTACCGGCTCGACGTCGACACCCTGCACCGCGATCTCGACGCGGAGACGCTCGAGGTCAACGACATCGGCCGCATCTCGATCGAGACCGCCTCGCCGCTCTTCTTCGACACCTACCGGTTCAACCGCACCACCGGCAGCTTCATCCTGGTCGACCCGGGGACCGACCTGACGGTGGCGGCGGGGATGATCATCGGCTCGGGCGGCGACCCGATCACGACCGAAGTGGCGGCCGTGACCCCGGTCGCCGAGAACATCACCTTCCACCCGAGCAAGCTCTCGCGCGAGGAGCGCTGGGGGGCGCTCGGGACCGGTGGCGCGACGATCTGGATGACCGGGCTCTCGGGCTCGGGCAAGTCGACGATCGCGACCGCGATCGAGCACACCCTGGTCTCCGCCGGGCGCGCCGCCTTCATGCTCGACGGCGACAACCTGCGCCACGGGTTGAACTCCGACCTCGGCTTCTCCGAGGAGGATCGCAACGAGAACGTGCGGCGGGTCGGCGAGGTGGCGAAGATCCTCGCCGAGTCGGGCACGGTGGCGATCGCCTCGCTGGTCAGCCCCTACCGGGGGGAGCGCGACCGGGTGCGGGCGATCCACGCGGAGGCGGGCGTCCCCTTCTTCGAGGTCTTCGTCGACACGCCGCTCGAGGAGTGCGAACGGCGCGACCCGAAGGGCCTCTACGCGAAGGCCCGGGCCGGGGAGATCAAGGACCTGACCGGCGTCGGCGCGCCCTACGAGGCCCCGGAGCGCCCCGACCTCGTCACCTCGCCGGACCTCGAGGAGGCCGTGCGCCAGGTCCTCGCGTTGCTGGGCTGACGCCTGCGTTCGCAGTTCGTTCCGCTATCCGGAACTAACTGCGAACGCACTCAGGGGCGTGCGGGGACTTGGGGCTCGCCGAGGCCGTAGGTCTCGTAGGCGCCGAAGCGGGCGAAGGTCTTGTGGGTCGGCCCGTGGTAGTCGGAGGAGGCGGTGGGGACGAGGTCGAGCTCGGCGCAGAGGTCGAGGAGATGCCTCGTCTGCTCCTCGCTGTGGGTGGGGTAGAAGGTCTCGACCCCGTCGGCGCCGAGTGAGCGGATCAGGTCGTCAACCTCGCCCGGCTCGGAGATGTCCCAGTAGGGGTGGGCGATGACGGCGACGCCGCCGGCGTCGCGGATCAGCGCGATCGCCTGCTCGGCGTCCGGCCAACGCCGCGGCACGAAGGCTTTCGCCCCCGGCACCAGGTACTCCTCGAAGAAGGGGCCGAGGTCTCCGGTCGCGCCCGCGGCGCGGGCGATATGGGGACGGCCGATCGAGTCGGCGCCGCCGGCCTCGCGGATCGCGTCGTCGAGGGTCAGGTCGAAGCCGAAGCCGCGCAGGTTCTCGACGATCTCCGCGGCACGGGCGCGGCGCTCCCCCTGGGCGCGCTCGCAGGTGGGCTCGATCGCATCGAGGTCGACCCAGTAGCCGCAGATGTGGAGGTCTTCGGCGTACTCGTGGACGCAGGACATCTCCACCGCCGGAACGATCTCGACCCCAAGCTCGCGCCCCGCCTCCTCGGCCTCCGGCACGCCGGCGACCGAGTCGTGGTCGGAGAGCGCGAGGGTCGTGACCCCGGCTTTTGCAGCTTCCGCGACGACCCCTGCCGGCGCCAGCTGCCCATCCGAATGGGTGGAGTGGCTCTGCAACTCGATGAGAGACATGGCCGCGCAGCCTAGCTATGCCCGGTGGGAGGGAGCCGGCAGACCCACCCCGGCCACTCACGCGCGCGTAA
>DATJWW010000022.1:0-4876 GCA_035500835.1 Solirubrobacterales bacterium | reverse complement strand
CGCAGTTGGTTCCGGATACCGGAACCAACTGCGAACGCACGGCGGGCGCCCGGTCAGAGGCTTTCGCGGACGCCGCCCATCGCGGTGAAGGCGCGGGCCGCGCCGCCTGGCTGCTGCTCGTCGGCGATCACGTGGGAGACGGCGTTGATCAGCGCCAGGTGGGTGAAGGCCTGGGGGAAGTTGCCGAGATGGCGGCCCGACTTGGCCTCCAGCTCCTCGGCGTAGAGGTCGAGCGCTCCGGCCGCGCCGAGGAGGCGCTCGCAGAGCGCCCGGGCGCGCTCCCGCTCGCCGATCTCCGAGAGCGCCGAGACCAGCCAGAAGGAGCAGATCAGGAAGGTGCCCTCCTTGCCGGAGAGCCCGTCGTCGGTCTCGTCGACCTTGTAGCGGAGGACGAGGCCGTCCTCGGTCAGATCCGCGGCGATCGCCTCGACCGTCGCCACGATCCGCGGGTCGTCGGCGGGTAGGAAGCGGTAGAGCGGCAACAGGAGGAGCGAGGCGTCGAGCGCGTCGGTGTCGTAGTGCTGGCGGAAGACCCCGTCGCGGCAGCCCCGCTCGCAGATCTCGGCCTTGAAGGCATCGGCCTTGGCGGCCCACCCGTCGGCCAGCTCGGTCCGTCCCACCTCCCGCGCCAGCCGCGCGCCGCGGTCGGCCGCCACCCACATGCTGACCTTGGAGGAGACGTAGTGCTGGGGCTCGCCGCGCGACTCCCAGATCCCCTGGTCGCGCTCGCCGAAGGACTCGATCGCCCGTTCCACCTGGTGCTGGATCAGTTCGCGGTCGGCCTGGGTGCCGGTCCCCCGCAGCGCTTTTTCGTGCAGGTAGACGGAGTCGATCAACGCGCCCCAGACGTCGTTCTGGCGCTGGTCGAAGGCGCCGTTGCCGATCCGCACAGGCCGCGCGCCGTCGTAGCCGGAGAGGTGGTCGAGGGTCGACTCGGTCAGCTCCCGCTCGTGGCCGATCCCGTACATGATCTGCAGCTCGGGATGATTGCGGCAGACGGTGAGGATGAAGCGCATGAAGTCGCGCGCCTCCTGGTCGAAGCCGAGCGTGTGCAGCGCCCAGAGGCTGAAGGTCGAGTCGCGGATCCAGGTGTAGCGGTAGTCCCAGTTGCGTTCGCCGCCGGGCGCCTCCGGCAGCGAGGTGGTGGGCGCGGCGGCGATCGCCCCGCTCGGCATGTAGGTGAGGCCCTTGAGGACGAGCGCCGAGCGCTGCAGGTGGATGCGCCAGGGGTGGTCGGGGAAATCGCCGTGGCGCAGCCACAGTCGCCAGAATTCTTCGGTGAGCGAGAGGCGCTCCAACGCCTCGGGCGCGCTCCGCGGCCCGCAGCCGTCCTTGTCCGCCTCGCCCCAGCTCAGCGCGCAGAAGGCGCTCTCGCCGTCGCGCAGGGTCTTGGTGCCGCGCAGCGCGCCGCCGTCGACGCTCAGCGCCAGGTCGGTGCGCAGCTCCAGCTCGTTGCCGTCGGGCCCGACCGCGGTCGCCTCACCGCCGGCCGGCTCGCCCCACGCGGCGGCGTCGGCGCCGTAATCGAAGCGCGGCATGCACTCCATCTCGACCTCGACCTCGCCGTCGATGCAGACCATCGTCCGCAGCAGCGAGCGGTCGGACTCGTGGGAGACGATCGGCGTCCCCTCGCTCGGCTGCCAGGAGGCGATCGAGAGCGCGTCGCGGACGACCAGCCAGCCGGTGTCGGTGACCCAGGTCGTCTCGATCACCAGCGTCCCCGGGATGTAGCGGCGGCTGATCGGGACGATGACGCCGCGCGGGCGCAGGGCGAGCCGTCCGGCGCCCCGGTCGAGCACGGCGCCGAAGACGCTGGGCGAGTCGAAGCGGGGCAGGCAGAGCCACTCGACCGCGCCGTCGAAGGAGACCAGCGCCGAGGTATGGCAGTCGGAGAGGAAGCCGTAGCCGCCGATCGGCGGGAAGCTGTCGGTGGCGCTCGGCATCGCGGCAAGCTAGCACCGCGTCGTTACGCTGGCGACGATGAGCAGGCGCCCGCCGACCCTTTCGCCCCTCGGACGGGCGCGCGCCTGGCTCGTCACCGGTGCGCCGGGACGGGGGGTCGCGTTCGCGATCGACTTCGCCGTGGCGCTGCGGACGATGTTGCGGTCCCGCTGAGCGCCTATCCGAAGACCCCCGCGCACGCCCGGCGGCCCCGGACACGCTTCCCGGGCGTCGTCCTCGGGCGTCCAGATGACGCTGCCATCGAGCCGCCCTGCGTCCTACCCCGGCTCGGTCCGGCCCTCGCCGGCCGCACACGTTGGTCTTCGGATAGGCGCTAGGGTCCGCCGACCATGCAGACGACCGTCAAAGAGCTTCCCGACTCGCGCGTCGAGGTCGAGGCGGAGGTCCCGTCCAAGGACGTCGAGCGCGCCGCCAACCGCACCGCCCGGGCGATGGCGCGCGAAATGCGACTGCCCGGCTTCCGCAAAGGCAAAGCACCGCCCTCGCTGGTGATCCAGCGGCTGGGCTTCGGTGCGGTGCTCGCCGAAGCGATCCGCGACGCGCTGCCCGAGTGGTACGAAGCGGCGCTCCTCGATGCGGCGGTCACCCCGATCGGCGATCCCGAGATCGAGATGGTCTCCACCCCCGAGGATGAGGGTGAGCCGCTCACCTTCAAGTTCGAGGTCGGGGTGCGGCCGCAGGCGCAGCTCGGCGAGTACAAGGGCCTCGAGGTCGGCAAAGAGGACAAAGAGGTCGACGAGGAAATCGTCGACACCGAGGTCGAGCGGATCCGCGAGGGCTTCGCGCGGCTGGAGCCGGTCGAGCGCGCCGCCCGCGAGGGCGACTCGGTGCTGATCGACTTCGAGGGCTTCGTCGACGGCCAGGCCTTCCAGGGAGGCAAGGCCGACGACTACCTGCTGTCGCTCGGCTCGGGGTCGCTGATCGACGACTTCGAGGACCAGCTGGTCGGTTCCTCGCCGGGCGCCGAGGTCGACGTCGAGGTCACCTTCCCCGACGAGTACCAGGAGCCGAAACTGGCGGGCGAAGACGCGGTCTTCAAGGTGAAGGTCAAAGAGGTGCGGGAGAAAGTCCTGCCGGAGCTCGACGACGACTTCGCCTCCGACGCATCCGAGTTCGACACGCTGGAGGAGCTGCGCGGCGACATCCGCGAGAAAGTCGGCGCCGCGCTGAACAGCCGCGCCGCCGAAGACTTCCGCATCGCCGCCGTCGACGCCGCCGTCGACGCGGCGAGGATCGAGGTCCCCGAGGAGATCGTCACGGCGCGCGCCGGCGAACGCTGGGAGCGGATGGAACGGCAGCTGGCGCAGCAGGGGATGGACCCCAACGTCTTCCTGCAGATGCAGGGGAAAACGCGCGACGAGCTGATCGAGGAGACGAAGCCCGACGCGGAGAGAGAGCTGAAGCGCGAGGCGGTGGTCACCGCGATCGCCGCCGCCGAGGCGCTCGAGGTCTCCGAGGAGGAGATGGTCGAGGCGCTCGCCCACTCGGCCGAACACGAACGGACGACGCCGGAGAAGCTGCTCGAGCGGCTGCGCGAGAACGGCCGCGACGCGATGATCCGCGACGACCTGCTGGCCCAGAAGGCGATCGAGCTGGTCGCCGACTCGGCCGTGCCGATCCCGCTCGAGGAGGCCGAAGAGCGCAAGGGCCGCGCCGAGGCGGCGGAGCAGATCCTCGCCCCCGAGGGCGAGGAGAAAGCGGCGGGCAAACTGTGGACGCCCGGCGACGACTGACCAGTAGAGTGCGCGCACGATGAGTCCCCTGATCCCGATGGTGGTCGAGCAGACCTCGCGCGGCGAGCGCGCCTTTGACATCTACTCGCGGCTGCTCGGCGAGCGGATCGTCTTCCTCGGCACGCCGGTCAACGACGACATCGCCAACCTGATCGTCGCCCAGCTCCTGCATCTGGAGTCGGAGGACCCCGACAAGGACGTCAGCCTCTACATCAACTCGCCGGGCGGGTCGGTGTACGCGGGGCTGGCGATCTACGACACGATGCAGTTCATCAAACCCGACGTGCAGACTATCTGCGTTGGGATCGCGATGAGCATGGGCGCGCTGCTCCTCGCGGGCGGCGCCGAGGGCAAGCGGATGGCGCTCCCCAACTCGAAGATCCTGATCCACCAGGTCTCGGCCGGCTTCCAGGGTCAGGCGACCGACATCGAGATCCACGCCAAAGAGATCATCGACGTGCGCCGCCGCCTCGACGAGATCATCGCCAAACACACCGGCCAGGACTTCGAGAAGGTCACCAAAGACACCGAGCGCGATTACTTCATGAGCGCGGACGAGGCGAAGGAGTACAACATCGTCGACCGCGTCATCGCGCACCACTGAACGGTCAGAAATCTGCGCGGTTCAAAACTTCGAGATGGCCGAAGTTTTGAACCACGCGGGCGGCTAGGGTGGGCGCGTGGCCGACCCCTATGAAGTCGACGACGAAGGCAACCCGGTGGCGGAGCCGGACTCGGTCGCCGAAGGCGATCTACCCGCCGACGACCCGCTGCGGCGACAGATCGAGGCGACGCTCCGTTTCGTGCGGCTCTCGACCGCGGTCGGCGTGGTCGTCATCGCCGTCCTCGCGATCCTCCTCTCCGACGTCCGCGGCGTGCTGATCCTGGTCGGCTTCGTCTACCTCGTCACCTCGCTCGCCGCCTACTGGTACCTGCGCCGCAACCTGATGGCGCGACTGAGGCACCAAGCGGTGGCGCCCTCAGAGCCGTCCGGTTAGGGGATCGATCCGCGGGCTCGGGGGAAGCTGGCGCCCGAAGGTGGAAGGGACGCGGCCGTCCCGGCCACGACCCCGGCTGGGTGTGGCCGTGGCCGGGACGGCCGAGGGTTCGGGGAGAGGGCGTGGGGGATCGGCGTGCTCTGAGGAGAGAAGCGCGTGTTCCTCCACGAAGGCCCGTGATCT
>DATJWW010000021.1:0-25332 GCA_035500835.1 Solirubrobacterales bacterium | reverse complement strand
AGGGTGTGGCCGCCACGAGACGCCCGGGACGTGAGGGGTCCCCAGGGAAGTTCACAAGGAGGTAGGGGAGACGCCGAGGACGTCACAGGTCCTCATGCATCTCCCCACCGACACAGAGGTCCCTGCCACGACCGTGCACTTGAGCCGCCCATGGGCGGCTCAAGTGCACGGTCGTCGGCGGCCTGATGAGGAAGGCGCGAGGAATCGTGGAGTTGCCTGAGCCTTCGTCACAGATCCCAGGCCTTCGTGGAGGAACACGCGCCTCTCTCTCCAGGGCACGCCGATCCCCACGCCCTCTCCCCGAACCCCCGGCCGTCCCGGCCACGGCCACACCCTGCCGGGGTCGTGGCCGGGACGGCCGCGTCCCTTCCACCCCCGGGCGCCAGCTCAAGAAGCCCCCATCCCTTCCCCGTCCCACGGAGTTCGCGGGATCACTCAGCTAGGAACCCCTGAGGAGCTCCAGCGTCCGCTGCAGGTGGGCCCGAAGCAGCTCGTCGGCGCGGTCGGCGTCGGCGTCCTTGATCGCGTCGACGATGCTCTGGTGCTCGGCGAGGATCGAGTCCATCCGGTCCTCCTCGCGGGCGATCGCGGTCAGGCCCATGCGGGTCTGGCGGTCGCGCATCGAGTCGTGGAGGTCGAGGAGGATCGAGTTGCCGGTCGCCGCGACCAGGACGCGGTGGAACTCGCGGTCGGCCTCGACGAAGCCGCTCGCGTCGCCGGCCTTGATCAGGCGCTTCTGCTCGGCGATCGCGGCTTCGAGCTGGGGGACGACGGCGCGCTGTCGCTCCACCGCCTTTTCCAGGCCGTGCAGCTCGACCAGCTGGCGGGTCTCCATCACCGCGTCGACTTCGGCCGGCGAGACGGGGACGATGAGCGCTCCCCGCTTCGGATAGAGGCGCAGGAGACCCTCGGACTCGAGGCGCAGGAAGGCCTCGCGGACGGGGGTGCGGCTGACGCCGGTCGGCCCCGCCACGTCCCCCTCGCTGATCATCTCGCCGCCCACGAAACGGCCATCCAGGATGCGGCTCTTGGCGTACGTATAAGCGTCGTCGACGGCCGACATCCAGTGATTTCTACATCCGTGGGAAATTTCGCGCGGTGCCGCTTTGACAACCTCGGCGAACCACAATAGATTCAAGATAGATGCAAGATGGGACACAGTTTGTAGGGAGGCTCCGCGGTGAGCTGGGCCTGGGGCGGCGCGTCCTCACCGATCCCGCGCAGCTGGCCGTCTTCGGGTCCGACGCGCTGACCGCCTTCCACGAGCGGCCCTTGGCCGTCGTTCTCGCCGAGGACGCCGACGAGGTGGTCGAGATAGTGCGCCTCTGCCATCGGCACCGGGTCCCGTTCGTGGCCCGCGGCAGTGGCACCTCCCTCTCGGGCGGGTCCCTGCCGGTGGCCGACGGCATCGTGATCGCGCTCAACCGCCTCGACCGGGTCGTCTCGATCGACGCCGCGGAGCGGACCGCGGTGGTCGAAGCGGGGGTGGTCAACCTCGACGTCTCGCGCGTCGCCGCGGCCCACAGCCTCGAATACGCCCCCGACCCGTCGAGCCAGTCGGTCTGCACGATCGGCGGCAACATCGCCTTCAACTCGGGGGGCGCCCACTGCCTCAGGCACGGGATGACCGCGAACCACATCCTCGGGCTCGAAGTAGTCCTCCCCGACGGCGAGGTCGTCCAGCTCGGCGGCCGCTCGCGGACGACGACCGGACCGGACCTGGTCGGCATCTTCTGCGGCTCCGAGGGGCTGTTCGGGATCGCGCTGCGGGCGACCGTCCGCCTGCTGCCGGTGGCCGAGGCGACCCACACCGCGCTCGCCGTCTTCGACGACCTCCGGCAGGCCGGGGACGCGGTGGCGCAGATCGTCGCCGCCGGCCTCCTGCCGGTCGCGATGGAGATCATGGACGCGCTCGCGATCGAGGCGGCGGAAGCCTCGGTGAGGCCGAACTACCCGCACGGTGGTGCCGTCCTGCTGGTCGAGAGCGAGGGTGAGCGCGCCGTCGTCGAGCGCGAGGCCAGGCAGGTCGAGGAGCTGCTGCGGGCCGCCGGGTCGCGGGAGATCCGCGGCACCGATGACACGGAGGAGAGGGCGCTGATCTGGAAGGGGCGCAAGAGCGCCTTCTCGGCGGTCGGCTGGCTCGCCCCGGACTACATCGTCCAGGACGGGGTCGTCCCGCGGACCAGGCTGGGCGAGGCGCTGGCCGCGATCGAACGGCTGTCGGAGGAGACCGGGATCCGCGTCGCGAACGTTTTCCACGCGGGCGACGGCAACCTCCACCCGCTGATCCTCTTCGACGGCAGCGAGGACGGCGCGCTCGAGCGCGCCGAGGAGCTGGCGGCCTCGATCCTCGACCTCTGCGTCAGCCTCGGCGGGTCGATCACCGGCGAGCACGGCGTCGGCATGGAGAAGCGGGCCTTCCTCGAGCGGATGTTCGGCCCCGAGGACCTCGCCTTCATGCACCGGCTGCGCGAGTCCGTCGATCCCGATGCGCTCGCCAACCCCGGCAAGATGTTGATCGGCGCCACCGCATGATCGCCGCGGTCGGCTCGGTGGCGGAGCTGCGCGATGTGCTCGGTGACGCGGACCGGGTCCTGCCCGTGGCGGGCGGGACGAAGGCCGGCCTCTCGCGGGCCGGTGCGGACGGGGTCACGACCCTGGATCTCGGCGCGATGTCCGGCATCACCGCCTACGACCCGGCCGAGCTGACCGTCACCGCACGGGCGGGGACGCCGATCGCCGAGATCGAAGCCGAGCTCGGCCGCCACGGCCAGTGCATGCCCTTCGACCCGCTGCTCACCGGGGCGGGCGCGACGATCGGCGGCACGGTCGCCGCCGGCCTCAGCGGCCCGGGGGCCTGCGGCCATGGCACGGTCCGCGACTTCGTGATCGGGGTGACCATCCTCGACGGTGGCGGCCGGGAGATCGCCGCCGGCGGCAGGGTCGTCAAGAACGCGGCGGGGTTCGATCTGCCCAAGCTGATGGTCGGCTCGGCCGGCCGGCTCGGGGTGATGACCGAGGTCTGCTGCAAGGTCTTCCCGCGACCCCAGGCGACCGCCACCCTGGCCTTCGAGTGCGGGTCGACGGCGGCGGCGGTGAAGCTGGCGGCGCGCCTGGCCCGCGGCCCGGTGACGTTGGATGCGCTCGAGCTCGACCCACCTGCCCGGCTGCTAGCGCGGGTGGCCGGCCCGACCCATCTCCTCGACGCCAGGGCCCGGCGGCTCGCCGCCGAGGCCGACGCCGACTCCGCGCCGGTCGACGACGAGGCCGGCCTCTGGGAGGGGCTCGTCGAGCTCGACTGGGCCCCGGCCGACACCGGCCTGGTCGCCGCCGGGGTCACGCTCGGGGACGTCGCGCGACTGGAGGAGCGGCTGGGCACGTCTGCCGTCGATCGCCACTACAGCCTCGGTCCCGGGCTCGCCCTGATCGCCTGGCCGGAAGGCGACCTCGCCGGCCTGGCCGCCATCCTCACCGACCTCGGGCTTGCCGGGATCGTCGTCATCGGCACCTCCGGCGAGACGCCGCTGATCGGCGCCGGCCAGGCCGGCAACGCCTTCGGCCGTCGCGTCCGTACCGCGCTCGACCCAGGTCGTCGATTCCTGGAGCTGTGGCCGTGAAGCACGCGATCGCCGTCGAGGAGCTGGGGCCGCGGGGGGAGGCGATGGCCGCGCCGATCAGCTCCTGCGTGCACTGCGGGTTCTGCCTGCCGACCTGCCCGACCTACGTCGAGCTCGGCGAGGAGATGGACTCCCCCCGCGGGCGCATCTTCCTGATCAAGGAGGAGCTCGAAGGGAACCTGGAGCTGGAGACGGTGCTGCCCTACGTCGACAACTGCCTCGGCTGCCTCGCCTGCGTCAGCGCCTGCCCGTCGGGGGTCGAGTACGGCGACCTGATCACCTCCTTCCGGGCCCGGGCGGAGGAGAGGCGGGAGCGCCCCCGGCTCGAGCGCCTGCGCCGCGCCGCGGTCCTCAGGACGGTCTCCGACCCCCGCGCCTTCCGCCGGGCGATGCGGGCGGCGAGGCTGGGCCGGGCGGTGCGCCGCGCCCTGCCCGGGTCGCTGCGCTCGATGGTCGACCTGGCCCCGGCCGACCTGCCGGCGGCCCGCCCGCTGCCCGCCGTCCACCCGGCGATCGGCGAGCGCCGGCACCGGGTCGCGCTGCTCGCCGGCTGCGCCCAGCAGGTGCTGGCCCCGGAGATCAACTGGGCGGCGCTCGAGGTCCTCGCCCGCAACGGGGTGGAGACCGTGATCCCCGCCGGGCAGGGCTGCTGCGGCGCGCTCGCCATGCACTCGGGGGCCGACGAGCTGGCCCAGGATCAGGCCCGCCGCAACCTCGCGGCCTTCCCCGAGGATGTCGACGCGGTGATCACGACGGCCGCCGGCTGCGGCTCGGGGATGGCCGAGTACGGCCTGCTCTTCGCCGGCGAGGCCGAGGAGGAGCGCGCCCGCGCGCTCGCCGCCCGGACGATGGACGTGACCACGTTCCTGGCCCGGGTCGGCCTCACCGATCCGATGCCGGAGCCGGCCGCCCAGGTGACGATCGCCTACCAGGACGCCTGCCATCTCGCCCACGCCCAGGGGGAGCGCTCGGCGCCCCGGGCCCTGCTCGGGTCGATTCCCGGTGTCCGCCTGGTCGAACCGGCGGAGGGCGAGCTCTGCTGCGGCTCGGCCGGCATCTACAACATCGAGCGCCCGGAGATCTCGGCCGACCTCGGCCGCCGCAAGGCGGGCAACCTCCTCGCCACCGGGGCGGGATACGTCGCCGGCGGCAACATCGGCTGCATCAACCAGCTCCGCGTCAGCCTCGACGCGCTCGGCAGCGACCTGCCCGTGCTGCACACGATGCAGATCCTCGACCTTGCCTACAAATCCGCGCTCGAGGGGGACACCGGTAGATGACGGAGCTGTCGATCGTGCGGCGCGGGCTCGACGCCCGCAGCGCCGAGGAGATCCTGAGCGGCGATGCGGTCGATTTCCTCGTAGACCTTGAGCGCGACTTCGGTCCGCGCCGACTCGAGCTGCTGCAGGCCCGCGCCGCCCGCCAGGCGGAGCTGAACGCGGGGGGGACGCTCGACTTCCTCGAGGAGACGCGGGAGATCCGCGAGGACCGCGGCTGGTCGGTCGTCGCCCCTCGCTCCGACTACCTCGACCGCCGGGTCGAGATCACCGGCCCGACCGACCGCAAGCTCGTCATCAACGCCCTCAACTCCGGCGCGCGCGGCTTCATGGCCGACTTCGAGGACGCCAACTCGCCGACCTGGAGCAACCAGGTGTCCGGCCACGTCAACCTGATCGACGCGATCGAGGGGACGATCACCTACGACAGCTCCGACGGGCGCCACTACGCGCTGAACCAGGAGGTCGCGACGCTGCTGGTGCGCCCCCGCGGCCTGCACCTGCCCGAGCGCCATCTGCGGGTGGACGGCAGCCCCGCGTCGGGGTCGCTGGTCGACTTCGGCCTCTTCGCCTTCCACGGCGCCCCGCGCCTGGTCGCGCAGGGACGCGGCGCCTACCTCTACCTGCCGAAGCTCGAGCATCATCTGGAGGCGCGGCTCTGGAACGACGTGCTGACCTGGGCCGAGCAGCGGCTCTCGCTCCCCGCCGGGACCTTCCGCGCCACGGTCCTGATCGAGACGCTGCCGGCGGCCTTCCAGATGGAGGAGATGCTCTTCGAGCTGCGGGAGCACTCCTACGGGATGAACGCGGGCCGCTGGGACTACATCTTCTCGACGATCAAGTCGTTCCGCGAGGACCCGGCCTTCGTGCTGCCCGATCGCACCGACGTGACGATGACGGCGCCGTTCATGCGCGCCTACACCGAGCTGCTGGTCAGGACCTGTCACGGCCGCGGCGCCTTCGCGATGGGCGGGATGGCCGCCCTGATCCCCTCCCGCACCGACGCCGAGGCGAACGCCCGGGCCGAGGCGGCGGTGCAGGCGGACAAGGAGCGGGAGGCGGCGGCCGGGTTCGACGGGACCTGGGTCGCGCACCCCGACGTGGTCGCCGTCGCCACCGCGGCCTTCGACCGCGTCCTCGGCGAGCGCCCCAACCAGATCGACCGCCTGCGCGACGACGTCGAGGTGGGTCGCGAGGAGCTGTTGGCGGCCGCCGACACCCCCAGGCAGATCACCGAGGCGGGGCTGCGGGCGAACCTCAACGTCGGCTTCCAGTACATCTCCTTCTGGCTCGGCGGCCGCGGCGCGGTCGGACTGAACAACCTGATGGAGGACGCGGCTACCGCCGAGATCTCCCGCGCCCAGGTGTGGCAGTGGATACGGCACCGGGCGAAGCTCGACGATGGTCGGACGATCACTGCGGACCTGGTCCGCGAGCTGCTCGACGACGAGGTGGAGAAGATCCGCGGCTCGGTCGACGAGGGGACCTGGATCGCCGGTCGCCCGGAGGACACCCGCGAGATCTTCGAGGAGGTGGCGCTGGGTGACGGCTTCCCCGAGTTCCTCACCCTGCCCGCCTATGAACGGCTGGAACGACAGGACGACTTGTAACCGACCGTGCCGCTGGGTTGGCACGTGGAAACAGAGGGATCGATGGTGGACAAGACGAGTACCAGTGACGGTGGCGGCCTGTTGGCCGGCAAGGTGGCGGTGGTGACGGGAGCGGGCGGCGGCATCGGCGCCGCGATGGCGACCCGCTTCGCGCAGGAGGGGGCGAGCGTCGCGCTCCTCGACCGCAATCTGGACGCGGCGCAGGCGGTCTGCGACGGCCTCGCCGGCGACGGTCACACTGCGCGGGAGATCGACGTCTCCGACGCGGAGGCGGTGCGGGCGACGATGAAGGGGATCGGCGACGCCTACCCGAGCGTCCACGCCCTCGTCAACTGCGCGGGCATCCGCGAGATCAGCGGGCCCTTCGAGATCTCCGACGACGAATGGGACCGGGTGATCGGCGTCAATCTCAGCGGCTCCTTCTTCTGCGCGCGTGAGATCGCCCGCGGCCCGATGGGCAAGGAGGGCGGCAGCATCGTCAACATCTCCTCCGTCGCCGGCGTCAGCGGCTTCCTGAAGCGGCCCGCCTATGTCTCGAGCAAGACCGGGATCGTCGGGCTGACCCGCAGCCTCGCCAACGACTTCGGCGCGCTCGGCATCCGCGTCAACACCATCTGCCCGGGGCTGACCCGATCGCCGATGACCGACGGTTATTTCTCCGACGAGGCCTTCGTCAAGAGCCTCGAGTCGGCGATCCCGCTGGGCCGGGCCGCCCGCGCCGAGGAGATCGCCGGGGCGGCGCTCTTCCTGGTCAGCGATCTCGCCAGCTACGTCTCCGGCGCCACCCTCTCGGTGGACGGCGGGGTCACGGTCCGCACCACGTTCGACGCGGGCGGCGGCGGCGACGCCTTCAACAGCTCGGGCAACGCGACGCTGTGACCGGGTCGCCCGTGGACTGGGACTGGGGCCAGGCCGCCGCCGGGTTCGGGGTGGGGGACGGCGGCGAGTTCAACGCCGGCGACCTCGACCTGACCCAGGACAGGGCGCTGCTCTGGCGGCGCGCGGACGGCTCCTCGCGGTCCTTCTCCGGCGCCGAGGTGACGGCCGAGGTCGAGCGCATCTCGGCGGCGCTCGCCGCCTTCGGGGTCGGGGCCGGGCAGCGGGTCGCCGCCGTCCTCGGCCGCCGGCCCGAGGCGTTGCTGTTGCCGATGGCGGTCTGGCGACTCGGGGCGATCTACGTGCCGCTGTTCAGCGGCTTCGGCCGGGACGCCCTGCAGGTCCGCCTCGCCGACAGCGGCAGCACCTCGATCGTCACCGACGAGGCGAATCGGGCCGACGTCGAGGACGCGCTGACCGACCTGCCCGGCATCGCCATCCTCGGCGTCGAGCCGGGTCCCGGGGGCGAGGATCTCACCTCGCTGGGCGCCGAAGGATCGCCGCCCGCGGCCGCCCGCACATCCCTCGAGACCGCGGCGACGATCATGTACACCTCCGGCACCACCGGCAGGCCGAAGGGCTGCGTGCTGGGCCACAAAGCGGTGGTCAGCCTCGCCCCCTTCATCCGCGCCTGCCTCGACCTCGGCCGCGAGGAGATCCTCTTCTCGACCGCCGACACCGGCTGGTCGTTCGGCCTCTACACGACCGGGCTGGCGCCGATCGCGATGGGCGGTTGCCGCCTCCTCTACGAGGGCGGGTTCGACGCCCACGAGTGGCTGAAGGTCGCCCAGGAGGAGGGCGCGACCCATTTCGCCGGCGCCCCCACCGGCTACCGCCAGATCGCCCAGGCGGGGGTCGACGCGCTCCCCGCGGGCCCGATGCCGCTGCGGCGCGCGACGAGTGCCGGCGAGGCGCTCGACGCCGAGGTGATGCGCTGGTTCGAGGAGCACCTCGGCTTCACGATCCACGACGCCTACGGGCTGACCGAGCTGGGGATGGTGGCGGGTAACCTGCGCAGCCCCGGCTCACCGGCGCCGAAGGCGGGCTCGATGGGCGTCGCCCTGCCCGGATTCGAGCTCGACCTGCTCGACGCGGAGGGGCGGGTGGTCGAGGGCGAGGGGACGGGCCGGCTGGCCGTGCGCGAGGGCACCTTCCAGTTCGGCGACGACTACTGGGGGCGGACCCCCGAGTGGGAGGCGCATCAGCGCGACGGCCGCTGGGTCACCGAGGATCTCGTCCGGCGCGACGCCGACGGCTGCCACTGGCACGTCGGTCGCAGCGACGACATCATCGTGACCGCCGGCTACAACGTCGCGCCGATCGACATCGAGACCGTGATCATGGCCCACCCGGCGATCGCCGACGTGGCCTGCGTGGAGGCGCCGGACCCGCGCAAGGGGTCGGTGATCTCCGCCCACGTGGTGCTCGTCGAGGAGGTCGACCCGGCGGTTCTGCTGGAGGAGCTGCGGGAGTCGGTCGGCGGCCGGGTCGGCTGGCACTGCGCGCCGCGCCGGCTGCGCACCCACGAGGCCCTGCCGCGGACCGAGAGCGGCAAGGTGCGCCGCGGCGTCCTCCGCGACTTCGAGATGACGAAGTGACCCAACCGATCGTACGAACCGGCCGCGGGCCGGAAAAGGAGTGACGATGGCCGAGACGGCTCAGCAGGTCCCCAACCCCTACAGGACCACGAACGACCTGATCTGGGAGGGGGTGGAGGCCCCGCGCGAGGAGTTCGGACGGTTGCAGCCGCCCTGGCCGATCCCCGAGAAGATCGCGATCAAGGCCGACATCGGCCACCACTACCGGGCGCCGGACGTGATCCGGATCTCGCTCGAATGCCTCGACGCCGGGGCGGGTGCCGTGCACCTCCACGTCCGCGACGACGACGGCAAGGACACCGGGGACATCGGGCTCTGGCGCGAGGTCGTCGGCGAGATCCGCCGGCAGGCGGGCGACGACGTGGTGATCGACAGCGGGCTGCGGGGCGACAGCCTGGAGGAACGGCTCCTGCACATTCGCGAGGGCCTCTTCGACGTCGTCGCGCTGCTCCCGAGCTGGGACCCGCGGTACCTGGAATACCCGATCAAGGAAGCCCGTGAGGCCGGGGTCTCGACCGAAATCGTCTGCTGGGACGCCACCGACATCAGCCTCGCCAAGAGCGGCCTGATCGACACCGGCCTGTTCGACCGGCCGGCGCGCTGGCTGCTCGTCCCCAGCACCCCCTACTACGGGATGCCGATGCCGACCCCGGAGCTGATGGTCCGCGGCGCGATGCACATGGTGGACCTGGTCAGGGCCGTCGACCCGGAGGGGATCATCACCTTCAGCGCCGCCGGGCGACCCGGGTCCTATTTCCTGGGCCTCGCGGTCCTGCTCGGCCTCCACATCCGGCCCGGCCTCGGCGAGACCCACTGGCGCTGGCCCCACAGCGAGGACTTCGCCGAAGATGCGGTCGAGCTGATCCAAGATGCGGCCGACCTGTCGAAGGCCCTGGGGCGGACCCCCGCCGACTCGGCCGAGTTCCGGGCCCTGACAGGGATGCCCGCGAGGCGGGGCTGAGGGAGCGCCACCGGGCCCAGGCCGTCCAGCTGTTCCTTATGCGCCTGTCAGGCGCATAAGGAACAGCTGGACGCTGAGGCTTCGGTCAGCCGGCGCGGAGGAGCGGCAGGACCTCTTTCGAGAGGCGTTCTGCCTGCTCGCTCCAGCCTTCGCCGTGGAGGTAGAAGGAGGCCAGGTTGAGGCCGCCGTCGATGTATCCCTGGACGAATTCGGCGACCTGCTCGGGGGTGCCGGCGGCGACGTAGCGCTCGAAGGGGGAGACGTCCTCCGCGCCGTAGGTGCGGCCGAGCGCCTCGGTCGCCAATTTCACGGCCTCCTCCTTGGTGTCCTCGATCCGGGTCATGAACTGCATCCCGAGCCGGTAGCCGGGTTTCGGCGAGCCGAGCTCGGCGATCTTCGCGCTCGCTTCGGCGAGCTTCTTGGGGGTCTGGAGATAGCCGATGAAGCCGTCCTCGCGGCTCGCCCGCCGCAGGGCCGCGTCGCTGCGACCGCCGACGTAGATCGGGATCGGTTTGACCGGGGGCGGTTGCACCGCCACCCCGGGCGACTCGTAGAACTTCCCCTGCTCGGCCTCGCCCGCCCAGAGATGGCGGAGCATGCGCAACCCCTCGTTGGTGCGGGCGCCGCGCTCCTCGACCGGCACCCCGGCGGCTTCGAACTCCTGCGGCCACTCGCCGCCGACGCCGACGCCGAGCGCGACGCGGCCACCGGTCAGATGGCTGAGCGTGGCGAACGACTGGGCGACGAGCACCGGCGCCCGCAGCGGCAGCTGCAGCACGAGGGTGCCGATCGTGACCCGCTCGGTCTTCCCGGCCAGCACGCCGAGGGTGACGATCGGGTCGAGCACGGGGATGTGCCAGAGGATGTGGTCGCCGACCCAGAGATGATCGAAGCCGCCCTCGTCGGCGATCTTCGCGGCGACGCTCAGCGTCTCCATGTCGCAGTGCTCGGAGGCGAAGACGTTCGGCGTCATCAGGCCGACGAGCAATCCCTGGTCCGCTTGGTTCGAACCGGCCATCATCATCACTGCTCCTCCTTAGATCAGGCCGGGTCAGCGGCCGCCAGGGCGACGAACCAGTCGAGCGCCGCGGGATTTTGCAACGAATCGCGAGAGGCGGCCTGCTCGGCCTCGGTGCCCATCAGGATCCGCTTGATCGGAACCTCCAGAACCTTCCCTGAAAGCGTGCGCGGCACCTCGGCGACCGCGAAGACGTCGTCCGGCACATGGCGCGGCGAGCACTGCTCGCGGATGCGTCGGGCGATCGTCTTGATCAGCTCCGGGTCGAGGTCGACATCCTCGCGGAGCACGACGAAGAGCGGCATCCAACTCTCGTCCTCGGCCACGCCGGCCTTGCGGGCGGCGGCCGAGCGGTCGGCGGGGACATCGACCACGAGGGCATCGACGATCTCGTCGACGCCGAGGACGGCGCGGTAGATCTCGCTGGTCCCCATCCGGATGCCGCCGCGGTTGATGGTCGAGTCGGAGCGCCCGTAGATCACCGCGGTGCCGCGATCGGTGATCTCGATCCAGTCGCCGTGGCGCCAGATCCCCGGGTAGAACTCGAAGTAGGCGCCGCGCAGCCGGCTGCCGTCCGGGTCGTTCCAAATCTGGACCGGCATCGACGGCATCGGCTGGGTCAGAACCAGCTCGCCGATCTCGCCGACCAGGGCGACGCCGTCCTCGTCGAAGGCGTGCAGGTCGGCGCCCAGCGAGCGGGCCTGCAGCTCCCCTTCGTGGACGGGGAGGAGGGGGCAGCCGCCGACGAACGCCGTGCAGAGGTCGGTCCCACCGGAGGTGGAGAAGAGCCAGACCTCCGAGCCGAGCTGGTCGTAGACCCAGCGGAAGCCGTCCGGGGAGAGCGGCGACCCGGTCGAGCCGATGCTGCGCAGGGCGCTCAGGTCCCGCCCTTTCCCGGGCTCGATCCCCGCCTTCATGCAGCCGCCGATGAAGGCGGCGGAGGTGCCGAAGCAGGTGACCTTGGCGCGCTCGGCGAGATCCCAGAGGACGTTCATGTCGGGATGCCCGGGGCTGCCGTCGTAGAGGACGATCGAGGCGGGCGTGAGGAGCACGCCGGCGAGGAAGTTCCACATCATCCAACCGGTCGTCGAGAACCAGAAGACCCGGTCGCCGGCGTGGGCGTCGAGGTGGAGGTTCAACTTCTTCAGGTGCTCGAGGAGGATGCCCCCCTGGCTGTGGACGATCGCTTTCGGGCGGCCGGTGGTGCCCGACGAGTAGAGGATCCAGAGGGGGTGGTCGAAGGGCAGCTGCTCGAATTCCAACTCTGCCTCGCCGCCCGCGGCCAGGAGGTCGCCGAAGGTCATGCCCGAGGCGAGGGTGGCCGGGTCGGCGGCCGCGTCGAGGTAGGCCAGCAGCACGGTGTGCTCGATCGAGTCGATCTCCCGCTCGAGCGAGCGGACGGTCTCCATGCGGTCGAAGTCGCGGCCGTTGTAGCGGTAGCCGTCGACCGCGATCAGCACCTTCGGCTCGATCTGGGCGAAGCGGTCGACCGCCGAGCCGAGGCCGAAGTCGGGCGAGCAGCTGGACCAGATCGCGCCGATCGAGGCGCAGGCGAAGAACGCCGCCATCGCCTCGGCGATGTTCGGCAGGTAGGCGCAGACCCGGTCGCCGGGCCCGACGCCGAGCCCGCGCAGCCCCGCCGCGATGCTCGCGGTCAGCGAGCGCAGCTCGCCCCAGGTCACCTCGGTGAGCTCGCGGATCTCGGAGGCGTGGAGGATCGCCACCGCGGCGTCGTCGCGGTCGGCGAAGATGTGTTCGGCGAACGAGAGCCGCGCTCCCGGGAACCACTCGGCGCCGGGCATCCGCCGGTCGCCGAGGACGGACTCATAAGGCGCCGTCGAGCGGACCTCGAAGTAGTCCCAGATCGATGCCCAGAACTCGTCGATCGCGTCGACCGACCAGCGCCAGAGCTCGTCGTAGGTCTCGACGCGGACCCCGCGCTCACGCCGCAGCCAGGCCATGTAGGTGGTGATCCGGGCGTCGGACTTGAGCTGGGCGCTCGGTTGCCAGAGGATCGGAGGGGTGCCGTCGGCGGGGGTCATGTGGCGGCGATCCTAATCGATTGTCAACAGACGTTGCCAACGTCTCAGGGCTTTTGCCAACGTGTGTTGACTTAGGTTATGCTGGCGCCATGACCATGGCCAAGCCGCAGAGCCGGCATTTCAGCGACCTGCTCGATGAGATCACCGAGCGCGACCCTTCGAAGGAGTTCCTCGTCTCCGGTGACAGCCGTCTCAGCTACGGCGAGTTCCGCGAGCGGGCGGAGGCGACGGCGCGCGGTCTGTACGCGATGGGGGTGCGGCGCGGCGACCGGATCGCCGTCCTCGTCTCCAACCGCACCGAGTGGATGGAGATCGCCTTCGGCGCCTTCCAGCTCGGCGCGATCCTCGCCCCCCTGTCGACCTGGTCGCGGGCCTGGGACCTCGGCTACACCCTGCGCCACAGCGGCGCGAAACTGCTGGTGACGCTGCCCGAGTTCCACGGCAACGTGTTCCTCGACTACCTGCGCGAGCTCGCCCCCGACCTCGGCTCCTCCTCCCGCGACCGGTTGCAGCTCGAGGACTTCCCGGCGCTGGAGCGGGTGGTCGTCGTCGGCTCCGAGGCCGGCGACGGGATGTGGTCGAGCGAGGAGATGCTGGCCGCCGGCGAGGGGGTCGAGGACAGTGATCTCGCCGCCGTCCGCGCCGACCTGACGCCCGACGACCTCGCCTACATCCTCTATACGTCTGGCACCACCGCGGACCCCAAGGGGGTGATGGTCGCCCACGGCAACTGCGTCGAAAACGCCTTCCTGATCGGCGAGCGCCAGCACCAGACCAGCGAGGACCGGCTCTGGCTCGCCGTCTCGCTCGGCTGGGGATTCGCGGCGATGAACGCGCTGCCGGCGATCCTCTCCCACGGCGGCACCCTGGTGATGCAGGAAGACTTCGACGCCGCCGAGGCGTTGCGCCTGTTCGAGGCCGAGCGGATCACCGTCGTCTACGGGATGCCGAACATCGTCGACGCCCTCCTCGCCCATCCCGACAGCGCCACCGCCGACCGCTCGACCCTGCGCACCGGCGCGATGATCGGCACGCCGGAGCAGCTGCGCGTCGCGATCGAGGACCTCGGCGTGAGCGAAATGTGCAACATCTACGGCTCCACCGAGACCTACGGCAACAGCTGCGTCACCGACGCGCACGAACCGGCCGAGATGCGGATGATCTCCCAGGGCCCGCCGGTGCCCGGGCACCGGATCAGGATCGTCGATCCGGTGACTCGGGAGGAGCTGCCGGCCGGTGAGGTGGGCGAAGTGGTGGTCGGCGGCCGCATCTGCCCGGGCTACTGGAACGCCCCCGAGCAGAACGCGGCGGCGTTCAAGGACGGCGAGTACCTGAGCGGCGATGCCGCCTACCTCGACGAGGAGGGGCGCTTCTTCTACTCCGGGCGTTTTAAGGAAATGATCAAGACCGGTGGCATCAACGTCGCGCCGCCCGAGGTCGAGGCGTTCCTGGCGACCCACGAGCTGATCCGCGAGGCCTCCGTCGTCGGGATGCCGGACGAGAGCAAGAGCGAAATCATCCACGCGGTCCTCAGGCTCGAACCCGGGGCCGACGTCGACACGGGCGAACTCCGCACCTACTGCAAAGAGCGGATCGCCTCCTACAAGATCCCGGCCCGGTTCACCGTCCTCGAGGCGGATTTCCCCCGCACGACCACCGGCAAGGTGAACAAGAACGAACTGCGCGAGCAGTTGCTGGCCGGCGAGATCTGAGGGCTCGCGGATGAGCCATACCGTCAGGTCGCTGCGGGTCGGCACGCTGATCATCGGCTCGGTCGAGACGCCGGTCTGGGCCTGGCTGGTCAGGGGCGGGGAGCGGACGATCCTGGTCGACGCCGGCACGCCGCCCGCGGCGATGGTCGAGTCCCGCTGGAAGCTCGAGTGCCCGCGCGGTGGGCCGGAAGCGCTGGAGGAGGAGCTTGCCGCCTGCGGCGTCACGTTCGCCGACATCGAGGTCGTCGTCCCGACCCATCTCCACTACGACCACGCCTGGAGCCTGAGCCTCTTCGAGGAGGCCGAGGTCTGGACGCAGCACGCGGAGATCGTCCACGCGATCGACCCGACCCCGACCCACCGGGCCTGGTACCCGCGCAACGTGATCTCCGACCTCGTCGCCCGGCGTCGGCCCGATCGCCTCCGCATCCTCCACGGCGACGCGACCGTCGAACCCGGGGTCGACCTGCTCTTCACCCCCGGCCACACCCCCGGGTTGATGAGCGTCGTCGTCGAGACCGAGGTGGGCCGGGTGGGGCTCCCCTCCGACGGCGGCGAGACCTACGCCAACTGGCACCCCGCCGACCCGCGGGCGAACGCCCGCCCGCAGGGGTTCCTCGTCGACTCGTTCCTTCCCCCCGGCATCTCGACCGAGAGCATCGGCACCTGCCTCGCCAGCCAGGCGCGGGTGCGGGAGGCGGCCGACATCGTGGTGCCCTCGCACGACCTGCGGATCCCGATCGACATGCCCGAGCAGTGGTGGGACGTGCCGCCGGAGACCGCGGGCGCTTGAGCGCGGCGGGCCGCCCGCCGCTCGCCGGCCTCCGGGTCGTCGAGCTCACCGCCTACGTCGCGGCGCCGCTCGCCTGCGCGACCCTTGCCGCGCTCGGGGCCGACGTGGTCCGGGTCGAGCCGCCCGGCGGCGCGACCGACCGCACCCGCTGGCCGCTGCACGAGGGGACCAGCCTCTACTGGGCCGGGCTGAACCAGGGCAAGCGCTCGGTCAGCATCGACATGGGCCGCGAGGCGGGGAGGCGGCTGGTGACCGACCTGATCGTCGACGCGGGGATCGTGGTGACCAACCTGGGCGAGCCGGACTGGCTCGCGTTCGAGCACCTCCGCGAGCGTCGCGAGGACCTGATCATGGCCGTCCTCCGCGGCAACCCCGACGGCACCGCCGCCGTCGACTACACCGTCAACGCGGCCTCCGGCTTCGCCTACCTGAACGGCCCCGAGGATCACGACGGGCCGATCAACCACGCGCTGCCCGCCTGGGACGCGCTGGCGGCGCAGATGCTCGCCGTCGGCCTGGTCGCCGCCGAGCTTCACCGCACCCGCACAGGCGAGGGGCAGCTGCTGCGGCTGAGCCTCTCCGACGTCGCCTTCACGACCGCCGTCAACCTCGGCTACGTCGCCGAGGCCGAATTCGGCGGAGTACGGCCGCGGCTCGGCAACTACGTGTTCGGCACCTACGTCTGCGACTTCCGCACCGCCGACGGCCGCGACGTGCTGGTCGCCGCCGTCTCCGGCGGTCAGTGGCGGCGGCTGGTCGAGGCGACCGGGACCGCCGCCGAGATCGAACGGTTGGAGCGCGAAGAGGGCATCGACCTGACCGACGAGGGCGACCGCTTCTTCGCCCGCAAACAGATCAGCGCCATCCTGGCCCCGTTCTTCGCCCGCCTCACCCGTGAGGAGGTAGGGGAGGAGCTGGAACGCCACGGCGTCCTCTGGGGAGGCTTCCAGACCTTCGCCGAGCTGCTCGACGACCCCCGCTGCAGCGAGCGAAATCCGATCTTCGCCCAGATCGACGAGCCCGGCGTCGGCAGCTTCCTCCACGCGACGAGCCCGCTCGACTTCGGCGGCAGCCCCCGCCTCCCCCCGCGCCCCTTCCCGCGCGTCGGCGAGCACGGCAGAGAGGTGCTCTCGAGCTGGCTCGACCTCGACGCAGAGGCCCTGGACCGCCTCGTCGATGAAGGCGCCCTGGCGGGCATCGACAGCTAGATAGGTGATCGCGGGGATCGAGGAGCTCCGGGGAGAGGCGCGTGTTCCTCCACGAAGGCCGTGGAAGTCCACTCTTCCGTGAGCGTTCCTCATCAGGCCCACCACGGTCGCCGCCGCGCCCTCCTTCCCTGCGGACCCATCACGTCCCCGGGACGCACCTTGGACGGCCGCCAGGCCCGGGGATCGATCGTCTAGACCGAGTCGAGCATCGGGCCGAGCAGGGCGATCAGGCTGTTGACCGATGCTTCGGAGAGCTCGTCGAAGGCGCCGACCGCCCGCACCGTGCCGATGCCGACCAACAGGGCGATGACCAGCTGCGCGCGCAGGCGCGGTTCGCTGGCGCCCTGTTCTTCGAAGCGCTCGCAGAGGGGGTTGACCAGGGTCCGCTCGAGCCGGTCCTTGGCGTCGCTGCGGATCTCGTCGGCGACCTCGGCGCGGATCAGCGACTGCATCGCGGGGCCGGGGCCGCGCTCGTCCCAGCGTTGGAGGAGGACGGAGGCGGTGGCCCGCGGCGCCGGCTCGATCAGGGTCGGGGGCGGGTCCTCGGAGAGGACCGCGCGGTAGAGCGCTTCCTTGTTGCCGAAGTACCTGGCGACCATCGATTTGTCGACCCTCGCGCGCTCGGAGATATCGCGCAGGGTGGTGCTCACATAGCCGCGCTCGGCGAATAGTTCGCGGGCGGCTTTGAGGAGGTCGGAGCGGCTGGCGGCGGCGTCATGGGCTCGCCTGTCGTGGTTTTTCCGTTTGCCGCTCAAGGCTGCATTGCTACCAGACGGAGGGGGCGTCCGCTCGGAAATGCGCCGTCCGCAAGGCCGCTGAATCCGGTCTCTCCCGCATTTGCCAACAAGCGTTGCCAATTCTGGTAGGTTTGCCAACGGTTGTCTCGATATGGACCAGCGACGCTCTTTGGAGGGAAGAAAATGACTACTGGAGGAGACCTGTGAGCGATCGCTGGGTCAACATCGTCGGCGCCGCCTACGGGCGCCACGATCACCGCAACGACAGCTTGGAGGAGCTGATCTACGAGACGACCACCGAAGCCTTGGCCGACGCCGGGATCGAGTTGGAGCAGGTCGATGCGCTGGTCAGCGCCGGCTCCGACCAGATCGACGGTCGGGCGATCACCTCGATGCTCTCGACCGGCCCGGCGGGCGGCGATCTCAAGGACGAGACGAACATCGCCAGCGCCAGCGCGCACGCGCTCGCGATGGGCTGGCTCATGATCCTCTCCGGCCAGCGCGACGTGGTCCTCGTCACCTCCTGGGGCCGCGCCTCCGAAGGGGAAGTCCCCGCCGCCGAGCACCTGACGGCCGACCCCTTCTACGACCGCGACCTGCCGCTCGAAGACCTGGTCGCGATGGCGATGCAGGCGCAGGTCCACCGCACCCAGGTGGACGGCGTCGATGCCGCCGCCGCGGCGGTGGTCGAGAAGAACCTGGCGAACGCGGTCGCCGCCGGACGCCCCGTCGAGGCGGTCGGCGCCGACGCCGTGCGCGAATCGCCGGTCGTCGGGACGCCGCTGCGCGAGCTCGAGGTGTCGCCACGCTGTGACGGCGTCGTCTGCATCGTGCTCGCCGCCCCGGGTGCCGTGTCCACCGATCGCGCCGTCGCGATCAGGGGCATGGGCTGGGCCTCCGATCGCTACCGGCTCGCCGACCGCGACCTGGTCGGCCTGCCCCACCTGCAGACCGCATCCAAGGCCGCCTTCGAGCGCGCCGGCATCTCCTCGGTCAAGGACGATGTCGACTTCTTCGAGCTCCACGACTACTCGGCGGACGCCGAGCTCCTGGCCGCGGCGGCGATCGGCCTGACCGACGTGAAGTCGGCCCCCGGCCTGGTTCTCGAAGGCGCGACCGCCGCCGACGGGCGCTGGCCGGTGAACCTGACCGGCGGCTCGCTCGCCGGTGACTTCCCGTTCGGCGGCCCGCTCGCCCGGGTGGCCGAGGCGACCGCGTACATCCGCGGTGAGGGACCTTCTAAAACCAACGGCTCGACCGGCCTGGTCCAGATGAGCGCCGGCTTCGCCGGACAGTTCCAGACCGCCGTCGTGCTCGATCGCCCGGAGGAAGCATGAACAGCAGGCCGGTTGCAGCAGTTGGCGTCGGTCAGACGCGCTTTACGAACACCGCCGAAGCAGCCACCTATCCGGAGCTGCTGCGCCAGGCGACCCAGACGGCCCTGGCCGACGCGGGGCTCGGCATGGACGACATCGACGCCGTCGTCTTCGCGCTGGCGCCGGAGTCCCTGATGGGGATCAACCACGCCGAGCGCTGGTGCGTCGAGGCGATCGGCGCGGCCGGCAAGCCGGTGCTGCGGGTCCAGACCGGTGGTGCCACCGGGATGTCCGCGGTCCACGCGGGCTACCACCACGTCGCCGGCGGCGCCGCCGAGCGGGTGCTGGTGGTCGGGGCCGACCGCGTCCGCGAGAGCGGCGACGCCCAGCAGATCTTCAACAAGATCTGGGACCCGATCTACGAGCGCTCGATGGCTCACACGACGATCAGCCTGATCGCGATGTCGGCGAGCCGCTACATGTGGCTCTACAACTCGACCGAGGAGGACATGGCGCGGGTCTCGGTGAAGGCCCACAAAAACGGGGCCAATAACCCCAACGCCCACATCCGCCGCGAGGTGACGATCGACGAGGTGCTCGAGTCGCGCTACCTGGCGTGGCCGCTCAAGCTGCTCGACACCTGCCCCCAGTCGGCGGGCGGGTGCGCGACCGTCCTCTCCTCGAAAGAGGCGCTCGAACCGAGCCAGGACCCGGCCTGGATCTCCGGGATCGGCATGTCGAACGACACCTACTGGGTGGGCGACCGGATCGGCCCCAAGCTGATCTACGACTACGGCGACGGCGGCGCCCTCGAGGCGGCGGCGCGCCAGGCCTACGAGCAGGCCGGCATCTCCGATCCGGCGAAGGAAGTCGACGCGGTCGAGACCTACGCCTCCTTCACCCCGGTGGAGCTCCACAACGCCGAGGCCCTCGGCCTCTGCGCGCTCGGCACCGCCGGCCCCCTGTTCCAGGAAGGCTTCTTCGACATGGACGGTCAGATCCCGCTCAATCCGTCGGGCGGCGTGATCTGCACCAACCCGATCAGCGTCACCGCGATGGTGAGGTTCGTCGAGGGAGTCCTCCAGATCCGCGGCACGGCGGAAGCCCGCCAGGTCAAGGGCGCCGAAACGGTGGTCACGACCGGCTCCGGCGGATCGCACCAGTTCTTCCCAGTGTCCGTGCTGACGCGTGAACCGCGCAGCGCTAATTAGAGAAAGGCAGCAGATGACGACCAAGCAAGACAGTCCGCAATCGACGGCGACAGAGCCGTGGATCGTCGACCAGCACTGGGACATCACCTATCAGCACGTCGCCGATCCGGTGGCGGCGCAGTTCCTGCGCACGATGCGCGACGAGGGCAAGCTGACGGGCATCCGCTGCCCGAAATGCGAGCGGGTGCTGATCCCGCCGCGGCCCTTCTGCGATCGCTGCTTCGTCGAGACCGAGGGCTGGGTCGACCTGCCGCCGGAAGGGGTGATCGAGCTGTTCACGATCGTCCACCTGCGGGTCAAAGGGCTGCCGGACCCGCCCTACGCGCTCGTCTACGTGCGGCCCGACGGTGCCGACACGGCGATCATGAACTACTTCCGCGGGGCCGACCTCAGCAACGCCGCCGAGCCGCCCGCGGAGGTCAGGATCGGTGAGCGGGTGGGGATCAAGTTCGCCGACGAGCGCACCGGGAGGATGACCGACTTTTGGTACGAGCCGCTCGGGTAGCCGGGCGGTGTCAGATCACAGGGTTTCTGGGTAAAGCTGGGACGAAGGAGGAGAGAAGATGAGTGCAGAACTTCGTGGCCTCGAGGGAAAGGTCGCGTTCATCACCGGAGGCGGTCGAGGCCAGGGCGCAAGCCACGCCCTTGCCCTCGCCGAGGCGGGCTGTGACGTCGCGGTGATCGACGCCGACAAGCAGATCGAGAATCTCTACGCGACCGCGTCGGCCGAGGATCTCGCCCGCACCGCCAAGGAAGTCGAAGCCACCGGCCGCAAATGCGTCGCGGTGGGGGCCGACGTCCGCGACGAGGCGGCCGTCAAGGCTGCCGTCGAGCAGGCGATCGACCAGCTCGGCGAGATCGACATCCTCGTCAACAACGCCGGCATGGCGGCGCTGGACAGCATCCACGAGATGCGCAGCGACGTCCTCGACGCGATCATCGACATCAACCTCAAGGGCCCGATGTGGGTCGCCAAATACGTGGTGCCGGGGATGATCGGCCGCCGCTCGGGCAAGATCATCAACATCTCCTCGGCGGTGACCGGCAGCGGCCACGCGATGCTGTCGCACTACGTCGCCTCCAAGCACGGCGTCAACGGCCTCACCCGCTCCTGGGCGACCGAGCTCTCCGAGTTCGGCATCAACGTCAACGGGATCGCGCCGGCGACGATGAAACCGGTCGCCGACCACGGCTCGTTCATGGTGATCGGTCTCGGCGAAGAACTCGAAATGGACCCGGACGAAGCCTACGAGCACTTCTCCGGCCTGGTCAACCTGCCGGGCTTCCGGGGCGAGGCGAAAGACATCACCGACGCGGTGCTGTTCCTGGCCTCGGACAACGCGCGGATCATCACCGGGCACACCCTGTTCGTCGACTGCGGCCAGGCGACCAAATAAGAAGCAGCAGATAAAGGGAAAACTGAGGGGGAGTGGAAGTGCAGACGACTCAAGACACCGTATTCGTCGACGGGGAGTGGGCACGGTCGGACAACGCCGAGTTGCTCACGGTCGTCGATCCTGCAACCGAGGAGAAGGTCGCGGAAGTGCCGCTGGCGACCACGGCCGACGTCGACCGGGCCGTCGCGGCGGCGCGGGCGGCCTTCGACCGCGGCCCCTGGCCGGAGACGACGGCCGTGGAGCGCGGCCAGATCCTCAAACGCGCCGGCGCGCTCCTGCGCGAGGCGGGCGACGGGCCCGCCGAGACGCTGACCGCGGAGATGGGCTCCCCGATCGCGCAGTCGAAAGGGGCCCAGATCCCGATCGCCTGCGACCTGCTCGAATACTACGGCGACCTCGCCGACGAGGTACCGGGCCCCGAGCGACGCCCCTCCTTCGACGCGATGAACGAGGGCCTGGACGTCGAAGTGGTCTACGCGCCGGTCGGCGTGGTGGCGGCGATCGTGCCCTGGAACGGGCCGCACATCCTCGCCGCGATGAAGGTCGCCCCGGCCCTGCTGGCGGGCTGCACGGTCATCCTCAAGCCGGCCCCGGAGGCCTTCCTGAACCTGGTCAGCTTCGCCGATGCCCTGCGCGACGCCGGTCTGCCCGCGGGCGTCCTCAACGTCGTCCCGGCCGACCGTGAGGTCGGCGAGTACCTGGTCAGACATCCCGGCGTCGACAAGGTCTCGTTCACCGGCAGCACCGCCGCCGGCCGGCGGGTCGGAGGGATCTGCGGCGAACTGATCCGCCCCGTCTCGCTGGAGCTCGGGGGGAAGTCGGCGGCGATCCTGCTCGACGACGTCGACATGGCCGCCGCGGCCGAAGGGCTGGCCGCGCCGATGATGTTCATCTCCGGCCAGGCCTGCAACGCGCCGACCCGGATCCTCGCCCCGCGGACGCGCTATGAAGAAGCGGTCGAGGCGATCGTCGCCTCGGTCGACGGCGCGCCCTTCGGCGACTCGCACGATCCCGACACGTTCGTCGGGCCGCTGGCGGCGAAACGCCAGCAGGAAAGGGTCGAGGGCTACATCCAGGCCGGCATCGACGAAGGCGCCACCGCGGCGCTCGGTGGCCCCGGGCAGCCGGAGGGATTCGATCACGGTTGGTACGTCAACAAGACCGTGTTCAGCTGGGTGGACAACTCGATGCGCATCGCCCAGGAGGAGATCTTCGGTCCCGTCTACTGCGTGATCCCCTACGACGGTGACGACGAGGCCGCTCTCGAAGTGGCCAACGACTCGACCTACGGGCTTGCCGGCAGCGTCTGGACGAGCGACGTCGAGCGCGGCCGTGAGGTGGCGAAGAAGATCCGCGCCGGGGGCCTCGGCGTGAACTCGCACACCCTCGATTGCGCCGCCCCGATCGGCGGCTTCAAGGACTCGGGATTCGGCCGCGAGCGCGGGGTCGAGGCGATCGCCGGCTTCCTCGCGTCGAAAAGCATCATCGCCCCGAAGGAGGGTTGAAAATGCCTGACAAGGGCGATGCGACGAGCTGTGACTACCTGGTCATCGGCGGTGGCTCCGGGGGCTGTGCGGTGGCGGGTCGCCTGGCGGCGGAAGGCGCCGGCTCGGTCATCCTGATCGAGAGCGGCGGCACCAACAGGCGCCCCGACGTGGATCAGCCTGACAAGTGGTTCGACCTGCTCGTCGCCGACACCAACTGGAACTACGAGACCGTTCCCCAGCCGGCCGCTGACGACCGGGTCCATATCTGGGCGATGGGCAAGGTCCTCGGTGGCTCGAGCTCGACCAACGGCATGATGTACATGCGCGGCGCCCCCTGGGACTACGACGAGTGGGCCTCGGAAGGCAACCCGGGCTGGGAGAGCGAGAAGGTCTACTCGGTCTTCAAGGAAATGGAGTCATACCCGGAAGGCACCTCGGATGTGCGGGGCACCGAAGGGCCGATCAAGGTGACGACCGTCGACGGGAAGAACCCGCTCACGGCGGCCTTCCTGGTGGCCTGCGAAGAATGCGGCATCCCCCGTACCCCGGACTTCAACGGCCTCGACCCCGAGGGCGCCGACGTCCAGCAGCTAAACGTCTGGGAGGGCCGGCGCCAGAGCTCGGCCGTCATCTTCGTCGAGCCCCAGGTCGAGGCGGGCAATCTCGAGGTGCTCCTCGACACCACGGCGGAGCAGCTGATCTTCGAGCCCGGCACGCAGCGCGTGACCGGGGTCCGCATCGATCAGGGTGGCAAGAAGGGCACGATCGAGGTCCGTGGCGAGGTGATCGTCTCGTCGGGCTCGATCGGCTCCCCGCAGCTCCTGCTGCTCTCCGGGATCGGTCCCGCGGACGAGCTGCGGAAGCTCGGGATCGAGGTCGCGATCGACCTGCCGGGGGTCGGGAACAACCTGCACGACCACATCGGCGTGCCGGTCCCGTTCGAGACCAAAGTTGCCTACCCGCCAAGCGAGTTCCAGCGGGTCGAGGCCAACGCGTACTGCAAGAGCGAACCCGGGGACGAGCACTACAACGTCCAGATCCCGTTCCAGCTCTTCCCGTTCATCCCGCCGAACTTCGGCGGCTACGAATTCGAGACCGGCTACACCTTCTATCCGGGCCTGCTCAAGCCCAAGAGCCGGGGCAAGCTGTCCTTGAAGTCCTCGGACCCGGGCGATCCGCCGGTCATCGACCCGGCCTACCTGCAGGACGAGGACGACGTCAGGCGGCTGGTCCTGGCCGTCAACATCGCGCGTGAGATCGGCGGCTCGGCGGCGTTCGACGAGTGGCGCAAGCGCGAGGCGCTCCCCGGCGAGGGTGTTCACGACACCGCCGAGATCGAGAAGTACGTGCGGTCGGCGGCGGCGACCTACTGGCACCCGGCCGGCACCTGCCGGATGGGTCCCGGGCCCGACTGCGTGGTCGGGGCCGACCTCAAGGTCCACGGCGCCGAGAACCTGCGGGTCGCGGACGCCTCGGTCATGCCCACCGTCCCGTCGGGGAACACCAACGTGCCGAGCATGATGATCGGCTGGAGGGCCGCCGGGTTCATCGCCGGGTAGCGATCGTCACCGGAGCGGCGCGCGGGCTCGGCGCCGCGATCGCCGCGCGGCTCGGACGCGACGGCTGGGCGGTCGTGCTCGCCGACCTCGACGGCGAGGGGGCGGGCGCGGCCGCAGAGCGGTTGGCGGGCGACGGGATCGTCGCCCGCGGGGTGGCGCTCGACGTCACCGACTCCGCCGCCGCCGAGTCGCTCGTCGAGGAGGTCGTCGCCACCGAGGGCGGCCTCACCGGGCTCGTCAACAACGCCGGTGTGCTGGCCGACGGCTCCCTGGTGAAGATGAGCGACGAGCAGTTCCGCCGCGTCGTCGAGGTCTGCCTCTTCGGCTCCTTCTACATGTCCCGGGCTGCCGCCCGGGCGATGATCGACGCCGGCTTCGGGCGGATCGTCAACATCAGCTCCCGTGCCTACCTCGGCAACGCCGGGCAGGCCAACTACTCCTCCGCCAAGGCGGGGGTGGTCGGGCTGACCAGGTCGATGGCGAAGGAGCTCGGCCGCCACTCGATCACCGTCAACGCGATCGCCCCGGGGCTGGTCGAAACCGACATGATCCTCAGCCACCCGCGGGCCGACGACCTGATCGCCGGTGCGACCCGCGCCAACTCGGTGCCCCGGGTCGGGACCCCCGCCGACATCGCCGCCGCGGTCTCCTACCTCTTCTCGGACGAGGCGAGCTATCTGACCGGCGACGTGATGCACCTCTCCGGGGGCCGCTTCAACTGAGGGGTGGTTTGTGGACCGCGGTCGTCCGACCTACGTCCCGGGCGTCTCGTGGCGACCCCGGCAGGGTGTGGCCGCCACGAGACGCCCGGGACGTGAGGGGTCACGAGGGTTCCGGGGGACGTCACACTTCTGACCCTCCGAGGTCCGGGATCGAGGTCCTGGGATGCGCTGCGTGAGTTGACCTCGCTATA